>JAHHHV010000064.1 GCA_019359155.1 Pegethrix bostrychoides GSE-TBD4-15B
CGGGTGCATCTGTCAGGGACGAAGGTTCGGGAGATGCTGCGCCGGGGAGAGCTGCCGCCGCCAGAGTTTTCGCGGCCAGAGGTGGCAGCAGAGCTGGCCAGAGCAGCTCAAATCTCCCTCCAGGCTTAGGTAGGCCGCGCTTAGAATATAGGCATGACACTTCAGCGACGCGCCTTTCTACAGCGAGCCAGTCTGCTTGCCGCACTCGGACTCAGTGAGGCAGGATTTGGGTTGCTGAGTCAGCGCTATCAGCAGGCGTTGGCTCAGCCCATGCGTCGCAAGCTGGCGCTGCTGATCGGCATTAACCAATATCCTGAATCGGTCTGTGACTATACGCTCAGAAACCCTGCGTCCAAAGGCTCCGCCCTGAATGGCTGTCTCACCGATGTCGAGCTGCAATACGAGTTGCTGCTGAGCCGATTTGCCTTCGCGTCTGCCGACATCCGGGTTCTGACCAATCAGGCAGCCACCCGTGAGGCGATCGAAACAGCTTTCCTAGAGCATCTCGTCGAGCAGGCGGCTCCCGGTGACCTAGTGCTGTTTCACTTCAGCGGCTTGGGCAGCCAAGTGCAGATCGATGGTGCGACTTGGCAAAATAGCCTGGTGCCGATCGATGGCCTGCTGCCGACTGCCGAGCGTCCCGTGGTGCAGGATTTCATGCAGGAGACGCTAGCCTTGCTGCTGCACCGCCTGCCAACCAGTCAGGTGATCACGATTATTGATGCTGGCTACAGCCGTTTGGGGCGGAGCACAGAGGGCAATCTGCGGATTCGCTCACGGCCAAACGCACCCGTTGGGGCTATCGCTGCTGTGGAGCTGGCCTTTCAGGCGAGTCTGCGTCGTCCTGTTTCAAGCTTCTCAAAGCAACCCCAGCCGCTGCCAGGACTGCTGCTGCAAGCTGGAACTGATCGACAGCTGGTGGCCGAGGCTCAGTGGAGCGGCTTTAGCGCCGGACTGTTCACCTATGCGCTGACGCAGCAGCTCTGGGGAGATGCCCCCTTGCTGGTCAGCTTTACGCAGGCGGCAGCGCTGGTGCAGCGAAGTACGGGTGCCAAACAGCAGCCAGTTGCCAGCGGAGAACTGCCAGCGCTGGGGCTAGCTATCCCTGCCGCTGCAGGCGTGATCCAGCATATTGAGCCGGATGGCAGGCTCGATCTCTGGCTGGCCGGACTACCCGCCGCCGTGCTAGAAAACCAGACCAGCTCACTGTTTGCGGCTGAATTGACGACTGAGCCAGAACCCGTGCTGATCCAGATCCGCAGCCGCGACGGGCTAGCCGTAAAAGCTCGCAGCCTCTCGCCTGTCGTTTTGCGCCCCGGTCAGCCCCTGCGCGAAGTTTTGCGAATCTTGCCCCGCGACATTCGCTTGACGGTAGCGCTTGATCCGGATCTAGAGCGGATTGAGCGGGTGGATGCGACCAGCGCCTTTGCCGCAATTCCTCGAATTACGGCGGTCGCGATGGGTGAGCAAGCCACCGATCTGCTGTTTGGCAAGCCAAAATTTCCGCTGCTGGCTGGGCAGAACAGCCAGCCAGCCAGCCAGCCAGACTCAGCCCCGGGCTTGACGGTTCAAAAGACAGTTCAAAAGACGGTTCAAGATACGCCTCAAGCGCCGCCGCTCTCAAAGGGTGGCTATGGGCTGTTTTATGCTGACTACAGCACGATTCCCAGCACGCTTAACCCGACAGCAGAGGCGGTAAAAACTGCGGTGGCTCGCCTGAAGCCGCAGCTGAAGACACGCTTGGCCACGAAGCTATTGCAAATTACCCAAAACAGCAGCGCCTCACTCAAGGTTAAGGCCAAGCTCAATCTCGTCTCGCCTGAAACCAAGTCTGTGCTTGAGCAGGGCACTAGGCTGGCAATGCCCTCGGCGCTGAAGGAGCCGCGATCCGCTCCGATTCTGCCGGCGGGGGGGCAAGTTCAGTATGCTCTAGAAAATAGTGGTGATCGCCCAGTCTATTTCCTGCTGATTGGGCTCAACGCCAACGGCAATCCTGTGCTGCTCTACCCGGCCAATCCGATTATTGCAGCAGGTGCAGCAACAGCCGTACCGGCGGTCAACGGCGCGAAAACTGGCGGTGGCTGGCTGCTGCAAACCGCAACGGGCTTGGCCGAAACCCACGTCATTTTCAGCACTGCCCCCTTCACCCAAACCTCACAGCTCTTAGCTGAACTGCCTCAGTTTGAACTCGATCAGGTGCTGGCATTGCCAAATCCGCTGGCGGTGGTCGAAGCCGTTTTGCAGGATTTACATCAGGCTAGCGCTGAGTTTGCGGCGAAGTTGCCCGTCGAGATTCCGGCAGATAGCTACGCGCTGGATGTTAACGCCTGGGCAAGCTTTAGCTTTGTCTATCAGGTAGTGCTCAAGCAGGTTGTGCTAGAGTCGCCCGTTGGCTAGAGCTGGCTGCGGCGCTTGATCTGAAGATAGCGCTCCACGAGCTGATCGCTGAGCTGGTCGGCAGAGGCATCCAAAATCAGCACGCCCTTTTGCTTCAGGGTTTCCAGGGCAATCTGTCGCTGGCTGAGCAGATCCAGCGCGACGGCTTGCTGATAGCCCGCTTCAGCTAAGCCAGATTGAGACAAGCCAAATTGAGACGAGCCAGGTTGCGCCCCCTGCGCCTGCCGTTCGATCTGCGGATCGCGCAGCGCTACACAAAATGGCAGATAGCGCGGCGTGAGCCGAGTCATGGCCGAGAGCAGCTCTGCTGAAGCCGTCTTGTCGATTACGTCGGTAATCAGCACCACTAGCGCCCGCCGAGCCTGCTGCTGCGTAATGGCCGTCACTGCCCCAAGATAGTCTGGCTCTTGCAGGCTGGGCTGGAGCGGGGTGAGGCGATCGATAATTTTCGAGAGCTGATCTTGGCCGCGCTCTGGCGGTATCCAGGTATGCAGCAGCCGATCAAACAGGCCGACTCCCACCCGGTCCCCCCGATTTAGCCCCGCCAGCGCCAGCGCCAGCACCGCATTCATCCCCCAGTCAAACCGAGCCAGCCCCTGCACCTGAGCCGTCATCAGCCTGCCGCTGTCCAACAGCAAAATCAGGGTTTGCTCGCGCTCAGGTTCGAGGACTCGCAGCAGTAATCGGCTGCGGCGCGAGGTGGCCTTCCAGTCAATCAGGCGGCTGTCGTCGCCAATGCTGTATTCCCGCAGCTCGGCAAATTCAGTCCCCATGCCGAGCCGCTGCGCCCGCTTCAGGCTGCCCGTATTTTGCAGCGCTAGCCGGATCGACAGCGCTTTCAGGCCAACCAGATCTGGGTAAACCGCCGCCGCCTGAGCCTGTGGTACTGACCAGCTGCGCCATGCCAGCCCCCAGACTCCCAGCTGTCGCAGCCGTATCGCGCCAAAGTTATAGTCGCCGCGCTGACTGGGCAAGACCTGGTAAGACAGCGTTTGGGAAGCATTAGCCGGTAGCTTTAGCTCAAGCTGCTGTGGCAGCGCGCTAAACGCCTGCGGAAATTCGTCTTGAACTTGTAGCAGCGCCACCTTGCCAGATTGATTGACTAGCTTCAGCTCAACTGGATTGCCCCGCCCAATCGAGAGTCGTTCTAGCGCCGAACGCTGGATGGCGATTTGACTCGGCTTGACTCGCCAGCTATCCAGCAGCATCAGCAGCAAAACTGCCCCGTCCCAGGCCAGCATGATCGGCAAAGCGTGAGACTGCTGAAGCGTTACCTGGCTGAAAACCGCTGTGCCCAGGCCGAGCAGCAGCAGTCCATAGACTCGACCCGTTGGAGCCATGTGCGTCGCAAATATGAGGTAGCAGAAGTACTTTACAAGCCCATAAGCTTAGTCTACAAACCGGAAATGATTTTGAAGGAGCAGAGTTGTGCAGCCACCAGATTTGCCAAGCTCGCTAGGTAGAGCTGGTAGCCAGTCCCTGATGCAGCAGCTCAGCGGTCGCCTGCTTGTCTAGCGGATGAGAGAACAAGAATCCCTGTCCTAGCTCGCATTTCAGCAGCTTCAGCTGAGCCATCTGGCGATCGGTTTCCACGCCCTCTGCCACCACGTTCATGCCCAGATTCCAGGCCAAGGCAATCACAGTACGGGTAATTTCCAGCTTCTCCAGGTCGCTGTCGGCACTGTTAATAAATGAGCGGTCGATCTTGAGCGTGTCAATCGGGAAGCGGTGCAGATAGCTGAGCGACGAATAGCCCGTGCCGAAGTCATCCATCGCCAGCTGTACGCCAATCGCCTTGAGCTGCTGCATCATCTGGGCGGCGGCATCCGCATTGGTCATAATCACGCTTTCGGTGATTTCTAGCTTCAGCCGCTGCGGTTCCAGCCCGGTTTCCTGCAAAATCGCGGCGATTCGGCTCACCAGATCCGGCTGAGCAAACTGCTTGCCCGACAGGTTGACGCTCATGGTCAGACTGCTGTCAAAGTCAAATTCGCTCTGCCACTGCTGCATTTGGGCGGCAGCTTCGCGTAGTACCCACCAGCCAATGGAGATAATTAGCCCGGTTTCTTCGGCCACCGGAATAAAGTCTGCGGGCAGCAACAGGCCGCGCGTCGGATGCTGCCAGCGCAATAACGCCTCAAATCCGGTCAGCCGCTGGCTGTTGAGCGCCAAAATCGGCTGATAGAACAGCAGCAGCTCCTGACGCTCAATGGCTCGCCGCAAGTCGGCCTCCAAATGTAGCAGTGTCATCGCCTGCTGGTGCATATTGGGCGTAAACACCGTGTAGCGTCCGCGCCCGTTAGCCTTGGAGCGATACATTGCCGTATCTGCATCGCGCAGCAGCTCTTCTTTATTGCGGTAGCGCTCGGTATCCAGCACTAGCCCAATGCTGGCGTTGACAAATATTTCCTGTCCAGCGAGCACAAACGAGTCGCGCAGTTCGGTGCTGATCCGTTCCACCAGCGTGATGGCATCGTCCGGCTCCTGGATATCTTCCAGCAAAATCGCAAACTCATCGCCGCCCAGCCGCGCACAGGTATCGCTGGAGCGCAGACAGCGCCGCAGTCGTTCAGCGGTGGCCACCAGTAATTGATCGCCCACCAGATGTCCTAGGCTGTCGTTGATCACTTTGAAGCGATCGAGATCGAGAAACAAGACCGCAAACGAAGCCTGCTGCCGCCGATTGGTGCGCGCAATTGCCCGATCCAGTCGGTCGGTGAACAGCGCCCGATTTGCCAGTCCGGTCAGCTCGTCGTGTAGAGCAATATGCAAGAGCTGATCTTCGGCCAGCTTGCGGGCAGTCACGTCGGTTTGAGAGCCTGCAATTCGGTAAAGATTTCCGGCTGGGTCGCGCACGGCCAAGCCCCGGCTCAGCATCCAGCAGTAGCTGCCGTCTTTTTGGCGCAGCCGAAACTCGCTCTCAAAGTGCGCCGTCAGCCCCTCGCGGTGGTGGCGGATCTCCATCTGCACCCGCTCGTAGTCGTCAGGGTGAATCCGGTCAAACCACTCGTGCGGACTGCTGCCGATTTCGGCTTCGCTGTAGCCCAGCATCGTTTTCCAGCGGTGAGAAAAATAGACCTCATTGCTGCGGAGGTTCCAGTCCCAGAGGCCATCGTTGGCACCGCTAGCCGCCAGCGCATAGCGCTCCTCGCTCTCCCGCAGGGCGGCTTCAACCCGCTGCCGTTCGACAATTTCGGTTTCGAGCGCTTGCTTTGCAATCTCGGCTGTCTCGGCACGGACGATGGCAGCTTTGGCCTGCGTCATCACGGTTTCCAGCCGATGTCGATCGATGGCGGTTGAGGTGAGGCTGGCGACTGCTTTCAAAAAAGCTAGATCATCGCTCAAAAACGATCGCTGCGTCCGGCTATGCACACTGAGAATGCCAAATGGCCGATCAAGATGAGCAATCAAGACGCTGATACTACTGATTACGCCCTGCTGTTGCAGCAGATCGAGCTGGGCAAAGCGGTGCTCGGTCGAGAGGTTATCAATCACCACGGGCTGACTAGTTCGCAGCATATAGTCGGGCGGGGAGTCAACGGTAACTGGTGTAATCTGCCCCGTGATCGCCGACTCCCCACCCGCTCCGGCGCGCAGCTTCAGGCCATTCAGCTCAGGCAGCAGCTCTAAGATTTCCACCTGATCGACTTTCAGCGTCCGCACCACCAGCCCAGCCACCTTGTCGAGCAGTTCGCTCAGGTCAATTTCGGCCAGCGCCTGCTGCGCCAGTTCGTTCAGGGCTTCCTGCTGCTGGGCGCGGTGCTCTAGAGCCGCCAGCATCCGGTTGAACTCTCGCGTCACATGCAGAATTTCGTCGCGGCTAGAGATTTCGCTGAGGGTCTCCGGCGGTTCAGGCAGTCGTATGTGGGTATCGCCTGCTGCTACCCGCAAAGACGCATGGCTGAGCCGCTTAATCCGCCGCAGCACGCCCCAGTAGAGCACCAGCATCAAGGCAGCACTCTGCGCCGAAATGCCAAACGCCGAGGTGATTAAGGTAGATCGCGTCGCGGCATTGATCGTCCGGTCGCGATCCTGCAACGAGCTGTAGATCGACAGGCTCGCGACGGGTTTGCCATCAATCACCAGCGGCACAGTCGTCTCCAGCTCTGCTGACATCTCGTTCAGCACTTGGCGAGGCTGGCCCGTCAGCAGTGGCGAAACATCTGCGGGTTCTACTGCATAGTCAGGCGGAACTACAGCTTCAGAAGCTGCCCAGAGCAGCGGCTGTTGGTCAACAATTCGATAGATATAAATCTTGGTAATCGCAGCATCTTGCTGCTCCAGCTGCCGCAAAAATTGGCTGGTAGCCGGACGGTCTGTGCGATCTGTCAAATCTAACTGCTGGCTGGCGTTAAATTTGGACTGCACCAAGTTGGCCACTTGCAGCGCTTGGGCTTTGTAGCATTGATCAATTTGCTGACGAATCATCGTAATGCTGTTGAAGCTGAGCGCGGTTGCCGTCAAGACCGCAATTGCAGAGAGCGGCATCCCGATTTTGTCAACGATCGGCAATCGCTCGATCCAGCGCAGTGGTTTTCTCAGCACAACCCATCTCAGCACAGCCAATCTGCTCATGTCCAGAACCCCTATCAAACTTCAGCTTGGCTTCGATCAAATCGGCTCAAGCCATCGCGATTCTAGGGTTCCCCAAATCAGCTCAGCCAATGAGCGCCAAGCACTAAGGGAGCGTTTTGGGAGCGTTGAGCAACCACAGCTTTTCCAACATTTGAACCTGACGGCGCAGCTTGGCGATGCGGTGCTTGCGGTGCGCCGTGACGCTGAGACAGAGCACAATCGGCAGCAGCAGCAGGCAGCAGCCCATTGCAGTGTTGAAGCTAGACGGGTTTGGGCTAGGGGAGGCAGGCTGGGCAGGCTGGGCAGCCTGGGATGTATGAGAGAAGCTTCGCATCATGATTATCAGGGTTCAACTTTAAAGCTAGGAACAGAACTGAGGAACAGCGGACTTGCTGCCAATCCAGCTCAGCAGCACCTATTTTCAAGAATGGCCAGCCTAGATAAATTCAAACGCGAATCTCATGAAGAAAGGTTAAAAGTATTTAAAGCTACAGAAAATATAAATTAATCGTGGGTGCGAGATTTTGATTTCTTGGTAGAAATTTCTGTTCTGGTTCTTGAACCATGCGCTATACATAATGAACAGAAAAAATGAACAGAGAAATTAGGGCTTCTCAACAGAGCTCCAATTACCTCACAATCTTTATCTACACTCCATCTGAATCTATGAAACGCGCTCTAACTCTGGCAATTTGGCTTGTCCCTTCTTTGGCTCTGCTTATTCCAACGGCAGCAGGTGCTGATCCACTGCTGAACTGCATTAACGCGGCGATAATTCAGCTGGACGGTGTGCCGCGCTCTGATATTACGGCCAGCTTGGACGAATCCCAGAGCGGCAGTCAACTGGTCAACTGGCAGGCGAGAAACGGCAGCTCTGGGTTCTGTCAGATGGGTGAAACAGGCGAAGTGGCACAGGTCAGGGTCGAAGTGGCCGTGGAGCAGCCACATTCGGTCAGAGCCTTAACGCCTGCGGTGAGTGGCGCAGCGGCAGGCAGTCCCGTCTGGGTTTCGACCACCGCTGGTGCTGTCAATCTACGGAGCGCTCCGGGCGGCGAGATTGTCGGCAGTGCGGCCAATGGTTCAGAGCTGACTGTCACGGGAAAAACCGACGGCGAATGGGTCGAGGTGACAGGTGGCAAATGGGTGTCGCAGTATTTGCTGATCACCTTCAACCCAGCGCTCATTTCGGCATCCAGTTCAGCAGGTTCAACCGACGCTGCGGCCAGCCCCACTCCATCTGTCAGCGCTCGCTCTGCTCAGGTCATCACAGAGGGCGGCGGCATCAACGTGCGGCGCAGTCCCGGCGGCGAGGTGCTCTACGGGCTGGCGGACGGCGTAACGGTAACGCTGACGGGCAATCGCGAGGGCGGCTGGGCTGAACTCCAAGACGGCGGCTGGGTATCTGAGGATTACCTGCAATAAGCGGCTGCGGTGAGTGGCTGCAATAAGCGGTTGCGGTGAGTGGCTGCTCACGAAAAGATTGCGAACTGTAACTTAAATCCGCTAACTCTTTATCAAATTGTGTCGGTTATCAGGCTGAACCTACATCGGGCTTGAGTTTTCTGGTAGAAATACTAATGTAAAGTTTTGCAATGCAGCGTCTTGGCCGCACCGATGATTCAGGGAGTTGAATCTATAGAACCCTGTCTCACTCTGCCTGATGCTGTTTGGAGCGACCGCTCTTAGATTGCGCTTCAGATTCGCAAAGCAAGCCTGACCGATCTTGAGAAGGAGTTTAACCGCATGTTCACACACGTCAAGCCCACGATTCGGCATATCGTGCCTGAAAACCTTCAGAAACGAGCGCTAATCAAGGTGGTCTATGTCGTGCTAGAGCCGCAGTACCAGAGTTCGCTCTCGGCGGCGGTTCGTTCGATTAACCAAAACAATCCTGATATTGCGATTGAGATCAGCGGCTATCTGTTAGAAGAACTCCGCAGCCCTGAAAACTATGAGGCGCTCCAGCAGGATGTGGCCGAGGCGAATGTCTTTATTGCCTCGCTGATTTTTATTGAAGAGCTAGCCGAAAAAGTGGTGGCCGCCGTCGAGCCGCACCGCGATCATCTCGACGTGGCGGTGGTGTTCCCCTCCATGCCTCAGGTGATGCGGCTGAACAAAATGGGTAGCTTTTCGATGGCGCAGCTGGGTCAGTCCAAGAGTGCGATTGCCCAGTTTATGCGGAAGCGCAAGGAAAAGTCTGGCGCTTCCTTTCAAGACGGGATGCTGAAGCTGCTGCAAACTCTGCCCAAAGTGCTGAAGTATCTGCCGATGGACAAGGCGCAGGATGCCCGCAACTTCATGCTCAGCTTTCAGTACTGGCTGGGTGGATCTGCGGACAATCTGGAAAACTTCCTGCTGATGCTGGTCGATAAATACGTGAGGCCGGGAACCAGCAAAAGCCTTTACCGCGATCCGGTCACCTATCCCGATCTGGGTATCTGGCATCCGCTCGCCCCCCAGATGTTTGAGGACTTGAAGGAATACCTCAACTGGTTTGACTCGCGGCAGGATATAGCTGATGAAGTTAAAGATCCTTTAGCTCCCTGCGTGGGATTGGTGCTGCAACGGACGCACTTGGTCACAGGCGATGACGCGCATTACGTGGCGATGGTGCAGGAGCTGGAGAGCATGGGTGCGAAGGTGGTGCCCGTATTTGCCAGCGGCCTAGACTTCTCAAAACCCGTGGACGCATTCTTCTACAATCCACTCACCCAGAAGACGCTGGTGGACGTAGTGATTTCGCTAACCGGATTTGCGCTCGTCGGCGGTCCGGCGCGGCAGGATCACCCCAAGGCCATCGACGCGCTGAAGCGGCTGAACCGCCCCTACATGGTGGCGCTGCCGCTGGTGTTCCAAACCACCGAAGAATGGCAGGACAGCGATCTGGGGTTGCACCCGATTCAGGTAGCGCTGCAAATTGCCATCCCCGAACTCGACGGCGCGATTGAGCCGATTATTCTCTCCGGGCGTGATGGCAACACCGGACGGGCAATTGCCCTGCAAGATCGCGTCGAGGCGATTGCCCAGCGAGCCATGAAATGGGCCAACCTGCGCCGCAAGCCGAAGCTAGACAAAAAGCTGGCGATTACGGTGTTTAGCTTCCCACCCGACAAGGGCAATGTCGGCACCGCTGCCTATCTAGACGTGTTTGGCTCGATTTTTGAAGTCGTGAAGGCGATGCAGCAGAATGGCTACGACGTGCAGGACTTGCCCGAATCTGCCGAGGCGCTGATGGAGGCCGTGATCCACGACGCGCAGGCGCAGTACAGCAGCCCCGAACTCAACGTCGCCTATCGGATGTCGGTGCCAGAATACGAAACGCTCACCCCTTATCACCATCGCCTAGAGGAATCTTGGGGAGCGGCTCCCGGCCATCTCAACAGTGACGGCCAAAACCTGCTGGTCTACGGCAAGCATTTTGGCAATTTGTTTATTGGCGTGCAGCCCACCTTTGGCTACGAGGGCGACCCGATGCGGTTGCTGTTCTCGCGTTCGGCCAGCCCGCACCACGGCTTTGCCGCCTACTACACCTATCTGGAGCATGTCTGGCAGGCAGATGCGGTGCTACATTTCGGCACGCATGGCTCGCTGGAGTTTATGCCCGGAAAGCAGATGGGAATGTCGGACGACTGCTATCCGGACAGCTTAATTGGCAGCATCCCCAACCTCTACTACTACGCCGCCAACAACCCTTCTGAGGCCACCATTGCCAAGCGCCGCAGCTACGCCGAAACGATCAGCTATCTCACCCCGCCTGCCGAGAATGCGGGACTTTACAAGGGCTTGAAAGAACTGAGCGAGCTGATCGCCTCCTACCAAACCTTGAAGGCGGGCGGGCGAGCCGTGCCGATTGTCAACGCGATCATTGACAAATGCCGCTTGGTGAATCTGGACAAAGATATTGCCCTGCCGGACGGCGACGATGCCTCGACTTTGGCGGCTGAAGAGCGCGATACTCTGGTGGGCAAGGTCTATATCAAGCTGATGGAAATCGAGTCGCGGCTGCTACCCTGCGGCCTGCATGTGGTGGGCAAACCCCCGACGGCGGCGGAGGCGATTGCGACACTGGTGAACATTGCCGGTATCGACCGCCCGGAAGACGAGATCCAAAGCCTGCAACGCATTATTGCCAGCAGCTTAGGCCGCGACATTGACGATATTTACAAGCAGAGTGACCGGGGCAACCTGGCCGACGTGCAGCTGCTCTACGACATCAATCAAGCCTGCCGGACTGCGGTGGCTGCCATGGTGCAGGAGCAAATCGACGCCGACGGGCGGGTGTCCAAAGTCACCAAGCTTAATTTCTTCAACCTTGGCAAAAAGGCTCCCTGGATCGAGGCGCTGCATGAAGCGGGTTATCCACAGGTCAACCCAGAGCTGCTGAAGCCGCTGTTTGAATATCTGGAGTTTTGCCTGAGGCAAGTCACTGCCGACAACGAGCTGGGGGCTTTGCTGAGAGCGCTCGAAGGCGAATATATTCTCCCCGGCCCCGGCGGCGACCCGATCCGCAACCCGGACGTGCTGCCGACGGGCAAAAATATCCACGCCCTCGATCCCCAGTCAATTCCAACTACAGCAGCGGTGCAGGGCGCGCAGATTGTGGTGGATCGCTTACTCGCCCGCGAACATGCCGAAAACGGCGGCAGCTACCCCGAAACGATCTCCTTCGTGCTCTGGGGCACGGACAACATCAAAACCTATGGCGAGTCGCTGGCGCAGGTGATGCTGCTGGTGGGCGTGCGTCCGGTGGCGGACGCGCTGGGGCGGGTCAACAAGCTGGAGATGATTTCACTCGCAGAGCTAGGCCGGCCTCGCGTCGATGTCGTGGTCAACTGCTCTGGCGTGTTCCGCGATCTGTTCATCAACCAGATGAACCTGCTGGATCGGGCGATCAAAATGGCGGCAGAGGCTGACGAGCCTGTGGAGATGAACTTTGTGCGGAAGCACGCGATCCAGCAGGCCGACGAGCTGGGGATCAACCTGCGCCAAGCTGCCACCCGCGTTTTCTCGAATGCTTCCGGCTCCTATGCGGCCAACGTCAACTTGGCAGTGGAAAATAGCACCTGGGAAAACGAGTCGGAGTTGCAGGAGATGTATCTGGCGCGCAAGTCGTTTGCCTTTAACTCCGACAATCCCGGCATGATGGATCAGTCGCAGGGCATTTTTGAGTCGGCGCTGAAAACGGTGGATGTCACCTTCCAAAACCTCGACTCCTCGGAAATCTCGCTCACGGATGTCTCGCACTACTTCGACTCTGACCCAACCAACGTCGTCTCGAAGCTCAGAGGTGATGGCCGCAAGCCGAATGCTTACGTGGCCGACACCACCACCGCCAACGCCCAAGTCCGGACGCTTACCGAAACCGTACGGCTCGATGCTCGCACCAAGCTGCTCAATCCCAAATGGTACGAAGGGATGCTCTCCCACGGCTACGAAGGCGTGCGCGAACTCTCGAAGCGCTTGGTGAACACCACGGGTTGGTCGGCCACCGCAGGCGCAGTCGATAACTGGATCTATGAGGACACCAACAGCACCTTCATCCAGGACAAGGAGATGCGGGATCGCCTGCTCAACCTCAACCCGCATTCGTTCCGCAAGATCGTCAGCACCCTGCTGGAAGTGAACGGGCGCGGCTACTGGGAAACCAGCGAGGCAAACCTGGATCTGCTGCGGCAGCTTTACCAGGAGGTCGAAGATCGGATCGAGGGCATCGAATAGCGCTTGGTTGAATTCAAACAGCTTAATTAAGCCAACCACAGCCAGGAGCTTGCCTTCTGGCTGTTTTGTGATTTAGACCTGCTGCTAATTCAGGATTTAGTGGAATTCTAGATCTAGTCTCGCTGCAGTTCTGATCCTCATTTTGACTTTATGCAAATTCATGCTCCCGCTAGCAGCTCGCAGTTCCTGCAAAATCTGATCAACGCCATCGCCGATCCGCTGCTAGTTAAAGATCGCCAGCATCGCTGGGTGCTGTTCAATGACGCATTCTGCCAGTTTGTGGAGCGCCAGCCAGCCGAACTGCTGCACCGCACCGACGCAGATTTTTTGCCAGCCGAGCAGGTCGAGGAATTCTGGCAAAAAGACGAGCAGGTCTTTATCACAGGCATTACTGCCGAAACCGAAGAGCTGTTTCAGGATAGGGCCGGCCATACCTACGAGGTTTCAGTGAAAAAATCGCTGCTGCAAGCCGAGTCCGGCGAGCTGTTTTTGGTCTGCATTACGCGAGATGTGCGGCACTACAAGCAGATTGAGCGCGAGTCGCAGCAGCTTTTGCAGCTGGTGATGGACAATATTCCACAGCTAATTTTTTGGAAAGATCGCCACTCGGTCTACCAAGGCTGCAACCAGAACGGAGCCAGAGTGGTCGGGCTGGATTCACCTGAAGCAATTGTAGGCATGACAGACTACGACATGCCCTGGACAACTGAACAGGCTAACTGGTATCGCGAATGTGATCAGCGCGTCATGGCAACCGGCATCCCCGATCTGCATATTATCGAACCGCAGCGGCAGGCCAATAACAAGCAGGCTTGGCTAGATACCAACAAAATCCCACTGCACGACGAGCAGGGTAACGCCATCGGCATTCTGGTGACGATTGAAGATATCACCGAGCGCAAAGCCGCCGAGGAAGCCCTGATTGCCAGCGAAACCCGCTTCCGCAGCATTGTCGAAAATGCTAACGATACGATTGTGATGCTCACTCCCCAAGGCGAAATGAGCTACACTAGCCCGCGCTGGCTAGATATGTTTGGCTATACACCCCAAGAAACGCTGTATCAGCACTTTGATCGATTCATTCACCCGCAAGATCTGCCTTTTTGTCTAGGAATTTTTAGCCAAATTGCTACCGGAGCCGCCGATGCGATCACGCTAGAATATCGCGCCATTCATCGAGACGGCTCCTGCCGCTGGCATACCACCAACCTGTCCTCAATTAAAGATGCAGCGGGTCAAGTGCAGCACTGCATCGCCATTGTCCGGGACGTGACCGACCGCCGACAGGCCGAAGATGCCCTGCACCGCAAAGAGCAGTTTCTACGCAGCATCTATCACGGCGTTGAGCATCCGATTTTTGTCGTGAATGTTTTGGGCGAAACATTTTGCTACGTGGACTGGAACCGAGCTGCCGAGCAGGCTTCAGGAATTGCCGCCGAGCAAATTATTGGCAAAACACCTGACCAAATCTACGGCGCTGGAGTCGGGCAGATTGAGCAGCAACGGCTGATGGAATGTTTCACGACCCACCAACCGCTGACCTACGAAGAATGGCAGATGCAGGACGGCGAAATGACTTGGTGGCAAACCACGCTCAACCCGCTCCGCAATGAGCAGGACGAAATTTACCAAATTGTCGGCACTACTTTCAATATCACTGAGCGCAAGCTGGCCGAAGCCCAACTCCAGCAGCAGGCCAATGATCTTCAGCTGGCGATGCAGGAATTGCAGCATACTCAAATGCAGATGATTCAAAGCGAAAAAATGTCGAGTCTGGGACAGTTGGTAGCGGGTGTGGCGCATGAAATCAACAACCCAGTCAACTTCATCTCTGGCAATCTGTCGCACGCCAACGGTTACACACAAGATCTGCTGGAGCTGGTACAGCTTTACGCAACGCACTATCCAGAGCCAGTTGCTGAGATTGCCGCCGCAATCCAGGCGATTGAGTTGGACTTTTTAGTTGAAGATCTGCCGAAGCTACTCAGCTCTATGTGGATTGGTGCCGAGCGCATCCAGACAATTGTCGCCTCACTCCGCAACTTCTCACGGATGGATGAAGCCGAGATGAAGGCTGTTTCTGTCCATGAGGGCATCGACAGCACGCTGATGATTTTGCAGAGTCGGCTAAAGGCCAAAGGCAGCCAGCCGCCGATTCAGGTGATCAAGCAATATGGTGAGCTGCCCCTCGTCGAGTGCTATGCCGGACAGCTTAACCAGGTGTTCATGAATATTTTGACCAACGCGATTGACGCGCTAGAAGAGCAAGTTGAGCAAAACGCCGAGTTCTCGCCCCAAATCACGATTTGCACCGAGCAGCAAGCCGATCAGATCTGCGTTCAGATCGCAGACAATGGCGCAGGCATGAGCGAAGCCGTGCGGCAGCGACTCTTTGATCCATTTTTCACCACCAAGCCCGTCGGCAAGGGCACGGGCATGGGGCTATCGATTAGCTACCAAATTATCACCGAAAAGCATGGGGGCAGTCTGCGCTGCGCTTCAGCGCCCGGTCAGGGCACGGTGTTCTCGGTGATCGTGCCGATTGAGCAAGCGGCCTGCTTGAGCTAGCGGTCTGCAAAATTAGCTAAAAATCAGCCGAATCATTAGTCTGGAAGCCTGAGACTCAGCCATCTCGCTTATCTGCTCTAGGCTAAGCGTTGGGTAGGCTAGAACCAGACAAACCAAACTTCGTCACGTTGGATGCAGGGCTATGGATAATTTCTACATTGATTTCTATCACAGCTGGCTGATTGAGGTGGAGCGGCTTGAGCAGGGCTTCTCGACCACCTGCTATTCACCCTGCCGCAAGCGCGTCTTTATTCAGGGGCTCTACGCTTCCGAGACCGATGCCTTTCTAGCAGGCAAGCACCAAATTAACTATCAGATTGCCTGCGCGGCGCTTACGGCAGCCCTGCGTGAACTTTACGAAGCCGAGCGAATCAACTTCTCAGACTGGCGGGCGCTCAGCCATTCACTGCATTAGCTGGCTGAGCGCCCGATTGCGCCCGATTGCAACACAGTCTTACTGCAACATAGTCCTACTGCAACACGGTCTTGGAGACAATCCGCGTCTGCTTGCGATCTGATTCTGACAGCTCTTCGCCATCTTGCAGGCGGGTCGCGTTTTCTTGCAGCACGGTAGCTGCGTTGTAGTCGCCCATTTGCAATGCCGTCTTAGCCGCCGATTGCAGCATGGTGGCTGCGCCAGCGACATCCCCTTGCCCCAGTTTGGTTTCGGCAATTTGAGTCTGGCGATATTTGGCCAGCGCCAGCACATGCTGCTGCACCTGTGGATTAATGGCAGGCTGGTAGAGATTTGCTGACTGGGCGTAGGCGGTCAGCGCTTCTGAGAGCAGGTTAATCTGGCCGCTGACCGGGTCGTCATAGCGCACTTGTACTCTGGCGATGGGCTGTTCACCTTCTGGGAGTTGACTGATATAGAGGTTGGCCAGCACGACACGCGGTTCGGCCATCAGGTCGCCTAGCCGCACAATGAACTGCTGATTGGGCTGCTGGTTAGTCTGTGGATCAGGCTCATCTAGCAGCGGCAGCTCAATAGTTTCCGGCACGACTTGGGCGATGGGCTTCAGCTCGGCTAGTCGCACCTGCGGCATCAGCGAAATCGATAGATGGGCATTGGTGAGACCCACCGACTGAGCGCGGCTAAACAGGCGATTGAACTCGCTGACGGCAGCTTCTGGCTTTTGAATGTAGGAGAGCGAGCCGCCTGCGGCATCGGCAATCTGCTCCAGCACGTCTTGGTTCCAGTGATTGCCAAAGCCCAGCGTGCTCAGCGTCAGGTTATAGCTCGCGGCCAGCTTGGCCAGCTTCAGACAGCGCTCGTTGTCACCATGTTCGTTTTCGCCGTCGGTGAGCAGAAACGCCTGCGAGATCGTATCTTTTTTAGCCTTCGCTAGCTCCTCGATGCCCAGCCGCATCCCTTCATCAATGGCCGTGCCGCCACTAGCTTTCAGCCGATCGATTTCTAGTTTGATTTCCGCCGGATTCTCGATCACCTGATTGGGCACCAGCACTTTGGCTCTGTGGTCAAAGACGACAATCGAGAGCCGATCCCCTGCCGAGAGATTGTCCACAATCGAATGAGCCGCCTGCTTCACTGTCTCTAGCGGACGGCCACTCATGGAGCCGCTGTGATCCAAGATGAGACAAAGGTTAAGCGGCGCGGTTTTGGCGTTCGGCTCGGTAATGGCTGAGAGCGAAATGGCGAGCTGTCGCTGGCTCAGGCTTTGGGCTGCGTCAAGATTGACATCGTTCAGGGCGGTTTCTAGACCAACTTTCATAAGAGTTCAAAATCAAAGGCTAGATTAAACATCAGCTAGGCGCGGCCACTTCCTGATCCAGACAGATTCGGATATCCCTACTTCTACCAGACTTCAACGAGAACTGGCTCAAAAGCGGTGAATGATCTACCAAACCGCCGAAATTTGCGGCTTTGAAGCGGCTCAACGCTGAGGTTTGACTCAGATTTGACTCAGCTCCTCAGAGCCTAGCAAAAGTGCAGGGGCTATGCCTTTTCCTTTAGTATGGAGGAACGCTGCCATCTAGGCACAGCGACGTTTAGATAACGTTGATTAGACGACGTTGGTTAACCGTTGCAAGAAGTACGCCAGGAAATTACGCCAGGGAAATTAAAGCGATGCAAAGTGCTTATTACGGAGATGCATCTTATCGGACACCGCCCCCCGATCTACCGTCGCTGCTGCTGAAGGAGCGGATTGTCTATCTGGGACTGCCTTTAGTTTCCTCGGACGACTACAAGCGGCAGATGGGGCTAGACGTGACGAAGCTGATCATCGCCCAGCTGCTCTATTTGCAGTCTGAGGACTCCGAGAAGCCAATTTTCTTCTATATCAACTCGACTGGCACCTCCTGGTACACTGGGGACGCAATTGGCTACGAGACCGAAGCCTTCGCAATCTGCGACACGATGGGCTACATCAAGCCACCCGTTCACACGATCTGTCTAGGGCAGGCGATGGGCACGGCGGCGATGATTCTCTCATCTGGTAGCAAGGGCTTTCGAGCCAGTCTACCGCACGCCACCATTGTCCTCAACCAGCCGCGCACCGGCGCACAGGGACAGGCTACTGATATTCAGATTCGTGCCAAAGAAGTGCTGGCCAACAAGTCTGCGACGATGGATATTCTGTCGCGCAACACCGGACAGCCCGCCGAGAAGATCGCCAAAGATACCGACCGGATGCTCTACCTGACACCCGCCGAAGCCAAAGAGTATGGGCTGATCGATCGGGTGTTGGAGAGTGCTAAAGAGCTGCCCAAGCCGATCCCGGTGTTGACGTGATCTGCATCTGATCCGCATCTGCACCCTTTTGCAATCTGCACTCTACGAGATCTTATGGACGAAATTCTCTCTGTTCCTTATATTCCACGCGGGGCACAGCAAGGCCAGTGGATCGACATTTACACTCGGCTGAATCAGGAGCGGATTTTGTTTCTGAATCAGGCAGTTACCGATGGCATTGCGAACTCGGTCGTGTCGGCGTTGCTCTATCTCGATTCTGAGGATCAGACCAAGCCAATTTATCTCTATATCAACTCGCTGGGCGATCCGGTGGAGGCTGGTATGGCCTCGCTAGCAGCGGGCATGGTTTCGATCAATGCCGGACTAGCAATCTATGACACGATGCAGCATGTCAAGTCCGAGATTGTCACTATCTGCCTGGGGCAGGCGGTGGGCATGGCAGCGGTGCTGCTGTCGGCGGGTGCGAAGGGCAAACGCGCTAGCCTGCCACATTCCTCGATTGTGTTGAGTCATCCGCGCAATGGCACAAGAGGTCAGGCCAGCGATATTCAGATCAATGCCAAAGAGGTGCTCTCGAAGCAGGCGCTGGTGCTGGAGATTTTAGCTGAGACAACTGGAAAGCCTGCTGCCACAGTCAAACAAGATATGGAGCGCACGTTTTATCTAAATCCCCAGCAGGCGCTAGACTACGGCCTGATTGATCGAGTGCTGCAAAGCCCGAAGCTCGCTAGCCTCACCAGTTTGCCAGCGCTCGTCTGAGCTTGTTTGTGATCACGCTGTTTTTATCGCTCTTTCATCCAGTTTCGACATCTAGGAGTAAAACCTATGCCTATTGGGATTCCCAAAGTTCCGTATCGGATGCCCGGCAGCTCGTATGAGCAGTGGATCAATATCTACGATCGGCTGTTCCGCGAGCGGATTATTTTCATGGCCGAGGAAGTAGACGATTCGATGGCGAATGCAATTGTCGCCTACATGCTCTACCTCGACTCAGACGACCAGACCAAGCCAATCTACCTCTATATCAACTCGCCGGGTGGGTCGGTGACGGCAGGGATGGCGATCTACGACACGATGCAGCATATCAAGTCAGAAGTTGTCACCATCTGCGTTGGCTTAGCGGCTTCGATGGGGGCGTTTCTGCTGACTGCTGGCTCGAAAGGCAAGCGACTCGCCCTGCCGCACTCGCGGATTATGATCCACCAGCCTTTGGGCGGTGTGGGGCGCAGGCAGGCCACCGATATCGAAATCGAGGCCAAGCAGATTCTGCGGGTACGGCGTGAGCTCAATGAGCTGATGGCGCTGCATACGGGCAAAACAATTGAGCAGATTGAGCGCGATACCGACCGCGACTACTTTCTGTCGGCGCAGGAAGCGATGGAATATGGCTTGATCGATCGCGTCATCGCTGATACCAGTCAGCATAATTAGTGATATTGCACGATATCACAGGTGCGATCATAGGCTATTTCCAACGGATTGCTTTCAATTTAGCTGAGCAAATGGCAGAATTCATGATAGGTCTGCCTTTTTGATTAGAGTTTGCGATGGAGCTTGCCGATTACTATCGACTGCTAGGACTTAGAACCGGCGCTTCCTATGAGGATATCAAAGCGTCCTACCGTCGTCTGGCTCGGCGCTACCATCCGGATGCAAACCCCACCAATCAGCAGCAGGCGCAAGATCGGTTCATTCAGCTCACTGAAGCTTATAAAGCACTTTCCAGTCTCCAGTCGCCCGTAGCGCCTGACGCTACCCCTCCTGCTAGCGTCAGGCGCAGTCCAGAGGCCAAACCTCCAGAGACCCAAGCTTCACAGACCCAAGCTTCACAGACCAGACCAACCGCTAAGCCGCCGATTAAAGTAACGGTCACCAAGACGAGCAGTCAGCGCCAGTCTGCCAGTCAGTCGCCGCAGGTGCAGTTCCAAAATCTGTCGCTGGCCGACCAGAAGCTCAAGAGCCAGTCTTACCAGCAGCTCCAGCAACTCTTGAAGCAGCAGCGCTTTCCACGTGCGGTTGCCCTCACCGAAGGACTGGCTCAGCGCCTGCCTCACGACGCTGAAGTGCGCCAGTGGCAGGCAATTACCTATCAGCGGTTTGGGCGCTATCTGATTGGCAACCGTCAGTCTGAGAAGGCCAGGGTATATCTAAAAAAAGCGCTGCGGATCGATCCACATAACAAATCGCTCTGGTACGAAGTGGAACGAGATTTCCGCCGGATTGAGCAGATCGAGATTTACTGAATTTGATTAACTGAATCCTGCTGGAACATAAGTTCACAAGCGCATAAAAAACTCCCCAGCTTGCGGCCAGGGAGTGTAAATCAGGGTGCATCTACCGTTCACTTAATCGAGCAAAACTTGACTAATCAGGAGGTTTAGCCGGGTTTTGAGCAGGCTTTATCAGGGCTTCAGCAAACTGTGAACTTACGCCGTACTTACACCGTACTTACGCCTTACAAAATTCAGCTCTGCGTTCAGTCCGTCCTCTGCCACTGGAGTATCTTTACCGCTGGAGTACGTAGCCTGAGTTGCTAGGTTTGTAGGTGCCCAGCTTAGAGCCGTTAGAGTTGTACAGCTCGACGGGAACCTGAGTGGCTTCGCTCATATCTGCCAGCGACCGCAGCAGCCCGTTCACCTGATCTACAGCAGCAGGCGGAAATCCTGGGCTGGGTGAAGCGTTAGAAATGAGCTGGGTGACCGTCTGATCGTAGAGTGAGGTGAACTGCACCCGAATCGCCTGGGGCGAGAGCGTGTAGGTACAGATTTTGGGCGATCCGGCGCAAACCTGGTCGAAGCCGGACTTAGCTAGCTGAATGGCTCCAGAACGCTGCGAGTTCTCCTGCGCCTGCTGCAATGTCTTGGCGTAGGTGCTCAGGAGCGGCTGCACTTGGCTGTAGTAAGCCGACTGGTTGGGAATTTGCTGAGCGGCGCTGAGGGCATTGCGCCACTGGGCGGCGGCTTCAGTCCACTGATTTTGCTGCTCTAACGCTCGCGCCTGCTCGGCTGCATTCAGCGCCTCGGCGTAGGCTCCGGCGGCGGTTTGTTCTTGGGCGCGCTGGATATTGGCCTGCGCGAATTTGGGCTGGTAGAGCGATAGAAGCTGCTGAGCCTCGGCATGAGCGACTGTCCCAGATGGGATCTGCTCTAGCTGACGAATGGCCACCGTCCAGTTGGCGGCGGTTTCCTGCCAGTTTTCAATCGACTGGGCGGCTTCGGCCTGAGACTGCGCCAGCTCTCCCACCTTACGAGCTGCCGCAACCCGCTCTTGTGCCTGCTGCTCTGCGGCAACTCGCTGGTTAATGCCGCTCAAGTTGGCGCGATATTCTTGCAGCTTGCGCTGAACTAGCGCATAGAGTGGATTGTCAGCTGGAATCTGCTCTAGTCCGTTAATCACCTCGCGCCAGCCCCACTGGATTTCGCGCCAGACGGGCAGCGGATGCGGCGGGTTTTGGCTACGCTGGGCAATCTGATTGGCTTTGTCTAGGGCTTCGACGACCTGCTTGAGCGCCACGGACTGGTCTTCGTAGGTGGCCAGCAGTCTTTGTGCCTTGGAATAGTGGCTTGACCAGACTGGAATTATGCCTAGCAGATAGTTGGCTTCGCTGAGCTGCTTATAGGCTCCCACGACATCGAGCGCCGAATCGGTAGTGCGGGCAGTCTGAATCGCCGCTAGACTGAGCTGCTGCGCCTGCTGAATCTGCTCGCAGCGACCCATCACGCAGGGGCGAGTCAGCATATACAGTCCAATGGCCAGGACAAACATGCCCAGCGCCCCACTCAGGGCGAGATTGGGAGTGCTTTGCTGACGAGCAGCAGGCTCTACGGCTTCGGCTCCTTCAGGGGTTTCTTGGGGGGGGGCAGCTTCAGCTACCGGAGTCAGGGCTACCGGAGTCGGGGCTGCTGGCGCTGGGACTGTTGGAATTGCAAACGCTAATTCTGTAGAGTCGGTTTCTGCTTCTACCTCTGCTTCCGCCAACAGCAGTTCTTCTGCCTCCGCTGACTCTGTGGTATTTAGACCCTCTGCTTGCAGGTCGATGCTGTCAAGTTCTAGGCTATCGTCAGGCAAGACCGCTGACTCGCTGAGCACCGCTCTGGCAAACGAGTCTTCTGCTAACGACTCTGCGGTATCGAGCATATCGGTTTCACTGTCTAGCTCCAGACTGTCTAGCTCCAGACTGTCTAGCTCAAACTGATCGAGTTCGATATCGTACTCGTCGCCGTCATGACTATACTCGGCAGCCTGATCTAGCGGAGCAAGTGATAATAACTGATCAACAGTATCGGTATCGTCGCCATATTCTGAAGCTAGTAGTTCAGAGTCAGAGTCAGGCTCAAGGGCACTGAAGGGATTGGCTTCTACGGTTAATTCAGATGCTGAAATTTCGTCGGAGAGTCTTTCCTGATAAATAATCCCTTCATGAATCACCTCCTTAGGGATTACTGCTTCATGATCTTCATGAACAGACTCGTAGAGGTCGTCTTCTATCGCATCAGCAGTATCAAGGCTGTCTTGATCGATGCTGTCAAGCTCTAAACTGTCAAGCTCTAAACTGTCAAACTCTAAGCTGTCAAATTCAATGCCCTCCAGCATGTCATCGTCAAACTCAGCGCCATCTAGCTGGACAGTTGAGTTGGGCAACGCTGCTGAAGCTGCTGCAATGAGTTCGCTGACTAGCTCTGGATTGAGCGGTTCGGATTCGGGTTCAGCTACGAATGGTAGAGCAGTTGGCTCGACCAGCTCAACTGGCTTAACTTCGGATACCTGAAAATCACTCAGCTCGCGTATCAGCAGATCGGGTTCTGTTGCATCGATCTCAGCCTCTGCAAGCTGATGAATTAACAGATCGATGTCAAAATTCTCAGACGCATTCTCAGGTAAGTTGTCAAACTGCTGCACGACTGGCTGTTCGGCAACCGCTGGCTCAATTACGGCTGGTTCCATCGACTCAGCGGACAACTCAGGCTGCGCTTCTAGGCTGGGCGAGTTAATTGGGGCAGTGGCTAATTCATCCTCAAAACCAGCTGCAACTAGCTCACCTATCTCAACCAGTTCTGGCGCAGCTAAGTCACCGGGCTGCGCTACTGAAGACTGCGCTGCCGTAACCTCTGCGATTTCTGCAACTTCTAATTGCAATGATGGCTTAATCTCTTCGCCTGCTTCGATTTCAAGCAAGGCGGTACTCTGCTCAAGCAATTCAGTTGGATTGTCGTTAGGCTCAATCTCAGGCTCAATCTCAGCCTCCAACCCCCAAGGATCAGCAATCGTGAAGTCGGGTGCTGCTTCAGGTTCCGCCGATGGCTCGATTGCTTCGGTATGCTCAGGCTGCGGTTCTGGTAAGGCCGTAGGTAACGCAGGCTCAATAGCTGACTCGATAACCAACTCGACAAGTGGTTCGACAAGTGGTTCGACAAGTGGCTCAGCAACAGGCTCAATAATTGGCGCAGCCACGGGTTCGACCGTCGACTCGACAACGGGCTGACTCGGCGCTGTAGCTAGTCTTGATCTAGAGGCTGGTTTAGGCAGATCTAAGCGAAATTTGCGCGATGCGTAGGGCTGCTGATAGCCTGCGATTCGTAAAAACATCTGTACCGGCAGCTTTTCTGGAGCTGCGGCTTCGGCGCTCAGCATCTCTGGAACCAGCTCTCGAATCGCCGTTTCTAACTCTTCAAAGGTCTGCTCCAGATCTGGTTCCAAATGCAGCAAATGCTCGGCCAGCACTAAGAGCGTCTGATCCTTAACTGCACAGCGAAACTGAAGCGTATGCCGCTCCAAGCGCCCTAGCAGCGCCTGCTGGAGCGTTTGCCCAATCGCGGTCTCTGGCTGCGGAGCAGGATTTCTAAACCTCATGCGCTCTATTCCGATTCGAGAAACACTGTTTGACCATACGGCAGAAATGCAGGGTGATCCGCTAGACTTCAAGTCTAGCAGCGGCGAAACTCCAAAAAGTTCACAAAATTTTGGCTGTACAGTTCTAGTTTTAGCCTTAAATTCGGCCTCAAATTGGCCTTGCTTCATGATTTCAGTCTGGATTTCAGTCTGGCCGCTTGCAATTTGCCTATACCACTCGGCTAGAATGGAGGAGGTTCTACTGCGGCGTTGGTGACTGCCAATAGCGTTTTATGATCTATGCCTTCTGAATAAGGGAACCTAAATTATCCTGGCGGCAGTAGACCGGGCTTGTACCCGGAAACTTTAAGCCAGCGACTATGGTGCCCACCTGGACTTGTTCCAGGTCAAAAACTGAGGTAAGACGGCGTTGCGGTGAACCATCATCATTTAGATTACGATTGTTCAATTCCTGGGTCTGAGCAGGGCAATTAGCCTAAGCGGGGCCAGGAGTTTTGATAGATTTAGGTCAGGCTGGTCGCTAGCGCGGTCGGCCTGATTTTAGGTTCAACGAGATTTTGGATCGGGATCGCGCGGAGCTGAACGCGCCTGCACCCAAGTCCGTGAGGCAGCTTTACAACTCGCAGTAAATTTATTACAATAAAAACGTAGTCGTTATGAGTTTGTTTAATATGGCAACAGATATGACAGCAGATATGGCAACTCCAGCAGTCGAGAATCTGGTGATCATTGGCTCCGGGCCTGCGGGCTACACTGCCGCAATCTATGCAGCCAGAGCGAATCTCAAGCCCTTCATGTTTGAAGGCTACCAGGTCGGCGGCTTGCCGGGCGGGCAGCTCATGACCACTACAGAAGTTGAGAATTTTCCGGGCTTCCCCGACGGCATTATGGGGCCAGAGCTGATGGATCGGATGAAGGCGCAGGCACTGCGCTGGGGAGCTGAACTCGTCACCGAAGACGTGATTTCTGTAGATTTTAGCCAGCGTCCGTTTGTGATTCGCTCTGAAGAGACAGAGCTGCGCGCGCATAGCGTGATTATCGCAACCGGAGCCACCGCCCAGCGGCTAGGACTGCCCAGCGAGTCGCTGTTTTGGAGCCAGGGAATTTCAGCCTGCGCGATTTGCGATGGCGCAACGCCCGTCTTCCGCAACGCCGAAATTGTCGTGATTGGCGGCGGCGACTCAGCCGCAGAAGAGGCGGTTTATCTGACCAAATATGGCAGTCACGTCCATCTGCTCGTCCGCAGCGACAGAATGCGCGCCAGCAAAGCCATGCAGGATCGGGTGCTGAAGAACCCTAAAATCACCGTGCATTGGAACACCGAAGCAGTCGATGTCTACGGCACAGGCTGGATGGAAGGGATCAAAGTTCGCAATCGGCAGACGCAAGAAGAGAGCAATATTGCGGCCAGAGGGCTGTTTTACGCGATTGGCCACCGCCCCAACACTAGCCTGTTCAAAGGCCAAATAGAGCTGGATGAGGTGGGCTATGTTGTGACTCAGCACGGCGTTCAGACCAGCGTAGAGGGCGTTTTTGCCGCAGGCGATGTGCAGGATCACGAGTATCGGCAGGGAATTACGGCGGCTGGAACGGGCTGTATGGCAGCGCTCTTGGCCGAGCGCTGGCTGACGACCAACGATCTAGTGCAGGAGTTCCACCAAACGGCGGCTTCTGAGCAATCGGCAGCCCAGCCTGAAGTAAAATCCGAGGCTAAAACCGAGGCCGAAGCTGAAGCCGAGTTCGACCTTGCCCAGACGCGGCATCAGGGTAGCTTTGCTCTGCGGAAGCTTTACCACGACAGCGATCGGCTGATTATGGTGAAGTATGCCTCACCCACCTGCGGCCCTTGCCATACGCTGAAGCCAATTCTGAGCAAGATCGTTGATGAATTCGACGGGCGCGTACATTACGTTGAAATTGACATTGAGCAAGATCCGGCCATTGCTGAGTCGGCAGGTGTTGTCGGCACTCCCACCGTGCAGTTCTTCCGCGACAAGGCGCTGGTGGGTGAATTAAAAGGCGTGAAGCCCAAGAGCCAATACCGCGAAACGATTGCGGGCTATTTGATGGCAAAGGTATGATCCAGGCTTGATTAAGCCTAGTGCCCGACAGGATTAGCATTTACTGTTAATTTGACGGGCACAGGCTCGGCAGGGCTCAAATGTTCTATAAATAAGGCGGCACTGCGTAGGGTTCAAAGTAGGTCTCAAAGCCTTAAATCCAGAGATTGCCGTCTCTAGCTGAGAGACAAGCCTTGCGGCTACCTATCGCAATGTCGCCTGTTCAAAAGTCTGGAGCCAAAGTACTGACTTATAAACTGACTTAATAAGTACTGGCTCATCTCTGCCTAGGATTCCTATGCACCAGCACCAGCGAGTCCTAGGCTATCTAGCGTTTGACCACCAGCAATACCGTCTACAAGTAGCCCCTGATCCACCTGATAGGCAATCACAGCTTCTTTCGTCTCATAGCCATAGAGACCATCAACGCTGACGGGATAGCCTAGATCCGCGAGAGTTTGCTGGAGCAATGCCACAATCTCTCCCGATGCTCCGAGCTTCAGCAGGTTGGCGTCAGTAACCGGGTGATAGGAGATGCCCTGATAGTCACCGCCGCTCGATCCACTCGATCCGCTATCACAGTAGCAGTCGTATGAACTGCTAGAGCTATAGTACGTCGGCTGGTAGGACTGATAGGAATAGTAGACAGGGCGGCTGTAGCAAGAGCTGTAGCAACCCGAATAGCTGATCGGACGATAGATTGGGCGATGGATCGGGCGGTAGGTTGGGCGGCAGCAGCCATAGCCATAGGCCATTGCTGGAGCAGCACTGAGTAGACCACCCGCCAACGCAGTGGCAGAAACGCCGATTGCAGCAGCAACTGCTTTGCCAGAGACCTTAATATTTGCAAAGGACTTTCCTTCTGAACTCAGCTCAAAGTCTTCATAGCCTTGAGCTACTTCGGTGTAAGCAACTGTCTCCATATGAACCTGTCCTAGATGTACGAAAGAGATTAACTTGATCTGCCCTAGTAGATGGGCAGAAGCCGCTGTTTTGAAGTTAAACAATCGGCATCGAAATTATTTTTACATTGACGCAGAAAAATTGATAGTCTTCAAACGTAATCCAGGCAAGGATTTGCAGTATTTTGAGTGGATATCTAGCAGTCCTGTCTGAGAGAAGACTCTAGATATGTAGATCAATGAGCAATTCTCTTAATGCAGACGCTAACTGTAGAAATTAAAAAATTAATAGAATTTGCTTTTTCTTTTTCCGGCAAATTATCTGGCTGAGGCTCAATTGCCAACAAGCTCACCTAGCTAAAGCGGCGCTCATCCTCAGCTAGTCAGCTAAACGTATCGCCTCTTGAGCGCGCTGGCAATTTCGCCGCCGTTTCGCCGCAGTCCTTCAAAGAAAAAATATACCTCGCCCTGAATGCCGTTTTTGCGGTTGTAGTCGATGGCGCGTTGCAGCTGAGTCGCACCATTTTCAGTGCTGCCTGCTTGAATCACGATGCCGGGAAAGATTCGGTCAAGCTGCTTGGGGTACTGCTGCACCAGCCTGTCGATTTCGCGGGCATAGCTGGAAAAGTTGGCGCGGTAAATTTGCGGATGCAGCGTATCGACGAGTCCTTGCGCCATCCAGCCCTGCACATCTTGCAGATAATGATCAAGCGCCCAGGGCGAGACGTTGGGCGCCATAGACAGCAGCAGGTGAGGGTTGACGGCCTGCACAGCCTGTCGCAGTCTGCCCAGAAAATTGGTGAGCTTGGCAGCGCGAAAGTTGCGCCACTGAATCCAGTCTGGGTGAGTGGGCGGCTGATTAGGCAGCATCAGCGGGAATCGCACGGAGAGCCGGGGGGGAGCCTGAGCGTACTGAGCCGTAAACTGCGCGATGGTCGCAGCGTCATAGCCGCCGTTGAAAGGTGTGGCGGGCAATCGGTCATCGCCCTGTACACCCGCCACTCCGTAGTTCTGGACAACTTCCCGCATCAAGGCAATCAAAAAATCCTGCACCTCCGGGTCAAAGGCATTCATCCAGGCTAGCGGATGGCCACTGCGATTCACCAGCAGCTTGCCGTCTTGATCGCGTCCGCCCCAGTGCGGTTTGGTGCTGATGATATGGCCACCGCTGAGATCGGCGGAGCAGGCAAAGCCATATTCAAACCAGGGAACGACGCTGAGGCCGACCGCACTCGCCTCCTCTACAATCTCTTGGAGCGGGTCGCGGCTGCCATAGAGTGGGTCAATGCCGAAGTCAGCTCCAAACTGCCGCTGCATCTCGGCGCTTTTGTACAGCGTCCAGCCCTTGTTCCAGACGACAGGATAGAGTGTGTTGAAGCCGCTGTCGGCCAAGAGGTGCATGGCGCGTTTGATCCGCTCCCGCGACTGCAAAACTTTGCTAGCCACGTTGGTGAGCCAAACGCCCCGAACTGGCGTCTCATCACGTTTCATGCCATCCTATACCATTGCACTAGCAGCGCTGGCTAGCATCGCTACTTCAGGTTAACCACCCGTGCAACTAGCGCCAGCACGTCAGTCCGGCTCAGCTTCTCTCTGCCGTCGGCCAGCGCTTCGAGCGTGCCATGCGCCAGGGTGAGCGGAATCCGACAGAAAGTGAGGGCGGGGCCGTCAGGGAGTGCCTGCGTATAGGCATCGGCCAGCGTCAGGTTGCGGCGGGCATAGGCCGTCATTTGGGCGACATCCCAGCCAGTCGGAAAGAAAGTCACGCCGCGCTGCCGATCATCTGAGTGGTTGCGAAGAATATTGACGGCCTGTAGCCCCCGCCCAAAGCCGATGGCCTCAGTGCGGTTGGTCGTCGTGCCATCATGCCAAGCCCAGAGATCGGAGAGCAGCAATCCCACGGCTCCGGCCACGCCGAAGGTATAGCGATCGAGATCGGCCTCGCTCTGCACCTGCCAGTTAACCTCGGCCCAGCTAGCCATCCGGTCGGCCATGGCGGCGGTGGCATCCCAAATCCGAGGCGCAATGCTCTCTGGAGCCAGGATTGCCCATTCCCGTACTCTCAAGGTGACTTCGGGCAAGATGGTATGCGTCGAGCCAAATCCGGTGGCAAAGGCATCGAGATCAAAGCCATTGACGGCAGATTGTAGCGTCTGGCTGATTGAGCGCAGGAGTTGGGCTTTGGTCAGGTTGTCAAGCTCAGGGTGATCTTCGATTTCGTCAATGGCTCGCATACAGAGATAGGCAGAGGCCACGGCTTCTTGCAGTCCTGACGGCAGCTGACGAATCGGAATATAGAACGTTCGGCTGGTCTCTTTGAGAATTTCTAGGGCATCTCGACGCAGATCCATCTGGCACTCCTTAATGTAATCCTCACAACGGCAGCTGATAGCCTATGACTCTTGCGAAATCACATCGGCCTCAGCTTACGTGCCAAGATACCCTCTTGTTCTTAGCCTGTCCATAGCCCAGCCAGATGATTTGGCTAGCCGCAAGCTTTGACCTGATTTTGACAGGTTTCTTCTCATCTGATGCTGATAGTGCCAGACTGGTATTGTAAACAGGGAATATTCCCCAAATTACCGCCAAACTGCCCTCAGTTATCATGAAGCCCAAATTCATCGTCCAAGCTGTTTTGTTTACCGCGATTTCGGGTCTGGGATGGTTGCTGCCGCTGGCTCAAGTGCGAGCTGATGAGGCAGAAACAGAAGTCATTCCATCCACAGGGCAGGTGATTCCTTTTGCCTGCTACAACCGAGCTGGTGACATCATCTATACAACTATCACCCCGCAGAACACGGTGGGCTGGGATCTGGGCTGTCGTGAGGTGCAGTACGAAAGCGACGATCCAGATGCGGCTCCGCTTGCCTATTTTCAGTGCTTTAATGTCAACGGCAACACGGCCTTTTTGACCGTTGATGAGCAGATCGCCAAAGAATCAGATCTGTACTGCCGCCAGATTGGGACGCGGCTCAGCAATCCAATTCCGGTGCGACCGGTATTTTACGAATGCTATACAGCAGCAGGCAACTTGGCCTTCACGACCAGCTACCCGCAGGATACCTTTGGCTGGAAGCCGGGATGCCGCGAGCTGCAATACCAGGATGAAGTTGTAGCCCAGCAGCTCATTTCACCCCGCAGCAGCTACGAGTGCCTAGACACCAGCGGCTATGTGTCGTTCGTGACCTATGATCCGCAGGTGGCGAGGCAGTGGCGGATTGGCTGCCGCGAGGTCAAGCTCTAGGGCTGTTCAACCGGAATTAACCTAGCAAAGCCTACCTGCGCTTGCCCGCGAGACAGCACGTAGGCTTTGCTAAAAGTAAAGGGCGATTGCGATCTGTGACGATCGAATCACCCTCAGCTGATTGCAGACTAGGATTCAAATCATTGAATCGAAGCTCGCTCCAGAGTAGGCAAACTGTCTTAGCGATCTGGTAGTCAAAGGCACAAAAAAACGGGACTGGTGAATTTACTGCATGGTAGGATGCTGGTTTTGCATGTTGAACTGGCTGATCCAGCGCAGGTGACCCGATCTGTAGCAACTGCGGCTTGACCTGCCACGAACCCCCGAAAAAAACTAATAGCTACCAGCAGTTTTTCTTGTCGTCCGCTAGACCATAGGAAAAACCAGGCAGCGATATACTATTCGTGGAGAGTAACAAACCGGTCGGCGAGAAACATGAGCGCAGGAATCGACTTACAGACTAGCTTTATCGAACTTCTTCAGGGCTATGGACTGACTCCCGGCTTAGCCAAAGTCGTCTGGATGCCGCTGCCAATGGTGCTGATTGTCGGCGCAGTCACAGTGCTGGCGCTGGTTTCCACCTGGTTAGAGCGCAAGGTTTCTGCGGCAGCTCAGCAGCGGATTGGGCCAGAATATATGGGGCCGTTTGGTCTGCTGGTGCCGGTCGCTGACGTACTCAAGCTCCTGTTCAAAGAAGACATTATGCCTGCCAAGACTGATCCCTGGCTGTTTAGCTTGGCGCCGCTCTTGGTCTTCATTCCGATTTTTCTGTCGTTCTTGATTGTGCCATTTGGCCAAAATTTGCTGATCTCAGACTTAAATATCGGCATTTTCCTCTGGATCTCGCTCTCCAGCATTGCCCCGATTGGCCTGCTGATGGCGGGCTATTCCTCTAATAACAAATATTCGCTGCTGGGCGGACTGCGGGCGGCGGCACAGTCGATTAGCTACGAGCTGCCGCTGGCGCTGGCGGTGCTGGCCGTGGTGATGATGTCCAACTCGCTTAGCACCATTGATATTGTCAACCAGCAGTCGGGCTACGGCATTTTGAGCTGGAACGTCTGGCGGCAGCCGGTGGGCTTCGTGATTTTCTGGATCGCAGCGCTGGCTGAATGCGAGCGGATGCCGTTTGACCTGCCGGAAGCTGAAGAAGAGTTGGTGGCGGGCTACCAGACTGAATATAGTGCCGTCAAGTTCATGCTGTTTTACGCTGGATCTTACGCCAATCTGGTGCTCTCAGCGCTGATGGTGGCGGTGCTCTATCTGGGCGGCTGGGGCTTCCCGATTTCAGTCAGTGCCATTGCCGACTGGATTGGGGTCAGCGAAACCACGCCTTGGCTTCAGGTGATTACGGCGAGCTTGGGCATCGTGATGATGCTGTTTAAGGCCTATCTGCTGCTGTTTATCGCCATTCTGCTGCGCTGGACGGTGCCCCGTGTCCGCATTGACCAGCTGCTTGACCTGGGCTGGAAGTTTTTGCTGCCCGTCTCGCTGGCCAACCTGCTGCTGACTGCTGGCCTGAAGCTGGCTTTCCCGGTAGCTTTCGGCGGCTAATTTACTTCCCCTTACTCACTCTTCAAACCCTTGCCAACACCATGCTGAAATTTCTCAAGCAAGTCACCGACTATACCCAAGAAGCGGTTCAGGCCGCTAAGTACATTGGGCAGGGCTTGGCGGTAACGTTTGATCACATGGGTCGCCGCCCCACCACCGTCCAGTATCCCTACGAAAAGCTAATCCCCTCAGAGCGGTTTCGGGGACGGATTCACTTCGAGTTTGACAAGTGCATCGCCTGCGAGGTCTGCGTCCGCGTCTGCCCGATCAACCTACCCGTGGTGGACTGGGAGTTCAACAAAGAAACCAAGAAGAAAAAGCTGAATCACTACAGCATCGACTTCGGGGTCTGCATCTTCTGCGGCAACTGCGTCGAATATTGCCCCACCAACTGCCTCTCGATGACCGAGGAATATGAGCTAGCCACCTATGATCGGCATGAGCTGAACTACGACAACGTGGCGCTGGGTCGCCTGCCCTACAGCGTCAACAACGCTGATCCGATGGTGCAGCCGCTGCGCGAATTTGCCTATCTGCCCAAGGGGCGCTTTGATCCGCATGACCTGCCTGCCGGATCGCGTCGCGCAGGCAAGCTGCCAGAAGAGCTGCTAGAAGAGACAGCAGACCAATAAATCAGGTGCGGCAGCTTAAGCACAGTTAGTCGAATAGGCAGCTAACTAGCCAAGTTAATCAAATAGGCAAGCAGTTTTTGTGGGGAGAATCACGACGTGAATTTAGCAGAAGGCGTTCAGTTCGTTTCGTTTTTGGTGCTGTCGGCGATGATGATTGGCGCGGCGCTAGGCGTGGTGTTGCTGGCCAATATCGTCTACTCAGCATTTTTGCTGGCGCTGGTGTTTATCAGCATGTCGGGGATGTATATTTTGCTTAATGCGGGCTTTGTGGCCGCCGCTCAAATCCTGGTCTATGTCGGCGCAGTCAACGTGCTGATTCTGTTTGGGATCATGCTGGTGAACAAGCGCCAAGACTTTGTTGCGATCAAAAACGCCTGGGTTGGCAGGGCAGCTACGGCTGCGGTCTGTATTGGCCTGTTCGCGCTGCTCTCGACAATGGTACTGGCAACCCCTTGGGCGATTTCCGATCTGAGGCCGATTGGCGACGGGGCGATTGTGGCAATTGGCAAGCATTTCTTCACGGACTATCTGCTGCCGTTTGAGCTGGCTTCCGTGCTGCTGCTGATGGCGATGATTGGCGCAATTGTGATTGCTCGGCGCGACTTTCTGCCTGACGATCTGCCTGGAGACAGCCCAGAGCCGCCTGTGCTGACGCTCCCAGAGCGCCCGCGCGAGGCGATCACCGCCCAGAAATAGAGTTTGCTTTTGCCCAGCTGTTTGCCATATCTGCCCAATCATCTCAACTATCTGAACCACAATCATGCAGCTACAGTACTTTTTGCTTCTGGCCGCCGCCCTGTTTTGTATTGGCATCTATGGCCTTGTCACCAGCCGTAACGCCATTCGGGTGCTGATGTCGATTGAGCTACTGCTCAACTCGGTCAACCTCAACATGATGGCTTTTTCCAACTACCTCGACCCGCAGCAGATTCGCGGCCAGGTGTTTGCCGTGTTTGTAATCACGATTGCGGCGGCTGAGGCGGCGGTTGGCTTGGCGATTGTCCTATCGATCTATCGCAATCGGGGCACGGTCGATATGGAGCAGTTCAACATGCTGAAATGGTAGGCTTGAGGCTGGCCATGCAGTCAGGCTGGCGATGCAAAACCTGTGAACTTAAACCAAGTCATCATCAGCTACAAGGCCGGAGATGCGTTTAGCCAGCGGCGAGCTGAGCAGTGCGCTAGTCAGCTAGAGAAGCGTGGCTGTCGAGTTTGGATGGGACCTAGCGGCCCAAAAGACAATCCCTATCCGGTGTTTCTAGCCTCAGTGCAGCCACCGATTGATCTGGCAATTGTGCTGGGCGGTGACGGTACGGCGCTGGCAGCCGCTCGGCATCTGGCTCCTGACGGCATCCGGATTCTGGCGGTGAATATTGGCGGGCATCTGGGCTTTTTAACGGAATCCGCCGATTTATTTCAGGACACAGAGCAGGTCTGGGACAGACTGCTGAGCGATCGCTACGCTGTGCAGCGCCGGATTATGCTGCGCGCCATGACTTTTGAGGGCAACCGCACCAACCTGGAGCCAATGAGCGACTGCTACTTTGCGCTCAACGAAATGTGCGTTAAACCCGCTTCTGCCGACCGGATGATCACCTCATTTCTCGAAATCGAAATTGATGGCGAAGTGGTGGATCAGTATCAGGGCGATGGGCTGCTGGTCGCTACTCCCACCGGCTCGACCTGCTACACGCTGGCGGCGGGCGGCCCGATTATTCATCCCGGCCTGGATGCGCTGGTGCTGACCCCAATTTGCCCGCTCAGCCTGTCCAGCCGTCCGATTGTGCTGCCTGCGGGTTCGGTTGTGAGCATCTGGCCGCTGGCGGATCGCGAACTGAACACGAAGCTCTGGATGGACGGGGTGCTGGCGACCGCCATCTGGCCGGGACAGCGTGTCGATATTCGGATGGCCGATCGTCCGGCAGAGTTTATTTTGCTACGCGAAAACCATTCCTACTATCAGACGCTGCGCGAGAAGCTGCAATGGGCCGGAGCGCTGGTGCGGCACAGCAGTCATCCTCACAATTAAACGCATAGAGCGATAGAGGACGTTACAGAATAGTCAAAAATTGTGTAGTTCTGGTGAAAATGCTGAAGCTTCGCGCTAGGTGGTTTTACGGAATGTATGATAAAGATGTTGTCAGATTCATAGAATCCATGAATAGTTCTGCTGGAAAGGGCTTGAAAGCAAATCCCTTTGTGACAGTGCGCGATCCGCAGACAGGCCAGTGGCAGGTCTATCGGCCAGACGACCGTTCCAGTTCCCTCAATGCCAACTCCAGCCAGTCCAGTCAATCTGCTAATGGTCAATCTGCTAATGAGCGATAGACTGCCATTCTCTGTTCCAACCCCTTCTCCTCAACCGACCTAAGTCTTGCACATCAGCCCTCTGGCGAATCTCGGCTGTATCTACCTGCAACCTCTACCTGCAAAATTGCTCTATAGAGTTTCCTGAATCGCAATCTCCTGAATTTCCTGAGTCATATCGCCAACCCGCTCGCGACCTTCACTTCAGCGATAGGTTAGGGCGCAGGCTGGGTTGAGTCACTTCAAGCGATCGCAAGTTTTAACCGACTATTGATTGAGATCAATTAACTGATTGAGATCAATTAACGCCAAAAAAGAGCGCTTAGGTTGCCAAGCGCTCTATCGTCACAAAGCTGCAATCACAAAGCTGCAATTTCCAGCGTCAGTTACGCTTAAAGGATTCCAGCCAGCCGCGCAGCAGATCGTCTGCCACGCCGCGACCGCCCAAACCAAACGAGATGCCAATCGCCACGGCAATCGCGCCCAGCAGCAGCCCAAAGGCCAGATTGACGATGTTGGAAGCCACGCCCATCCGATCTAGCGCCATCGCCACCGAGAAGGCAATGATCGCAATCCGCGCCGCCTGACCCAGCAGGCGCGTTTGGCGACCGCCAGAGCGGCTGATCAAAGTGAAGGCCAGATTTGCTAGGTACAGGCCAATCCCCAGCACAATCAGGCCACCCAAAATATTGGCAGAAGAGGCCAGAATCGCCCGGACGATATCGGTCAGTACAGCAAAGTCCAGCTTTTCAACGGCAGCCACCGCACCTGTCAGCATGATCGCCACCAGCACCACCAACCCAGCAATTTCAGAGGGAGTCTGTCTGGGCAGCGAACTCTGGCTGGGCGGAATCACCGTTGACTGACCCAGCGGGGATTGACCCAGCGGTTCAGGCGGCGGCTCGGCAATGGGACGTACAGCTGGTGGAGTTGAGAACCCCAGCCAGTCAAAGACGTTATTGAAGCCAACGCTGGTCAGAGTCTGCGCCACCAGATCGGCCACAAATCGGCCAATTACATAGGACACGCCCAGAATCAGCGCTGCCGTAAAGATTTTGGGTAACGCCGCCAAAATCTGCCCCAGCATCGCCACGGCTGGCGCTGAAATCGCCTCAATCTGCAGCGCGTTCAAGGCCGCAATCACTGTCGGCAACAGAATCAGCACGTAGACAACCGTGCCTAGCAGCGCCGAAAGCGACAGCCCGCCCGTAGCGGCAGATTGCGTCAGACCCATCTGCGCTCCAACGCGATCCGTGCCGACTGCCGCTAAAAAGTTGGTGACGATCGTCCGGACGACTTTGGCCACAAACCAGCCGACTACCCCAATCAAAATGGCGTTGAGGATGCGAGGCAGCGCCGAAAGAATCTCGTCGAGCAGATTTTGCACCGGAGCCAGCGGCCCTTGCAGATCCAGCACGCCCAAAATCAGCGGCAGGAAAAACAGCAGCACAAACCAGTAGAGGGCGTTGCCGAAAGTTTCGTTCAGCGATAGGGTTTCGCGCGGCGGCGCAGCCATTGGGTCGCCAAACTCAGAGCTGCGGGAAGCAGGCTGATCCGGCCCCGCCAGTCGGTTGATTTTGTCGTCTAGGTTAAACTGGCTCAGGCCGCGCGTCACGATTGTCTTGGCCACGGTTGCCACCACCCAAGCCACGCCTGCTAGGACTGCGGCTCCGGCAATTTTGGGCAGGTAGTCAAAAATCTGCTGCAAGAAAGAATTGAGCGGTGCCGAAACGGTGGAGAGCTGGAGCGCGTTCAAAAACGCCACGATCACGAAGGCCATGATTAGCCAGAACACAGCCGTGCCGACCCATTTTTCGATCGGGATCGCGTTATCGGCTCCTTGGCGACCTGAAACCCAGCCTGCTAGACGATTGTCAAATTCAGTACGCTTCAGCAACCCCTGAATTGCGGCAGAGATGATAGTCGCCACCAACCAGCCAATGATCAAAATGGCTAGAGCGCCCAGCAAATTGGGCAAGTAAGACCCGACGCGAGAAATAAACTGTCCGGTGGAATTGACGGTTGCTTCGACGGGATTGGCCTGAGCTAGCCAGGGGTTGACTAACCCACCCATCCAGAGGGCGGAGACACACCAAATGTAGTTCATGGGCTTCTTCGAGAGAACATTACAGGTACGGGCTTGAAAGATAAACGAGAGGAGTTTGGTAGTAAAAGCAGTAAAAAAGTAAGCTACTTTTAGGAAACTGCGGAGTTTGCCACAGCACCAAAGTCGAAAATTATGGCAAGCCAACACCAAGTCTGTTTTCTATACATTAAACCTGATTTTCTCTGATAAATACATTATTTCTGAGTGTTGACTTGAGTGTTGACTACAGTTGGCCAGCCTGACTACCAGAGGGCTGCTAGAGTACAGAAGCCTAGAAGTTATTTCCATCAATGCCCAAGCAGGTTTTTGAGCAGTCGATTCAAATTAATGCCAGCGCCGTAGCGGTCGAACAATGTTTCACCGATCTGATTTTGATGCACCGCTGGCTGAATCCGGCGCTGCGCTGTGAGCCAATTGGCGACTGGAACACCGCGATTGGCAGCAAAAGTCGGTTTGTGATTCAAATCCCGCTGATGCAGCCGCAGCTGATGAGCACTGTGGTTGAGCGTCAGCCCGGACTGGTGGTTTGGGAGTTCCGGGGCTTTTTTCAAGGCCGCGACCGCTGGGAATGCCAGCCAACTGAGCAAGGCACAACGCTGCTCAACCGTTTCGAGTTCAGCATCCCTAACCGGATTGTTCAATATGGCTTCAACCGCTTTGCCCTCGACTGGACGCGGCAGGACATGCAGGCACAGCTACGCCGCCTGAAGCGGGTGGCCGAAGAGGTCTATCAGGGGAGCAGCTAATTTTGAGCTTGCGCCCCCTGCTGTCGTAACAGCGCTTCAGCCCAGTCTGCATCGGCTGGCGCAAGGGGCGGCCTGAGAGGCTGACTGTAGTCGATTGCTAGATGGTATCGACCTCGGCGGTAAACCTGATTCAGAATCGGCTGCAACTCCAGCGGTAGTTCTGGCTCACGGGGGCTGAGCGGCACCCAAACTTGCGGGATCGGTTGTCGCAAATCAAAACCATAGAGCTGGGCGCGGGGGCGATCAGGACTGCGGCTGACCAGAATTCGATAGTCAGATGCACCTGCACCTTGCATGGGTAAAGACCGTCCGCCTCTGAGCAGATCAACCTCTACCAGATGTGTCAGGCTCAGCAGAACTTGATTGCGCTTGCGTTCATATGCCTGTCTGCCCTCTCCAGAGCGCTTGTTTTTGGGTGACAGAATCTCAATCGCTGTGATCACAGCGCCCGTTGCGACCTCTCGAATTTCCAGGTAGCGCTCCTGCACCGTTTCAACCATCGGCAACAGTACAGTCGTCGGTTCGGCGGTGGCAACGGCTGTAGCTGGCTCTGTAGCTGTAGCCTGCGCCAGAATCGCCACGTCTGGTAAGCCAACCAGCAGGCTTTCATCCGGATCTAGATCGGTCTCTAGATAGGTGCGTTTCTCAATCGCCACCCAGTACTGCTCGTTGAGCTGTTCACTCAGCTGATCAGCAATTGCCACAATCAGGCGGCTATGTACCTCTGGCCACAGCTCAGCAGTTTCGAGATAGGGATCAACGCCAGGAAAGGGAGATGGCATGAGACTGCTCCAAAAATTGCGCTGGCGAATCTTCAGGCCGGAACTACAATCTGCTCGTTGCCCGACAACCCAAAGGCCGTATGGATCACGCAGAGCGCCTCAACACCTTGATCTTCGGCCACCAAACAGCTCACCTTAATTTCTGAAGTGGCGATCATTTGAATGTTGATTTTGGCCTCGGCTAGCGCGCGAAACATCTGCGCCGCCACGCCGGGACGACCTACCATGCCTGTACCGACAATGCTGACTTTGGCAATCGAGCGATCGACTGCAATTTCGCCAAAGCTGAAACTCGCAGCCTGCAAAATCGTCAGTGCTGCGTCCACATCCCCTGCCGCCACCGTAAAGGCAATGTCGCGGGTGGCCACGCTATCAATCAAGCGGCAGCGCTGCGACTGGATAATCATATCGACGCTGATGTTCTGCTCAGCTAGCAGGCTAAACAGCCGCGCTGCCATGCCGGGTTGGTCAGGCACATGCCGGATTGCGAGCTGAGCTTGCTTCAGGTCGAGTGCCGCACCGCGCACCGGAGGTAAATCAGCAGCGCGCACTCGCCGCCGCGATTTGGCCGCTCTGCCCGCCACGCCAAAGGCTTCAGAGAGCGCTGCCACCGCCCGCTCGCAGTCCGCTTCGGCAATTGCACAGCTTACCTGCACTTCTGAGGTGGAAATCATTTCGATATTCACTTTTGCTGCCGCCAGCGTCGAGAACATCTGCGCCGCCACCCCCGGTCGGCCAATCATCCCCGCCCCGACAATGCTGACTTTCGCCATACGCCGCTCAATCATGACCTCCGCCTCGCCCATCAGCGGAGCTGCGGAGTTGCGGAGCGCTGGCGCAATCGCCGCCGCCACTGCCTCCGCCCGACTCAGCGAATTCTGCGTCACCGTGAAGGCAATGTCGTTACTGTTGCCCTCATGGATCGACTGAATAATCAGATCCACATCCAGATCTTGACTGGCAATCTCGCCAAATAGCCGCGCCGCGATGCCGGGACGATCCGGAACCCGCAGCAGCGCCACCTTCGCCTGATCGGTGTCAAACTCCACCGCATCGACAGGATGGGCAATTTCCAAGCCCTGCAACGAGCGCGGCTGCGGCACAGGTGAAATTACTCTCGTCCCCGGCTGATCCGACCAGCTAGAGCGCACCACCAGCATCACGCCATAGTTGCGGGCAATTTCGACTGCGCGCGGATGCAGCACCTTTGCGCCCAGGCTAGCCAACTCCAGCATCTCGTCAGCGGTGATCTCGTCCATCAGCTGCGCGTCGGGAACCAGACGTGGATCGGTCGTGAGAATGCCGGGAACATCTGTGTAAATCTCGCAGAAGTCCGCTCCCAGAGCCGCCGCCAGCGCCACCGCCGAAGTGTCTGAGCCGCCCCGCCCCAATGTGGTGATCTCCAAATCAGACTGGCTGCTGATCCCCTGGAATCCCGCCACGACCACAACACGACTGTCAGCCAAATGGCGCTGCATCCGCTCGGTGGCAATATCAAGAATGCGTGCCCTTGTATGCTCGGCCTCTGTCACGATCCCCACCTGCGCCCCAGTCAGCGAGATCGCGGCTTGCCCCAGCTCTTGTAGCGCCATGCTGAGCAGCGCAATCGACACCTGTTCGCCCGTCGAGAGCAGCATATCCAGCTCGCGGCGGCTGGGCTGAGCCGAAATTTCATGCGCCAGCTTCACCAGCCCGTCGGTGGTTTTGCCCATCGCCGAAACCACCACCACCACGCCGTGACCCGCCTTAGCCGTCTGCACCACCCGCTGAGCTACCGCCTGAATCCGCTCCACCGAACCTACCGACGTGCCGCCATATTTTTGAACAATCAGTGCCATGCCTGCTGCCTAGCCATCCCGCTTGAGCGCTCTTCTGATCTACTAAAGTTAGCAGAATTACCGGGAATTCGGGCAGCCGAATCGCAGATTGCCGCTGTTCACTTCACGATACTTAACGGCAATTTGGTGCTAATTTAACATTGCTCCCGTTGCCTGATGATCCGACCTGTGAGCATAATGCTTCCAGAGGTTTTGCCTCGCCCTAGGAGCGTCGGGTGGGGCAGAGCCTCGCACTATTTAGATCACGATAGATTACGGACAAACCCCGTATCAAGGCATACAGTCACTCGGCACGTCCAGCCAGGTTTTGCGCTGAGCCGACTGCTGCGTTAAATCCATGAGCATCTGGCTATAGATGCCCTCTCGCAGCGAAGGAGTTAGCATCTCTCGCCGCTCGATGCTCTCCACCCAGCGATCCACCACCCGCACAAACGGAGCCAGCCGTCCGTCGGAATAGGTTTTGGCAAAAGCCAAGCGCTCTGGAATCTCCAGTTCGCTCAGCGGTGCGCCCTGCCGACTACCCCAGAGCTTGAACCCATGCACGTAGTCGCTTTGATTGTCGCTGCCTAACACCAGCGTCCCCTGATCGCCGTAGATCTCCAGCCAATGTCCGCGCCCTTGATAGGTCACGGCGCTGAGGCTAGCCTGCACCGGAGTCCCGTCTGCCAGCTCCAGCATCAGTAGGCAAGTATCATCTGCATCCACGGGCTTGGCTTCCCCAGTCGTTGGATCAGGTCGAGTCGCAATCGCGGTACTGAGCTGCCCTGAAAGCTGCCGCACTGCGCCAAACAGCCAGCTCACATAGTCAAATAAATGCGAGCCAATTGCCCCCAGCGCTCCGCCGCCCTGGTCTTTGCGGGCATACCAGTTCCAGGCGCGATTTGCATCTGCCCGACCCGAAACCAGCCAGTCAATTTTGATCAGCCGCTTCTGCCCTACGTAGCCCTCGGCCAGCAGTTCGGCTAGCCGTTGCCAAGCGGGCACAAACCGAAACTCAAAGTCGAGCGTCACGATGGCCTGCTGGGCTTGGGCTAGCTCGTACAGCTCCAGCGCTTCCCGCACGGTCAGCGTTGTCGGCTTCTCGAGCAGCACATGCTTGCCAGCCTTCAGCGCAGTTTTAGCCATTTCGTAATGCAGAAATGGCGGGGTCGAGATACTCACGGCTTCTACAGTCGGCAGCGCCACAATTTCTTCCAGGCTGTCGCTAGCCTGCGGAATCTGATGCTGTTGAGCAATGGCAGTCGCTTTGGCCAGATCGCGATGATAGACAGCTACAACTGCGGTGCGCGGATGAATTTGCAGCCCCGGCAGATGGATCTTCTGTCCAAAGCCCGTCCCCACCAACGCCACACCAATCTGTGTCTTGTCCATACGCCACCTGAAGCTCAGCAAGCTGATCTTATGCGATTCTGCACCTAGCTTCACCAGAGTTTTACAAGGATTGGCTATGTTGCTTTATTCAGGGCATGTTACTGATTGTGAAAGTACCAATCGTAAAAGTTTCAATCGTACGGGGAGCCTGCATGTTGCTGAAAATCGAAGCTGACAAAATCATCCTGCTGGTGATCTTAGTGGGTCTGGTATTCCTGGTCGGGCACGCCCAGTCGCGGTTTGATATCTGCCGCAGAATCGGCCAGAAAAACATTGGCTGCGTGCTGAAGTTCGAGTAGATTAGTTCGACTAGATCAGATCGAATGCAGCTTAGAATTTCAGTATCGCGCTTGAGCCGCCCCTATGTCTGCCGTCACCTTCCGCCTCACGCCCTTTGATCTGACTGACGAAGCCTTCTATTCAGCTTTGTCAGCACAATCCTGATGTTAAATTTGAGCGCACAGCCAGCGGAGAACTAGTCGTTATGCCACCGACAGGCGGAGCAGGCGGAAAGCGGGAAGCTGATTTGATTTACGAAGTAGTAGGCTGGAATCGCAGAGCGAATCTGGGGGTTGTGTCCAGCTCGTCGGCTGGCTTCAAGTTGCCCAACGGCGCAGATCGTTCGCCCGACGCAGCCTGGGTGTCTCAAGACCGCTGGGATAGCCTCACGCCTCAGCAGCAGCGCCGCTTCCCGCCGCTTGCGCCCGATTTTGTGATCGAGTTGCGCTCCGAAACTGACGCGATAGAAAGCCTGCGCGCCAAAATGCAGGAGTATCTGGAAAACGGTGTGCGGCTGGGCTGGCTGATCAATCCGCAAGATCGGCAGGTCGAGATTTGCCGCTTGGGTGAGCCAGTTGAGCTGCTAGCCGCCCCTGCCAGCCTGTCGAGAGAGGCCGTTTTGCCAGGGTTTGTGCTGGAGCTGAGCCGTATCTTTTGAGCAAAGGCAGCTACTTAAAGCTGAAAGCTGCCACCGCCAGACAGCCCCAGCCCAGCAGAAAGGCGGCTCCGCCCAACGGGGCTAATGCTCCCAGCCACTTAACGCCCGAAAAGCTGAGCGCATAGAGGCTGCCCGAAAAAATCAGCACGCCCGCGATGAATCCAAACCCTGCGGCATTCAGCCAGACCTGAGCAGCCTCGGTACGGCTCAGCAACAGCGCCACGGCCAGCAGCGCCAGCGCGTGATACATCTGATAGCGAGCCGCCGTTTCAAAAATTTCTAGTGCGCGTTCAGGCAGCGTTGCTTTGAGCGCATGGGTGGCAAATGCGCCTGCCGCTACAGCTAGCCCGCCTAGCAGCGCTGCCGTCAGCAGAAAGACCCGGATCATAATCTGGCGCTCTCCGCAGTTGTCCCCGCAGCCGCCCTCGAAATTGCTAGATCGGCAGACTCTAGCTCAAAATAATAGGTGATGTTGCCAACCTCGCTCACGTCATAGTCTGCGTTAAATTCTAGAGCGCGCTTGTCCAGATATGCTTTGGCTAGCTTGCCATCCAAACCGCTAGCAATCGAAAACTGAATCACGTTAATATAGCCCCGGTTCTTTTTCAAGAGCTGAAAAAAGCTGTCTTGCAGCGACATTTGCTGCTGCTGCTGCGCCTGCCGCCGCTCAAAATAGATCAGCCAGCCGCCCAGTCCCAGCAGCGGCGGCCCGACAAACAGCAGCGAGGCTCTTAGCTCCTCTCTATCTTGAGCAGGCGTAGCCGGATGCTGCAATTTGCTGACCGCGACGGAGCTAATCAGCAAGCCTAGCACCAAGACTGCCGCATTGCGGAACTCTGCTTTCCTGCCGACTAATTTCATATGCCTAGCTGCCGAAACATTGTCGGTTATTCTAGCGAGATTATCGGGTCGCTTCCAGCAGCCGCGAAAAATAGAACCGAGTTTTGGTCATGGCGTTGCGCTGCACCTGCCAGCCGTTGGCCTCTAGCGCTTTCACAATCTGGCTTTCGCGGTGTAGATAGGCGCGGGTGGCTTTGCTGGGGCCTGGGAAGAAGTCGCCAATTTTCTTGAGCAAGCTATAGGCCAGCGTTTTGGGGGCAAAGCTGAGAATCAGCCGCGACTCAGCCAGACTGCTCAAATGCGTGATCATCTCCATTGCCTTGTCCTGCGGGTAGTGGATCATCACATCCAGGCAGACAACCGTGTGGTAGCTACCGCTGAGCGCCTCTAAGTCCTGCACGGCAAAGCTAGGATTGCGGCTCTGACCCAGCTCAGCCTGCGCCCGGACTTGCGCTTCGCCGACCATTTTTTCGGAAATGTCGCTGGCGAACACCTGCGCTCCCATCGCGGCAAGCGGAATGCTGAGACTGCCCACGCCGCAGCCTGCATCGCAGAAGCTCAGTCCTGCGAGCTGCTCGTCTGTCTTCAGCCAGCCCAGCACCGTATCGACCGTTTGCTGATGCCCGACTCGGATATCGAGCTGCACTTTGTTGACCTCACCATCGCCGTAGATCCGCCGCCAGCGGTCAAATCCCGTCGCGTTAAAATATTCGCGCACGACTGTTTTCTCATCAGTCTGATTCTCTATTGCCGTCATAGTCTTTCGTTGAAATCTCAAAACTTTTAGCCCTCAGCGATCCTAGTATGATTCGCTGCGGTTTGGCGCAGGACTTTGACCTGATTTGACGCAGCCTGACTCAGCAGGTAATAAAACTCAGAGAAATCACGATTCAGCGCTAGAAACCGGATCTAGCAATTTGCTTAGAGTCTGTTCAAGACTGGTAAATACTGAGCGTTTTGCAACGCTCTACGGAGAATTCAATCCGTACAAAATGGCGTTATTGTCGGTTCTATAAAGCATTTCTCTCGGCTATTTGCAGCATGAGATTCAGCGCGCATGATGGAGAAGACAGATGCAGAGACCACGCAATCTCGATTTATCTGTCTTGAACCTATGTCCTGAAGCTATTTTCCTCGACCTATCATCCTCTGCGCCTAGACCCATGAACAAAACTTTTCTAACTAGCCTGTTTGCGGCAACGGTAACTGTGGCAGCTGTTGTGGCTCAAGCGCTACCTGCGGCAGCGTTCTCCTGGAATAATGCCTGGACTCAGTCCAAAATTTACAGCAAGTCTGAAACTGGCTTTGACGATACGCCCTACCAGCAGTATGTGCAGGCTGAACAACTCGCACTACCCAATAGCGGTCTGTTTCAGCTTGATCCCAGCAAGCTAAAGCTGAAATATGCTCATGATGTTTCAGTCTTTTTCATCAACGAAGGCGCAGGCTATCGCAACCAGTTGGCCTATGAAGCGACAGGTGCAACTCAAGGTTCTGGCCTGATCTTCAACGATGTGTCCTCTAACGAATCGATCGGCAACTGGGGTGGCAATACGCTGAAGCTAGGCGATGGCGTGAAGCTAGGCAGCTTTGCGGGTGGAACGCAGCTCGACTTTTGGCTGCGGGCAGATGGCCTGAATCGCGGCGACGGAGCCAACATCTTTGGCACAGAGACCGCCGTCAATACTGACAGACTGCAACATGCCGTGGCCTATGCCTTTGATAAGTACCTGATGATTGGCTTTGAAGATCTGTATGGCGATCTGTGGGCATCGGGACAAGATGCGGCGACTGGTCGCTGGAACGAAAATTCTGACCGCGACTTTAACGACGTGGTGTTTATGGTTGACATCGGTGAAGCCAACGTCAAGAGCTTGACCAGCGTGCCTGAGCCTGCAACTACGGCAGCGCTGCTGGGTCTGGGGGCTGTCAGTCTGCTGAAGCTGCGGCAGCGCGGCAGCACTGCTGGTTAGTCTGGCTAGTCTAAGAAATTAGGATTAGCCTTCGGGTTTAGATTCCCGGCAGCTATCAGCGCAGCCTCGTCCTGAGCGTAGCCAGGGGAGGCTGCGCTAGTCTGGATTTAGTGCCCAACCTCACCAATCTAGCCCGCCCGCCATGATTCGCGACTATCATCCCGCAGATACAGCCGCGCTGGTCACCCTGTTTCGTAGCGCCGTGCTTCAGACGGCTGCTAGTCACTACAGCCCTGAGCAGGTGGTAGTCTGGTCGAGTCTTGTGGAGAACTTGGCACAATTTCAGTATCGCCTCAGCTTGGGCGTGACGCGGGTTGCTGTAGTGCAGCAGCAGTTAGCCGCCTTTGGGCAGCTCTATCCCAACGACCACATTGAATTTCTCTACACCGACAGTCGCTTTGCGCGTCAGGGCTACGCCACCTTGATCTATCAACAGCTTGAGGCTGAGGCCATCGCTCAGGGTGCCAGCAAACTCCGGACTGAAGCCAGCCATATCGCTCAGCATTTCTTCCTGAAAATGGGGTTTGAACTACTGGAGCTAGAAATTGTTGAGCGAGCAGGACTGTCGTTTGAGCGGTTCAAAATGCAGAAGCGGCTGACCTAGCTATCCTGCCCAGAAGTTAAACGAAAACAGAGCGCTGAACATGGCCAGCAGCAAAATACTAATCAGAGACCAAACTCGATCAAAGAGGGGAGAGTCACCCCAGTGACTCAAAACTAGGAACACTGACGGTACAGCCAGCAAGTATCTAGAAAAACTCCAGGCCGTACCGCAGGTGATCGAAACTAAGATCATCAGCAGACCGTAGATAGAGATGCCGGGATATCGCCTCAGCGTTAGTAAACAAGAGAAAATACCTAAAGCAATTGCTGAAAGCTCAATGGCATAGTAGACGGCAGCCGCAGCATTATCGCCAGACAGCGACAGAAATCCAGCGTTCCAAACCGAGGCCGCAGCGCGTAAGTTAAACAGACCACAGTTAAAGAACTGCTGCTGTACAGCTTGAAACGCCTTCCCCCAAAACGAGAATCGCCAGACTAGGTGAACAAAGACGGGAAGCAACAGAGCGACCGCCTGAAGCATCAGCTGTTGAGACAGCTCTCTCTGCCGCCGCACCGCGCCAATCCAGGCCCAGCCCAGCGGAATGATCAGCAGAATGCCAACTGCTCGCGTTAGGGTGGCTACTGTTGCCAGCAGCACTGCCCAGCCCCAATGCCGACGTAGCAATGCCAAACAGCCAAATGACAGCCCCACGTACAGCCCTTCGGTATAGACCTGCGCTAGGAAGAAGCCCGTTGGAAAACTCAGTAGGTAGGCTACTGCCCGAAATGCCTGTGCCTGCCCCTGATTTTGCTCGACCCAGCTAGCCAGCGCCAAGATGCCAGCCAAAGTTCCCAGTGCCGAAATGACTAATCCCGCCAGCGTCGCCGTCGCGATCGGTGTGAACCCCAGGATGCCCAGCGGATAGCTCAGCAGCCGCATCAGGTAAGGGTAGACCGGGTAGAAAGCGTAGTTGAGCGCTAAGGGTTTACTGGAGAGCAGCCCAGGCTGAGGCAAACGGCGAGCCTCTGGATCATCGTAGCCATACAGCGCCAGCGACAGGTAAAACTCGGAGTCCCAGGCCACCTGTGCGTTCATGAATGGGTCTGACAGGATGGGGCGCTGAGCGTTGCCTGTGCTGGCTGCTGTCCAGAATAGTGCTGAGTCGGGTCGCTGCACCTGATAGCGGGCAGTGACGGCAGCCTGATAGCCCCAGAGGACGAGCAGCCAGACCAGCCAGAGTCCGACAATCTGGCGCGCGAAGCGATTTATGGCTGAATTTGTAGGCGGCAAGTTTCTTGTCTCAAAACAGCGCAACTAGAACAGCGCCATCAGGCTGAATCGGCAGATGGATTGCCCCGGCTAGCTTCAGCATCGTTTTTAGCGTCAGCTTTGGCATCGGCAAGTCGGTCACTGGTGAACTGGCTGGGAATGTCTTCGGGTAGGAGTGTTGTCAGCACCTCGTCGGTGAAGTCCGAGAGAACGGCGAGTCGGTTGGCTTGACGCTCAATACTCTTTTCAAACAGATTTCGCACAATTCGAGCGTTGCCAAAGGTGCGGTCGCGGTTGTTATAAAGGCTGGTAAATACCTCTTTGAGCCGATATCGAGTGGCATCGGTGAGCTTAAAATGACTCTTAGCGCAAAATTTCTCAAAGATGGCCAGCAGCTCCTCTGGCTCGTAGTCATTAAAATAAAAGTAGCGATTGAATCGAGATTTTAGGCCAGGGTTCGATTCAATAAACTCTGACATCTCATCAGTATATCCAGCTACGATCACGACTAGCCGATCGCGATAGTCTTCCATGCGCTTCAGCAAGATGTCAATCGCTTCCTGGCCAAAATCACGACCCGCATCGCTAGGCACTAGCGCATAGGCTTCGTCAATGAACAGCACGCCGTCTAAGGCTGAAGTCACCAGCTCATCCACTCGCTTAGCCGTTTGGCCAATATAGCCCGCCACCATGCCAGCTCGATCGGTTTCGATTAGGTGACCTTTCTGGAGGAAACCCAGCCCTTGAAAGATGCGGCTAATCAAACGTGCAATTGTGGTTTTACCTGTGCCTGGTGGCCCGCAAAATACGGAATGCAGCGAGACTGAAGTGGTAGCCAACCCCCGATCCTGACGAATCTTTTGCACCTTCAGAAAGTTGGCCAGTGTCTTAATTTCTGCTTTAATATTGTCCATTCCCACGAGATCATTCAGCTCAGCCATCGCCTGCTCCAAAATCTGGGCTAGCTCTTCTGCGGTCTTATCGAGCGCAGCAACAGGTTCGGTAGGGGCTGGACTCGGAGCTATGGGAGCCGGAGTAGATGGACTCACAGGCGCGACGTTCGTCGATTCAGTTGGCAGGGCAATCGGCGCAACCTGAGCCAGACCGTCCTGATAGCGGCTAATTTTTGGGTAGTGATGCAGCAGTTGCCAAACTTGAGAGAGTGCTTCCATCTCCTGCATCGTAATAGCTCCATCTGACTTAACAACCGACTGTGCAAATTTGTAGATGGCGTTCACAGATGGGTTCAGGTAGCTGGAAGATTTCTCTTGATCATACTGGTTCAGCACTGCTGGGAGCCAAAGCTGCTCAAGCTGGCTGGCATCTCCTTGCTGCCCTTTTGTGATATCCAGCAAGATCTGGAGCGATATTTTCTGATACTTCAGCCGATCTGCATCCGAAAAGTCCCAGGCGTTGAAGGCGGCATTTAGCATTGCGCTGTCCTGCTTGATCAGGGCGTAGAGGCTAAGGTAGGCCAACAGCTCATTGGCTGAAATCTCGCCGTTGCTGCGTCCGCAAATTCTGACGATCTTGGCCAAGTCAGTCAAAATCAAATCGCCAAACTTTGGCTCGACCGCCAGCAGTGGCTTGAGCGTCTGATAGAGCCTCTCGGCTTCTTGACGCACCATTCTCGCATTGACAAGCTGCGTAAAATTCACAAGGCTGACTCCTAGAGCATGGGTCGCGAGCATCAGTCGCAATTGGAGTTTAGCAAGATTTTAATCACCCCGCCCAAGAATCCGATATCCAGGAATTGGGTCTAGACAGTTTGCCAGAGCTGTCGCCAATTCTCAGTTTGTAGGCCAGGAACTCGATTAAATTCTCGTTGATTTGCTGTAATCATCAGAAGGCTGTGTTGCAGTGCAGTAGCCGCAATCAGGACATCGTAAGCACCAATTGGCTGTCCTTGAGATTTGAGGGCAGCACGAATTTGAGCCGCTTGCTCTGCTTCTACAATGCTGAGAGGGAGAATCGTTACAGAAGATAGAAAGCTAGAGATCACTGGTTCAACTTTCTGAGCACGTTGCAAATTGAGTGCCAATCCATAGCGTAATTCCATAACCGTAATTGCTGAAACGGCAATATCAACAGGTGGAGTTTGCTTGAGTCTGACTTGGGTGCCAGCTTCACCCTTAACGAAGTCGCTGATAACGCAAGTGTCGAGTAGATATCGCATCAGAATAGCTCTGGATCAGGGGGTGGAAGGAGTTCGTCACGGGAGGACTCGAACGGAAGGAAATCAGGGGTTCCTTCATAGGACAAGATAATCTCCGACCACTGGGAGATGGGACTAGGTAGCGTTTGAATCGTCCGGCGTAAGGCTTGTAGAATCAGTGTCTGAAGCGGAACATTAGATTGTGCTGCTTGACGCATCAAGTCTTGTTCAAGATCTGGCGGTAGGTTGATTGTAATTTGCACAGTATATTTTCCTCGCGTTTAACTACTTACTCTTCGGCATAGGTTGCTGCTCAACTGTAGGAGGAAAAATATGGTCGAACCACTGCTTAAACTCTTCGTTAAATACGCCGCTTACAGTCATTGATAGTGGTATGGCAATTACTGCCACGAAAATCCCAATCACAGTGAGCCAGTTTCCCCAATTAATTCCTTGCTTGGCATCGGAACCAGGAATAATCACTTGGCTATTAGTTACTCCACTTGTACCAATAGGGGCATTAATGGGTGAATTTGGCGAATTTGAAACGGTGATATTATTTTCGATTTTTGGTTCATCTTCCATTTTCTTTGTTCTCTGATCTACTACATCAATTTGATTGGACAAGTCTAAGTTTGAAGGTTCTCGGCTAATCACAAGCTGAAGAAACTCTTCTGGTGTCAAAGGTTGCCAACTTTTACGCCGCAGATTCGCTTGAGCATCAATCAACGCTTTTCCAAGCCAAGTAATATCTGGCAGTTTTTGAATGAGACGTTGAATTTCAGCACATGCTAGGGGTGTTCCTCGTTCCTTTAACTGTGACAAAATACTGTCTCTCAGCCTTGAGATACCGTCCCTAGCTGTCACAGAATAAGCCATCACCTCATTGCTATGATCAAGATCTTCTTCATAAGGATATTGATGCACTAGCCAGACATATAAGTCAGCCAACTGCGCTTCTGTCAGATTTAGTTGAATTCCGTGCGAATAACGTTGAGCAGCTAATTCGAGAACTTCACGTCCAAATGATGAATCTTGCTGAATCAATGACCAAATAAACGACCAACTAGATGGATCTGAATTCTCAACTAGCACTCTAGAAGCAATCAGAACCTTCTCACGTTCATCCTCAGCTGATGGCAATGGAAAAGAAATTAGGGACTTCGCAAAATCTTTAGCTTCAGTTAATCCTTGGTTTAGAAGCTCTTCGAGTAGCTGCCCGACACATTTTGGTTTCAGTGCATAATCTTTAGACTTTTCTAACAGAGCCAACTTCAAGCGCTCATCCCAACACTTCTCAAAGCGATTAACTACAGATATATAGTCAGACTCCTGGTTCTCTTTATCAATGAGCGTTATCAGTATATTAATGGATGCTTGAGGAGCATTCAGATAAGCGCATTTGACTATTTCTAGATAAGAGTCTTCGTATTGATTACTACGAGGGACAGCAATAATAACAGGTGCCCATTTTTTCCATATTTCAGATGAGAGGGTGTCTAAGAAATCCTTGCTTTCTTTCACAAGTAGCTGTAAAGCTCTACAACCCGCTAGTGCTGGTCGATCGAAAGTATTTGTCCCTATCCATTCATAATCTATCTCATTCTGCTTCTGAATATAACTTTTAGCACCTTCAATAATTCTCTTTTGAGTAGCCTCTTCTGCCTCTTGCCATCCAGGAAGCTGAGTTAGATCTAATTCAAACTCACTGCCATAGTGTGTACTATCAGGCTTGAGAGTCATTTCTATATTAAGCTGCCACCAAGCAGATAAATCTCCAGATTCTAATTTCTCTAAAAGTCGGAGGACTCGTTCCTTGGGGAGTGGATCTAGCAAAGGAGAATTTTGCCTGCGTTCTCGCATTTCTTGCATTCTAAGGTGATCAGCTCTCAGATTGTCAGCTTGAGTTGAACCCAGCTCGATTGGTACAAAGTAAGATGCAAAAACTTCCTGTAGAATATCATTAGTTTGAGTAACTAAAACAATTGCATCTATTTGCTGTGCATCTTGATAGTTAAAGCTCCGTTGGAGAAGTTGAGACCAAATCCTTTCTGCCCTCTCATGATTGAAATTTTTGAGTTTTTCAAGCATCCAAAAAACATCTTCTGAAATTATAATATTTTCGATTAGGGGGCTTAAAAGAAAATATGGATCTTCTTTTGTTTCTGAAATAATTAAAACTGCTTGCTCGATTAGTGTATGTCGTTTTTTGCTATCTTTCAAAAGCGATGATTCAAATTGTTGTTGTAGCTTGCCATCATCAGTAATGATTCTCTGATGCGCTTTCCACTGTACTAAGGCCGTCTTAGTAAAACTTTCTGCTACTCCAGGAAGGTCAAGATTTTCCCATACCTTCAAGAGAATGGCATTCCCAAGCTTTTCAAAGGGATGTCCAAAACACCTAATACCTTGATTTCCAAGCCAGTTAAGGACAACTACTAAATCATCTAGCTGAAGTCTTGGTACTAACTCAATGTCGATAAATATCTGGTACGATCCAAGGAAATTTCTCTTTTTTGGTCGGGTAAGAACACTGAATAACTCCTCTGCTGTGAGAGACTCTGACCAGAGCGCCCGTAATGCGTAACCTTTTAGCCGATCGTCCTCATCTTCTTGTAGTTGTTCAATGGCTAAGGGCTTAAGCTTTAATCTTATATCTGCATCACCAATTGAACAAATAGCCTTAGCTGCGCTCGCTCTCAAGTAAATTGATTGTGATGAGTCAAGCGAAAGATTTGCTAGTTCTTCCTGAAGCCCAGAGACTTCGCAAACTTCGGCAATGTCAATCGCTCTATTTCTTGCGTCAATCTGTTTGGTAGAATCCTGAATATATGGACGTAATTGAGCAGCTAAACCTGGATGCTTCAACTTTCCATAATTTCGGTATTGGTTTCCTTCATGGTCATACAACTCTTCCTGTTCATATTGCATCAATAAGCTGGTTACGATCGCTTCTCGAAGATTAGATTCTGTAGAAATATCACTGCGTAATAACACATCTGGATCAGTCTTTATGATATCTTGAAGCACATCCATCCTCATGCTAGCTAGCCATGCAGCAGTTTCATGAAGCTGAGGAATAAGCTTATGCTCTGAATCTTCAGACGAAAATAGTAATGTTCTTAATGTAGCAAGCGGTATTTCATGTTGTGTTAAATACCAGGCTGCTAAAAACTCAGCATAAGTCTGGTGTGCCCACCCCATTTGGTGCAACCCACGAGACGAGAACAAACCGGTGTCTAAAATTTCCTCAATGACTGCTCTGGTAATCTCAAATTCTCTTCCGCTAGCAGTTTCATAACCGTGACACATTTTTTGAAGAGGTACATCGTCAGCAGGTATCTCCCCTTGATTAACTCCAGCCCATACAGCAAAGCGGTTGGAAAGGATTGTGATAGCCGCAATTCGAGCAGCAACAATTAGACGTTGATCAATATCAAGATTACCTCTTCGGTTTGAACCCCGACGGCTTTCATTATTTTCCTCACAGAGAAGCTTGCACCCCTGAAGGTAGAGTTCATTCTGATTAGGAGGGAATTGGCCACCGTGACGGCGGTAAATATTCAGCAGAAATCCCAGAGTGACTGGCTTTATCGCTAGCGATACAATATTTTTCTGCCCAACTTCCCTTAGAAAATCATCAGGAGAAAATCCCTCAGCTTCTGCGGCTACGATAACGTCAACAAGCCGAAGCGGAGCTAGCTCGTATACTCCTAAAGAACTTTCACCCCAAATTTCCTTCAACCCTTCTTCAAGAACTGGTGGCCATACAGCCGTTCGACAAGCAATACGTAAACATAGACGGTGAATCACATCCCGGTGACGTTTAAATTCATCAACTAAGAGTGTTGCTAAGGTATCTACTCGTAGCAAGCATTCATCGAAACTATCCAGGAAAATATATAATTTGTGGGTGCCTGTCTGCCACGCTTTAAATTCTGAGCTGTCGAATAGGCTGCGAACTAATCTGTCCTCACTCCCATACGAGCGAAGATCTATGAAAAGCGCTCGATCACCTTGTTCTTGAATTTTATTAACAATTTCACTTCGCTCTACCTCTAGAGCTTGGGTTTTGCCAATTCCCGGTTCACCTAAAAGCGCTAAGCATGATAGGTGAGAGATGGTCTCAAAAGTTACTAAATCTGGGTTATATGCCTTGCCCCATTCTCCATCTGGATCGCACAGGTAGCCTCGATCAGCTAGGTTAATGCTGCCTGTGCGAGGACACCAAAATCGTTTCCAGCCATATACTTGCTTCGCCATGTTGAACCGCAATGAGGGCAAAACTCTTTTTCAAGGATAGCCTCATTCAAAAGTCTTTGTGTCTTGTCCTCTAGCTCAAGTAATAGCTTGACCGAATTGATCTTATCGGATTTTGAATTTCAACAAATGGCCCTTCAAGTTGTAGAGCCAACTGGTATCTTGAACAGACCAAAAATCCACTGGTTAACCAGTCTCTGCCCGTCTAGCCAGAGTTGGCACAACTTAGCTAGGAATGTGGAAATTGGAGGTGAAGTAACCAGCTAGAATTGCATTCAACGCAGCTAGACAGGCCCAAGGTTTTCGGCAAGCATATAGACTTGCCACTTGCTGTATTTTCCTTCATTTTGACAAACTGCTCGCCAAAAGCCTAATTCCCTGCAATGCCCTCAGCTCTGGCAGCATGTTGAACGGCAGCGGATACAGTTGGAGCAACACGTTCATCAAATACTGAGGGAATGATATATTCTTTGTGCAAATCAGCAGGCTTAATCAACGAAGCAATCGCCTCAGCTGCCTCCAGAAACATGCCAATGCTCATCGTTTTAGCCCGACAGTCTAACGCGCCTCGGAAGATGCCAGGGAAGGCCAGCACATTGTTGATTTGGTTCGGATAATCGCTGCGTCCGGTCGCCATCACCGCCACATCTTCAGAGACTAGTTCTGGCTGGATCTCTGGAATCGGGTTAGCCATTGCAAAGACAATCGGATCAGCTGCCATTGACTTGACCATTCCGGGCGTGACCACTCCCGGCGCACTCACGCCCATGAACACATCCGCGCCCACCATCGCATCTGCCAGCGAACCCGACTGCACCACCGCAAACTCGCGCTTCTGGTCGTTCAGGTCACTGCGGCTGCTAGACAAAATGCCGCGTGAGTCGCACATCACAATCTGCTCAACGCCCGCCTTGCGAAACAGCCGCGCCATCGAAACGCCCGCTGCCCCCGCGCCGTTGATCACCAGCTTGATCTGCTCTTTGGATTTCTTCACCAGCTTTAGCGCGTTCATCAGCGCCGCCAGTGAGACAATCGCCGTGCCGTGCTGGTCGTCGTGAAAAATCGGGATATCTAGCTCCTGCTGAAGTCTTGCCTCAATTTCAAAGCAACGCGGGGCGCTAATATCTTCCAAGTTGATTCCGCCAAACACAGGCGAGATATTTTTGACGGTGGCAATAATTTCGTCAGTCTCCTGCGTCGCCAGACAGATCGGGAAAGCGTCAATCCCGGCAAACTCCTTGAACAGCATCGCCTTGCCTTCCATCACCGGCAGCGCGCCCATCGGCCCTAGATTGCCCAGCCCCAGTACTGCGCTGCCGTCAGTGACAATCGCCACCATGTTGCTTTTAACCGTCAGCTCATACACCTGCTCCGGGTCGTTGGCAATCGCCGTGCAGATCCGCCCGACTCCTGGCGTATAGGCCATCGCCAGCTGATCCTGGCTCTTTAATGGCAGCTTGCTCTGGACGCTGATTTTGCCGCCCCGGTGCAGGCTAAAGGTGCGATCATAGACGTTGATCACCTGGATTTGATCCAGCGCTCGCACGGCAGTCACAATTGCATCGGCATGGTCAGCGCTCGAAGCGTTGATCGTAATGTCGCGGGTCATCTGCTTGCGCGTCTGCTCAATAACATCAATCTGGCCAAAGCTGCCTCCGGCTGCCCCAATCGCCTGCGTCACTGCTGCCAGCATCCCCGCCTGATTGGGCAACTGAATCCGCAGTGTCAGGCTAAAACTGGGGTTGGGGGTGAGATTGACCATATTAATTTGCTGCCTTGCTTTGACTGAATCGTTAGACGGGTAACGCAATTGTAGCGATGAGCCTTGCCTAGTATAAAAGAGGCTCTGCTCACTGGCTGTGTTGAGACGCACATTTGTAAGACGCACATTTGTAAAAGGCGTAAAAACAAAAAGCGTAAAATCCGTAGTTAGCGGTGAGAGCAGCAGGGGTAAGGTAGTGAAAGCAGGTCTCTCACGTTTGCGCCATGCCCAGCCTCTATGCCGAAATTGAAATTAGCGCTCCCAAATCGGTGGTCTGGCGGACGCTGCTCGACAAAGCCCACTGGCTGCGCTGGAATACTTTCTTGTTTGACCGCAATCCGCAGCTAACCTTTACCCAGGGGCAGACTGTACAGCTCTCGCTCAAACGCCTGCGCGAAGAAACCGAAACCGAATTTGATCCCAAAATTCTGCTACTCCAGCCCGAAACCTGCCTGCGCTGGGGCTATCGCGCTCCGGGCTTCAAAAGCGAGCATCTGTTTGAACTGCAAGAAGTGGGGCGCAACCGCACGCAGTATCTGCACCGCGAAAGCCTGTCGGGTCTGATGTCGCCCTTCTTCCTGTCGTTTCTGCGTCAGGACGAACAGCAGGGGATGCAGCGGATGGCGCGGGAGCTGAAATATTATCTAGAGAGATAAAAGCCTGAGTTCCGACTAATTTGTCTAGCTTCAGCCACAGCTTCAGTCACAGCTTCAGCTAGACCGGCAGGCTGCTAGTGACAATGAACGGCAAGTCTACAGTGATGGAGCATGAGCAAATTCGCCAGCACCCCTTACCTCGATCCCACGAGTCTGCCCTCGATTCACCTTATTGCTAAGATTTTTGAGCTAACTCAGCTATAAAATGCCCTTAAGCATTTATACTTAGGGTAGGGAGAATTGGCTTCAGGGATTTTTTGTTTCAAACGAAATTTAGGCTCTGCTGAAGCTGCTGCCGAATTGCCTCGAAATCAATCGATACAATTCGCGGGAACGCGCAAAGTATCTTAAGATCATCTTTAGAATTTGTCTCACGCTGACTACACCAATTAGGAGGAAATCTCTATGGCACTTGTGCCCATGCGGCTACTGCTGGATCACGCCGCCGAAAACGGATACGGCATTCCGGCCTTCAACGTCAACAACATGGAGCAGATCCAGTCCATCATGCAGGCTGCTCACGAAACCGACAGCCCCGTGATTTTGCAGGCTTCGCGCGGCGCTCGCAAGTATGCTGGCGAGAATTTCCTCCGTCACCTAATTTTGGCTGCGGTGGAAACCTACCCCCATATTCCCATCGTCATGCACCAGGATCACGGCAACGAGCCTGCCACCTGCTACTCGGCGATCAAAAACGGCTTCACCAGCGTCATGATGGACGGCTCGCTGGAAGCCGATGCCAAGACCCCGGCTAGCTACGAGTATAATGTCGCCGTCACCAGCGAAGTTGTGAAGGTGGCGCATGCGATCGGCGCTTCGGTGGAAGGCGAGTTGGGCTGCCTCGGTTCTCTGGAGACCGGCAAGGGCGAAGCAGAGGACGGCCACGGCTTTGAGGGTGAGCTGGATCACTCGCAGCTCTTGACCGACCCCGATGAGGCCGTTGACTTCGTGGAGCGCAGCCAGGTGGACGCACTGGCGGTAGCGATTGGCACCAGCCACGGAGCCTACAAGTTTACCCGCAAGCCAACGGGTGAAATTCTGGCGATCAGCCGAATCGAAGAAATCCACAGCCGCCTGCCCAACACGCACCTGGTGATGCATGGCTCCTCTTCGGTTCCCGAAGACCTGCTGGCACTGATCAACCAGTACGGCGGCGCGATTCCCGAAACCTACGGCGTGCCCGTAGAAGAAATTCAGAAGGGGATCAAGAGCGGCGTGCGGAAGATCAATATCGACACCGACTGCCGCTTGGCGATTACGGCTGCCGTGCGCGAAGCTCTGGCCAAAGACCTGAAGGAATTTGACCCGCGTTCCTTCCTCAAGCCGTCGATCAAGTACATGCAGAAGGTCTGCGCTGACCGCTACAGCCAGTTTGGTACTGCCGGTAACGCCAGCAAGATCAAGCAGGTGGGCGTGGAAGTCTACGCAGCCAAGTATGTCAAGGGCGAGCTGACTCAGGTGGCGAAGAAAGCGGTTGGAGTCTAGATTAGGCCTCAGCTTAAATTTGGTTTAGATAGAAATCGGGTGGCTTGCCACTCGATTTTTTTGCCAGTTTTTACTAAGATGCTGCATGAAGCCAGTATTTCTAGGCATAAACACTTTTAGCGACGCAGGCTGAGGATCTCTGGCAGTAGATAGAGCCAGAGTACCGTGATCGGCAGAACAATTGGCAGTAAAATAGCGGCTGAGGATACGTAAAGCTGAAGACTAAGGAGAATATAAAAAATCGTGCCTATTGCCCAATAGAGCATAGCTCTTGAGCGAGCTGAACTTGCCGACGAACTGTACTGATAGGATTGCGTCGCTCGTTGGGCAGTCAACGCGAGTTTGCCAATCACCGCAGCCAGCAAAACCATCAGCAGACTGGGCACAGGAATCACGAAGCGCTGATGCAGAAAATGGTGGAACAGATAGCCAAGATGTTCGCCACCCGTCATTTGTCGATAGTGGTTTTCGGGCTGACGGCCATACCAATGCTGCATCGCTTTAGGCGGCGTAAAGTTTTCCAGATAGCCAATGCCGTTATCGGTTTGGGCAATGCCTGCTTCTGGGTAGCCGCCCGCAGTAATAATTGCGCTTCGGGGTAGATCTGCCAAATCACTGGTAGGCTCTAACAGCTCCCAAGCCGGAATTTCGCGGTAGATCTGCTCGGGTGGAATCGAAAAATCGGTGATGGCATGGAACCACATTGGGTAAAGTGAAAGCCTGCCCATGAGCGCATCCAGCAATTCGCTGAGCGGTAGGCGGTACTGCGGCAGCGCGCCTGCGGTGGACTGATGGCGATGCAGCCAGCTTAGCCAGTAGGAAAACGGCAGGTCGAGGCTGCTGTCAAAATTAGACTGGATCGGCATGTGAAAGTTATCGCCCACAGCCCGGATTGCCGGAGCTTCGATATTGCCCTGAGTAATCTCTGATAGGCTCTGCATCCAGATATTGCTATTAGGATTGAGAATTTTGGCAAATACAAACTGACCGCCATTTTTCACTGCTTGCTGAATAATTTTAGATAAATATAGCGTGTGCTCAGCGCCACGCGGATCGGGATCATCCATTACGTAGTCAATCCCAATCACTTTAACGCTCTGATTGGTCAATGTTGACACTAACTTTCCAATATACTGCTGCGATATTGGAAACGCTGAGCCGCCTATTATTTGCTCGCCCTGCTTGTCTTTCTGAATCGAAGCGTCATCAATTCGGACGAGCGCTAGATCGCTGGCCAAATTTAGCCCCTGATTTGTGAGCTGATCTGTGAGCTGCCGATACCAGGCTTGAACTAGCTCTCGCTGATCCAGCAGCCCAATTTGCATCCAGGGTAATATACTCAGAAAAATACAGAGCAGCAGTGCTATAGCTTCCTGGGGTTTGGGTAATAGCCAGTTAATGCCCTGTCGCCAGTTTGGTAGGCTGAGCAGAAATGAAGCCGTGCCGGGACGCTGAAACAGTGAAGGGACAAGATAGGCTGAGGGATACTCTAATTTGTCCAGCGAAGCGACAGCCTCTCGCATTGCCCTATGAGCTGTTTTATACTCTTTGAGGCCGCTGGCAAACTGCACCAAAAACGCCTGCGCCACTCTGCTGTGAATTCGCTCGCGCATCACAATCACTTCGTTCAAGCCCAAGTCAATCAAGGCGGCAGCAATTTGTAGGCCGCTGCAAGAGTTGAAGATGGCTAGCTGTAGCCCCTGATTCTTGGCAGTCGTCAAGGAGGGCTTGAGATCCTCAATTGTGATGTACTCATTGGGTGCAATCGCCACCATGCCGCTAGTTGCTTTTGTCTCATCGCTGTGGCCTGCAAAAAACAGCATATCCCAACCTCTAGGGTCGGTGATGGCCGCTAAAATACTCTGCCGCAGGTCGCGGGTGGGCTGGGGGACGGAGTCGCTGCCCCAGCCGATCATCTGCACCGACACCAGCGGCTCCAGTGATTTGAGGATCTGCTTTTCCTGACTCAGATCCAAGCCGAGATCATCACAGAAGATAGCCAAAATCCGGACGCGCTTCCAGCGAGCGCGCTGCGGCATGCGGCTGCTGCGAATCCGGCTAGGGGTGCGAACTAGGCGAATTTTGTCGAGCACTGCCTGATCGTCTGAAATCTGCCAGTTTTCCCAGGGAAGCCGCACCAGGTCATCGGGTTCGCAGGTCAAAAACACGTTGAGTCCTAGCTTTGAGCCGCGAGCCGCATTGGTCAGCTCTTGGCGAATATCTCTGAGCGCACCCTCAGCCAGCCAATCGCGGAAGGCTTGTAGCAGAGCTGTTTCAGCTTCTTTGAGCTGGGTTTTCCAGTCAATTTTGGGATCAATGCTGCCGCTCTTAGCCACATAGGCACGCAGGGCTTGAGCAGATGTCTGAATGGGTGTTTGAATGGGTGTTTGAATGGGTGTTTGAATGGGTGTTTGAATGGGTGTTTGAATGGGTGTTTGAATGGGTGTTGGAATCGGGTCTTGAACAGGCAGCCAGGTCTGATAAAAGTTGAGATAGAGCTGCTGCCAGTTTTGATAGAGCCGATCGAGCTGAGCTGGATAGGAATGGCGCGCACTGGTGGACTGTGACTCGCCCCAGGCTAGCTCAAACTGGCAAATAGTCTCGAATCGAGTGACTTTGAGCCGAAATTCAGCGAGCATCATGGTTATTCGCTGGGTTGTTTGCTGGGGGCAAAGCCAAACGGGGTCAGCGTCAGCGCAGCACCAGTCGGTGCAGTCACCGTGACTCGAAACTGCTCGTCTGGGGCACCCACAAGCCAATTGTAAAGGTAAGGCTGATCACTCAGCCGCTGTTCGCTCAGCAGTTCCTGATTGGCTTCTACCTTAAGCGTCAGGCCAACGGGTAAAGCGCCAGACTGTGCGCCCAAGATCAGCAGTAGCGACCATTGATCGGGGGCAGGCTCCCAGGTCAGCACGTAGAGCTTGAGGCGAACTTCTTCTAGCTCCAAGTCGCGTTCGGCAGCTCTGGCGCTAGTGGGAATGGCGATGCCCTGAGTCCCCTGCAACTCGCGCAGCACAGCATTGAGCAGGTCAGCTCCACCCATCATCGCACCGCTGAGGTTGAGTGCCGCAGGCGGCAGCAGATGCCAGGAGAGCGATTCGGCCACCTCATCTAGCCTGCCTTGCAGCCAAAGCCGCAGGTTAATCAGATTGGGAGGAGCCAAGCTGACTTTAGGTGGCTGAACGGGTGGCTGAACGGGTGGCTGAACGGGTCGCTGAGCAGATTGCTGAATTGGGGCGGCGCTGAGCTGAGCGCGCAGTTGCAGCAATAGCCCTGCTGGATCCGCAAATGCCTGAATGGGCAGGAAGCTCAAATCAGCGGCTTGCGGCAGGGCGAACTGAGCTTCGAGCTGGGCAAGGTTAAATTTCGCCTGCGGCAGATAGCCCTGTATCCGCACTTCTGAGAGTTCTTCGAGGACTTCGACGAGCAGATAGAAATCAGGCCGATCTGCCGCATCTAGTTTGGGAACGCCCACCAGCGGATCGGCCAGACAGTCGGTGATCAAGAGATGCAGCCGCGACCGAGCAATTTGAATCTGGCTGACGGCTTGACTCAGACCAGTTTGATTCAACTCAGGAGCCGCGCCACGCAAGTCCTCAGCCTGCAAAAAATCACTCTCTATCTTAATCTCAGGCGACCGCTTAGCCAGCCATTCTTGCAGTCCCAGCAGCGCCAGACTGTTGAGATAGGTTTGCCACTGCTCAACCTCGGTGCTGGCCTGATGAGCCAGCTCAATCGCCTGCGTCACCTGGGCAGTCGTTAGGGTAATGCTGCCTGAGGTCAGGACATGTGCGCTCAAGGTGTCGTCTTGCATAAAACTCATCATGTCAATATACTCCGTGAATTTTGAGAAATAAAGCTTGAGAACTTAGAAAATGTGAATTTAGCGCCTATTTGTAGCGCCTGGAATTTAGCGCTAGCTAAGCGATGGCCTGACTGAGCGATTGATTGAGCGATTGACAGATGCAGAGGGCAATCTGTCCGGTCGAGCCAGTCCGATTTGGGCTGTAGACTTCGGCGCGATAGTCATCCAGCAGGCGGTCAATCAAGGCGCTGAGGGAACAGAAGCAGGGTAAATCGGCTGAGATGCGGCGGATTTGCGCGCGCCATTCGTCTGGTTCAGCCCGGTCGCCCGAACGCTTGGCCGCCTCGGTAGCTTCAGCGTTCGCCAGCCGACTCATAAAGGTGGTTCGCTCCTGCTCTAGCTGCTCTAGCTGCTCAGGCTCAAAAATCTCCTGCAACAGCTGAGGCAGCTCCGCACCGATCCGCAGCAGCCAGCGTTGATGCAGATCGGCCTGGAGTTCGGGTAGCTCCAGCAGGCGACTCACCTGATATTGCTGAGTTAGCCCTACCTGCGGCGCAATCTGGCTCATCGACTGCCCCTGACCGTGAAACAGCTGCATGGCTCGCAGATAGGCTTGGTGCTTGGGTGGCTGAGCGGTTCGGCCTCGGCGCTGCAAATAGACCACCCGCTCCGCCAGCAGCCGATCGACCGTTTGCTGTAAGCAGGCTTGAGCTACCTGCCGATAGGCGCTCAAAAACTGCTCCTGAGTTTGCTCCGACTCAGCAGACTGCACCGCTCCTTGCTCAATTTTCTGCTCTGCCTGCCGCCCAATTGACTCTAGATCCAGCGACAGCGGCTTGGCCTTTAGCTGCCGTAAATGCTGAGCCAGCTGCCGCAGATTTTTGAGCAGCTGCAGCGAATCGCTGGCCGGCAACTCAGCCAGCATCCGCTGCAGCTGCTCAGCCGTTGGCTCACCGCATCGCGAGCCGCCCAGCCGCTGCGCCAGTCGGTCGCCCCGGTAAACGCGCTGAAAACTCTCCAGCAGCTGGCAGTACTGCTCTAGTTCAGCGGGCATCAGCATTCTGGCCAACAGCCGCCTCAGTCGCTCTGGGGTCGCCTGTAGCAAGAGGCTCCAATCGGTGGCAATGTAAGTGCCGTAGTCTTCTAGCAAAACGTGATTGAGCGCTTTATCCTGCCAGACCAGGCGTTTTGTCCAGGTGCTGAGGTTGCTTTGCTGCGGGTCAAACTGCCGCAAAATTCGCAGCGTTAGCGGCTGGTAGCTGCCCAATTCCGCCATCGGATCCGGATCATCTAACAGGTGAGGATAGAGATCGGCGCGCTTAAAGCCTGCCCGGATGCCAAACTGCTGCTCTAGCTCTAGGCAAGCCCGCTGAATTTGGTGGCAGACAAAGCAGCGCAGACAGGCCAGCGCCAGCCGCATCGTCACCGGATCACCTGCCTGCTTTAGCTGCACCAGCTGCCGCTGCAGATCTCGATCTGCCAGCTCCAGCAGTCCCGGAGTCTCCAGCAGAAATAGTCGCGCCGCGCTCAGCTCGCGGATTTGCAGCCGATCAGATTGCTCCAGTCTCGGGTACGTCCAGTAGCGGTGGGCAGCCTCAATGGCCCGTCCCGGTCTATGCACAGAGCCTCCTCCGGTTCGTTGATCTAGCTCACAGTTTATCGGCATTCTTTGACTCACTCTCTGACTCATCTCTCGCCATCTTGAAGTAGCGACTGGCTCCGCGAACCTATGCAGATTGCTGTCAAATTGCTTGCAGATTCAGGCCAGACTACTTGCAGATAGGTGCAAATAGGCGCAAATCAGGAGTCTAGCGCAGAAGAAAAAACCCCAGCCAAGCGCATGACTGGAGCTTTGATCCCGTTTTACTGCCAGCAATCTATCAGACCAAGCTGAGATTTTGCTGAGCCTGAGCGACCAGAAAATCTCGGTTTTTTCAGGTTAATCGCTGTCAATCGTGCAGGAGCATGTCACCATAAATAGAGGTTAAAGACCGATTAATCGCTGTGGCAAGTAGGAGAGCGTTTTGGTTACTACAACTCTTAAGACAACCCGATCAGAAGAAATTTTCGCGGCAGCCCAGAAGCTGATGCCGGGGGGAGTCAATTCTCCGGTGCGCGCCTTTAAGTCCGTTGAGGGACAGCCGATTGTGTTCGACCGGGTGAAGGGAGCCTACATCTGGGATGTGGACGGCAATCAGTATATTGACTATATCGGCACTTGGGGACCAGCCATTTGCGGACATGCCCATCCTGAAGTTTTGGCGGCGCTCAGAGATGCGCTGGAAAAGGGCACGAGCTTTGGTGCGCCCTGCTATTTGGAAAACCTGCTGGCCGAAATGGTGATTGATGCCGTGCCCAGCGTCGAAATGGTGCGCTTCGTCAACTCTGGTACCGAAGCCTGCATGGCCGTGCTGCGCTTGATGCGCGCCTTCACTGGCCGGGACAAGGTGATCAAATTTGAAGGCTGCTATCACGGTCACGCAGATATGTTTTTGGTCAAGGCTGGCTCTGGGGTCGCCACGCTGGGCTTGCCCGACTCTCCCGGCGTACCCAAGTCTACGACCGCCAACACCCTGAACGCGCCCTACAACGATCTGGAGGCTGTGAAGCGGCTGTTTGCTGAAAATCCCGGCGAGATCTGCGGGGTGATTCTGGAGCCTGTGGTGGGCAATGCGGGCTTTATTGCGCCAGATGCGGGCTTTTTAGAAGGGCTGCGGCTCATCACCCAAGAGGCCGGGGCGCTGCTGGTGTTTGACGAAGTGATGACGGGCTTCCGGATCGCCTATGGCGGCGCACAGGCGAAGTTTGGGGTCACGCCAGATCTGACCACGATGGGCAAGGTGATTGGCGGTGGTCTGCCCGTCGGAGCCTATGGCGGACGGCGCGAGATTATGCAAATGGTGGCTCCGGCTGGCCCGATGTATCAAGCCGGAACGCTGTCTGGCAACCCGCTGGCGATGACTGCCGGGATCAAAACTCTGGAGCTATTGCAGCGACCCGGCACCTACGAACAGCTCGACCGGATTACCAAGAAGCTGGCTGACGGGATGCTGCAAGTGGCGCAGGAAACCGGACATGCGGCTTGCGGCGGGCAGATTAGCGGTATGTTTGGCTTCTTTTTCACGGCGGGTCCGGTGCAGAACTACGACGATGCCAAAACTGCCGATACCGCCAAGTTTGGTCGGTTCCACCGGGGGATGCTGGAGCAGGGTGTCTATCTGGCTCCGTCGCAGTTTGAGGCGGGCTTCACTTCGCTGGCACATACCGATGAGGACGTGGAGCGGACGCTGGCAGCAGCTCGCAGGGTGATGGCGGAGCTGTAGGCTGTTCTCACTCCATCGAGCTACCTGATCACGCTACCCGATCACGCTAACGCCGAGGAGCCAAAGTCGGGCGGGATATCCTGCCAGCGGCCATTGCCCACCGCCCGAATCGCTTCCTGGAGCGAAACCTGGCCTGTGTAGAGCGCCCGACCCACAATTGCGCCCGTCACGCCCGCTGGCTCTAGGCTGAGTAAATTCAGCAAATCGGTCACCGAGCTAACGCCGCCTGAGGCAATCACAGGAATCTGCACGGCCTCAGCCAGCTCTCGCAGCGCCTCTCGGTTGGGGCCTTGCAGCGTACCGTCGCGGTAAATATCGGTGTAGATCACTGCTGCTGCGCCCAGTGCTGCCATCTGCTGCGCCAGCGGAATTGCCTCGACTTCCGAGGTCTCGATCCAGCCGCGTGTTGCTACTTTGCCCGCGCGCGCATCAATCCCAATTATGATTTGCCCCGGAAACTCGCGGCAGAGCTGCTCGACCAAGGTAGGCTGCTCCACGGCCACCGTGCCCAAGATCACCTGATCCACACCCAGCGCCAGCAAATCAGCCACGCTGTTTCGATCGCGCAGCCCGCCGCCTACCTGAATCGGCAGATTGATCGCCTGCCGAATTGCCGTGATTGCTGCTTGGTTCATCGGCTGCCCCGCCTTCGCGCCATCTAGATCGACCAGATGCAGCCGCGTTGCGCCCTGTGCTGCCCACTGCTGCGCCACAGCTACCGGATTTTCGTCGAAAACTTCTGACTGGGCATAGTCTCCCTGATAGAGCCGCACACATCGGCCTGCCAACAGGTCAATTGCTGGAATGACATCCATCTATTCGTTCCTTAAATCTCGAAATCACGGTTTGCTGAAGCTGCATTCTATTCCAGCATTCTAAAATCAATCCGCAGCGCTTGGGCGATTTGCCAATTCGTCGCCTAAGCTCAAAGAAAGCCTGCTTAACTTCGCTTAATCACTTCGTTCAATCAGCGTCACCCGCCACTATACCCGCCACTATGCAAACTGTTTCTAACCCGCAATCTAGCCCGCAGGCAGATCTGGCCTCTGAATCCAAAACATACATGCTTGATGTATCGGGGATGAAATGCGCGGGCTGTTCGCAGGCCGTTGAGCGCCAGCTTCTGCAACAGGGCGCTACGGCAGCGGCAGTGAATCTGGTTACGGCAACCGCGATGGTGCAGTGCCCGCCTGCTGCCGATCCAGAGCAGTTTGCCAGCCGCCTCACCGAAATTGGCTTTCCGACAGCGCTGCGCGGATCTGAGTCTTCTACCGGAGCACCCTCCTCACTCACGCCTGCGGTACAACAACAGCGCGAAGCCCAGCGGCGCATCCGCCAGGTGGTGATTGCGGCCAGCCTGCTGCTGTTTTCCACAGTGGGACATTTAGATCAGGCGGGCTGGATTGCTGTACCTGGACTCAGCAATATCTGGCTGCACTGGGGACTGGCCACGCTGGCACTGCTGATTCCGGGGCGCTCTATTTTGGTTAGCGGCTGGCGCGGTCTGCGGCACAACATGCCCAATATGGACAGTCTAGTGGGGCTAGGGGCGCTCACGGCCTACGGTACGAGTCTGGTAGCGCTGCTGCTTCCAAACCTGGGCTGGGAGTGCTTTTTCGATGAGCCAGTCATGCTGATTGGCTTTATTCTGCTGGGGCGAGCCTTGGAGCAGCAGGCTAGAAGCCGTGCCACTCAGTCTTTTCAAGCTTTGATTGCGCTTCAGCCCAGCATGGCGCGATTGGTGAGTTCGGCTGAGGTTGACGCTGAGATTCGCGCTGAAACTGGAACTACTGCTGGAACTACCGTAGAGATTCCAGCAGCCGAGATTCCGGCAGCCGAGATTCCGGCAGCTCAGGTGCGGGTAGGCGAGTGGCTGCAAGTTTTACCTGGCGAGAAGATCCCGGTCGATGGCCAGCTGGTGGCCGGACAGACGACCGTGGATGAGGCCATGCTGACGGGCGAGGCGATGCCGATCCTGAAGCAGATTGGCGATCCGGTGACGGGCGGCAGCCTCAATCTCTCTGGCAAGGCGATTATTCAGGCCACCCGCACTGGGCAGGAGACGACGCTGGCGCAGATTATCCAGCTGGTAGAAACAGCTCAGACCCGCAAAGCCCCCATTCAAGGGCTAGCCGACCGGATCGCAGGCTACTTTACCTACGGCGTGATGACGCTGGCGCTGCTTACGTTTCTGTTCTGGTACTGGATTGGCTTGCCGCTCTGGTCAGAGACGATTTTTGCTCACCTGCCGGACGGGGCGCTGGGTAACCATATGGGGATGGGGCATATGGCAGCAGCAATGGCTACACCTGAAGCTTCGCCGCTGCTGCTGAGCCTGAAGCTGGCGATTGCGGTGCTGGTCATTGCCTGTCCTTGCGCGCTGGGGCTAGCTACGCCCACGGCTATTTTGGTGGGTTCCAGCCTGGGTGCAGAGCGGGGGCTGTTGATTCGCGGTGGGGACGTGCTGGAAAAGGTGCATGAGCTGGATCTGGTGGCGTTTGACAAAACCGGCACGCTCACCGTGGGTCAGCCCAGCCTCACCGACTGCATTTCGCTGGATTCTGCCTATTCAGAGGCGGAGCTGCTGCAAATTGCGGCCACCGTCGAAAGCGGCACTCAGCACCCGCTCGCCCGCGCGATTCAGCAGGCGGCAGCAGGGACAGCGCTGCTTTCAGCGCAGGAGTTTCACACTGAGCCAGGGCTGGGGATTGCGGCGGTTGTAGCGGGTAAGCCAGTCGTGATCGGGACGCGAGTCTGGCTGGAGCAGTCGATGCTGGTTTCTGATGCAGCGGTGGTGCAGGCACAGAGGCTTGCTGAAGCAGGCAAAACGCCGATCTATCTAGGCATTGCCGGAAAACTGGCGGGCTTGATTGCGGTGCAAGATCAGGTTCGCCCAGAGGCTAAGGCCACCGTTGAGCAGCTGCGGCAGATGGGGCTAGAGCTGCGGATGCTGACGGGCGACCAGCCAGGGGTCGCGGCGGCAGTGGCGACGGCAGTGGGGTTGAGCGCCACCGAGGTCATAGCCGAGCTGCGCCCCGACCAAAAGGTTGCCGCAATCCGGGAACTCCAAACCATTGGCTATCAGGTGGCGATGATCGGAGACGGCATTAATGACGCTCCGGCGCTGGCACAGGCTGAAATTGGCATTGCCCTGACTTCCGGCACAGCAGTTGCCATCGAGTCTGCTGAGATTATCTTGATGCGCGATCAGCTTAGCGACCTAGTAGCGGCGATTCGGCTCAGTCAGGCTACCTTCAACAAAATCCGCCAAAATCTGTTCTGGGCTTTTATCTACAACGCGCTGGGGCTACCGCTGGCAGCCGGAGCGCTGCTGCCGCTAGGAATTCTGCTCAGCCCTGCGGCAGCCGGAGCGCTAATGGCGTTCAGCTCGCTGAGCGTGGTCAGCAACTCGCTCTTGCTGCGACGGATCCGGCTCTAGTTCAGTAGCAGCAACCTACCAGAGAGCAGGAATCGGGTCAGACGAGTTGCGCTGTGGCGCGACAGGCGCAGGCTCGGCAGCAGGCTCAGCAGTAGGACGGCGAATTGGCGGCGGGAACATCGGAGCGGCCTCAATGGCATCTTCGACAATCACCAGCGGCGTGGTCAGAACTGAACCCGTGTAGGGGTTGGGCAGATCAGGCGAGCGCAGCACCGGATCGCTGGCCACCTGCTGGTCTAGCAATTCGCGATAGAGCTGGTTAACTGCACGGCCATCGCGTGAAATATCCTGCTCTGGGTAGGCGGGAATCCCAAGAATCAGCGAAAAGCTTTTCCAAATCTGGCGGTTGTCGAAATAGTTACCGCGTCGGCTGTAGTAGGCGCGGTTCATGGCACGCGGCACGGTGGGCAGAGGTTGAGCGTTGGCGGGATCAATTTCTGACCCGTCGTAATATTGGGCAATTGTCGTTGGCTCGCTGGCGGAAGCCTGACTCTGAGCCGACGCAGTCTGAGCGGTTGCTGGACTGCCGCCTGTTGCGCCCAGCATGATCGCCATGCCAAACGTGCTTAAACCAATGCCTACAATGCCTAAACTGAGCTTGCTGGCCATTTGTTGACTCCTCGCGTCGCCTGAGTTGCGATGATTGTGAATATTCTCTCGTCAAATTAATCATAGAGTCTCTGTTCAAAAAAGACAAAGCAATCGTTCATTTAATTTGGAAATTAATTTGCTCTAGGCTGGTGCTCTAGGCTGGCGCGTCCTCCCCTTAAAATAAATTGATCTCTTACTCACTGCCGCCATGCAACTTTCCACCTCAGTCATCCAGTCCGACTTGGCTAGCCTGCGTCAGTCGTTGCTCGATCTCTTTTGTCAGGTGGCCTACAAAGAAGGCGACTTCACGCTCTCCTCCGGGCAGCAGAGTCGCTACTACATCAACGGCAAGCAGGTGACGCTGCACCCGGAAGGCGGCGCGGCGGTGGGGCGACTGCTGCTCTCCATGCTGCCCGATGACACGATGGCGGTGGCGGGACTGACGCTAGGGGCTGACCCCATGGTGACAGCAACTAGCGTGGTGGCGCTCTATGCGGGGCGCTCGATTGCGCCTTTGATTATTCGCAAGGAGGCGAAAGGGCACGGCACGCAAGCTTATATTGAGGGGCTAACGCTCGCAGCCGATGCGCCCGTGGTGGTGCTGGAAGATGTGGTTACAACCGGGCAGTCTGCGCTGAAGGCGGTGGAGCGACTGCGGGCTGCGGGCTACCGGGTGACGCAAATTCTAGCGCTGGTGGATCGGCTTCAGGGAGGCGCTGAGCTATATGCCCAGGAGAATATTCCGTTCGAGGCCATCTTTTCTATCCAGGAGATCCAGGCGCGCTGGGCGGAGCTAAACGCCTAGCGGACGCAAACTTAAGTGACTAGAAAGTGACTAGAAAGCAACTAAAAAACTGCGCCCGACCCCAGCATCTCTGAAGGTTGAGCGCAGCCGCAGCTAATCTGAGATTGGCTGCAATTAGCTATTTCACAAACAGCATTTCTTGGTAGGTTGGCAGGGGCCAGAAATCGTCGGCGACTTCTCCTTCCAGCGTATCGGCATATTCCCGTACTTTATCCATCAGCGGACGCACCGTTTGCGCTTCGTACTGCATATGCTCCTCGACCGAGGCAAAATCATGCTGGGTCATGGCATCACTGAGCTTGCTGACGGTATCCATCATCAGCTGCATGAGCGAAGCCACGGTTTCGGCGCTGGTTTTGTCCATTTCAATCCCGATGGCTTTGGCGCTCGCAATCGCCCCAGACAGCTCTGAGAGGTAGCGAATTGCCGCCGGATAGATGATCGTTTTGGCCATGCTGATCACCAGCTTCGCCTCCACTTCAATCGCCAGGATATACTGCTCGGCATAGACCTCAAATCGGCTCTCCAGCTCCACTGGAGTCAGCACGCCCACTCTCGAAAACAGCTCTTCGATATAGTCGGCCTTCAGAACCGGCAGCGCGTCGGCTGTGGTTCGCAGGTTTGCCAAGCCCCGCTCCTCGACTGCCATCTTGTGCCAGTTCTCGGAATAGCCGTTGCCGCCAAAGACGACATTCCCATGCTTGTCCATCACCTCTTTGAGCACCGTATGCACTGCTGCATTCAGCTCGGCACCTTTGGCCATTTCAGCCTCTAAGCTGTCGGCCATCCAGGTCAGGGAGTCAGCCAGGATCGTGTTCATCGCCACCAGGGGACCCGAAACCGACTGCCCCGAACCCACAGCCCGAAACTCAAAGCGGTTGCCCGTGAAGGCGAACGGCGAGGTGCGGTTGCGGTCGCCCGGATCTTTCGGGAAGATCGGCAGCGTATCTACGCCTAGCTCCATCACCCCGGCATGGGCAGAACTCGTCGGCTCTCCCTTGCTAATCTGCTGATACACCTGCTCAAGCTGCGTGCCTAGATAGACCGAGATGATCGCGGGCGGCGCTTCGTTTGCCCCCAAGCGGTGGTCGTTGCTGGCCGTGGCGACGACCGCTCTCAGCAGCGGCCCATACTTATGCACCCCCCGAATTACCGCGCCGCAGAACACCAAGAACTGCATGTTGGCATGAGGGGTATCGCCTGGATCGAGCAGGTTGCCCTGAGTGGCGTTGCCGACTGACCAGTTGACATGCTTCCCAGAGCCGTTGATCCCAGCGAAGGGCTTCTCATGCAGCAGACAGACAAAGCCGTGCTTCTTGGCGGTGCTCTTGAGCAGCGTCATCGTCAGCTGCTGGTGGTCGCTCGCCACGTTAGCCGCTTCAAAAAACGGCGCAATTTCAAACTGGCCGGGAGCGACCTCGTTGTGCCGCGTTTTGGCTGGAATCCCCAGCCGATACATTTTTTCTTCCACATCCTGCATGAACACCTGGACGCGATCTGGAATCGCCCCGAAATAGTGATCATCAAACTGCTGCCCCTTGGCGGGCGGCTTGCCAAACAGGGTTCTGCCCGTGAGCAGCAGATCGGGACGGCTATGGGCAAAGTGGGCATCCACCAAGAAGTATTCTTGCTCTGCACCGCAGCTGGAGTTGACGGGCGCCACCTCTGAATATCCCAGCAGTTTCAGCATCCGGGTTGCCGCTTTGTTCATGGCAGCATTCGAGCGCAGCAGCGGCGTTTTTTTGTCGAGCGCTTCGCCTGTCCAGGAGATAAATACCGTGGGAATGCAAAGGGTAACGCCGTTGTCGGTTTCCATCACGTAGGCTGGGCTGGTAACATCCCAGGCCGTATAGCCACGCGCCTCGAAGGTGGAGCGCAGACCGCCGTTGGGGAAGGAAGAGCCGTCGGGTTCACCCTGCACCAACACCTTGCCCGTAAATTCTGTGATCACCGTGCCGTCACTCTGCACCGAGATGAAGCCATCATGCTTCTCGGCAGTGGCGTTGGTCATGGGATAGAAAACGTGCGCGTAGTAGAGTGCGCCCTTGGCGGTCGCCCAGTCTTTCATCGCGGCTGCGACCGTGCCCGCAACCGAAATATCCAGTTTACCGCCGGTCTGAATCGTATTTTTGACCGACTTGTAGACATCTTTGGGCAAGCTCGCCTGCATCTTGCTGAGCGTAAACACATCTGTGGCCCAGAGCGCTTCGAGTCGCTGCGGCACTTTCGGCGGCAGCGGCTGACGATCGGTGACTTGGGAAACAGCTTGAACGCGCAATTCGTGGGTCATAAGTAGTGATTCCTAGAGTAGTGATCCATAGAGAACATGGGGCATCTGTGAGTGTACGACACTCATAATCCTTTGTGGGGATTGATTTAATCCCAACGCAAATATTTAGCGTATGTTTGGGTCAGTACAATCTAATATACCTGCGGCACAAAGAACTGCTCATTGCGCGGGGGACGCACATAGTCATGGGGAGCGCTCCTACGCGGCGGCAGTTCCAGCGGTTCTGGGGTCATATCCACATAGGGGATTTTGCTTAAGAAATGGCTAATGCAGTTGAGCCTCGCCCGCTTTTTGTCATCCGCCTCAACGGTAAACCAGGGCGCTTCGGGGATGTTGGTATGGGCAAACATCACGTCTTTGGCCTGCGAATATTCCACCCAGCGATCGCGGGACTCAAGATCCATGGGGCTGAGCTTCCAGCGCCTAGCCGGATCGGTGGTGCGGGACTGAAACCGTCGCTCCTGCTCTTCGTCGCTCACCGAGAACCAGTACTTGAGCAAGACGATGCCAGATTTAACCAGCATCCGCTCAAACTCTGGACAGGTTTGCATGAACTCCTGATACTGCCGATCTGTGCAGAAGCCCATCACATGCTCGACCCCAGCTCGGTTGTACCAACTGCGGTCGAAGCAGACGATTTCGCCTGCCGCCGGAAGATGCGGCACGTAGCGCTGGAAGTACCATTCAGTTTTTTCGCGGTCGCTGGGTGTTCCTAGCGCCACCACGCGACAGCCACGCGGATTCAGCGGCTCGGTGATCCGCTTGATTGTGCCACCTTTACCGGCGGCATCGCGTCCCTCAAACAGGATCACAATCCGCGTTCCCGTATGTTTGACCCAATACTGCATCTTGACTAGCTCTACCTGTAGGTTGGCTAGCTTTTTCTCATATTTTTTGCCGGAGAGTTTAGAACTTCCCTCGCCCTCAGTCGTGTAGAGCAGCTTCAGCTCTGGCGCTTTGCTGAAGCTGTCTTTATGCTTCTCTTTTTTGGCCTCTTTGCGATGATGTTTTTTCTTCGCCTTCTTGCCTTCTTCAGCAAGAGGCTCCAGTGCTTCACTTTGCGGGCTGCTGCCGTTCATAGTTTCGGTATCCATAATATTGCCCTCAAAGTCACACTCGCAGTCAGTTTGAACAGCTCATTGGGCAGATACAATCAAGTCATCCAACCAGTCTCATGCTCCGCAGCGCACTGTAGAACTAATGAAAAATTGGACAGATCTCCAAAAATTCACTATGGGCGCTTTGCGCTCTACATATAATAAGAACAGTAAAAAAAGAAAGTTTGTATCCAAAGATACTTAAATTAGCAAAAAGAGAAAGTTTTCCTGTCTGGGTATTTGGGACAGCGGATTGAAAAATTAGCCAGTAGAACCAGTATCCTGCCGATCGCGCAGCCGTATGAGAGTCGGCTGTTGCCCGCGTGGAATGTTCTGCATGAGGTTCTCCATATATAGCAGGAAGGCATAGCATGAAGCAGAATGCAGGGCTATACTAGAAAAACAATTCAACAAAAGTTGATGCAAAATCTAACTGCTGCCTCAGTTCAGTCTGTGGCTCTCGGCTTTCACGCTTTGTCTGAGCCGCTGCGAATCAAAATCTTAGATCTGCTCCGCAGTCAAGAACTCTGTGTTTGCGACCTCTGCGATGCGCTAGAAACATCGCAGTCAAAGCTATCGTTTCATCTCAAGGTGCTCAGAGAAGCTGAGCTAGTCCGCGCTCGACAGGAAGGGCGTTGGATATACTACAGCATCAATTTGCCTCAATTTGTGGTTTTAGAGCAATATTTAGCAGAATATCGCCGCTTCAGCCCAATTCTGACCACCCGCTCTTGTCAAGAGTAGGCTGGATTATGTATTTCTGTAAACTTTATTAAATATTCCTCTGGAATGTGTTTTTCTGGCTTGACGTACCAAATTATTTTGATGTATCAATATTTTTGAATATGTAAGCAATATGTCAGCGCAGAGACTTGCCTTTAACTTGGTCGCAGCACTTTTGGTCGCAGCATTTCAATTCACAGCATTTCAATTCAAGGAGATTTTATGGTGGTTCAAGCAAAGGCGGTGTTCAGATCTTCGATCGTTTGGGCTACGGCTGCATTGGTTGTGTCTAGCTGTAGCGGCACGGTTCAAACTAGCAGCACTGAATCACCCACCCGCTCAACTGCAACTGCGGCATCTACCTCATCGATTAAAATTGATGGGTCTAGTACGGTGTATCCACTCACAGATGCAGCGGTTCAAGAATTTAAGCAGAAAAATCCAGAGGCCGAGATTACGGTTGACTTTTCGGGTACGACCGGCGGATTTCGGAAGTTCTGCGCTGGAGAAACGGATATCAGCAACGCCTCTCGTCCTATATCAACCGCAGAGGTTGAAGCCTGTCGTCAGGCCGGCCACCGCTATATCGAGCTGCCGGTCGCCTTTGATGCTTTAACCGTCGTGGTCAATCCCCAAAACACCTGGGCACAGACGCTGACTGTATCTGAACTCAAGAAGATTTGGGAACCCGCAGCAGCCGGTAAAATCACCAACTGGAACCAAGTCCGGCCTGATTTTCCCAATCGCCCGCTGAAGCTCTACGGGGCTGGGGGAGATTCTGGAACCTACGATTACTTTGCTGAGACCATTGCAGGTGGCACAGAAATCCGCTCAGACTATACGGGCAGCGAAGACGATAACGTGCTGGTGCAGGGGGTTGCTAATGATCCGGATGCGCTAGGATTCTTCGGCTTCTCGTACTATGAGGCCAACCAAGACAAACTCAAAGCGGTTGCCATTTCAGATGACAGTCAGGGGCAAACCCGGCAGGCAGTTGCACCTTCTCGTGAGGCGGTAGAAAACGCCACCTACGTGCCGCTGTCTCGGCCTCTGTTCATCTATGTCAACGGCAAAACGGCACAGCAGAACGAGAAGCTGCGTGATTTCATCGATTTTTACATGACCAACAGCCGTCAGATTGTTGAGTCGGTCAACTATATTCCCCTACCTCAAGATGCCTACGACATCAACAAAGTTCATGTCTTCAAGGGCGAATATGGCACCGCCTATGAAGGCAAGCCCCAGCCTTACTTGACGATCAAAGAGGTGCTGCAAAAAGATCAAGCGCTCTAGTCGGGTTTGAATTTTGCGTTTGCACTAGAACAATACAACAGGCGTTAGGGTAACCACTGATTTATGGCAAATTACAACCACTCAGAGCCGGTTCGGGCTGGCAGCAAACTGAGCTTTTTTGAGAAATATCTGACGGTCTGGGTGTTTCTCTGCATCATTGCTGGAGTCATTTTAGGGCGTTTGTTCCCTAACGTGGCTGTTACCCTTGACTCATTCAGCATCTATCAAGTCTCTATTCCGATTGCGATTTGTCTGTTCTTCATGATGTATCCCATCATGGTGAAAATCGACTTCTCGCAGGCCAAGCAAGCTGCTCAAACCCCTAAGCCTGTACTGCTGACGCTGGCGGTGAACTGGTTGATTAAACCCTTTACAATGGTCGCCTTCAGCCAGTTTTTTATTGGTTGGCTGTTTCGTCCGCTGATCACTGGCACCGAAATCATTCGTGGCGTTGAGGTGCCGCTGGCCGACTCCTATATTGCTGGAACCATTTTGTTGGGGATTGCTCCTTGTACGGCAATGGTGCTGATGTGGGGGTATTTATCCTACAGTAATCAAGGGCATACGCTGGTGATGGTTGCGGTCAACTCGTTAGCAATGCTGTTTCTCTATGCGCCGCTTGGGCGCTGGCTGCTGGCGGCTAATAGTCTGACAGTCCCTTGGCAAACTATCGTTCTCTCCGTGTTGATATATGTCGGGTTGCCATTAGTAACAGGCATGTATTCACGCCATTGGATTCTGAGGCATAAAGGTCGTGATTGGTTTGAGCAGCGGTTTGTGCAGTATCTCAACCCCGTGGCGATTAGCGCGATGTTGATTACGCTGGTGCTGCTGTTTGCGTTCAAAGGGGAGCTAATTGTTAGAAACCCACTGCATATCCTCTTGATTGCTGTTCCTTTGTTCATTCAGACCAACTTCATTTTCTTGATCAGCTACGTGGCAGCACTCAAGCTAAAGCTCACCTATGAAGATTCGGCTCCTGCGGCCCTAATTGGGGCTAGTAATCACTTTGAGGTAGCAATCGCCACAGCAATTACACTCTTTGGCCTCAATTCTGGAGCGGCACTAGCAACCGTAGTGGGCGTGCTGATTGAGGTGCCCTTGATGCTGATGCTCGTAGAAGTCTGCAAGCATACGGCATCTTGGTTTCCTCGCGAGCCTGAAAAAGCGACCCTGCCTGATCCGCGCTGTGTACCCAGTGGTTGGGACAAATAGCGTCGATGCATTAATTCACTACTTTATCTTCTACTCATTATCTTCTACTCATTCGTTATTTAGGAGTCATCATGAAGCGTGTAATGTTTGTCTGCAAGAAGAATTCGGCTCGTTCTCAAATGGCAGAGGGCTTTGCCAAAACGTTGGGACAAGGCAAAATTGCGGTGACAAGCTCCGGGCTAGAAGCTAGCCAGGTGAGGCCAGAGGCGATTGCCACCATGAAAGATGCGGGGATTGATATTTCTGATCAAACCTCGAAGGCTTTAAGCGAGTTCAAGGCTGAAGACTTCGATGCCGTAATCTCACTCTGCGGCTGCGGTGTCAACCTACCGCCAGCATGGTTGACGCGCGATCTATTTGAAGACTGGCAGCTAGATGATCCAGCCGAGCAGCCCGAAATCTTCCCGCGTGTGCGCGACGAGGTCAAAGAGCGCGTCGAAAAGCTCATTCAAACTTTAGCATCTGAGCCAGCAGCAGTTTGAGGTCAGCTATGCAACCCCAGGTTCAAACCTCTAGCGACTCGCCGATTCAGGTGGATTTTCTACCGTTGGCCGAACTGGGAATACCAGGACGCATTGGGCTGACTCTAGCTCCTGGGCAGCTATTCTTGGATTCAACTACCGTCTATGACCGAGATCTCGTCAGCGATCTGAATCGGTTGCGACAGGTCTACGGCATCGACCAGTTAGTTTGTCTATTAGAACCAGAGGAGTTAAAAGATCTTGGCATTCCGCATCTGCTCGCTGAGGCTGAAGCAATCGGCATGACCACTGCATGGCTGCCCATTTCAGATGAAGGTGTCCCTGCTTCTATGCCTGAGTTTGCGGCGCTGGTGGCGCGAGTTGTGCAGACAGCATCCAACGGCAAATCAGCTGTGATTCACTGTCGCGGTGGACGCGGGCGTACTGGCATGCTGGCAGCCTGCTGTCTGGTGCAGCTCGGCCATGACCCAGAACTTGCAATTCAAACCGTGCAGCAGATCCGCACTGGAGCGTTGCAAGCTGAAAATAAGCGTCACTATATCCATCAATTTGCGAGTATCTAAGTGGAAGACCAAACGGTTCAGCCCATTTCAGACAGCCTCTGGTGGGTAATCCCGCAAAAATTAGCGGGCGTTCGTAAACCAAATTCAGATGAATTAATTGAGCTGCTAACCCTGGGAATTGGCGCGATTGTCTCGGTGATGGATGATCCGTCAAACCTGGATCTATATAAAATAGCCAAGCTGCCCTATCTCTGGTTGCCGACCCAGGGCGGAACGGCTCCCAGCCCAGAGCAAGTTCAAGAGCTAGTTGCCTTTGTAGATCAGCAAAACAAACTGGCTACTGCGGTCGCTATTCACTGCACGAGCGGCAGGCGGCGCACTGGCACCATGCTGGCTGCTTATTTAATCAGTAGAGGTGCATCTGTAGATGCAGCGCTGCAGACGATCTTGACAGCAAATCCCCAAGTTGAACTACGGGAAGCTCAAATCAACTTTCTCAAAGATTTGGCCAGCGCCAGATAGAATGACGCAGATCCTAGTGCGCTACTCAACGTTAGTTTTTTCTCAACACTATGACATTTGACCACCCGCCCCGGATTCTATTTCTCTATGGCTCCCTGCGCGAGCGCTCCTACAGTCGCCTGCTGGCCGAAGAAGCTGCCCGGATTATTCAAGATTTTGGCGCGGAGGTAAAGTTCTTTGATCCGCGCGAGCTACCCATCTACGGCAGTGTTTCAGATACTCATCCCAAAGTGCAGGAATTACGCGAGTTAAGCCTCTGGTCAGAAGGGCAGGTCTGGTCTAGCCCGGAGATGCATGGGCAAATTACCGGCATTCTCAAAAACCAGATCGACTGGATTCCGCTCAGTATTGGGGCTGTTCGCCCGACACAAGGTCGGACGCTGGCGGTGATGCAGGTGAGCGGCGGCTCGCAGTCATTTAATGCCGTGAACACGATGCGGCTGCTGGGGCGCTGGATGCGGATGTTCACGATTCCCAATCAGTCCTCAGTGGCCAAAGCCTATCAGGAGTTTGAGGAAGATGGCCGAATGAAAGACTCGGCCTATCGGGATCGGGTGGTGGACGTGATGGAAGAACTCTATAAATTTACGCTGCTGCTGCGTGACAAAGTAGATCACCTCACCGATCGCTACAGCGAGCGCAAAGAAAAAGCCGCCCAGCAAACTGCTGAAGTTGCCCAGCAGGCCGTGAGCTGAACGATCGGTGAGATAACTGGCGAGATAGCTGAGGATATCAACTGGGAGATTTGGGCAGCCAATCAACGGCTAGCGCATCAGCAGCGTCATATATTTGCCCGGTACCAGCGGTGCCGGAATCATTGGGCTAAACTGGCTGCGGTCGGTGGCGACGCGCTTGACGTAGAACTCGTTGATGGTGTGCAGCACCTGCTCGCGGCTAGCCCCTAGAATCTCGACAGGGCAGACTCTGCGAGAGCAGGCCACAAGAAACGGGGATTGAGGGAGCTGAGAAGGCTTGTGTATACAAGAAGTGTCATTACTTTTGTTCGTGACTAGCGGCTAAAATCTGATGGAGAACGTCTTCTAAATTGGTGATCACGTCTTGATTGCTGAACCGCACGACTCGATATCCAAACTGGTTGAGTTTTATTGTACGTGCCATATCATATTCTGTCTGCTGATCGTGAATCTCTCCATCCACTTCAACAACCAATCGACATTTTGGGCAATAGAAATCCACAATAAACGCACCCACTGGATGCTGGCAGCGAAACCTCAATCCGCCGATCTGGCGGTTCTTGAGCGCTTGCCATAGCATCTGTTCAGCAGGTGTAAGATTCTGTCGAAGTCGTTGAGCAGCAGAAACAATATCAGAAGTAGTCCCCCGGATACGGTCAGGTTCCATCGTGAGTCTAACTATGGGTATATTATGGATAGACGTAGAATGCCCACTACCAGGGACTTTCGCCCCCTAAATCCCCCAATTCTGGGGGACTTCCGAACCATTCCGGATTAAAGTCCCCCAGAATTGGGGGATTTAGGGGGCAGATCAACAACTCACCACGCGCCGGAGAGGGTAAAGAAAAGAGCGTAGAGGGCTAAAGGGAAAAGGGCTACCGAGTCCAGGGGGAAAGACAGATTACTCGAAAACCGCTGACATGGTTCTGGCTGTACGGAGTATTCCGAAAGCGGAGAGCAGAGTGGCAGTAGTCTGGGGCAGGGAACCAGGAACCGCCCCGCAGCAGCCTATATCGATCATCTCCGTCCTTGATCCAAGCGCTCCCGTCAGTTGGTGCTCCTTCATAAGACGGATGCCAATGATCTAAGCACCACTCCCAAACATTGCCATGCATATCAAATAGACCAAAGGCATTTACTACGCCAAAACTACCAACCTCAGCAGTTTTGTTTAGATATTCTCCCTTCTCTCCATCCCCGCAGGTATAGTTACCATTGTAATTGGCAATCTCTGTAGAAAGCGTACCGCCAAAGTGAAACGGCGTTGTTGTGCCGCCCCGACAGGCATATTCCCACTCGGCTTCACTGGGAAGGCGATAGGTTTTACCCCTATGCTGAGACAATCGGGCACAAAACTCCATCGCGTCATACCAAGACACGGTTTCTACAGGTCGGTTGTCTCCTTTATGGCTGGCTGGATCAAGATTTAGCTCTCGCTCTACTTTGGGTAACGCCGCTACAAACCGCCATTGTGCTTGGGTAATCGGATGTTGACTTATGGAGAAAGCTGATACTTTTACTTGATGCTGCGCTTCTACATCCAGACCTTCGGTATCCGGATAAGAACGCGCATACCAGTCTCTGCTTGCCTCATCAGCAGGAGAACCCATCAGAAATTCTCCAGCTGGAATATTCACCAAGTCCAGCGTCAGGTTCTCGGTTAGTGATTCTCTCCAAACTGGGATAGATTTGATAATCTGAGGAGGTTCCCCGTTTAGCTTGACTAGCAACATCGGTACAGTTTCACCGCTGGCAGCTCCAATCAAGCTCAAGGCTCTGGCTGCACCCTGACGGATCGACAAAGGCTGATCATCACTTTCCAGGAGTTGGAGCAGTTCAGGTTGCTTAGCTTTCATCACCCCCAGCGATTCTGCTGCACTGCGTCGTAGCGCCAAATCTTCATCGGGGTTCATCAAGAGCGCCAGCAAATTATCAGCACCAATCCCCAGTTTTCCCAACGTTTGAACTGCTGCTTGTCTCGACTCCATCTCCTGATTGCGATTCTCCATCATCCCAATCAAGTTCCGCCCCGCTTCCCTAGCCGCCATGCCCCGCTTGCCCAATTTTTCAGCCGCCTCAATCCGAAACTCCAGCTCCGGAGCCGAAAGATCCGAAATCAGCAGGCGAATCCGGCGTTTCTCTTCATCTCGCCGCAATTCTTCAGGATCTAATCCAGCTCTGCGAGCGAGTTCTTCCGGTACTGCGTCAGGAATTCGCGCTTCCTTCTGATTCACCAGACAGCAATCCCGCACCGCCAGCAAAAATCCCTGAATCGCGGCAGGCGGATCATTGCTTTGCTGCAAAATTGGATCAATCGACTCCAAAAACCACAGCCAGAAGTCCTCTGAATCTGACGAATTCGTTTGGCTACGACTGCGATCAATCAACCAGGTGGCAGCCAAATATTCAGCCAACGGATCCAGCACAATCTTGATCTTGTTGTCTAGGGTTTGCAGCAACAGCAGTCGGTTCTCTAGATAGTCCAAACTGGCCGCGCTAGCCTTATCTTGAACGGTTAAATCTGCGGCGGGCTGAGTCGCTCGTAGAGCCTGGATTACCCCTTCCCGCAACGTCACAGTTGGACGATAGGTCTGCTTCAGGCATTCCCAGGCAATCACCAGCGCATCTTGCCGCACCTGTTGATAATCACGCCGATTCGCAGGTTCAATTTGATCGTTGAGCTGCTTCAGATAGCTGAGCATCAAGTCCTGCACAGAAGCCGGAGGCAAGTCTCCAGATCCCTGCTGTTGCCGAATCATCTCTTCCGTATAAAGTCGCGCCAGCAATACCGTAATGTTGCCTTGCCGAACCATCCGGCGCAGCCGATCGCAGGCAATCGCATATTCGTCATCTACAAACGGATCATCCTGTTTGTTTAGCTTCCAGCGTACATAGGCTTGCATAAACCCCAACAGCCGATCCGCTTCAATCCGCTGCGGTCGCAGGATTGTTTTGGGCACTCCGCCCAAGGACTCTTCCAAGCGAGAAGTAATCACCAAGGCTTTGGCTGGAAACGTCGCCAACTCTGGCGTCACTTGCTTACGAGTTGCCTCACCCGTTTCCGAGAAATGATCCACAATCACCAAAATGCGTTGGCGCTGCAAGAGTTTCTCCAGCAGATCAAGCGGCAGATCCTCCGGCTTACTGATCAAAGCATTCAGCTGTCCCCGAATCGCTTCCACCAGCGTCTTTTTGTCATCCAGTTCCGTCTCAACCAACACAGGCAATAGCCGATGCGAAGCCAGCTGTTTCTGCAAGCCCCACTGAGCAATCTGGCAAGCCAAACTGGTTTTCCCAGCTCCCCCCTCGCCCACAATCAGCAGCACCGCTGGATTCTTCTGAAAGGTGGCAACCAGATCGTCTCCGCTCAGCTCATTGATAAATCTCTTCTCCTGTCCCAACGTCACCGGCAGCGAAATATGAATCTGCCGATCCTTCACCGTGTCCAGCGCCAAGAAAGCCCGCTCCACCTGTTGCCAATGCTGCTCCACCCAAGCATCCAGCACCCGAGGATGATACTTCAATGGCACCAGCACCTTCAGCGCTCCACTCACAGGCGTTCCCACTGTCGGAAGCTTGGAGATCGCCTCAATACCCCCATCTGTTAAGTTCAGCAGGCATAGTGGACGAAACCACCACACTGCGCCATAGACAAGCACTACCACAATCACCCCAACAACAGTTACTACCAGCCAGGGATTGCTCTGACCCCAAGCCATCGGTTTGTAAACCCACTGATCGGTAATTAGCGCTAGCTGATTGCCCAGCCCATCGCGAGTTAACCCCAGAGAGATTAAATCTGCTTTTTTATTCGGCCAATCTTTGGCATCTTTCTCTAGTGCAGCCAGCGTCGCATCCAATTGCTGCTGATAGGCTTCGATCGCTTGAATTTCCCCGACATCCCAGCCCCGCAACTGGTCAGCCTGATCTCGAATATCCTGACCAATCTTGCTAAGCGCCTGAACCGCACTACTCCGGACTGCTAGATCATTATCTTTGGTTGCCCTGTCCTTGAGGGCTGTTGCTGCTGCTTTTGCATCTTGCCCCATTAGCCCCAATGCCTGAGCCGCATTACGCCGAATGGCTGTCTTGGGATTAGTCAGAGCAGAAACCAACGGCTGCACTGCTTCCTCACCACAGGTTTGCAGAGCCTTCTGGGCTTCTGGACGCTTTTGATTATCTTGAAGCTGTTCAACAGACTGCCGCAGAGCCTCAGGCACACAGGTTTGCCCAGAGCCAGCCATCGGTTGCAGCAGTGGTAAAGCCGTCAAAACTGTGACAGTCGTTAGCACAGACGGAACAGAGAGATGCATAGGCTTAACTCAGGGGAACAGCAAGCAATCAACCCATTTCAGATCAAAGCATACGTCAACTACCACGCTTCCATCGCGCCCCTTTTCGCAAAAGCCCAAGAATAACCAGTAACATACAGCTCTTTCAAGTTAGCCTTGAGTGGCATGAGTCATACTATATTGAATAGTATTTGGATACTATATTGGATAAACCAGGAATTTAAAACCGCAGGGGTAAAACCTCATGACCATATAAACTAAAGAGAAGAAAACTTATACAGTCAATGAGTATTTTGAGTTTGAGATAAATTTAGATGTACGCCATGAATATATTGATTGATCAATACGCCATTCATGTCGAGCCATATCCTAAAACTGACTCTCATCAGTGGATTTTTACTGAAGCCTCTAAGTTTGGCATCTAGGGCAAAAATGAGCCGAACGTCCGGCTAGCTTGGTGCGCTGAATCACAGTCTCGCAGACCCGACAGGGTTCGCCCCTGCGGTTGTAGACCCAGGCAATGTGGCCATAGTTGCCGTTGATGCCTGAGACATTGCGAAAGTCGCTGAAGGTTGTGCCCCTGGCATCAATGCTGTCCTGCAAAACCTTGAGCACTGAGCCATGCAGCCGCTCAACTTGAGTGACATCCAGCTGAGAGCTTAAAGTCTGGGGGGCAATGCCGCTCAAAAACAGCGCTTCGTCTGCATAGATATTGCCAACTCCGGCCACCAGCGCCTGGTCGAGCAGCGCAGTCTTGATGGCTCGCTGCCGTCCTTGCAGGCATTGGCACAGGTAGGCAACCGAAAATTCGGGCGAGAACGGCTCTGGCCCCAGCCGCATCAGGCCACTCATCACCTGCTCTGGCGGTATTCCAGACGGCACATACCAGAGTTGCCCAAAGGTACGCTGATCGACAAAGCGCAGCTCTTGTCCGTTGGGGAAGCTCAGCCTGACGCGACAGTGCTTCTGAACTGGCTCCGACTGGGACATCCAAAGCAGTTGCCCCGTCATCCGCAGATGCACGCCTAGCCAGCCGCCGCTCTGCCAGCCTGCTCCAGCTTTTACAGGTTCGTCGGACTTCGCAGGCTGGCTCAATTCTGCCAGCAGATATTTGCCGCGTCTATGCCACTGCTGAATCGACAGACCCACCAGAGCCGCCAGAAAACTGCCGGGATGCGGATGGGCGATGCTGCGATCTAGCAAGATCTCGCCGTCGCGGATCGGCTGAGCCAGCGTAACTTGATTAAGTCCCCGGCGCACAGTCTCAACTTCAGGCAGTTCGGGCATTGAGCGGTTTTTGATATCAGGTCGCAGGCACACCAGCAGTCGGTAAGGCAATCGTACCCGACTCTCCCACAGCCCGCACCACCTCGACCCCAGACTGCTCCAGAATCACGACTGGCTCAGCCCGGTTGAAGTCAATCCGTCTGACCAAGACTTGCCCGCCTGCTAGACGCTGACCTTCCTGAACATAGCGGCTCGTAGGCTCGTTCGGGGCATTGACAATCGCAAAAGCCTGATTGCCAATCTGCACCACGCCTGTCACCTCAACAGCTTTTGCCAGAACCGGGTCAGGTCGAGGCACAGGAGCAGTAATTGGGCTGCGAGGCGCGGGGGCTGGAGCTTTGGGTTTGGCCGCCGTGGAGCCGCCGCTAGCACCACCGCCCGCTCTAGAGGGGTTGGATGCGGTTGAGGTTGATGGGCGATTCGGGGTTCGACCGCCGCCCGTGCCGCCGCCTGCTCTAGCACCGCCGCCTACTGAACCTGGACTGCCACCGCCTACTGAACCCGGACTGACAGCACCGGGAGCAATACCGCCAGCCGTAGATGTATTAGGCGGTAGCTGAACAGAGGGCGTGGTAGGCAGCAGCGCAAACGGATCGTTGCGGGTTCCCTTCACTTGCTGGACGCGCTGATTTGGATCAGTCGAGCTGATCAGATCAGGGGGCAAAATGCCTTTGGGTTCGGCTGTAGCCGCATCCGGCTGACCAGGAGAGGGCTGACCAGCAACCGGACTGTCCCCCGGAGCTGGAACTGGAATTGCCGTAGCTGAAGGGTCAGTGGTAGTTGTAGTCGTAGTGCCGCCTCCCGTGAGACCCGAAATAAAGTCACAGCCGGTAACGCTGAGTCCCAAAGCTGCCGCAATTAGTAAAACCTGGCGCATATCCCCTCCCCGAAAATTCTTCTGCATGAGATCCAGCATAGTTGAGATTTTTCCGACTTGCTCTAACCCGTAGCTTGCCTCCTGTCGAGATGGCGCGAACCCTCTGATTTGACCCTGCTCAACTTCAAGACCAACTTCAAGACCAACTTCAAGACCGACTTCAAGACCTGATGTTTGATAATGACCGGCCACACAGATAGCCAGTAGATAGCTAAATGTGGCTAAACAATAGAACAGTAATAAAGAACAGCAATAAATCAGCGTTTTTAACGAACTGCTACTATTTTCCCACTTTCAAAGAAAAATGGAGCTATCTAGCTAATTTTTCTAGCTAAATCCATTAAGCAGCGCTTTTATCATGCCCTCAAACCCTTAAAACCTTAAAGAATTGGTGAAGCAAGCTCTAGATGGGCGAAGTTGGGAAGACTGAGGCGGTAATTACCGTTGCCAAACAAGTTTCAAGCTACTGCACACTATGAACCTCCTCACCCGCTGTCTGCTGACTGGTGTTTCGCTGACTGGTGTTTCGCTGGCTACACTACCGTTGCCTGCGGCTGCAACTCCGGCATTTGGCGAATCTTCTTACTCCCTCGTGGCCTATGGCGACTATGCCTATCTTGTCAGTTCTAGCGCGAATTCTCCGATTAACGTGCGCGATGATGCCAGCACCCGTGCCTATGCTCGGCACATTGGCTATGCAGGCGACCGGGTAGAAGTGCTAGAGCGCAGCATTGGAGAAGATGGCTATATGTGGTACTTCGTGCGATTCACGGTTTCTAATGCTACGGGCTGGGTGCGGGGCGATTTTATCTCGATCGATAGAGACGATTATTAGACGATTATTAAGATTAGCTCTGTAGCCATAACGCGCTCAGAGTCTAGTCTCTGCGTCTCAAAAATTCTCTGGGTCTCAAAAATGCCTAAAAAGCCAGCAGGGGCTATGCTCTCCCTACTGGCTTTTAGTTTCTATATGATCTCCTACGCTCAGGGCAGGATCTTAGGACGCTCTTAGGACATTGACTGGATCACATAGTCAAAGTAGGGCGCTGCGGCTGTCGCATCTTCATCGCTCATCAGCGCCAGGGAGGCCGCCTTGAGACAGCGAATTGACTCCACCATGCCTGGAACGGGCACGCCAAGCGAGTTGTACATTTCGCGTACGCCAATCAAGCCAATTTTTTCGATCGGCTCTTTGTCGCCAGCCAGCACGCCGTAAGAAATTAGCCGCAGATACCAGCCGTAGTCGCGTAGGCAGAGGGCGCGCTGCTTTTCACCGTAAGCATTGCCGCCAGGAGCAATAAAGTCCGGGCGCTTCTTCCAAAGAGACTTACTGGCCTCTTGAACAATTTTCTTTTCGTTGTCGGCCAGAGTTGCCGCAATCCGCGTCCGCTGGCTGCCTGTTTCTAAAAATTCTTGAATGCTCCTCAGCTCGCCGCTGCTGGGGTAGCGGAGTTCGTCGTCAGCGTTAAGAATAACTTGGGTAACTACGCTCATAATTAACAGGATGACTATTGCAGTGATTCAGCTATCGGTCGTATTTTAGCGAGTTTGGGGACATGAAAGAAAGAGTGTGCTTGGAAATAGCTACAAATCCGTACAATTCTCCTTACCCGTTTGATTCGCTGGTTTGCGCTGGTTCACGCCGTTTCGCTGAGCTGCTGCCCGCGCAGCAGTTCTAGCGCTTGAGATGCAGCAGATCCTTGAGAGCGGCTAGCAGCTTAATTTTGAGGCTGACGATTTCGGAACGCTCGTTGACTACAAACAGCCAGCCAACGTTGACTACAAACAGCGGAGCCTGCACCTGCCCAATCACCTGAATCTGAGTCATCATCTGAGTCGTCTCAGATAGTGGCTGAGCATCTACAGACTGGACAACCGCCTGCATTCCCTTCGCCTCGGCTTTGAGATACTCTGCAATCGCTGCCTGCCCCACGATGGCAGATTCAAAAGGGGGCAAAAGCTGACCATCCTCAGCAAACAGCTCGGCGCTAGCGAGAAAGTCGCCTGTATTCAACGCTGCAAAGTAGGCTAAAATTTGCTGTTTGGCGGCTTTTGACTGATGGCTCTCAGCTAGCTCGCGCTGGGTCAGTTGGCTATAAGCACTCGGTTGATTATAAGCACTATGAGCTAGAGGGTCAGCCAACAGATGGGCAGAAGTAGGAAAAGTAGGATGAGCAGAGGTGGATTGAATATCAGCTTTCATAGTCAATGCTTCCAGGGCAATCTGGCTCCAGTACTATTTAGCCAACGACTAGCCAACGAGTATCGAATCTAGCTAATCTGGCTAATGTTAATTTTTGTGTGTCTGAGGTTGCAAACTATTCGACTCTATCAGTCGGGTCAGACTTTTACCTACCCCCTCGGACAGAACTAACCTTGAGCCTTGCAGAACACCAGCTAACTCACGGCAGTTGGTCAGTTCATCAAGACTTTACGACGGGCTGATGGCAAACAACACGGGACAGGGAATGTTGCAAATAGCACACCATTCAATCAGTGCCCGGTTGTTAAAGACCGGGCTTTTCTATTTGCTGTTCTGGTTTCATTCCGGTTCCACTCTTGACTAGCCGATTGGTCAAACTCAGAGCCGCAAGCAATTTGCTAAGCTACTAAAGCGACTTGGACGCTGGGCTGCAAGATTCTGCCCTGAATATGACACTGTCTATGGCACCCTATGGCACTGAACACGGCTGATCACACCGATCACACCACTGACTGCGCAACTGACTGCATAGCCAATGCTCCGCGCCGCTATCACATCACCACCTTTGGCTGTCAGATGAATAAGGCTGACTCCGAACGTATGGCTGGCATTCTTGAAGAAATGGGGTTTCAGTGGACAGAGACAGCCGAGCAGGCAGACTTGGTGCTCTACAACACCTGCACGATCCGAGATAATGCTGAGCAGAAGGTCTATTCTTATCTGGGACGGCAGGCCAAGCGCAAGCATGAGCAGCCCAACCTGACGCTGGTTGTGGCGGGCTGTGTAGCTCAGCAAGAGGGCGAAGCACTGCTCAGGCGCGTCCCGGAGCTAGATTTAGTTATGGGGCCACAACATGCTAATCGGCTACGCGATTTGCTAGAGCAGGTCTTTGACGGCAATCAGGTTGTGGCGACCGAGGCTGCCCATATCTATGAAGATATTACTAAGCCGCGCCGAGACAGTCAGGTTTCGGCCTGGATCAACGTGATCTACGGCTGCAACGAGCGCTGCACCTACTGCGTCGTGCCCAACGTGCGTGGCGTAGAGCAGTCCCGCCGACCGGAGGCAATTCGCGCTGATTTGGAGGCGTTGGGGCAGCAGGGCTACAAAGAGGTGACGCTGCTGGGTCAAAATATCGATGCCTACGGGCGCGATTTACCGGGCGCAACGCCAGAAGGGCGGCATCTCTATACCCTGACCGACCTGCTCTACTTTCTGCATGACGTACCCGGCATCGACCGCATCCGGTTTGCCACCAGCCATCCTCGCTACTTCACTGAGCGCTTGATTCGCGCCTGCGCCGAGCTGCCCAAGCTCTGCGAGCATTTCCACATTCCGTTCCAGTCAGGCGACAGCGAGCTGCTGAAGGCGATGTCGCGCGGCTACAGTCGTGAGCGCTACCTGAGAATCATCGACATGGTGCGTCGTTATATGCCCGATGCCTCAATTAGCGCTGATGCAATTGTTGGCTTTCCGGGCGAAACCGAGCAGCAGTTTGAGAATACGCTCAGCTTGGTTGAGCAAGTCGGGTTTGATCTAGTCAATACCGCCGCCTACTCACCGCGTCCCGGGACGCCTGCGGCGCTCTGGCCGAATCAGCTGAGTGAAGTCGTCAAAGCCGATCGGCTCCAGCAACTCAATCATCTGGTGAATCTCAAGGCCGCAGAACGCTCGCAGCGCTATTTGGGCCGGGTAGAAGAAGTGCTCGTAGAAGACCAAAACCCTAAAGATCCGACTCAGGTGATGGGGCGAACGCGGGGGAATCGGCTGACTTTTTTCACGGGTGACATCGCTGCCCTCAAAGGCCAAACTGTTGCAGTTAAAATTACTACCATCCGGCCTTTTAGCCTGACTGGGGAGCCACTGTCCGTGCCGGAGCTCCGCCGCTAGAATTTGCCGCCCAAGTCAAAAGCCTGTGCTGATCGTGCTGATTGTCATTTTTGGGTTGGCTCCGCCGCTGCTGTCACTGCTCGTGATGCGGCAGCTCAATCAGCGCACGACTCAGCAGCTGCGAGTCGTAATGCAGCGGTCTGCGGAGCGCCGATTTGCGATTGGTTTGCCGTCAGGGCGATCGCCGGAGCGAGTGAGCAGCGGCGCGTCTCATCCGGCAGACCACCGCTATGTTGAAGGCATTGGCTACATGATTGGCGATTTAACCTGCCAATTCAACGCCCGCTCTAGCTATCTGCGCTGTGCCGTTAATCCGATGGGTGACTGCAACCTATGCGCTCAGTATCAGGCTCGGCCTATTGCAGATGACTAATTGCAGGCGACTAATTGCCCACTCGCAGCCGCTGCGTCACGGCTGTAATCCCGTCATAGCGCACAACTACCGCCGAAATCCACCGGTCTCCTGCTTCTGGGGGCGCTTCGCCAACCTTGAACAGCCCGCCAGAGGTTAGCAGCTCCAGCTCAATTGGGGCAGGGTTGAGGTAATTTTCAACCGTGACTGGCTCTTCAAGCGCGGTTCCTAGCAAGACTCGCTCGCCTAGTGGCTCGGTGACGACGGCATCAAAGTCAAAGCTCTGGCCGGGAGTGACCTGTTCGGGGAGACTAATCGACAGGCTCGGCGGCTTTTGACCAGAGGACAACTCGCTGCGCTCTGCCAAAATCTCCTGCTGGACAATCTGGTTATTTTGAATCTGCTGGCGGGATCGGATGGTTGCCGTCAGCTTCAAATCGCGCCGCTGGTCAGGGTAGCTACCGGTGATAGTGGTGGTTGTCACGGTGGAAAACCCATTCGCCTGCGCTTCCCAGCTCTCTAGCTGGGTGCTGTAGGTCAAATCGGGATAGCGCTGCCATAAATCAGAGAGGGTTTGCTCTAGGGTGCTGCGCGTCAGCCCGTCGCTGCTGGTAAAAGACCGATCGTAAAACCGCATCACCGCCCGCAAGTCGCTCTCTGAAGCAGCAGCATCAATTTGGCTCAAGGTATCTGTCAGTTCAGGGGGAGGCGGGCTGGTGGGCTGACTGTCTGGAGCCGGAGCCGCCGGAGCTGGAGTAGCCGGTGCCGGAGCTGACTGAGCCTGAACTTTGCCTGCCGCAAGAGCCAAGCAAAGCAGGGCTAAAATATTCAGCGAGATCTGGAGCGAACGCAGCCGGGGCAGCTTGCAGGCTGAGCCGATTTGCAGGAGGATGCGGTTATGCATTGCGGGGGTCTTGCGGTTAAGGATTGTGAAATTTAGCGAAAGAAGCTAAGGCGCAGATCTCTGAGGCTTACGGCATTTTACGGTAAATTAGTTGAGCTTTGAGCCAGATTGTGAGTCAAGACTTCAGACTATAGAGTAATCTGTTCAGGAATTCGTGGCAAAGATTGCGCTGATTCTTCATAGATGCTGGCACAAACTTGATTCACAAATTGGGTTTATGGATCAACCTCTCAAGTTAAATTTCAAGGCTGAATTTCAAGGCTGAATTTTACAAAGCTTAAAGCTTATGTTTTTCTCAAAGTCTGTTGAGCCGCTTCAGGATCAGGCTGCTCTATCTAACAATCCGGCTCTATCTAATCATCCGGCTGCTGCAAGCGGAGTAGCTACAGCAGGCCGAACCAACAAGGCTCGGCCTAAACTCCTGATCGCGGCGAGCGGCACAGGCGGACATCTCTTCCCGGCTCTGGCGACTGCCCAAGCGCTGAGTGACTGTCAAATTGAGTGGCTGGGCGTACCCGACCGTCTCGAAGTCCAGCTTGTGCCCGACTGCTACCCGCTGCATACCGTCCGCGCTGAGGGGTTTCAGCAGCAGCTCAGCCTGCAGAGCTTAAGCAGCACGGCTCGAACCGCAAGTCGCCTACTGCTCTCAATCTTTACAGTGCGAAAGCTGCTACGACAGGGACAGTTTCAGGCTGTGCTAACAACGGGCGGCTATATTGCGGCTCCGGCAGTTGTAGCTGCTCGGTCGCTGGGACTACCCGTGATTCTGCACGAGTCGAATGCGCTACCGGGCAAAGTGACACGCTGGCTGAGTCCCTGGTGTACGCAGGTGGCGCTAGGATTTGAGGTCGCCGCTCGCTATTTGCCCAATGCCCAAACGGTTACGGTGGGAACGCCAGTGCGCGCTCAGTTTCAGACTGATCTGGGTGCGGGTGCGGGTGCAAGTGCGGGTGCTGTGACCAACCTGCCGCCGCTAGATCTGCTGCAAGATCTAGATCTTCCGCCAGAGGTGCCGGTAATTTTGGTGGTGGGCGGCAGTCAGGGCGCGGTGGCGGTCAATCGGCTCGTGCGGCAGGCGGCGGCAGCTTGGTTTGCAGCCGGAGCCTGGGTGGTGCATTTGACGGGAGACAGCGACCCAGAAGCCAATCAGCTCAGCCATGCTCAGTATCGCGCTCTGCCGTTTTATGTCAACATGGCGGGACTGCTGCGGCGGGCAACGCTGGCGATTAGTCGGGCAGGCGCGGGCACGCTGACCGAGCTAGCCATCACCGCTACGCCCGCCATTTTGATTCCCTATCCCTATGCTGCCGAAGATCACCAGACCTACAACGCCAAGGTTTTTGAGGCCGCTGGAGCCGCGCTGCTGATGCCTCAATCTGACCTGACCGCAGAGCGTTTAGAGCAACAGGTGCTAACGCTGCTCGGCTCACCAGAGCTACAGCAGATGGCTACTGCTGCCCAGCAGCTGGCTACTCCGGACAGTGCAGAACTGCTGTCAGCTCTGGTGAGGCAGTCAATAACTGCAAAGAATTAGTAAGGCATTACGAACAGTCTTCTGTACTGACTTTATACTGAAAGCATAGCTTCAACTCACTCATGAACGGTTCAGTCTATGAACGGTCAAGTGACTGAAGCTAGCTAGTTCTCAGCGTTCAGTTCCAGAGCAGAGTCTAAGCGTAGAGCAGCTCTTGTCATCAGAGTTGGATCGGATCGATAAAAATTGGCTGTTCGGAAAGCTTAGCGTGGCTCATTCTCACCTAGTTTTATCACCGGAGGTCAGCATGAATATTTTGAAGCGGCTCAACGACGCAATCCTCTATCTCTCTGAAGGGGCAGCGATGCTGTTTAGCCCCAGCCAGGATGATTATCCCAACATTGGGTTGCAGCCCTACGATGGCGATCCTTATTCAGAGTGGGTATACCTCTCAAATCGCGATCTCCTCAATAGCCCGTGAGATCAGCCCGTGAGATGATGGCGCAGCGCAGCTACACGGCACGACGAGACGGCACGACGAGATAGAGCGCTGAGTAAAGGTATCGGATGGAAAGAGGGTGCTGGATGGAAAGAGATTCGGGGACGATCAAAAGCCGGGAACCGGATTGCGCTGGTCGCGCTCGGCCTTGCGGCGACTTTTCATCCAGACGACCTTGCTTTGATCGGCTAACGTCTTCCAGCCTGCCAGCTCCAGCTTGTCAGGGTCGGCAGTCGTCACCATTTCGTAGCGAGGGCAATAGATCACAACCATATGCTGGTTGCTCATCGTTACAAAGCAAGGTCCCCAGTCTAGACCTTCGCATTCAACACGCTGTCCTTCTTGCCAGTTCATAGCCTTACCTCCAACTCTGCCTGTAACTATAGGGGGAGATCAGCGGCCTCAACTTCCTTCTGCTATGTCAGCCATTCGGATGACCTAGAACCACTTCTCTGCCTATATCATCGCAAAAATTAGCAGTAAATCAAGAATTTGTGTTGCCCGATACAATGAAAATTGACATTCCGGCTGGTTGTCAAGGTTGGCTCTTAAGGCTGGCTGAAGGCTGACTCTTGAGGCTGTTTCGCGAGCTTTGGCGGCGCTAGATGAGACTGAATCCAGATGCAACCTGCGGTTTAGCTAGCCTGAATCGCCTGAGTGTGAATTGCCTGAGCCTGAATCGCGGTAATCGCTACCGTATTGACAATATCGGTGACGGTGCAGCCCCGGCTCAAATCGTTGACGGGCTTCCGCAAGCCTTGCAGCACCGGGCCAATCGCCACCGCGTTTGCCGAGCGCTGGACGGCCTTGTAGGTGTTGTTGCCTGTGTTTAAATCCGGGAAGATAAACACCGTTGCATGCCCTGCCACCTCGCTTCCCGGCAGCTTGGTCTGAGCCACACTTTCATCAACTGCCGCATCATACTGGATGGGGCCTTCGATTTTTAAGTCAGGCCGCATGGCTCTGGCCAGCCGAGTCGCTTCTTTGACCTTTTCCACCTCCGCTCCCTGCCCCGACTCGCCCGTGGAGTAGGACAAGATTGCCACCAGTGGCTCAATGCCAAACTGCTCTGCCGTCATAGCTGAGCTAATCGCAATGTCGGCTAGCTGCTGCGGGTTGGGGTTGGGATTCACGGCACAGTCGCCATAGACCAGCACCCGGTCTTCTAGCCCCATCAAAAACACGCTAGAGACAATTGAGACACCGGGCTGGGTGCGGACAAATTCCAGCGCGGGGCGAATCGTATGGGCGGTGGTATGGACTGCACCTGACACCATCCCGTCTGCTGCGCCTTTGTAGACCATCATCGTGCCAAAGTAGCTGGGGTCGAGCAGCAGGTCGTGGGCGTAGTCCTTGGTAATGCCTTTGTGCTTGCGGAGTTCAAAGTAGGTGGCGGCATAGTCTTCCTGCCAGGGAGAATGACGCGGATTGATGATCTGCGCCGGGTCGAGGTTGATGCCTAAGGCGGCAATCTGGCTGCGGATCTCTGACTCGTCGCCCAGCAGCGTCACGTCGGCTACGCCCCGGCGCAGCAAAATTTCGCTGGCTCGCAAAATCCGCTCCTCGCTGCCTTCTGGTAGGACAATATGCTGTCGGGACGCTTTGGCACGCTCCACCAGCTCATATTCAAACATCAGGGGTGTCATCCGAGTTGAACGCGAGACGGCAATCCGCTCGCCCAGCTTAGCGCTGTCTACATGCGTTTCAAATAGCCCTAGCGCCGAGGCGATTTTGCGTGGGTTGTCGGGCGTAATTTCGGCGCGCACGGCGCTGATTTTGGCGGCGGTTTCGTAGGTGTCGCTCTGCACGCTCAAAATCGGCACCGTCCAGCGCGAGCCGTCAATCACCGTCTGAATCCGCGTATCTAGCCCCAGTCCGCCCGTCAGCACCAGCCCTGAAACGCTGGGTGACTGGTCTGAGAGCGTCGCGGCTAAGCAGCCCAGCACCACGTCTGAGCGATCTCCCGGCGTGATGACCAGACTGCCTTCCTGCAAGCGCTCTAGAAAATTGGGTAGATGCATGGCGGCAACCTTGATGTTCAGCACCTCTCGACTCAGCCGCTCTGCATCCCCCCGAATCAGCTCGCCCTGGATTGCTTTAGCAATTTCCGCCACGGTCGGCTTCAGCAACAGCGCGTCATCAGGCAAGACAAAAACCGGATCGGGATAAGTCCAGACGGTTTGCAGCCCTGCCTTCACTTGCGCTAAGTGGTCAGGCGCGACCCGATTGACGATTGTTGCCACCAGCGCACAGCCCTCTTCGGTAAACGCTTCGCGCTCAGCTCGGACGGCATTCACGACTTCGTGGGGGGCTTTGCCGCCGCCGTTGGTTACTAGCAAAATCGGGGCGGCAAGATGGTTGGCCACCCGGCTGTCAAAATTATCGACAAAGGCTGGATCGATGTTGGTAGCATCAATGCCTTCGCAGACAATAAAATCACACTGCTGCTCTAGGGCTTTATATTTCTGAATAATTTGCTTCAGCAGCTCGCTGTACTGACCCGTGGCAATCAGATGATTGGCAGCCTCGTGGGTGAGGGCATATTGCGCCTCGTAGGGCAGATCCAGCTGATAGCGGCTGAGCACGAGCTGAATATCGTTATCGAGGTCGCTGCCGTCGTGAATCACCGGGCGAAAAAAGCCGAGCTTGCGAATCCGCTTTGAGAGCAGTTCCATGATGCCAAGCAGCACCAGCGATTTGCCGCTTCCTGGCTCAATCGCCACAATATACAGGTTCTTTAGCATCAGCAGTCTCCTCAATGCTTGGCGTTTAGGCTTGGCGTTTGGGCTTTCTCCTGAGCCTGCCAGTACCGTACCGCAGAACTGAGACTGACAAGTGTATAGAGCAGAGCAATTCCCGCCAAGGCTGAGGAAATCCCCCAGAGCTGCTTGAGCCAGCTCTATGCCAATGCCTCGTCAGAGGGCTGGGCAAATAGGTCAATGTTCGCATCACCCCAAGTTTTTAATGCCAGCAGCACGGGTTCCAAGCTACGTCCAAGCGGCGACAGGCTGTACTCCACTTTGGGGGGAACCTGCGGATAGACCTTGCGGATAATTAGCCCGTCTGCTTCCAACTCTCGGAGTTGGTTGGTCAGCATTCGCTGCGTCACGTCCGGTACGCGCCGCCGAATTTCGTTAAAGCGAGCCGTGCCGCCCAAAAGGTGGAACAAAACAACGCATTTCCACTTGCCGTCAATCAGGCTAATCGTGGCCTCGACCGAACAGCCCAGATTGCAATCGAGTCGGGACTGTCGAATTTTGGGTATTTGATTTCAGGTGTTTGATTTCAGGTATTTACAGCAGCTCTCTTGGCCGTACCTTTTTCGACACGATGTGCAAAATATGAGCGGACTTCACAAGCTTGATGATAGCTTCTACGATGCTGGCATAGCGAATTAGAGGTCTACATATGCAAGCCATTGGTTTTCAGCAGCCTGGAAGCATCGATCGCGATGAATCCCTGGTCAATATTGAACTGTCAACGCCAACCCCCACAGGCCGAGATCTGCTAGTCGAGGTCAAGGCGGTGTCGGTCAACCCGGTCGATGTCAAAGTTAGGCGGAGCGCCCAGCCTGACTCCGGAGAGTGGAAGGTACTGGGTTGGGATGCTGCGGGTGTTGTGGTTGGCGTTGGGGCTGAGGTGACGCTGTTCCAACCAGGCGATCCGGTATTTTATGCGGGGGCAATTGACCGCCCTGGCAGCAACGCTGAATATCATCTAGTTGATGAGCGGATCGTTGGCGCGAAGCCACAGAGCCTAGATTGGGCTGCTGCCGCCGCGCTGCCGCTGACTTCAATTACAGCTTGGGAGATGTTGTTGGATCGGCTGGATGTGAAGCAATCGGTGCCCGGAGCGGCTCCCGCTATCCTGATTATTGGTGGAGCCGGAGGGGTTGGCTCGATTGCAATCCAGATCGCGCGCGCCCTGAGCGATCTGACGGTGATCGCCACTGCTTCGCGACCAGAGACGGTGGCTTGGGTGCAAGATATGGGAGCGCATTATGTGATTGACCACAGCTTGCCCCTAGCCCAACAGGTTGCTGCGCTCGGATTAGGCGCACCTGCTTTCGTCTTTTCCACCACGCATACCGACCGTCATCTCGATCAAATTGCTGAATTGATTGCGCCACAAGGTCGCTTTGGCCTGATCGATGATCCTGAAATTCTCGATATCAAACCATTTAAGCGCAAGTCTGTATCGGCTCACTGGGAGCTGATGTTCACGCGCTCGCTTTTTAACACCGCCGATATCGACCAGCAGGGAAAACTTCTGAATCAAGTCTCGCGTCTTGTGGATGAGGGCATCCTGCGGGCAACTATCACAGAGCGATATGCGCCGATCAATGCGGCCAATCTCAAGCAGGTTCACAGGATAATTGAGAGCGGCAAGGCGCGGGGCAAAATCGTCCTAGAAGGCTTTGATACTGTGAGATCAAGAGCGCAAAAGAGAGTTTGAAATAAGAAATAAATGCTTATTTCGCTCAGTCAATTCCTGGTGCAGTCAATTCCTGGTGCAGTCAATTCCTAGTGCAGTTCCTTCGCGAGTAATTGTAGGGGTGATTCTGTGCGTAATTTTGTGAGTGATTGTGCGATTGATTGCCGAAGCCGCGAGACGGTGCTACTCTTTGCATGAAGATTGAGCTGGAATTGGGGACAAGCCATGAGCTATCGGATGAACCGCCGCGCCTATGCCGAAACCTTTGGCCCAACGGTGGGCGATCGCGTACGGCTGGCTGATACCAATTTGATCATCGAAGTCGAGCGTGACTACAGCAGCTACGGCGATGAGGTCAAGTTTGGTGGCGGCAAGGTGATTCGAGACGGCATGGGGCAGTCGCCAATTGCTAATGCAGATGGCGCAGTTGATGCGGTGATCACCAACGCGCTGATTCTCGACTGGTGGGGCATCGTCAAAGCTGACGTGGGCATCAAAGACGGCAAAATCGCGGCGATTGGCAAAGCGGGCAATCCCTATATCCAGAACGATATCGATATCATTATCGGCCCCGGCACGGAAGCGATCGCGGGCGAAGGCATGATTCTGACAGCCGGCGGCATTGACTCACATATTCACTTTATCTGTCCGCAGCAGATCGAAGTGGCGATCGCGTCCGGCATTACCACGATGATTGGGGGCGGTACTGGCCCCGCCGCAGGCACCTATGCCACCACCTGCACCCCCGGCCCCTGGAATATCTACCGAATGCTGCAAGCGGCTGACGCTTTCCCAATGAACATTGGCCTGATGGGTAAGGGCAACGCCGCTCAGCCGCAGGGTTTGGTCGAGCAGGTGGAAGCAGGCGCAATGGGCCTAAAGCTGCATGAAGACTGGGGCACCACCCCCGCTGCTATCGACACCTGCCTCTCAGTGGCAGACGACTACGACGTGCAGGTGGCCATCCATACCGACACGCTCAACGAAGCGGGCTTTGTCGAAGACACGATTGCTGCATTCAAAAACCGGGTAATTCACACCTACCACACCGAAGGCGCAGGTGGCGGACATGCCCCCGACATCATCAAAGTTTGCGGCGAGGCCAACGTGCTGCCTTCTTCCACGAACCCCACCCGACCCTATACAGTGAACACGCTGGAAGAGCATCTCGACATGCTGATGGTCTGCCATCACCTCAGCCGCAGCATCCCCGAAGACGTGGCCTTTGCCGAATCCCGCATTCGCCGCGAGACGATTGCCGCCGAGGATATTCTGCATGATCTGGGCGCGTTCAGCATGATCTCCTCTGACTCGCAGGCGATGGGGCGCATTGGCGAGGTGATTTTGCGAACCTGGCAGACGGCGCACAAAATGAAGGAGCAACGGGGCGCACTGAGCCAGGATAGCGACCGCAACGACAATACGCGCGCCAAACGCTACATTGCTAAGTACACGATCAATCCGGCGATCACCCACGGCATTGCTGACTATGTTGGATCAGTAGAAGTGGGCAAAATTGCCGATCTTTGTCTCTGGCGACCTGCTTTTTTTGGCGTGAAGCCGGAAACGGTGATCAAGAGTGGGCTGATTGCCTGGGCGCAGATGGGTGATGCCAACGCCAGCATTCCGACACCGCAACCCGTGCATATGCGCCCGATGTTTGGCAGCTTTGGCGGGGCGATGCAGTCTACCTCGTTTACCTTTATGTCGCAGGCGGGGATCAAGCAGGGCGTGCCAGAGCAGCTCAACCTGCAAAAAACGGTGCTGCCCGTGGCCAACATTCGCCAGCTCACTAAGCGCGATCTGAAGCTGAACGACGCGCTGCCGACGATTGAGGTAGACTCTGAAACCTACGAGGTGCGGGCGGATGGCGAGCTATTGACCTGTGAACCCGCCACGCTTTTACCAATGGCGCAGCGCTATTTTCTGTTTTGATTTTTATTCTGAACAGCTTACCTGACTTGATGCAGCCTTGATGCAAACTCTCGATGTAGCATAACCACCCCGCAAATCTGCTGTTTTGTGCGATCATCGTTCAGGGGTGTTCGTTGAGGCTAATTTCAAGCTGTTTTTAATTTTAGACAGCAAAAAGGCTTTAGAACTCCAACGTGAACGCCCTATTAGATGAATAGATGAGTTTAGTCACAAGTTGGGAGGGTAGGTGATTGTGGTAGAGCGTCCAATTAAAAAATCTGAGCGGCAGCAGGCCGAAGCTGCGTCCGCCGAGGCAACTCCACAGCCGACGAGTCAGCCGACTAATCAGCCGACGAGTCAGCCCACAGTCAATCGTGAGCGCCCTGCTCCTCCGACTCCCAAAAGCCAAAAAGAGCGGTCTGAAGGGTCAAGCGACGACCGGGGCGACCGGGGTAGCCGAGGTGGCGACCGAGACCGAGACGGAGATCGGGGCAAAGGGCGCGGCAAGGGCAGAGGCCGAGATGGCGATCGGGATACCGAGAAGAAGCCCGTTAACATGGCGCTGATGCGCGGCCCCAAACCCGTTCCACCCAAGCCTGTCGTTGAAGAACCTGTTGTAGAGGAAACGCTAGCAGAAGATTTGCAGCCGGAAGAAACGGCCGAGGAAGCTGTGGCCGAGGAAGCTGTAGTCGAGGAAGCCGTAGCCGAGGAAGCCGTGGCCGAGACTCTAGTCGAAACGCCAGCTGAAGAACCTGCACCCGTTCCGGAAGCGCTTGAGGAACCTGCACCCGAACCTGTGGCAGAAGCCCCTGAAGAAGCCACATCCGAACCCGCGAGCGAAGCAGCCGTGGCGGAACTTCCCGTCACCTACTCACCCGCCGTTACGCCGGTCGAAGCCGCGCTCGAAAACTCGATGCCAATGCCCGAAGAAGCCGCCGCAGAGCTGCATTCAGAGGACAACGAGCCGATTGCCACAGAGCCTGCTGCCACAGAACCTGTGGAAGATCCAGCAGTGGAGCCAGCCGAAGCGGAATCAACCGAAAAGGTCGCTTCAGCCGACAGCTAAGCAGCGTGATTTTCTAAAAGAGACGACGGCTGCAGCCGTCGCCTCTTTTGTATCTATGGGGTATCTATGGGCTGTATCTATGAGTCGGTTACTAGCCCACGGGCTGCACTTCATCATGCTGAGGATGCAGCACCTTACCGCTCTGTAAGCTATCCGAAAGCCGATTCAGCGCGTTCATGTAGGCCAGCGCTGAGGCCACAATAATGTCGGTATTGGCTGCGTGACCGGAGAAGATCCGGTCTTCGTGCTTCAGCCGAATCGTCACCTCGCCCAGCGCGTCGATGCCCACCGTCACTGACTGAACCGAATATTCGATTAGCTCGTTGGGCACGTTCACGACGCGATTGATGGCGCGGTAGACTGCATCAACTGGCCCCGTGCCAATGGCCGCATCGGTGAGCTCTGCTCCAGAAGGCGTGCGAATCGTCACGGTTGCGGTTGGGCGCGAGTGATCGCCACAGGACACCTGCACATGCTCCAGCTTAAATAGCTCTGGAGCCTGCTGCGTCTCGTCGTTGATGATCGCTTCGAGATCCCAGTCGGTAATCTCTTTTTTCTTGTCAGCCATTTCCTTAAAGCGCAGGAACGCTCGATTCAGCTCCTGATCTCCAGGTTCAAATCCTAGCTCTTTCAAGCGTGACCGGAAAGCGTTGCGCCCCGACAGTTTGCCCAAGACGATCTGGTTGTCATTCAGGCCAATTGACTGAGCATCCATGATTTCGTAGGTCAGTTTATGCTTCAGCACGCCGTCTTGATGAATTCCCGACTCATGCGCGAAGGCATTCGCCCCGACAATTGCCTTATTGGGCTGCACCAACATTCCGGTTAGGTTAGACACCAAGCGCGAGGTTTTGTAGAGCTGTCGCGTGTCGATGTTGGTCAGCGAAGCCTCGGATTCTGGGGCGCGTCCCAAAAACGGATTGTAATATTGACGGCGCACATGCAGCGCCATGACCAGCTCCTCAAGTGCCGCATTGCCAGCCCGCTCGCCAATGCCGTTAATCGTACATTCTAGCTGCCGCGCTCCGTTCTTTACAGCCTCCAGGAAGTTGGCCACAGCTAATCCTAAATCGTTGTGACCATGTACCGAAATAACTGCTTGATCAATATTTGGCACGTTCTCTTTAATGCCTTTAATCAAGCCGCCAAATTCCGCAGGCGTTGTGTAGCCAACGGTATCTGGAATATTTACCGTAGTTGCACCCGCAGCAATCGCTGCCTCCAACACCTGGTAAAGAAACTCTGGGTCAGAACGTCCGGCATCCTCTGGCGAAAACTCCACGTCGTTCACAAAGCTCTTGGCGTAGGCCACCATTTCTGGCGCAATGGCCAGCACCTCAGCCCGCGTCTTTTTCAGCTTGTACTCCAAATGAATATCAGAAGTCGCCAGAAAAGTATGAATCCGGGGCTTGGCGGCGGCAGAGAGCGCTTTGGCAGCAGCCTCAATATCTGGCCGAGTCGCACGCGCCAGTCCGCAAATCGTGGGGCCACCCGGACTGCCCACCTGCTGGGCAATTTTGCTTACTGCCTCAAAGTCGCCCGGACTGGCAAATGGGAAGCCTGCCTCAATCACGTCCACGCCCAGCCGCGCCAACTGCCGAGCAATCGTCAGCTTTTCTTCCACGTTCAGCGTCGCGCCCGGAGACTGCTCGCCGTCCCGCAGCGTTGTGTCAAAGATAATGATCCGGTCTTGGGCAGGAGCTTGGCCAGAAGCTTGAGCAGAGTCTTGGGCAGCGCTATTCATGACGGTTAAGGCGAAGTGAGTATGACTTACCAGAAATCATAGCAGGAATACCCCATTTTAGAATTTGGCTGGCGCAACTGGGTGCAACTGGGCGTAACTTTCTAGGCTCTCAGCTCAGGGTTTCCTGACTTGCGGCGAGAGAGCCAATCGTGCGATTTGTCTCTCAGCATATTCTCAAGCAAACAGGCAGAAAATATAATAGCCTGGATCTGGTAGTTTTTGCGGGGCATTACCTGTGCTGAAAACCGGGCTGGCGACGCTAAGAGACGACTTCAAAATTATTTTCGACCGCGATCCTGCTGCCCGCAACTGGCTAGAAGTGCTGGTTTGCTATCCCGGCTTGCAGGCGCTGATGCTCTATCGGGTTGCTCACCAGCTCCATGGTCTGAACTTGCCCTTCATTCCGCGCCTGATTTCCCATATCGCTCGCTTCCTGACGGGGATTGAAATCCATCCCGGCGCGACAATTGGCCGAGGCGTATTTATCGACCACGGCATGGGAGTTGTGATTGGCGAAACGGCAATTGTCGGCAACTATGCGCTGATCTACCAGGGCGTGACGCTGGGCGGGACGGGCAAGGAAACCGGGAAGCGCCACCCCACGCTGGGCGAAAACGTGATCGTTGGTGCAGGCGCAAAGGTGCTGGGCAATCTGACGCTGGGCAACAACGTGCGGATTGGTGCGGGTTCGGTGGTGCTGCGCGATGTGCCCTCTGACTGCACTGTCGTCGGCATTCCTGGCCGGATTGTCTATCGGGCGGGCGAGCGGGTGGAGCCGCTAGATCACGCGCAGCTGCCGGACTCAGAGGCGCAGGTGATCCGAGTCTTGCTCGATCGAATCGAGACGCTGGAGCGGCAGATGCAGGCGATTCAGCAGCAGACTCCTGTCGAACCGCGAGTGCTGGTGACAGCAAGCTGTCAGCTCAACGATAAGATTATTGAGCAGTTTTTGGATGGGGCAGGCATTTGATTCGCCTGTCTGGGGATTAATGCGAAAGCTCTACTTTCTGCTGCCGGGGACGACGGGAAAATTTGCCTGCGGCGGACTCTGGGCGGAGCTAAAAACGCTGAAGCTGACTCAGCAGCTCTGCGAGGCCGAAGTCGTCACCTATCGTCAGCGCGAGCCAGAGCATTTGTTCTTGGCAGACCTGCTGGCAGACCTGCTGGCGCTACCGCAGCCTGACCAGAGTGTTTTCGTGGTGAGCTGGGGGTTTGATGTTGCCAAGCTGGTGCCGCAGCTCCGCTCGAAGAACGTGCTCTACCACGCCCACAGCGCTGGCTACCGCCTCAAGCTGCCTGCCGATATCCCGATTGTTACCGTCAGCCGCAACACGCTGGGCTATTGGGGGCAGCAGGCGCCGCATTCGCCGATTTACTACCTGCCCAACCAGATTTCCGACGAGTTCTATAATCAGCAGCAGCCGCGCGAGATCGATGTGCTGGTGCAGGCGCGTAAGTCTTCGACCTATTTAATGCAGCAGCTCGTTCCGGCTCTGCAAACCCGCTGCAAGGTGACGGTGGTGAATCGCTATGTTGAAGATCTGCCGGGGCTATTTAACCGCGCCAAAGTCTATCTCTATGACTCTGCCGAATATTGGGCGATGCAGTCGGTGAGCGAAGGGTTTGGGCTACAGCCGCTGGAAGCGATGGCCTGCGGAGTGCGCGTCTTTTCTAGCGTCAATGGCGGCCTGTCAGACTATCTTGATCCCGGCTTCAATTGCGACAAAATTGCGGTCTACTCGCAGGCTTACGACCTTCAGCGGATTCTGGCGGCGCTGAATCACCCCGATCCGGCTCCCGTGATCGATCTGAGCGAATACCGCACTGCCCCTATCCTAGAGCGGCTTCAGGTGATTCTGAGCGAAGTCAACAGCTTCTTTGATCACAAAGCCCAGCAGCCTGCGGATATTGCGCCACTCGACCCACTGCGGCTGACCCAGCTGCGAGGCCAGAAACTCTGGCGCAAAGTCCAAAAGCGCTATCTCAGCCGTTCTTGACTGGCCTCAGCTGAAACTTTAGTCAATGTGACAAGATGGGGAACAGTAGCTACCGTCTTGTGAATCGATGACTTCTCCTTCTTCTCTCGATGCGTTTCAGCGTCTGCGCGATTTTCGGGCAGTACTGCTGCGGCTCCATCGCGCCCTGCTCAACTCGGAGCGCGTCGTGTACGAACAGTTTTATGGACGAATTCCCTCCAACGCCGAATTTTTTCGGCTGGCGCTGGAGCATGATTGGTTTAGCTGGCTGCGCCCGATGTCGCAGCTGATTGCTGAAATTGACGAAGCGCTCAGCCCCAAAGAGCCAGCTACGCTCGGGCAGGTTGAAGCCCTGCTCGCCAAAGCTAGCCAGATGCTTCAGCCCGCCGCCGAAGGCACAACCCTAGAAAAGCAGTATTACCGAGCCATCCAGCGCGAGCCAGAGATCGCCCTGATGCATTCTGAGGCCAAAAAGCTGCTGCATCAAGACTAGCGCTGCGCGCTGGCGGCTGGGTTTTCTGGGGCAATGCGGGAAATCTGATCTCATCCAGCCGTCTTCCATTACCGCCATGACTAAGCGACTGCTGTCCAACCCTGCTATCTGCCTTCCGCAGACTCGCCGCCAGCGATTGGGGCGCATGAGTCTGCGGAAGGTGTTAATCCTACCCTTCGTGTTGCAAATTGTCGGCACGGTCGGGCTGGTGGGCTACCTATCGTTTCGCAACGGTCAGCAAACGGTGAATCAGCTGGCCTATCAGCTGATGCAGAAATCTAGCAGCCTGGTGGAACAGCATCTAGATGAGTATTTGGGCGTACCGCATCAAATCAATCAGGTGAATTTGGATGCCGTGGAGCTAGGGCTGCTTGACCTGCAAAACTTTCAGAAGATGGGGCAGTTCTTCTTCCGGCAGATGCAGGTTTTCAATGTCGGCTATATCAACTTTGCCAACCCGACGGGCGAGTTTATTGGGGTTGAGCGGCTCGAAAACAGCCAGTATTTGATCAACGAAACCCTGCGGTCTGATCTAGGCCAGCTCTCGATTTACTCAACTGATCCAAAAGGCAATCGACTCAGTTCGACAATTGAGGAAGATCAACCTCCCATTCAAGACGAAGCCTGGTATGCCGATGCGGTCGCGGCCAAACGCCCTGTCTGGAGCCAGATCTACTCCTGGGATGACAAGCCAGAGGTGATGTCCATCTCGTCGAGCTACCCGGTTTATGGCCGCAATCAGCAGCTGTTGGGCGTGATGGGAGTGGATTTGCTGATCTCTAACATCGGCGAGTTTTTGCAAAGCATCAAGTCGAGTCCAGCGACCCGAATTTTTATTGTGGAGCGCAGCGGGGCAATTGTCGCAGCCAGCAGCGGAACGCCTTACGCAATTGTAAACGGTGAAGCCCAGCGGCTCAGCGCCACAGAGAGCGAGGATCCAATTGTTCAGATGATTGCTCGCCAGATTCAAGCCGATTTCGGTGGGTTTCAGGCCATTCAAAAGCCGCAGAAGCTCAGCTTGCAGCTAGAGGGCGAGCGTGAGTTTGTGCAAATTGCTCCCTGGCAGGATGATTTCGGCCTCAGCTGGCTGGTGGTAGTGGCCGTGCCCGAAGCTGATTTTATGGCGCAGATTAACCACAACACGCGCGTCACTATTTTGCTCTGTCTTGCCGCTCTGCTCTCGGCCATTTTGGTGGGGATTGCGACAGCGCGCTGGGTCAGCGATCCCATTTTGCGGCTGAATCGAGCCGCTAAAGAAATTACGGCAGGCAACTTAGACCAAACCATTCATCTGCGCCGAATTGACGAGCTGACCGATCTGGCCAACTCCTTCAACGGCATGGCTGCCCAGCTGCGCGCTTCCTTTGCCGAGTTGGCTGCCACCAACCGCCAGTTAGAGCAGCGCGTCGCCGAGCGCACCGCTGACCTTAACGCCAAAAACAGCCAGCTTACCCAAGCCCTCCAAGAGTTGCAAACCACCCAAACCGAGCTGATTCAGTCTGAAAAAATGGCGGCGCTGGGGCAGCTCGTCGCGGGCATCGCCCATGAGGTGAATACGCCGCTAGGAGCCATTCAAGCCTCAATTGGCAATATTAGCGCTGCGCTGGAAAGCTCGACTCAGCAGTTGCCCAAGCTGTTTCAGCTCTTGCCGCCGGAACGCTTGGCCGACTTTTTTGCCCTGCTAGAGTTGGCGCAGCAGCCGAGAGAGATGCTCTCCTTCCGCGAAGAGCGTCAGCTCAGACGGAGTCTCAAGCAGGCGTTGAGTGAGCGCTCCATCCAAAATGCAGAGGCGATTGCCGACAGCTTCAGCAAAATGGGGATCAGCCCAGATCTAGACGCGATGCTGCCGCTGCTAGCGCTAGCCGAGAACCGCTTTGTGATTGAAACGGCTTACCAGCTCTCGATTGTCCAGAACAACAGCCAGAACATTATGCTGGCGGTCGAACGAGCCACCAAGATTGTGTTTGCCCTGAAAAACTACGCCCGTCAAGACAGTTCTGGCCAAAAATTCGAGGCGGCTGTGACTGACGGGATTGACACCGTGCTGACGCTCTATCAAAATCAGCTTAAGCGCGGGGTTCAGCTCCAGAAGCGCTATGCTGCCGTCCCCAAAGTTCTCTGTTATGCCGAAGAGTTGACTCAGGTTTGGTCAAATCTGATTCACAACGCCCTGCAAGCTATGGACGGTCAAGGGCTTTTAGAGATCACGGTGACTCAGCAAGAGCAGCAAATCTTGGTGCAAATCACCGACTCCGGCGGCGGAATTCCCGCAGATATCCAGAACCGCATTTTTGATCCCTTTTTCACCACCAAACCAATGGGCGAGGGGACAGGGCTGGGTCTAGATATTGTGCGGCGGATCGTGGCCAAGCATCAAGGCCGGGTGGAGTTGCAAAGTCAGGCTGGGCATACTACGTTTAGCGTCTGGCTGCCGATTGAGTCTGCCCCCGCTGCTTCAGAGTTACCAATCAGCGCCGTTTGAAGTTCGAGAGTGATGTCTAACCAGGCTATTTTATGCGTCGATGATGAGCGAATTGTCCTGCTCAGCTTGCGGGATCAGATCACCAAATATTTTGGCGATCGGTATCGCTACGAATTGGCTGAAAGCGTGGATGAAGCCTGGGAAGTGATCGACGAGCTGTGCCTAGATGAGATTGATATTTTAATTATTGTCTCTGACTGGCTGATGCCCGGTATGCGCGGCGATCAGTTTTTGGCTCAGGTGCATCAGAGGTTCCCGAAAATCGTCACGGTTTTACTGTCAGGACAGGCAGATGAAACGGCTATTGACAACGCCCGTCAGGTCGCCAATCTCTATGCCTACATTCCAAAGCCGTGGGAAGAACAGACGTTAATTAACGTGATTCGCAGCGGATTGGAGCAGTTCGATGAGCAGTTTAATGAATAGAAAAACAATTGTCTGCGTAGACGATGAGCGAGTGGTTTTGCTTAGTCTACGCGATCAGCTGATGCGATCGCTTGATGATTACTATGAGATTGAACTGGTCGAGAGTGGAGAAGAGGCGTTAGAGCTCTTTGAGGAGCTGACTCAAGCTCAGTTGGAAATCCCGCTGATTATCTGCGACCAAATCATGCCGGGGATGACAGGCGATCAGCTGCTGATTCAAATTCACAGCCTCTATCCGCAAACTCTGAAAATTCTGCTGACTGGGCAAGCCCGCCTAGAAGCCGTCATTAACATCATCAATACCGCCAGCCTCTATCGCTACGTTGCCAAGCCCTGGGATGAAACCGACCTGTCGCTGACAGTGCGAGAAGCCCTACGCAGCTATGAGCAAACTCAGCAGCTGCAAGCCCAACATTTGGCTTTGACCCAGAGCGAAGCTCAGCTGCGGCAGTTTTTGGAAGCGATGCCGGTTGCGGTTGGCGTTCATGACCCGGCGGGCAACAGCTACTATGCCAATCGGCTGGCGCGCGAGCTGTTGGGCGACCAAGCAGCCAGTGCGCCGCTCCATGCCTCGGAATATTTGACTTATGTGGCTGGGACGCAACAGCAGTATCCCTCTGCACGGCTGCCGATTTTGCGGGCACTCCAGGGAGAGGCTTCGACCGTTGACGATCTGGAGCTGGAGCGCGGTCACCAGCGAATTCCGCTAGAGGTGTCGGGAGTGCCAATCTACGATGCATCTGGCGAAATTTCCTACGCCATTATTGCGTTTCAGGATATTACTGAGCGCAAGCAGTCCCAAGAGAGACTGCGCTACGGGGCGTTTCACGATACTTTAACGGGTCTGCCCAACCGAGCCGCTTTTATGGCGGCCTTAGAATCCTCCATTGCCCAGACGCGGTGGGATCAAAATCAGCGCTTTGCCGTTTTTCTGCTGGACTTAGACTCCTTCAAGCTAGTCAACGACAGCTTGGGGCATGAACAGGGCGATCATCTGCTAAAAATCGTGGCGCAGCGCCTCACAGACTGTCTGCCAGAGCAGGCGTTTTTAGCTCGCTTTGGCGGCGATGAGTTTACGATCTTGCTCAAGCATACGCCGGATCTGGAGTCGGCGACCCAGGTGGCTGACTCGATCTTAAGGACAATGGCGCAGACGTTTAATCTAGACGGCTATGAGGTCTTCTTGAATACGAGCATTGGGATTGTGCTCAGCAGCAACGGCAGACAGTCGGAAGATTTTTTGAGAAATGCCGATATTGCCATGTATCGCGCCAAAGCAGAAGGCAAATCGCGCTACTCGGTGTTTGACACCGTCATGCATTCACAGGTGTTGCAGAGGCTGCATCTAGAGACAGATCTGCGGCTAGCCATTGAGCACAACGAGCTACAGCTTTACTATCAGCCGATTCTGGAAATCAAGACCTATGAGATTGTTGGCTTTGAGGCGTTGCTGCGCTGGCAGCATCCCACGCAGGGCTTTATTTCGCCAGCTGATTTTATTCCAATTGCTGAAGAAACCGGGCTGATTATGCCGCTAGGCCGCTGGATTCTCTCAGAGGCTTGCCATCAGATGCAGCGCTGGAAAGCCCAGTTTCCGACCGGTAGCCTGCGCTATATGAGCGTGAATCTATCAGGCCGCGAGCTGCTTCAGCCGAATATTATCGACCAGATTACCCAAACACTGGCTGAAACCCAGCTCGACCCACAGCACCTGAAGCTAGAAGTCACCGAAAGCTCGCTGATTACCAACACCGAAGTCGCCGGCGACAGGCTCAAGCAGCTCAGCAATACCGGGATTCAGCTCAGCTTGGATGATTTTGGCACTGGCTACTCTTCGTTGAGCTATCTGCATCGGTTTCCGGTGAATCACCTCAAGGTCGATCGCTCGTTTGTTAGCGATATTTGCAACAACAAAGAGAGCTTGAAAATTACCGAGTCGATTATTGTCTTGGCGCATAGTCTGAGCATGAAGGTGATTGCTGAGGGGGTGGAAACTCACGCCCAGCTCAAACAGCTCTGTGAACTCAACTGCGAATATGTGCAGGGGTTTCTGTTCTCTCCGGCAGTTCCGGCTGATGTGGCTACGACACTGCTCAGAAACGGCATGATGGTGGCGCTCTGCGGCTAAGCTACTCCCTTAAATCGCGGTCACTATCTATTAGCATTACTAGTAGCATTACTAGACTATCAGCATTACAGACTCATCTACGCTCTGCCGTCTAGTCCTCCAGTGGGTACTGTTTGGCAGCTGATACGCGCGACATAAAAATTATCTGATTCAAAGCGCAGTTTTTCCGAATCAAGCCTTCAGATCCCTGAATCTGTAGTTACAGCTTGGTGCAGATCTGCGTGGTTTAAGAGTCCTGATTTACAAGTCCTGATTTAGCAAGTCGGGGCTGACTGAGCCTATCGTCACTTTATTGAATAACAACTCATGCGCCCTCGTCACAGCCCCACTGAGCTATTTTCTACGTTTTTAGAGTTTGATTGCGATCAGGTTCAAGGCTGGGCGGTTGACCCCAACCTGCGTCGCAGCATGGAGCAGGCAATCGCTCAAGCCGCTGGAGTGACTGATGGAATGACTGATTTAGGAGAGAGCTACTGGACGCTCTACTGGTACAAAATCTGGCAGGCCAACGCAACTGTACCGGGGGCAAGTTTAGCGCGGGGGCATCTGATGGCCTACATCCAGGAAACCTGCTACTGGATCGCGCAAAAGACCGCCAGCAGCTTTAGCAATCTGCACTACAGCCCTGCCGATCTGTTTCAGCTGGCCATTGCCCAGGTTGACAAGGTTTTGAAAGGCTTCGATGCCCAACAGGGCTTCAGCTTCAAGAGCTACGCCAGCGTCACGCTCCATAACCTGATCCGCGAAAGTCTGCGTCAGCGCCAAGAAGTCGATATCTGTACCGACTGGGCGCTACTCCGCAAGCTGAGCCAGAAGCGGCTGGTGGAGGCACTGCAAGCTGTGGGACTATCGGGCGAGCCGCACTACCTGCGGGCTTGGAACTGCTTCAAGATGCTCTATGTCCCCCAACAGGCCACCAACTCCCGTCAATTAGCCAAACCTGAGCCTGTGGTCTGGGAAGCCATGACTCAGATGTATCGGCAGATCTCTAGACAGCAAGACCCACAGCAAGATCCACAGCAAAACCCCGCCCACCCAACTAGCGTTGCCCAAATGGAGCAGTGGCTGACCACCTGTGCCAAAGCAGCGCGCGCCTATCTCTTTCCGAATCTCCTGTCGCTCAACAGTCCCAAACTGGGCTACAAGTCGGGGGAACTGCTAGATGATCTGTGCGAAACCTGCCTGAGCGAGACTTGCCAGACTGAGTCACTATTGAGCCAGTTGATTTCTGCTGAAGAAATGCAGGAGCGTCAGCAGCAGCAGCAGCAGCTCAGTGAGCTGTTAAGCAACGCCATCCAGCAGTTTGATCCGGAGTCACAGGAGCTGATGCAGCTTTACTACCAGGCAGGCTGGACGCAACAGCAGCTAGCAGAGCAGATGCAGCTGAAGCAATGTACGGTCTCACGGCGTTTGGCCAAGCTGCGCGAATCGCTGCTGCTAATTCTGGCAAAATGGAGCTGCCTGCATATTTCGCCTAGCATAGCCCTATTAGCTCACACCAGTTCAGCGCTGGACGAGTGGCTGCAAGCGTACTATGCTCAACCCAATTTTCAGCCTAATCAGCCCTACTGCACAAGCTGATGCGCTGGCCTAAAGCGACTCTGAGGCAATCATGATTCCAAATGCGGCTCTGTTCGACTCTATCTCGCTCTTACCGATTGAACCGCAGATTCAGGCTGCAGCATGGCAGCAGAGCCGCCGATTTTCGACCGCTGCCGCTCAGTGGAACGCCTATCTCAATCAGCTCTGTCTGCAAACGCTCCTGCCCTACCTGCGCGAGGATGCCCCCCAGGCCAATGTCGCGCCAACTGCCGCCCGGAACTGGGAGTTTGTCAACGGCTCGGCAGTGGTTTGGGAGCAGCAGGGCTATCAGCAGCGGCTAGTGCTGGTTCCCACTGAAACAATTGACCTGGACGAAATTCGGATTTCGCAAGAATGGGTGGACATTCCTCGCTGGGTCGCAGACTATTATTTAGCAGCACAGGTCAACCCTGACGAATCCTGGGTGCGCTTGGGCGGATTTGTGACGCATGATCAGCTGAAGCAGCGCGCGTCGCTCGATGCCATCGACCGCACCTATTGCTTGGACGGTGTAGATTTAATTCCTGATGTGAGCCTGCTCTGGCTGTCGCAGCGACTCGGCAGAGAGTCTGGACAGCGTGAGGTGACGCGGGCTGAGCTGCCTGAGCTGCCTCGGCTCTCGGTTGCTGAGCTGGATGATTTGGTGCAGCAGCTGAACGGTCTGGAGCCGAGCCATTTGCGGTTGGCCGTCGCGTTTGAGCGCTGGGCGGCGCTTTTGGAACATGATGACTGGCAGCAGCGGCTAAGCAGCTCTGAACCAAAGCAGCTCTGAAATAGGCAGCTTGAAAGAAACCAAAAATGTAATTGCTCATAAATCAGATCATTACCCTCAGCGTTCAAGCTCGCATTCGCCTTGTGTAAGTATCAAAGACGAAGTCTAGGGCAATGATGGCAAGTTCTGGTGGTGGTTGGAGCAGCAGGATCACCTGCTGAGACCAACTTGGAGGAGATGGTATTGGAGGATAATGGTATTCGTCGCGGGAGCGTCGTAGCCTATGCCTTGCAGCCCTGCACATACTGCCCTGGCGTTACGCCCACCAGTCGTTTGAAGTGGCGATTCAGGTGGCTTTGGTCGGTGAAGCCGGTATCAAAAGCAGCTTGGGCAATTGGCAGACCTGCGGCCAGCAGCTTTTTAGCCTGCTCGACCCGCATCTGCACCAGATAAGAATGCGGCGGCAGTCCTGTGGCTCGCTGGAAGACACGCAGAAACCGCAGCGGCTTGAGCTGAGCAATATTCGCCAAATCGTTGAGTGAAACTGCATGGGCGTAGTGGACGCTGAGATAGTCGAGAGCCTGCCGCACGGCCAGAGTCTCGAGACCGCTGCCGAAAGTCTGAGGCCGATGTTCGGCATAGCGCGACAGGAGCTTGGAAAATGTCCAGAGGAAGCGGCAGTCGGCTTCGAGCCTAGAGTCTGCCGATTCGAGCGCCAAATGCAGCCGCCGCAGCTCTTCAGCTAGCTCCTGATCCTGAATCACGGGCTGTGGAAAGTAGGGAACCGAGCGGCTCAGCTCACCCTGTAGCAGAGCCACCGAGGGATAAAACATCCGATATTTCCAGCCGTCCGGCACGCCTGCATGCCCTGTATGCACCTCACCCGGATGCACAATCACAATGTTGTTAGCGGTGGCCTGATGCGTTGCGCCCTGATAGGCAAACTCCTCAACGCCCGCGTCAATTACACCAATCGCATAGCCCTCATGCGTATGTCGCGCAAATGAGTGCGTGATGTAGGTAGCGCGCAACAGCTCCATCCGCAGGGCGGGGTCGCGCCAAAATTTGGTTTGTTCGGTGCTGCGCTGAGGCGCACTCCGGGTTGCCAGCATCATAGGCTCACATCATAGGCTCAAAGGAATTGCTGCTGTTCAGCTGACTGCATCAGCTTGCCAAATCTCAGCTTAGCGAACCTAGCGCTGCCTGTCTTGGATGTTTTTGCACTTTGTTGGTTGCCCCCGGCTAATCCAGCCCAGGCAGGTAAGGCAGATCACTCACGCCGGGATCATAGCCTAGCTGGCTGAGGATTGTGGTGAGCTGGCCGCGATGGTGTGTCTGGTGGTTGAATAGATGCGCCAGCAGCAGCCAAGCGGGTCGGGTCATGGCTTGCCCAAATGAGTTTGTATAGCTGAAGGGCTGCTCTAGCCAGTCTGGGGAGAGCGCTGTCACCCAGTCGAGCATAGCCTGATCGGTTTGCTGGCGGGCTTGCTGCAAATCAGCAAAATCTGAGTACAGCTCTTGATTAAGCTGGGCAGCAAACGGCTGATCCAGAAATCGCCCCATCCAAATCCGATCGGCGACTAGCAAGTGATTTAATGTTCCGTGAATCGACTTAAAGAATGCACCCCGATCTTCTCGCCGCTGCTCGTCGGAAATATCTTCACAAATCCCGTAGAGCTTCTGATTCATCCACTGGTTGTATCTTGCCATCGTCAGACAGTAGCTAAACTGCGACATTTCCGTGACATCCCTACGATACTTCCATTTCCCCTCAGCTCATCCTGCCGCTAGTCTTTCCAGAGGGCAATCCCGCCCAGCAGCCCGGTGACGTTGGGCACAATTTTGACATTGACCGGCAGCACAAAGTCAATCTTTTTGGTGTTGCCGCCGCCTAGATAGAGACTGTCATAGTTGAAAATCCGCTCTAGCAGGTCAACGGCGCGCTCTAGACGATTATTCCAGCGGCGTTTGCCAATCTCGTCTAGCGCTGCTCGTCCGAGCTGCTCTTCATAGGTTTCGCCCTTGCGAAACGGATGATGCCCCAGCTCCAGATTCGGAATCAGCCTGCCGTTGAGGAACATCGCCGCCCCAATGCCCGTACCCAGCGTGATCACTAGCTCAACCCCTTCACCGGCCACCGCCCCTAAACCCTGAATGTCAGCATCATTGGCCACTCGAACCGGCTTGCCCAGCTGTTGAATTAATGCGCCTGCTAGGTCGAAGCCGATCCAGTCTGGATGCAGGTTGGCAGCCGTTTCGGTGACGCCGCGCCGCACCACGCCTGGAAAACCCACCGAAACGCGGTCAAAGGTTTTTCCCGCTGCCAGCTGCTGCAAAATTTCTAGCACGGCTTCAGGAGTCGGCACTGCGGGTGTGTCAATGCGGTCGCGCTCGCTGAGTGGATTGCCCTGATGGTCTAGCACCATCACTTTGATGCCGCTGCCGCCAATATCCACCGCCAATGTGGCTATGGCTAACGTTTCGGTGGCCAACGTCTCGATTGCTTCACCCATTGCCTGATAGTCCTTATCCTAATAAACCCTTATTCTATGAACCTTGCTCTATTGCCCCTGCTCAAGTCTCTGCTTAAGACACCTGATTAGGAACATGAGCTTTAATCTCAACCTTTTGCTCTAAATCTAATTGCTCTAAATCTAATTGCTCTAAATCTAACGAGCCTCTTGAATTTTGAGCAAAATTGGATCGAATTCGTCACTCTGCTAAATTGAATCAGGTTTAGATGGATGCAAACAGGGCAGTCATGGTTCAATTTCCGCTCCGCTCCGCTCTTCTGCTTGGGGTTACGGTAGCATGGAGCCTGCCGCTCGCCAAGATAGTCGCCGCCCAGCCCGCCAGCTTTGCGGATCTCTGTAATCAGCGGGATGCCCTGTCGCGGCAAGCCAGAGCGACAGTTAAGGTGCTGTTGGAAAAAGTTAAGACCGAAGACTGCGCGGAGGCAGAGCAGATCCTGACTGATCGCAATATTCTCGATATCAGCAGCAGCGGCATCTCAGATCTCTCACCGCTCCAGTCTTTGCTACACCTAAAGCAACTCAACCTCTACGACAACAAGGTTGCAGATCTGACCCCGCTGCAAAGTCTGCCCAACCTGACGGTACTCAGCCTCAGCCTCAATCAGATCCGCGATCTACGCCCCCTGCAAAACCTCACCCAGCTGACCAGCCTGAACCTAGATGGCAACCAGATTACAGATGTCAGCCCTCTGCAGAGCCTCACGGGTCTGAACGCGCTGGACTTGAGCGACAATCGCGTCAGCGATGTCGCGCCGCTGAGCACCCTCACCCAGCTTGATTTACTCAGCCTCAACGCCAATCGCCTCACGGATATCACGCCGCTGCGTCCCTTAACCAATCTGTCGCTGCTGGGTCTGAGCGACAATCAGATTCGCGATCTCTCGCCGCTGCAAGACTTGACCAATCTAGCCGCCCTGAGCGCTATTAACAATCAGATCAGCGACCTCAGCCCGCTCCAGTCGTTGCCCCGCCTCACCATTCTGGGGCTAGATGGCAATCAAATTAGCAGCCTCAACGGACTCCAATCGCTGACCGAGATTGACACGCTCGGCCTCAGCGACAACAAAATTAGCGACCTGTCCCCCTTACAGTTGCTAACCAACTTGACTGCCCTCGACCTGAGCCGCAACGATGTCAGCGATTTAACGCCGCTTACCCCCCTGAAGAATTTGCAAATTCTCAACTTGCAGCGCAACAAAATCCGCGACAAGACTTGCCCGGTGAGTCCAGAGGTTTGTGAGTTTTAGCAGCTTGTGAGTTTTGGCGGCTTGAAATCCCAAATTGCTCTGGTCTAGCCGCAGTGGTACGCTGGGATGCAGCTACAGTAAGCTCAGCAGTTGGTCGCTGAGCTTTAGCGTCCTGTGCAGCAATATTCCAGTAGCCTATGCAGATCCAATTTGAGCCGTTTGCCGTCCATAAGCGCGTACCGCTGACCATTAGCCGAGGCACAACCGCCCAAACCGAAAACATCTGGCTGCGGATTCAGCAGGATGGCATTGAAGGCTGGGGGGAAGCTTCGCCGTTTTCCGTTGGCCAGCGTCAGTCTACCGAGGATATTCTAGGGGCGCTGCAAGCCTTAGCCCCCCAACTCGCAGCCTACTCGCCGCTCGATCGCCAGCAGATTGAACAGCTGATCGCGCCGCAGCCCTCAGCTGTTCGTACCGCTGTTGATTTGGCGCTGCATGACTGGCTGGGCAAACGGGCAGGCTTGCCGCTCTGGCAGCTCTGGGGGCTAGACCGGGCTAAAATCGTTCCCACCTCAGTTACAGTCGGGATCGGTACACCAGAGGCAGCTCAGCAGCGAATGCGCGACTGGATGCAGCAGGGTGAGGTGAAGGCGGTGAAAGTCAAGCTGGGCAGTTCGGCAGGGCTTGAGGCCGACCAGGCGATGCTGACAGCCGTGCAGCAGATTGCGCCCCCAAATGCCAAGTTTAGCGTCGATGCCAACGGCGGCTGGTCGCTAGCTGAGGCTCAGCAGATGAGCCACTGGCTCGCCGAACAAGGCGTAACCTATCTTGAACAGCCGCTGGCAGAAGGTCAGGAGGCGCTGTTGCCCGAACTCTATCGGCAGTCCCCCCTGCCAATTTTTGTAGACGAGAGCTGCTTTACGAGCCGCGATATTCCGCTGCTGGCAGATCGGGTGCATGGGATCAACATCAAGCTAATGAAGGCTGGCGGCTTGGGCGAGGCGCTGCGAATGGTGCATACCGCCAAAGCTCACGGCTTGCAAATCATGTTCGGCTGCTACTCTGACAGCGCACTTGCCAATACTGCGGCTGCTCAGCTCGCGCCCTTTGCCGACCATCTCGATCTCGATAGCCACCTCAACCTGCGCGACGATCCGTTCGTGGGAGCCAGCTTCGAGGCGGGTTGTCTAATCCCAAATCAACAGCCAGGACTGGGGGTGACGCTTGCTGAGTCCTAACGACCGCATTGCGATTTTGCTGCATCAGGGCACCCAAAGCTCGCGCGGCAAAACGGGACTCTCTCTGCTGCGCTACAGCGCGCTGCCGATTGTCGCCGTGATTGATCAAGACTGCGCGGGCGGAGAGTTGGCTAGCCTCACGGGCATTCAGCGCTCGGTGCCCATCGTCGCTTCGGTTGCAGCGGCGCTGGCCTACCAGCCTACGGCTCTAGCGATTGGCCTTGCGCCATCGGGCGGAGCCTTGCCGCAGCCCTGGCAGCAAGAAGTGCAGCAGGCGGTTGCCGCAGGGCTATCGGTCGTCAACGGTTTGCATACGCCGATGTCAGAAGATCCGGCGCTGACTGCGCTGCTGCATGATCAGGCCTGGATCTGGGACGTACGCCGCGAGCCAGCAGGTTTGACAGTCGGCAGCGCCCAGGCCCGATTGCTCAGCTGTCTGCGAGTCTTGACCGTCGGCACCGATATGAGCATTGGCAAAATGTCAACCAGCCTAGAGCTACACCGAGCGGCAAGAGCCAGAGGACTCAAATCGCGGTTTCTGGCGACCGGGCAGACCGGGCTGATGCTGGGCGAGGATGGCGTGCCGCTGGATGCCGTGCGGATTGATTTTGCGGCTGGAGCCGTTGAACAGCTGGTGATGCGCTATGGCTCCGACTACGATATTTTGCAGATCGAAGGGCAAGGTTCGCTGGTCAATCCGGCCTCTACCGCGACTCTGCCGCTGCTGCGTGGCAGTCAGCCGACGCACTTAATTCTGGTGCATCGCGCTGGACAAACTCAGATCCAGAGCTTTCCGCACATTACAATTCCGCCTCTGCCCCAGGTGATTGAGCTATACGAGACGGTGGCGGCAGCTGGCGGCGCGTTTGCGGCTGCCAAAATTACCGCGATTGCGCTGAATACGCATCATTTGAGTCAGGTCGCCGCCCGTCAGTCCATCGCGGCAGTAGAGCAGGAAACGCACCTGCCCTGCACCGACCCAATTCGGTTTGGCGCTGAGCCGCTGCTGGAGGCAATTTTGGCTGCTCCATCAGCTCGGCTTTGAGGGACTGCCGCCGTAAATCCGCTGTGCCTGCTCAGGAGAAAGCCAGAGCGGAGCCAGTTCTGGTAATGATTCTGGCAGGGGCGCGGGCGATGCAGCCAGTGGCTTGGCTTGGCCATTAGCGGCGGCTGGCTGAAGCGGCTGGACTGGCCGAGATGGCTGATAGATCGAACTACGACTCAGCTCCTCGGCATGGATTGCAGGCAGCTCACAGGCCACGGGCGGAGCCTGGGTTTTGGCATAGTGTCGGGGCTTTGGCACAATTCCATCGGCCTGCTCATGGTAGTCCAGCTGGCTTTGGGGCGGAATATAGGCATGTTTATCAATGTCATAGGCCAGCACTTCGCCCGTTTCTAGCAGATAAATCCAGCCGTAGAGCTTCAGCTTGCCCTGATAGATGCGTGAATGGACGACTGGATAGGTTTGGAGGTTCTTCATCTGGGTCAGCACGTTTTCCGCAATCGTGATTTCCAGCAGCTCTTCGCCCTGATAGTCGGGGTAGCTTTCAGTCACCAGACGGCGCGTGGCCTCGGCATGTTTGAGCCAGTCGTAGACGAGCGGCATCTGCGTCTCAAGCTTGCCAATCTGAAGCAGCCCCTTCATCGCGCCGCAGTGCGAATGACCGCAAACCACAACTTGCTCAATCCCTAGCGCTTGGATTGCATATTCAATTGCCGCGCCCTCGCCGCCGTTGGCTGCGCCGTAAGGTGGCACAATGTTGCCAGCATTCCGGATCACAAACAGCTCGCCAATATCGGTCTGGGTGATCAAATTTGGATCAATGCGGGAGTCAGAGCAGGTGATGAATAGCACACGCGGCGCTTGGCCATGTGCAAGCTGCTCAAGCTGTTCGCGGTGAGTCGAGACATAGTTAGAGCGAAAGCTCTGCAAGCCCGTAATCAGTTTTTTCATAGCCGATGGTTCACTCTCTGCTGCACTGTCTGATTTCACTCCCTGATTCACTCAGAGCCAGTTTCTCAAGTTTGACCTTGGACTCAAGCGATGGCAGGCAGATCTGGCAGGTTTAAAGATTTCAATGAACCATCTTGGCACAAATTAAGCGCCAATTTGTGCGTCCTAGAAAGCGCCCCAGACAGGACTCGAACCTGTGACCGACTGCTTAGAAGGCAGTTGCTCTATCCAACTGAGCTACTGGAGCAGGCTATTAGCCGAATCGCACTGACCAAATCGCACCGGCCAAGTTGCTTTAGCCAAGCTTTGCGTCAATCAAATCATGCCAAAGCGCTCTGAGACCGAGCAGGTTGGTTATGATTTGACTAATTCTTGGGCAATCTAAAGTCTGAATCAGAGCTTTATGAGTCCCTGCACCACTATAACATCAGTGCCCAAAGGCAGGAGTCGCGTGGTCGCACCATGTTCATTTTGAAACGGCAGGATGTTGAAATCTACAGCATTCAGCATCCCAAAAAAGACCAGCAGGTTCCGGTATTGCGCTACCAAACGCAGAATTTTCGGCTGATTAGCGTCTTTAGCGCCGCCCAAGAGGAAGAAGCCAAAGCGCTTTGGCGAGACTTAACCGACAACCGGGGCAAAGCCTGCGTGCTGCTCGAAGAGCCAGAGCGCTACAGCGTCTGGGGGAAAATTCGGCTAGAGCAGCTTGAGGAATCCGTCGCGCCGACTGCGGGGGAGCTGCCAGCTTGCTCTGTGCAGGCCAGCTTGCTGCTGCTCCAGGCTGTCTATCTTGATATTGAAGATATGTTGGGTGCAAGGCAGGTCGCTGCTTTTCGTAAAGAGCTATTCGAAGCTTTCCGTCAGCATCAGCTCCCTCAAGCGAACCTGCCGGAAGCCATTGAACAGCTGCTTGTCGTTAACCCGCTGGCGCTGGTGCAGGTTCCCAACTGGCAAGAGCATCAGCTCCAGGGGCTGCTTCAGGCGTTGCACCGCATCGGCAAACAGCATTTTGGCAACGCCAATTTTGTAGAGCGCGCCATGGAATCGCTTCAGGAATTACCCCACCAAGACCGAGAGGCTTTCTTAAAATGGCTGAAGCGCTCTCAGCTGGCGGAGCGGTGGCATTGAGTTCTGCAGGTTTCTGCTATGCCAAGTATTCTAGTGAGATCGAGTTCTAGCCAGATTGAGAAACCGGATTGAGAAACCGGATTGAGAAAACAGTCCAAGCCATTTCCCCGACTTTGGGCATAATAAATGAAGCCTCAGAAAGCTAGAGCGCTATTTAGGCAGTCATCACAGCTTCAGGAGCGGGCTATTGAATAAAAAAATTGCTCTGTCTGGTTCATCTCTACTCTCTGCCCGCAATGTTGTAATTGCCGCAGTGGCCTGGGCTGTGATCGCGCTGCTATTTTTCTTGACGTTCAGCGTTACGGCTCCAGGCACAGAGCGACCGGACTGGTATCAGAAAATTACCTATATCTTAGAAAATGGCGCTTTCTTGGCCGCTGCGTTTCTGTGCTTCCGTAACTGGCGCAGCGGCCAGATCGTCAGCGGCGGCACGGTTTGGTTAGCGTTAGGGCTGGGGATGCTGTCATATTTTATTGGCAACCTGCTGCTGGCCTACTGGGAGATCAATTTAGGGCAAGAGCCTGCTGTCTCACCCGGCGACTTCTTTTTTATCCTGACCTATCTCTTCATGGGCTGGGGCATGCTGCGAGCCGTGATCTCTAGAGAGCTAAACCTGACTGCGTTACAGTGGCTGCTGGTGGCAGTGATCGGGGTTTTTGGCATCGTCATCGCAGTTTTCTCTAGCATTCCGCCCGATGCGGCAGGTGAGCTGGCGGGTGAAGTGGCGGGTGAAGTGGTAGGAGCTGTCGAGGCTCTACCTGATGCTTTACCTGATGCCACCGCGACCGTTCCGGCTTGGGCGACGGCAGTTGAAGTCTGGCTGAGTCCAATTGCAGAGCCGATCAAGTGGCTCTATATCATGGGCGATGTGATTCTAGTCGGGATGGCTTCGATGCTGCTGTTAGCATTTTGGGGCGGGCGATTTTCGCTCTCCTGGCGGTTCATTGCCCTGTCGGCTTTCTCCTTTTACATTTCCGACATTTGGTTTAACTACGCTACAAACTACATTCCTGATTACCAAACGGGTGCATTGCCGGAAGTTTTCTGGATTTTCAGCGCTTGCTTCATGGCGATTGGAGCTGCGTTAGAATATGACCTCTCGACTCGGCGGCAGAGTCGGCGGAAGCGAGCTTGATAGCAACTGGGGCAGGCTGCATCGCGGGTTCGAGTCGAAAGATGCTAGAAAAGATCTCAAAGAATATTCCTCAAGAATATTTCGTTTGCCCAAACAGCGCATAAAATGCGAAAAGCCTGAGCGCACAGGCTGGGAAAAGCCGAAGGCAAGCTGTTGTGCTTGCTACAATTTGATAGCTGATGACCGTTTGGAACTTCCGGAATGCCTCCTAAAAAACTGTCTGACTCTGATAAGCAAGAAATCCTCAGCCAATACCGTAATTCAGATGAAACGACAGTCTCGCTGGCCGTGCAGTATGGCGTCAGCACCAGCACAGTTAGCCGTTTTTTGAAGCAGTATCTTGCCGAATCTGAATATGAGGCGCTGGTGCAGAAAAAGCGGAGCGGTGGCAGAAGCCCTGCTGAACCCGCCAAGAGCCAGGTTAGTCAGGCGACGCTGCCCGGTTTGGCTGACGCGGCGCGCCCGACCCGGAAATCAGCAGAGCGCGTGGCTTTTCCGTCGGCTTCTGAAGCAGCCGATCCAGAATTTCTCGCCGATCCAGACGCTGAGGATCTTGATAAACCTCAGCGTCGTCAGCGCCGTCGCGTCACCGCCGGCTTAATCTCAGCAGAACAGCTGGCGGCTTCAGTAGCGCATCTTTCTCAGCTGGAGCAGGCTCCCATCTCCAAAGGCTCGGCAGATGAAGCGTTGACACTGGAGCTAGATGCAGACGATGAGTTTGATCTAGACGAGCTGGAATCAACTCAACCTGAACACGAGCAGCTTGGCTCAACCGAGCGCAAATCAGTCAGTCCAAAACTCGTAATTCCTGCACCCACTCGTCCGCTGCCCGTGCCCAAGACAGCTGTGGTGCTGGAAATGAACGAGAGCGACGAGGGCGATGACCTTACGGATCTTGCCGACCTCGATGATGACGATCTCGATGATCTAGATGACGAGAACGATGACGATGACGATCAAGGAGATGAAGAGGGCTTCGATGAGGCTGACTCGCTCTCTGCCTTTGATGCAATGCAGCTTCAGTCCGGCGGCAATCTTCAGATCCTGCCGCTGCCAGACAACGCTTTGCCTCGAACCTGCTACGTCGTCGTTGATCGCTCTTCGGAGCTGATTACTCGCCCCCTCAAAGAATTTGCCGATCTAGGTCAGATTCAGAACCAGGAAACGCAGGACAAAACGCTGCCAATCTTCGACAACCATCGGGTCGCCAAACGTTTTTTGCGGCGGATGCAGCGGATTGTCAAAGTCCCAGATGGTCGCATCTTCCAGAAGGTAAAGCCCTATCTACAGGCCAAAGGCATCACGCATCTGCTGATTGACGGTCAGATCTATTCGCTGCAATAGGCTCGCTAACAGGTCTGCAGCGAGAGATGCGCTGCCAGCACAATCGCTGCTGGCTCTAAAACGTGCGAGTCGCCTGCCAGAATCCGATGGCCAAGGCTGCTCCTACCATCCCTACCGAAGCGCTAAAGGCCAAGACCAGCCCCAGCGGGATTGCCACTGACTGAACGGTGAGAAACTGCAAAACGACGGGTGTAGCGTTCTGAATCGCAATCAGCGCTACAGCGCTAATCCAAATGGCCAAAACGAGCGAGGTGATAAAGCGCGTCATAGGATGCGAGGGGCAGGGTGGGCTAATTACTGGCTAATTGCTCTAGTGTACTTAAGGGTTGGGAGATTCAGAGGAACAGTCTTCGGTGAGACAAACCACCAAGACCGACTGGATCACCGCATCTTCGCGGAACTGCTGGGTTTCGTTGTAGCTAGCTTGTGGAGTCGCGTAGATTCCGGCAGGCGAGGCGTTGCCGTTACCCGTGCCAAACGACAGAGCCGGGGGCTGCTTGGCAAACCGAGCATATTCTCTCGACTCGTTTTGGGTGTTGTAGGAGAGCGTTGCCTGTCCGTAGACTTGCTCTGCTTCAGAAATCGGAGTCTTCGTGCCGATATTTTCAGCAGTGCGAAATTTTGGGTTGTCGGTCAAAATGCCCTGAATTGGATCGCTGTCGCTCAGCGTTTGGCCGCTCAAATAGAGAATGTAGTACTGCACTTCGCCCGCTTGGCGAATGGCCACAGCGTCAAAGTCAGCAATGAAGGGTGACTTGACCGCAAGTTCAGCATCGGCTCCCAGCGTTCGCTTCAGGTCGCCGTAGGTCATACCGAGCCGTGCTGCGCCAATCCCCTGCGCCGAAATCAGGCTGGTTTCTGGACTGGGGCTAGGACTGGGCGTGGCGCTCACCTGCGGACTAGAGGTCACCGGTGACTGAGGGCTTGCTGAAGCCGCTGGACTAGGAGCTGAAATCTGGGAATCAGAGCTACCGTTACAGCCCGCCAGCGTCAGCAGCAGCAGCGCACCGGCGGCAAGAGAGGAGGGAGCAGAAAAGACCATGCAGGTTGCATATCCGTTGAACATCAACAGCGAGAGACAGGCTAAGGAACGCAAATTATGGCTAGACAGAGCCAGCCGACAGGTTGCTTCAGCCGCATGTCCAGCCTTAACGATTTTAATTGCTGAGTGGCTAGCCTGACTAGCTCTTCCAGTCCAGTGAACCCGATGCAGCTAGGCCAAGATCGCTGGCTGACAATCGGTCGCTAGCAGTAGGAGCCGATATCCTCACCGCATTCATCGACCAGATAGCAGAGCGCCCGAAATCGCAGCATCACTAGCTGATCGTAGAAGGGGTTGAGCTTGCAGAGCGGCGGAATATGCGCCAACGTGCGGCCTAAGAGCTTCACGTCACGCTCAAACGGGCAGTGGGCTGGAATCAGCTTGGCAATCCAGCGGGCGGTTTTGGGATTTCGCACGTTGAATTCATCTAGCCAGCGGCGAATGGGGCGCAGCGGGCTGTAGCTTGCGGGCTGAGTCGAGCTGCCTGTCGAGCTAGGTTGGGTAAAAGCTGCTGGGCTGGCTTGAGATGAGCTTGAGTTGGGTGAGCTTGAGTTGGGTGAACGGAGCGTTGATGAAGTGTCCATACTTTCGCGTTCTAGTTTATCGACCGAGTGACCACTTAACGATCACTCGGTAGTTATGAACTGGTCTTGCCTTCAGCATAGGCAGGGGATCATAAGAAGTTATTAAAGGAAGTAAAAATCCTGGGTAATTTCACGAAAGTTTCATGAAACTTCCAGGGCACTTTGAACAAATTTGGCGCATTCGGTGAATTGCCAAACTGTGAATTGATACCTGCTGCGAGTTGGTGATTATAGAGTCTATGACTGTCAACGATTTATAGATGTTCAGATTTGACCGTTTGACTCAGCAAGTTGTGGCGGACGAAAGTAACGTGTTGAGGAGATACGGCGCGCTGGTGTATTGCGCTAGGTCATTGGTCTGGGGCGTTTGGCGCAGCAGTCAAATTGGCTGGGTCGTCTGGGTTAGGGTGAACTGGGCTGCCAGGGAAGATCGGCAGGCGTATGCTGCCGTCGTAAGTATACCTCAAGTGCATGAGCAACGTCTCCTCTGGTCATTGGGTCAAGTGGGGCAATCTTCTGCGTGGGTTTGAGGTTGATAAAGCCTTCGTAGAGCGCGGTTGCCATGGATTTTCTTGCCCAGCCGGGAATGTCAGAGGCATCGCTGTAAGGCTGCAAAATCTGAGCGATGGTCGCATCGGGAAACTGAAATACGCCGTAGGCTTGGGCAATAATTGAAAAGGCTTCGGCACGGGTGACTCGCTGCTCTGGGAAAAAGCGACCGGCTCGATAGCCCGACATGATCTGATGGCGCAGCACCGTCTGGATGTCGGCATAAGCCCAGTGAGAGGGCGGTAGATCTTGGAGCTTTTGGGCTGATTGGCTGGCTGATTGATTAGGTGGCTGATTAGCTGGCTGGCGCTCGTTGAGCCGAAAAGCCTTGACCAGAATGCTGGCTAGCTCTGCTCGACTCAGCGCCCGCTCTTCCTGAAAACTGCCGTCTGACTCAAGACTCATCCAGCCCGCAGCGACAACGTCAGCAATCGCCTGGTTGGCCTGGTTGCGATCTGGCTCTGGGGGCTGGGAATCTGGATTGGGATCTGGACTTGGGAACTGGTTAATCAGCTGATTGGACAGCGAGTTGGAGGCTTGATCAGGAAACTGAACCTGCGCCACCGCGCTCAGGCTGGTTAGCAGCAGGGTTAGAGACAGCGCACTCAAAAATCGCTCTTTCTTCATATGGATCACTCCTGCGAACGGGCACAGCCGAACTTACCTGTAAATTTAACCGATAGCTGGCTTAACAACTAGCGGCCTCTAGACTCAAGCTCTCTGTGACTGAAAAGCCGCCTGTTTTGTTCGCCTCGTAGAACAAACATCTCAAAATTTTAGAAATTGTACAGAATTCTCAAAAAGGTGAGACGTATTCAGCGACGTATTCAGCGCTGATTCTGCTGTGATCCCCAACATTAAGTTGCGATCCCCAGTTAATCTCCGGTATTTCTAAGCTTGAGCGTGGCCTGTGAGTTCAATAATTTTCTCCAGATAGAATTCATCGACTAGCTGAGTCAGCGCCTGAGCCAGGGTTGGATGCTCAGCCGCAATCTGACTAATCAACTGCAAAATCAGCTCCTCATCCGCAATTTGAGCGGCTCGATGCAGTTGACTCAGCCAGTCTGCGGACAGCGTTTTTAGCGTCTGCCATAATTCAGACTCAGCCAGAGCGGGCTGCGGCTCAGCGTCCTCCAATTCAGCTGCGTAACAGTAGCGCACGCCCAGATAGCTAGCCATTTTCTCAAATAGCAGCTCTTCTGAAACAGGTTTTCGCATAAAGTCATCGCAGCCAGTTGCCAAAATAGCCAGCCGCTCTTCTTCAAAGACGCTAGCCGTCAGAGCAATGATCACGGGAGCTGAGTCAGATGCCGCCAGACTGCGGATTTGGCGCGTTGCCTCATAGCCATCCATCACCGGCATCCGGATATCCATCCAGATCAAATGCGGCGACCAGTCCTGCCAGCGCTCAACCGCTTCCTGGCCATTTTGAGCAATTTTGACCGCAAATCCGACAGTTTGCAGCAGCTGAACCAGCAGCTCTCGATTTGCCCAGTTGTCCTCGGCGATTAAGATCCGGTAGGTAGGCTGATTGGGCTGAAGTCCCACCACCCGCAGGTTTTGGCTCAGGTGCGGCGTAATCTCGCTCACGACTTGCACCGGCAGCGTGAAGCAGAACTGACTGCCTTCTCCCAAGCAGCTAGACAAGCTGAGTTCGCCGCCCATCAGCTGCACAAATTCGCGGCTAATCGGTAGCCCTAGCCCGGTGCCTTCTTGTGATTTCAGTCCGGTTTCGGTTTGGACGAATGGTTCAAATAGCAGTGCGAAGTCAGCTTCAGCGATGCCTGCACCTGTGTCGGTCACCGTAAACCAGAGCGTGATACAGGTATCTTGTGAGATTGGGTCTTGTGAGATTGGGTCTGGGGCAAGTTGGCAGCCAGCCTGAAGCGTCACCTGCCCCGATTCAGTAAATTTGATGGCGTTGCTGAGCAGATTTAGCAGCACTTGCTTGAGCTTGCTCTCGTCGGTGTAGACAAAGTGGGGCAGATTTTCCGTCTGATCAATCACGAGCCGCAGTCCTTTGGCGCTAGCCTTAAGTTGGAACATTTCGCCGATGCTCTGGATCAGCCGAGGCAGGTCAAACGCCGTTGGGTTAAGGGCGGCGCGTCCGGCTTCGATTTTTGACATCTCCAGAACAGTATTGATGAGATGCAGCAAATGCTCGCCGTTGCGGTTGATGATGCCAAGCTGCTGCTGCTGTTCGCGAGGGAGTGAGCTATCCCTGGCCATGAGCTGGCTGAAGCCCAAAATGGCGTTGAGTGGCGTTCGGAGTTCGTGACTCATGTTGGCTAAAAACAAACTCTTGGCACGATTGGCGGCTTCGGCGGCTTCTTTGGCCTGAATCAGTTCGGTGGTACGCTGCTGGACTCGCTGCTCTAGCTGACTGTTGGCCTGCTGAAGCGCAATTTCGGCCTGCTTGCGCTCGCTGATGTCGCGCATGATCGTTGAGAAGTAGCGGACGTTATGCTCAGGGTCGGTATGGCGCAAAATCAGCTGCGACATGGGAACTTCTTGACCTTCCGAGTCAAGCAGCGCTGTCTCGCCTAGCCAGACACCCTGAGCGCTGGCAGTCGGAAGTCCTTGCTGCATGATCAGATCAGCAGCCCACTGGGGGTGAAAGCTAGCAATTTGCAGATCTTGGTCTTCTACACCTGCGGCCAGATTTCGCAGGCGCTTTACCTGAGCATTGATCCAAAGGACTTGACCCTCAGGGTTGGCGATGCCGATATAGTCAGGAGAAGCTTCTAAAATTGACAGCAGCCTTGCCTGCTCCTGCTCTAGCTGCTTACGGTCGGTGATGTCTTGAGCAGAGCCAATCAGCTGCGTCACCTGTCCTGCCACGTCGCGCTTGAAGATGGTGTTGCGGCTGGAGAACCAGCGCCACTCGCCGTTAGCATGACGCAGGCGATACTCCAGCTCAATTATCTCTCGATCAGATATCGATTGAATATGATATTTTTTAGAGATATTTTCCAAATCTTCAGGGTGAATCAATTCTAAGATATTGAATTCCATCTCCTGATTGACTTGATTGCTGTATTCAAGTACGCTAAAAATATTACGATTTGTATAGATCAGACGCTGTTCTTGAATGTCATAGATATAGAGAAAATTGGGGATGCTGTCAGCGATGCTCTGGGTGAATTTCTGGCTGTCTTGCAGCGCTGTTTCTATCTGTCGCCGTTCGGTAATATCAAAGACTGTTCCAACAATCCGATAGATATTGTTCTGTTCATCTCGAAGTGGATGCAGCGTTGTAAAAAACCATCTTTCAACCTGATCGAAACTGCGGCGCTCTTCGTAGGAGATAGGCGCGCCTTGAACAATACAGCGCTGAAAGTAGCCCTGAATCTCTGTAATCTGGCTGGAATCAAATATCTCTTCCAGCGTTTTACCGATGATTTTAGCAGCGCTGATTCCGGTCACCCGCTCAGCAGCAGCGTTCCAACCTGAATAGCACAGCCTGTCTGTCTCGATCAGATCCGCGACAAAAATCGGATGCTGCACGCCGTCATAAATACTCCGCAGAAACTGCTCGCTCTGCTGGAGGGCTGCCTGAGCAGCCAGCAGATCTTGAGTGCGGACGACGACGCGCTCTTCTAACTCTTGATTGAGCTGATTCAAATTGAGATTGGACAGGGCTAGAGCTTCTTCTAGCTGCTTGCGTTCGCTAATGTCAAACGCAATACCTTCTAGAAGGCTGAAGGGAGTCGTCGAGACGGGCTGGCCTTTCTCGGAAATCCAGCGAATGCTCCCATCTGCATGAATCAAACGATATTCAACTTCGTAGAACTGACGGGCTGCAATCTGTCTGTGAATTTCGGCTGATACAACATCTTTGTCATCTGGGTGGACGTGATCTGCCATTGTTCGCAGCTTTGACTCTGCAAAGTCTGAGGCGGGATGGCCAACTAATTCCTTAATGCCATCGCTCAAAAATTCGACGAGCCATTTACGATTGCGTGTGCCGCGAAAGACTGCGCCGGGAATATTACTCACCAACGACCGATAGCGCTGTTCACTCATTTGCAGCGCCGCCTCGACCTGTTTGCGCTCCGTGATCGAGATGGTAGACGTGATGACTTGACGAATCGTGCCGTCAGGCTCAATCACAGGAGTCATGCGCGTCAGCCACCAAACTTCTTTGCCCTGCATCTGACTGCTTTCCTCAAACTGCACGGATTCGCCAGTCGCAAAGCAATGTCGGTAGCGAGCCTGGTTGGCGGCAATGCTTTCTGGTGACTGAAATGCTCCAAATTCGCTCAGCGTTTTGCCAATAATCAGGCGGCGCGGAATGCCAAACAGCCGCTCGCAGGCGGAGTTGACATCGACATGCAGAAAATCACCCTCTGCCGTTGGCTCCACGACCAAGATGATCACCCCAACGCCGTCATAAATAGTTTGCAAGAACGCCTCGCGCTCCTGAAGCTGAAGTTCTAGCTGCTTGCGCTCGGTAATATCGCTGTTGGTTCCTACCAGGCGAATCGGCTGACCAGAGGCATCTCGAATCGCTTCACCACAGGTCAAAATCCAGCGCAGCGAGCCGTCTTTATGCAGCATCCGGTGTTCGCAGGCATAGCTGGCAGTTTGGCCGTCTAGGTAAGCCTGAGCCTGCTCCCTGACGGCGGCCTGATCGTCAGGATGAATGTAGCCAGCCCAGAGGCTGAGATCGTTTGAAATCTCGTCGTCTCGATAGCCGAGGATTTGTTTCAGGTTTGGATCAATAAAGAATTGATTGGTTTGCAAATTCCAGTCCCAAACCCCTACTTTTGCGGCGCGGGTGGCCAGTCCATAGCGGGATTTGCTCTCTTGTAGCTCGGCCTCCGTGCGCTTTAGCTCGCTGATGTCAACCAGCACGCCATTCCAGAGAATCACGCCGTCTTCTAGCAGCATGGGCGTGGCGTTGCCTGCAATCCACTTAATCTCGCCTGCGGTCGTTTGAATTCGATATTCGGCCTGCCACAAACTCAGACTAGCTGCCGAACGCTGTACTGACTCAGAGACAGCTGCTAAATCTTCAGGGAGAATCAGATCCCACATCGACTGGGTGCTACGCTGGACTTGATCTGGGGTCAGCCCGCAGAGTGCCTCAATCCCGCGACTGATCATCGGGAACCAGTCTCGGTCAGCCGCCGCACAATATTGGTAGACCATGCCTGGAACGTTGTCGGTGATGTGGCGCAGCTGCAGCTCGCTGGCTTGTAGGGCTTCGGTTGTTAGCTTGCGCTCGGTGATATCTTGCCCCATGCCCTGGATTTCTAGCAGGTTTTGGTTGGCATCGTAGATTGCTCGATCCGTCCACTGCTGCCAGCGCTGTGAGCCGTCGGGCATGGTCACCCGATAGTCGCGCGTAATCACGTCTCGCTCAGGGCTAAGCTCGGCAATCACAGCCTGGATATTCTCCCAGGTTCCTGGCTCAACCAGTGACTGAAAATTCTGGCCAATGATGGCTTGCCGAGTCCAGCCAAAGTAATGGCAGTAGGCATCATTCACAAATGTCAGTGTGCCGTCGGGCAGAAACCGACAGAGCAGATTGGTCTGCTGCTCAACGATTTCCCAGTAGCGCAGCTCGCTCGCCCGCAGCGCTAGCTCCGTTTGCTTTTGCTGAGTGATATCGACGACGGCTCCCAGCATTTCGACAAGATTGCCTGCATTATCGTAGAGACCTCTACCGCCCGCTGAAAGCCAGTGTAGACTGCCGTCTGGCCAAATTACCCGATATTCGGCGCGGTAGTCTGCTCCGGTTGCCATTGCATGGTGCAGGGCTTGCTCCACCCGCTCCAAATCGTCAGGATGAATTCGCTCTCGCCAGACCTCGTGGGGAATAGATGTGGTAGGCGGCAGTCCTAGCAGGCGTGCCCCGCTCTCGCTACAGCTACCGGGCTGACCGGGAACCGAGCGCCAGGTGGCAATATCTGTCCAGTCGAGCGCTAGCCGCATTTGCAGTTCGCTAGCTATCACCTTGGCCTCTAGCCGCTGGCGCTCGGTCACGTCGCGGCCTTCTGCCAAAATCTGAAACACCTGACCTGCTGCATCCAACAGCGGCTTACAGGAGGCATCCAACAGCAGCAGTTCGCCCGTCTGGCCGCGTATCTGAATTTCAAACCGCCGCAGCTCACCGTTCGCCGCCTGCGCGATCTCAGCCTGGAGCTTGGCCTGAGCCTGGGGCAGATCTCTCAGCCAGGGCGCTTCCCAAACTAGACAGTTCAGCACCGCCTCCAGCTCGGTTCCCGCAAGGCTGAGCGCAGTTTGGTTCGCATTGACAATTCGCCCTGCGGGCGTGAACAGCCCCATGAATTGCTCGGAGGCATCAAAAATATTGCGAAAGCGGGTTTCTGATGCAGAGAGAGCCGTTTCCACCGTTTCCCTGGCTGTGATCAGGCGCTCTAGGTTGGCATATCGGGCTTGCTGTCGCTGCTCCTGCTGCTGTCGAGCTAGCGCGATTGCCGCCTGCTGTGCCAAAAACTGGATGGCCAAAACTGCTTCGGGGTTGTTAGAGTGCGGCTCTAGATACAGCAGCCCCAGCAGCTTGTTTTGGTGCAGCAGCGGCAGGCAAAGCGCGGCAGCAGGCTGATAGGTTTGGAAGTAAGGATCCTCTGCCCAGAAGGGATGCTGGGCGGGATGCTGGGTGCTCAGCTCAGTTTGGGTTTGAGTCACCTGATGTAGCCAGCTCAGTGGCAGCATCGGACGAGTCGGCGCGCCTGCTTCAGCTTCCACCGTCCAGTCTGCGTCCTGTCTGGATGCAAAAGCCGCATAGCTCGCCTCGCTGGAAATTGACGCAAGCAGACAAGTCAAGATATCCTGACGCTGGCCAGCCTCGGCGATAGTTTGGGCGGCTGTTGTGAGGCTGGCGAGATTGGACATAATCTAGCTTCTAGCAGGTGGAAATAATTCAGGCGATGATCCAAATGGCTGAGAAACAGCTGAGTCAAAGCGTTCTGTAAAGGCTCAGTCAATTCAATGTCAATATCAATTCAATAAAGGGTAGCCTGCCTCGCCAGTCTAAAATTTCCCAGATCGCGCTAGTGAATCAACCTGCTATCAGGCCACCATCAGGCTACTATCAGGTCACCATCAGGCCATTCAACTCAACTATCAGCGGTACAGCTCTATCCGTGGCGTGATCTGAAGCGTCAATCTACCGAGTTATTTTTATTTATAGCAGTGCAAGTTTATGGCAGTGCAAGCAAGTATTTTAGCTGTAGATGATAAGCCCGACAATCTGCGGCTGCTGGCCAAGATCTTGATGGGCGAAGCTTACAAGGTGCGGAAGGTGACGACAGGCAGGCAGGCGCTTGAGGCAGCCCGCCTGAACCCGCCTGACCTGATTTTGCTCGATATCATGATGCCAGAGCTAGATGGCTACCAGATTTGCCAAGCCCTGAAGCAGCAGCCCGAAACCTGCGATATTCCGATTATTTTCTTGAGTGCTCTCGACAACCAGACCGATAAAGTCAGAGCCTTCACTGTCGGCGGCGTAGACTACATTACTAAGCCATTTCAGCAGCAGGAGGTGCTGGCGCGCGTCAAAACGCACTTGCAGATTCAGCAGCTCACGCAGTCGCTGCGGCTGCAGAACTCGCGGCTCCAAGCTGAAGTGCAGCAGCGGCAGCAAACCGCGGCAGAGCTAACCGCGACGCTGCAAGAACTGCGTGACACGCAGGCGCAAATCATCGCCAAAGAAAAGCTGGCCTCGCTGGGGGGGCTAATGGCAGGCATTGCCCACGAGCTGCGGAATCCGCTTAACTTTGTCAATAACTATGCCGAGAGTTCTGCCGAGCTTATTGACGATCTGCTCAGCGAAATCCGCAGCGTTAGCCCAACAGATATCAGCCTCGCCGAACTGCAAGCCCAGCTCACCGAGATTCGTGAGAATGCGCTGTCGATCCATCAGCATGGCCAGCGCGCCGAGCGGATTATCACCAGCATGATGCAGCATGCCCGCAACCGCTCAGATGACCGTCAGCTGGTCGATCTCAATCAGCTAATGGAGGAATCCTTTAAGCTGGCCTATCACAGCCGCCGCTCCAATTTGCCTAACTTCAAGGTAACGCTAGAGACAGACTACGACCCCAGCATGGGCGAACTAGAGCTGTCAACCGATCTGCATCGGGCTTTCATCAACCTGATTGATAACGCCTGCTACGCGCTCTACAAAAAGCAGCAGCAGCATTCGGCTTTCGTGCCAACGCTCCGGATCGCAACCCGCCGACTGCCGAGCCAGGTCGAAATTCGGATTCGCGATAATGGCATTGGCATAGCGCCAGAGATACAGGCGCAGGTGTTCGATCCGTTTTTTACCACCAAAGCCAACGAGGGCAGCGGATTGGGGCTTTCAATCACCCACGATATTGTAGTGGGCCAACATCGTGGCAGCCTCAGCCTAGTTTCAGAACTCGATGATTACACGGAATTCACGCTGCTGCTACCGACTGCATTTCCATAGTTTCCCCCATGCCTGTACCGCGACTTAGAGCGTAAATAATGGAGTGCCTCACAAGGATACAGTCTCTAGTGCAGTCTCTTAGTGCAAGCTCCAACTCGCTTCTTTAATTTAGCATCCGCACGAACAGCGGCAGGCTCAAGACTGAACGTCACCGGAATCATTATCTAGAGCGTTACCTCAACCCTCACTTAACCCCTCATTCAAACCCCCAGCGAAGACTCGCACTACCTGCAAATGCCGATTTGGCCAGTCCTAGCCGGTCAAGTCCGGCGCTTTGCTGTGCCTGAGTCAGCCTCGGTTGCTTAATGTTTCGTCAAGAGTTCCTGATATGACAGCCAAAATTCTGGTCGTAGATGATGAAATCGATCTACAGCGTTTGATTCTACAGCGGTTTCGCAGACAGATTAAAGCCAAAGAATTTGACTTTGTATTTGCCACAGACGGTCTCGAAGCCATCGATCGACTGCAAGCCGACTCAGCCGAAATCGACATGATCCTGACGGATCTGTATATGCCAACCATGGACGGGCTGACGCTGCTCACCCGGCTCGCCGAAATTGATCAGGGACTCAAAGCTGTCGTGATCTCAGCCTATGGCGATATCCCGAACATTCGGCGGGCAATGAACTGGGGAGCGTTTGACTTTCTCACCAAGCCGATCGACTTTCGCGATCTCGAAATTACGATTGCCAAAACCCTGGAGTCGGTGCAGCAGGTGCGGCAAAAGCAGGCGCAAATTGAGCAGGTGCAGGCGCAGCTCTTACATGCCGCCTACCACGATGCCCTGACTGACTTACCCAACCGCAGCTGGTTTACCCGCCGCCTCACTGAGCTCATCGAGCAGCAGGCCGAAACCTACGCGGTGCTGTTTATCGATCTCGATCGCTTCAAGCTGATTAACGATAGTCTGGGACATCTGGCGGGTGATCAGCTCTTGCGCAGGGTGGCTGAGCGGCTGCAAGCTTGCCTAGATCTACCTGATCGGGTGGTGCGGCTGGGCGGGGACGAGTTTGCGATTTTGCTGGAAACTGCCGGAATTCACCAGGCGACTGCGGTGGCTAATCAGATTAAAGCGCAGCTGGCTCAGCCGTTTCAGCTTGATGAGGGCGAAGTCTACTCCGAGGCTAGCATTGGCATCACGCTGGGCAGCAGCAGCTATGAGCGCCCAGAAGAGCTGCTGCATGACGCAGATATTGCCATGTACTGCGCCAAGGCGCAGGGCAAAAACCGCTTTGAGGTGTTCAATCCGATGATGCAGGCGGAGGCCAAAGCCTTTTTGCAGCTCGAAACTGACCTGAGACATGCCCTAGAGCGCCATCAGCTCAGCTTGCACTATCAGCCCATTTTGACGGCGGCTGGAGTGCTGCATGGCTTTGAGACGCTGGTGCGCTGGCAGCATCCGACGCAGGGGTTGATCGCGCCCGATCGGTTCATTCCGCTGGCTGAAGAGACGCGCCTGGTCGTGCCGCTGGGCTGGTGGGTGTTTGCAACCGCCTGTCAGCAGCTCAGCCAGTGGCAGCAGCTGACCCCTGCTGGCGCAGCGCTAAAGCTGAACATTAATTTCTCGGCAATTCAGCTGCGGCAGGCTGATTTGGTCGAGCGGGTGAGCGCAACGCTGGCGGCAACTGGCGTGAGCGGCGAGCAGCTGAAGCTAGAGATCACCGAGAGCTATTTGCTCGAAAACACCGACGCGCAGATGCAGTCGCTGCACCGACTCAAGGCGCTGGGGATTCAGCTCTGCATTGATGACTTTGGGACGGGCTACTCGTCGCTGGGGCGGCTGCATGAGTTCCCCATTGACGTACTCAAAATTGACCGTTCGTTTATCCGGCGTGCTGACCTGGACTCAGGAGCGCATTTGGAAACGGTGAACATGATTGTGGTGCTGGCGCATAGCCTGGGGATGGATGTTGTGGCTGAGGGGGTCGAAACGCTGGAGCAGCTGCGAATGCTGCAAGCCCTCAACTGTGACTTCATGCAGGGCTATCTGTTTTCGCGTCCCGTAGACAGTCAGCAGGCGACTCGATTTTTGGAGGCTGGCTATCGGTTTGATTTGGTTTGATTCGATTTGATTGAGGCTGATTTGGCTGCCTGAAAGATCCGACTCTAGCGCCACGACATTGGCTAAACCGCTGCTTCTGACCGCCCAAGCTCTGTGCTACAGCGCTACGAATAGCGTTGTTTTTGGATAGATTTTAGTAATTTACGCAAATTATAGAGAAATGAGTTGAATTTTGGAAAACGCTATATATAATGTACGTCTAAAAATTGGCGGCTGGTTGCCCCTGACTTCTGCCCGTTTTTACTTCTGTGCATTTAGTGTCGAGGACGCATGGCTCATTCAAACGCGCTTTATCAGCCCTCTCTGTTGGAACTGGCTCAGGACGGCAACTGTCTTGCTCTGAGCTACTGGATGAACAGTCTGCTCAACTCCCAAGGCATCCAGATCCAGGTGCAGCCTGCCCCCGATCGGTTTTTCAAAATTTTGATCAATTTTCGCCGCCCACGCCGCCGCGATGCCTGCCTCAACCTACGCGAGCGCCTGACGCGATTTATCTGCTATCGCCTCTGGACGCTGAACTCTGACGCGATTCAGGGCGTGCGGCTGGTGGCGCGGATCGCTGGCGACTCGAAAGTGCTATGGCAGACCTCTGTGCGAATCAACTCGCCTGCGGCGGTTCAGCAGCAGGCCCAGCAGCAAGCTCAGCGACGACAACGTTCTCGACTGCGGCAGCAGCAAACGGCGCATCAGCTGCGGTTTCAGATTTTTCGGTCGCTGTTCATGAGCAGCATTACCCTAGCTGGCTTTTGGATTGGCTACTGGCTGTTTTATGTCGAGCTAGGACGGCTGTTGGCCAGCGGAGCGTCCGATACAGCAGCAGTCACCCAGAGCCTGAGCGGGGCAGAACTGCCGGGTGGGGGCGTGATTCGGATGCCGCTGCCGCCCAACCAGACTGACTTTACGGTTCCCAAGCAGGCTGCCGGGACGGTGATTTCGCAGGCTGACTTGTCTAACGGCGAGAAGCTGATTGCCCTGACGTTTGATAATGGCCCGGATCCAGAGATCACGCCGCAGATTCTCGATGTTTTGCAGCAGTACAACGTGCGGGCGACATTTTTTATGTCGGGAATCAATGTCGATCAGCAGCCTGATCTGGCGCGCCGCGTGGTGGCTGAAGGCCATGCCATCGGCAATCGAGGCTGGAACTGGCTGAGCGAGGCTGATCTAAATGTTGACCTAGAGCATGAAGTAGACGATACGGCCAAGCTAATCCAGGAAACCACCGGAGCCAAAACCGATCTGTTTCGCCCTTCAACCGGCCAGATCAGCAGTCCGTTGGTCGCCTATGCCAAGCGCCAAGATAATGCCGTGATCCTCTGGTCGATTGACTCCCAGGATCCGCTGGTGGCTGCGCCGATTCTGCTCGACAACGTGCTGCGAAACGCTCAGCCCGGTCGGATTGTGCTGCTGCATGATGGCCCAAGCGGCGCAGGTTCGGCCACCGTGCAGGCTTTGCCGCAGATGATTACCGCGCTGCAAAACCAGGGCTATCGGTTTGTGACGGTTCCAAAGCTGCTCCAGTATCAGCATCCGCTGCCGGAAGCTTCGCCAGAGCCAGCAGATCCAGATGCCAAAGATCCAGATACTCGCTCGAAGTCGAGTCCAGAAGTTAATCCGGGAGCCAGCCCAGAAGCTAATCCAAACCCAAATCTGAAGCCAACTGAACCTGCTGGAGAAAAGCCCAATAGCCCGGAAGTCAAGCCGCTTCAGCCCAAGCTAGAGAAGGTCAGCAACCCTGAGCGCAGTCCTGAGCGAGAACTCCCGACTCGCAAGCGAGCCGTAGCGCTGGCAGCAGAATCTGAGCTTTAGTCTACGCCGCTTCCTAGCACAAATAAACCAACCATCGTGACGCTATTCCACGCCGCTTCCTAGCACAAATAAACCAACCATCGTGACGCTATTCCAGAGGCTATGCAGCAGCATTGAGGCCAGCAGTCCGCGTGAACGGCTGTAGACAAAGCCCAGCATCACTCCCAGCGTCGCCAGCGGCAGCACCTCCGAGAAGCTGAGATGCGCCAGGGCGAAAATCAGGCCGCTGACCAGAATTGCCCCCCAAACTGGCAGATAGCGCGTCAGTGACGGCAGCAGAAAGCCGCGAAACAGAATCTCTTCAAACACAGGGGCAGCCACGGCTGCCGTCAAGAAGAAAATCAGCAGCGCCACCGGATCGCCTTCTTCGAGGACAATTTGCAGCAGCGGATTGCTGCCGCCCTGCCCCTGCCAGAACTGCTGATTCAGCAGCGAGACGGCAAACATTAAAGGCAGTGCCGCAAAATAGCCGCCCAGCCCCCAGAGCAGCCAGCGCTTGCCCGTGAGTCGAAACCAGCCTTCGGGCAAAGGCTGATAGGGCTTGACGGCGCGATAGAGCACAAACAGCCCCGTGCCCGCCATTAGCAGATAGTAAACCAGCGTGTAGAGCGCCTTGCTCTGTCCTGCCGCCCCTGCTAGAGAGATACTGATGCCGCCCTGCGCCAGCAACCGACTCCCGACAGCCAGCAGCCCCGGAATCGCAATCTGGCCGACAAACAAAAAGCCGACCATGAGCACCCAGGCAATCGTCTCCCAGTTCCAGGGAACCGTCCAGCCAACCAGCGGGCTAGACTCACCGCGCCGCAGCCGCCAAGTCAGCCAGCCAATCAGCAGCCCAACGCCCAGAACTGCGCCCAGTGCCGGGACCGTACTCACCAGCGCCAGCTTCACCAGCGTTGAACGAGCGGTGATCTGCTCTTGAGCTTGCAGGTCGGCCAGGGCATCGGTGCGCTGCTGAAGCTGGTAGAGCCGCGCCAGACTCACATATTTGAACCAGCCTTGCAGGGTTTGAAGCTGGGCTTCGGTGTCTGGCAAAATCTGGGAGGGTTCGCGCCAGAGGTTTGAGAGCACTGCAGCGAGCGAGCGAGTTTCAGCGGTAGCCTCGGCGATTGCTGGCGGACTGTCGCGTCCAGATGCCTGAACCTGCTGCCAGGTTGACTGCGCGGTTGAGAGCTGGTTTTGCTGAGCTTGCAGTAAGCCAATCCGCAGATCGAGCTGGTTGAGCAACACCTGCTGCTTTTGAAAATTGCTAGCGCTGGCGCTGGTGGCGTTGCTTTTAGCAGTGCTGGTGCTGGACTTTTCTGGGGCAGCTGGCAGGCCGTCTGAAGGGTCTAGAGCACTGGGCGGATTAGGTGCAGTAAGCGCATCAGCTTGCTCAACCTGCTTCTGAAATTTTTGCAGATTCGTCTGCGCTGTTTTTCGCACCTCTTGATACTGTTCAACTGCCGTTTTGAGCGGGTCGTCTCCCACAATTGCCTTGCGAGCTGCCAGCAGGTTGTTGGAGTCGCTGTCGCCAGGGTCGCCGGAGTCGGCAGCCAGCTCACTGACATGCAGCAGCAGATCGGTTTGGTAGAGCTGAAGCCTGTCGGTGATCTGCGGCTCAGTCAGGCTCGACCAGAGCGACAGCGTCACCAGCGGAATCACAATCAGGGTAATGGCGATCAAAAACAGGCGCTTGAGTGAGGCGGTCATTCCAGTGGCTCCAGTCGCGGATAGATAAAGCGGTGCGGCTTCTGGTCTAGTGTCGCATAGCTTGTTCGGCGGAACTGGCTCAAACAGGGTAGAATTTGGTGGACTTTTGGCAGGAGAAGCGCTCGTGACTCGCGTTGTTCTGGTTCGACATGGAGAAAGCTCGTATAACGTCGAGCGCCGGGTGCAGGGACATTGCGATCTGTCGCGGCTCACTGAAGCGGGCAGGCTGGGCGCTCAACAGGTGGGTGCCGCGCTCAAAGAGCTGAGCTTTGCCGCCGCCTACAGCAGCCCGTTGCAGCGCGCCAAAGAAACCGCAGAGCTGATTTTGGCGAGCCTAGAAACCGCCCCAACTCCTAGCTTCAGCGATGACCTCAAAGAGATCAACCTGGTGCAGTGGGAAGGACTGAGGTTTGACGAAGTAGAAACTCGTTTCCCCGAAGGCTTCCAATGCTGGCGCGACCGTCCGCAAGATCTGGTCATGCAGCTCGAAACGCCAGCGGGAGTCAAAGAGTTCTATCCCGTACCCGACCTCTATGAGCAGGCAAAGCGCTTCTGGCAGGCGATTCTACCGCATCACGCCAACGAGACGATTTTGGTGGTGGCGCATAGCGGCATCAATCGCTGCTTGATCAATACGGCGGTGGGGCTAGAACCCGCCAACTATCAGTCGTTTCAGCAGTCCAACTGCGGCATTTCGATTCTCAACTTTGTGGGCGGCTTGGGCGAACCTGTGCAGATCGAGTCGCTCAACCTGACGGCGCATCTGGGCGATCCGCTGCCCAAGTTTCGCAAAGGGCAGCGCGGGCCCAGATATTTGCTGGTGCGCCACGGCGAAACCGACTGGAACCGAGACAAGCGGTTTCAAGGCCAGATCGATGTGCCGCTAAATCCGCAGGGTCGGGTTCAGGCCGCGCAAGCTGCTGCATTCCTGAAGACCATCCCGATCGATCACGCCGTCAGCAGCCCGATGCTGCGCCCCAAAGAAACCGCCGAAATCATTCTGCAATCGCATCCCCAAGTCGATCTGACGCTGAATCCGCTGCTCTGTGAAATCAGCCACGGACTCTGGGAGGGCAAGCTAGAGGCCGAAATTGAAGCTGCCTATCCCGGCAAACTCCAGCAGTGGCAGCAAGCCCCCGAAACCGTGCAGATGCCAGAAGGCGAAAATCTTCAGCAGGTCTGGGAGCGGGCAGTGACAGCTTGGCAGCAGATTTTGGATAGTACCCCCAGCAAGCCCGCGAGCGAGCCAGAGCGTCCGGTGACAACGCTAGTCGTGGCGCATGATGCCGTCAATAAAGCGCTGCTCTGCTATCTGGCTGGCCTCAGCCCCGCCAATTTCTGGACGTTTAAGCAGGGCAACGGCTCAGTGACGGTGATCGACTATCCGCAGGGCGTTGACCGTCCGCCGCTGATTCAGGCCATGAACATTACGAGTCATTTGGGCGGCGTGCTGGACAAGACGGCGGCAGGAGCGCTGTAGATGAGCCTGGAGATGAGCCTGGAGATGAGCCTGGGCAATTCCGATCTGCTGCGTCAAGTTCGCCTGATCGATCCAGCTAGCCAGCGCGATCAGGTGATGGATATTTGGATCGAGGCCGGACAGATTCGGGCGATTGAACCGCAGCTTGAGATTCCAGATGCTCAGGTGCAGGACTGCCAGGGGCTAGTGCTGGCTCCCGGACTCGTTGATCTCTACAGCCATTCCGGTGAACCGGGCTTTGAGGAACGCGAAACGCTAGACTCGCTGGCGGCGGCGGCGTTGGCAGGCGGCTTTACGCGGCTCACCCTGCTGCCCGACACGCGCCCCGCGCTCGACGATCCGGCGCAGATTGCCCAGATCAAAGCCGCTCAGCGTCCCCGCAATCCCCAACTCAACTGCTGGGGAGCACTAACGTTGGGCACGAAGGGCGAACAAATGTGCGAGCTAGCCGAGCTGTCCACCGCCGGAATTGCTGGATTCACGGACGCTCAGCCACTCTCTGCGGCCTTGCTGCGGCGGGTGATGGACTATGGGCAGTCGCTCAATCAGCCGATGGCGTTTTGGTGCTGTGACCGGGCGCTAGCTGGCGCGGGCGTACTGCGGGAAGGCGGCGAGTCGATCCGGCTGGGGCTACCCGGCATTCCAACGATGGCCGAGACTGCGCCGCTGGCGGCTCTGCTGGAATGCGTGGCCGAAATTGGGATGCCCGTGCATCTGATGCGGATCTCGACGGCACGCTCGGTGGAGCTGATTGGCGCGGCCAAAGCTGCCGGACTGCCGATTACGGCCAGCGTCTCCTGGATGCATCTGCTGCTGGATGTCACTGCCGCTCAGTCTTACGATCCGAGTCTGCATCTGGATCCGCCGCTGGGCAACCCGACTGACCGCGCCGCGTTGGTACAGGGCTTGCAAACGGGCGTGCTGGACGCGATTGCCGTGGATCATAGCCCCTACAGCTACGAAGAAAAAACCGTCTCGTTCGCAGAGTCGCCGCCCGGTGCGATTGGACTAGAGCTGGTGCTGCCGCTGCTCTGGCAGGCGTTTGTTGAGCCGGAGATCTGGTCGGCGCTCGACCTCTGGCGCTGGCTCAGCCTGCGACCTGCTGAATGTTTGCGACAAGCACCGGCGCAGATTGCTGTTGGCGCAACTGCCGAGCTAGTTTTGTTTGACCCCAAGCAGCAGTGGCGGGTTAGCCCTCAAACGCTGAAGTCGCGCTCGGCCAATACGCCCTGGCTGGGGAAGGCGCTACAAGGGCGCGTGGTCAAAACCTGGTGCTAGGGAAAAAGTTGCTGCGCTTTGTTGCGGTTCGAGGCGGATGCAGTAGACTTAAAGCCCTGAAGCCGGAGCTAGAGACTGGGAGGGGGGTGATGCGCTTTGAAAAGCAAAATAAATCTTTGTATTCCAGGCTTTGGGTCGATTTAGCGATAAAGTTTGTGTCCTGTCTGGGCGGGTGCGTTGACTTGACTAATTGAGTTCGGTTACTTTTTTGATTTAATTGCGCTAGTCGATCATTTTGAGCACTTAGCTCCCAGTCACCGGAGGTTCAGATGGAGTTTTGGGAATTTCTGATCCAAAAGGAGGGCGACCGCTCGTGGTTGCCTTTGGAATCTCCCAGTGCTGAAATTTTGGCAGGGCGGTATCGGATTGTGGCGCGCTCCAGCCGTCCCAGCACCGCTGCCGAAATCTGCGTAACTCACTACGACGCTCAGGAAACGCCGCCCGTCCGCCGGGTTCGCAAGCGCTCCAGCCACACCAACCCGGATGGTCTAATTGTGATCATGCCGTTTACGCAGCTTCAGCCGGGACTCTGGGAACTCAGCGCCACCAGCGACCTGATGGCCGAGATGCTGGGCGAAAGCTGGCAGTATGCAATGCGGTTAGAGGTGCTCTCAGAAGCGCCTGATATTGCCGACGACTGGGAGCCAGATCGCTCTGATGATTTTGCCGCAGAGATGGCCGCAGAGATGGCCGCAGGTCGTACCGATCCGGTCAATGCGCTGATAGAGCAATCTACAGAGCAACTCACAGAGCAACCCACAGAGCAACCCGCTCCTGCACCCGAACCCGCTCTAGCCTCACAAGCCGCAGCTGCTGGGGAGCTAGTAGAGCTTTCGGCTGAACCTGTCGCTGAACCCGCTATGGCGATCGCACAGACAGTCACGCAGACAGAGGATGATTTTGAACTGGCTGAGTTTGACGAGCTAGCAGATGAGCCAGGCCCGCTCGACCAGCCGCAAGTCGCCGCCAACCTGCCTGCGCTTCAGGTGATTTTAGAGCGCGAAGTCTTTGTGATTCAGCGCGGCGAATCTTTGAGCCTGACGGGGCGCGTCGAGTTTCCAGCTGAATACCCCAGCGACTGGCAGCCTGCCATCTCCGAGCTGCGCGTCCGGCTCTACGACCCGCAGACCTCGCAGATGCTGATGGATGAGGTCTACCCTATCGACAACCGCATCCCGCCTTTCCCATTTTCCGGTACGGTTTCGCTGCCAGAGCATTACCAGACTTATCTGGTGCTGGGCGAACTGATGTTGCAGGGCATGACACCCAGCGGCCAGCCGCAGATTTTGGCGCAGCGCAGCTTCAACGTCACCACCGATCTGCATGAGCTGATCGAATCAGTCGCCAATGATTTTCCAGATCCAACGCTGCTGCCGTCCGAAGCGCAGATGCCCGCTCCCGAACCCATCCCGCCCGCTGAGCTGAATCGCATTGCCGCCAGCTTCCAGCGTTCGCCCCAGCAGCCGCTGCCGCCCCAGCTGCGCCCCCACAGCCAACCTCAGAATCCAACGCGCACCCACGCGAGTCTCGATCTGCCCTCCTTTACGTCAGTTCAGGCAGTGGCTCCGGTCGCGCCCAAAGAGCCAGTCTCAGCAGATCTGGCAAATCCCGCAGCTAGACCTGCCCCAGCCTCTGAACCCATCGAACCCACCGAGATCTCCACTTCCGCTGCCGATTTGCTGCTAGAGCCCGCAACTGCGCCCCAGCCGGAACCACAGTTAGCATCCCAATCAGAATTCCAACCAGAATCCCAGCCAGAATTCCAACCAGAATCCCAGCCGCAATTGCAACCTGCCGAGCTGTTCTCAGACTGGTCGGAGCTGGAGAATCGTCTGCCGCTCTGGAGACAGCCACTGACCCGTCCGGCTCCGGCTTCCAGCAAGCCCGAAGATGCCTCGTTTCGGGCGCTGAATATTCAGGGACGCTTTTGGTCACGGCTGCAAGTGCTGGCGGCCAACCCAGAACTCTCCGCCGAGCTGGCTGATGAGGAATTCTCAGCGCTTACCGCACCTGAAGCCCGTCAGCGAGGCCGAGATGCCAATCTGACCCTGCATGAGGTGGTGGTGGACGATGAGACATCTGCTCAAGCATCCGGCGAGCAGGCTACTGTGCCGAACCCGCCCTCTGCTGAGGCCGAGCCGCCTGTCGATTTTCTCAGCGAGTTTGTGCTGCCCGACAACGAGCCAATCCCAACGCCCCGGCTGCAGATCCCGCAGGGCGATCTGGTGGCCGGACAGCCAATCTCCCTAACGGTGAAACTACCCAACCTGAAAGCCCGCGTCTACGTCAAGCTCTGGCTGCGCGATCGCCAAACCCGCTCGATGCTGGGCGCAGCTCGCTGGCTGATTGACTTTCTGCCAGATGGCTTTGGCAACCAGATGGCGCGCACGGAGGTGATTGTGCCGCCGGGATATCTGAAGGTGCAGTTTGAGGCGATTGCTGTCGAGATTGCCACCCAGCGCGAGAGCGATAAAGTCACCACGACCCGGCCGATTATGCCGCCCGACCTCTCGCCGCTGTCGCTGGACAGGCTGGAGCTATGAGCCTAAGGCCTACCAAGGCTGTAGGCAAGCCCTCTATCTACCTGATGAGAGTTGCGATCAATAGCTATACAGTTGTTAAAATTTCTTAGCAGTCGAGCATTAGCGGCCAATTCGCAGTAAATTTGGCTCTAGCGTTCGTTATTTCAACGAGGATTACACTCATGGCAGCTTCGTTTTTGCCCTCGATTCTGGTTCCAATTGTCGGCTGGGTATTTCCGGCCGTCACAATGGCCTTTTTGTTCATCTATATTGAGCGCGACGACACCGTTCAATAGGTCTGTGCTAACAGTCTGTACAGGCAGCTAGTCCATGAACTATTCCAGCCTTTTCATCAATATTCATCAATAACTCGCTTTTGAGAGGAGACTCATTCAAGATGCAAAACTTGCCTTCAGGCGTTCAGTCCCAGGCCAATTCTGAGGTCGTCAAACCCGCAGGCGATCCGCAGGTGGGTAACCTGGCCACCCCAATCAACTCTTCCGACTTTAGCAAGACGCTGATCAACAATCTGCCTGCTTACCGAGCCGGTCTATCCCCCCAGCGGCGCGGCCTAGAAATCGGCATGGCGCATGGCTATCTGCTGTATGGTCCCTTTGCGCTTACCAGCCAGTTCCGCAATACGGGCGTTGCCGATATTGTTGGTCTGATTGAGGCCGTAATTTTGGTTGTGATTCTGACGGTCTGCCTGTCGCTCTATGCAGGCGCAAAGCCCAACAAGCCAATCAAAACCGTCACGACTCCCAATCCGCCCGCTGGCCTAGAAACTTCAGAGGGCTGGAGCGAATTTGCGGGCAGCTTCCTGGTCGGCGGCATCGGTGGCGCGGCGTTTGCCTACATCATTTACCAAATCTTTAAGTCAGGCGTGCTGCAAACCTTTGGCAACTAGGTTCGGTATCTAGGATTTTTGGCTAGAAGCAGGCAGGTTTTGATCCGCCTGCTTTTTTGTGTCTAGTTTTAACGACATTCCAACAAAGGTTCCGTATCCACTTCGTATCCCGACTTCGTATACCGAATTGTTCACCCTGTTTGCATCCCGGTCAGCTTCACCTCATCCTGAATCGAGCCTTCCTGATAAAAGTACCTGAAAAAGCCGTACTCATCTTTTTGCGGTGGCTGGATCGCAGACAGGCTGTCAAACGTTTTCAGGTGCCCTGCATTTATGCCAATATCAAAAAAAGTCTAGAGAAAATCTGACCGCCCACAACTGTCGTCTGTTAGGGGATTCAGGAAATGGATAAAGTCGAACTCAGCTGGTTGCCGCCTGAGAGTGCTCGCATTACTGCCGCAATCCGCCAGCGTTGGGACATTGGATTAGGAGCCTATATACGCCCTAAAAGCTAGATTTTTCAAAGGCGGCACCGTGATTCGAACACGGGGATGGAGGTTTTGCAAACCTCTGCCTTACCACTTGGCTATGCCGCCGCTTCATCACAGCTAGGGAATTATAGCATTTTTGAGTAATTCGGTCTACCGCTAATAACCACAAAGACTACAAGTCACGCACCTAACCTGTCAGTTCAATTGATTTACCCTGATCGATGATGATGATGATGAAAGTGTTAATGAAAGGGCGATCGGCTTAGACTCAGTGCATCTGCCAAACTGCCACTTTGCATTGCGATGGTCAATCCATATGTCTTCTACTTCTTTTCGAGTTGTCCAACTCTCTGACACGCACCTGTTCTCAGACTCAAATCGAGAGCTGTTGGGTGTGCCCACTGCAGATTCTCTAGTGACCGTATTGGATGCAGTTCGGCAGGTTCAACCTGAGCTGCTGCTGCTAACCGGCGATCTCTCCCAGGACGAGACGGCTCCCTCCTATGAGCGACTGCGCGATCTGGTGCTGCCGCTCAATATTCCAACCTACTGGCTGCCTGGGAATCACGACCAGCCAGATTTAATGGCGCAAATCCTGGAGAATAGCAGCATCTCTAGCCGGAAGCTATTTGATCATCACGGCTGGAATTTCGTTTTGCTCAACTCGGCGCAGCCTGGAAAAGTTGACGGCTATCTCTCACCAGAGATTCTCAGCAATCTAGAGCGTCAGCTTCAGAGCCTGCCCTCACAGCCAACGCTGATTGCGCTGCACCATCCCCCCTGTCCAATCGGCTCCGACTGGATGGATCAAATTAGCCTGCGCCAACCCGACGACTTCTGCTCAATTGTCGAGCGCCATCCGCAGGTGAAGCTGGTGTTGTTTGGGCATATTCACCAAGAGTTTAGCGCCACCAGAGCCGGGGTGCAGTATTTGGGCTGCCCTTCAACCTGCGTGCAGTTTAAGCCCCAGAACTCGGTATTTGCAATCGATGACCAGCAGCCCGGATTTCGGCTGTTGCAGCTCTATGCGGATGGGCGAGCAAAAACCAGCATCCAGCGCGTCAACTATTGTCCCACGCTAGATTTAGCGGCACATGGCTACTAGCTAAACGGCTCATGCTAACTGCGGTGCAGCAACCGCTCACGCCACTGCCGCACCGCAGCTTGCAGTCCCGGAGGTAGCCAAGGGTCATACTGCGGATAGATCGGCAAGCGCGGCTGGAGCAGAAATCTGGAGCCACTCAGCCAGTAGAGCAGCTGACGATTCTGGGGATGCGGGTAGCTAGGATTCACTTCGTCTTTGGGACCAATTCCACCCAGATCTGTTGCTCCGGCCTCCAGGCAGGCCAGCAGAGTTGGGGATGAGGGAATCAAATTGGGTGGGATTTGCAGCGCGATTCCGGCTGGCAAGATTTGACGAGCGGTTTGAATCAGCGCCACAAAATCATCCATTGGGAAGGCCGCACCGAGCCAAGCCTGCTGCTGCCCAGGGCTGTGCGGCTGCAAAATCACCTCCTGGATCTGCCCCCAGCGCTGGTGGGTTTGGGCAATAGCCGTGAGCGTGGCGATGCGGTCGGCCTGAGTTTCGCCCAGCCCCAGCAGCAGGCCAGTCGTGAACGGAATCTGGAGCTGGCCTGCCCATTCCAGCTGCTCTAGTCTCAGGGCGGGACGCTTGCTAGGTGCATGGCGGTGGACAGTTTCCAGCAGGCTGGGCGTAATCTGCTCTAGCATCAGGCCCATAGAGACATTCACCTGTCGGAGTTGAGCGAGTTCGCGGTAGCTGAGCGGCCCAGCGTTGGTATGGGGCAAAAAGCCTAGCTCTAGCGCCAGTTCGCAGAGCTGATAAATCCGCTCAAACCAAGCTGCCCGACGCGGATGTTCTGGGTGGACTTCGCCGCTGAGCAGCAAGATTTCGATAATGCCTTGAGACCGAAGCGCTCGCAGTCGGGATGCAGCAGCCTCTAGAGTCAGCCAGCGATCCTGGCCGGGATCAACCCGAAAGTTACAGTAGCTGCAGCGGTTGAAGCATTCGTAGGTGGGAACCAGCGTATAAGCAGGGCTGTAGGTGACGGGACTGGCAGCGGTTCGCGAAGCCTGACTCATAGATGTTCCATAACGTAGAGCTTGAATAACTCATCGCAATAGCTAAGCAATAGCTAAGCAACGGCTGTCGCTTTGGTAATTTGCAGGCAGTTGCGGCTGCCTGTACGGCGGTAGCTATAGCTGTCAGCCAAGCCAGCAATCAGCTGAATACCGCGCCCGCCTGTGGCCTCTGTTTGGGTCTGCCGAGGGCTAGTTTGAATCCGCTGCTCCAGGTCAAACTCAGGGCCGCAATCCCAGATGCGTAGCTCAATTTGATCTGCCAAAATGCTGACTTCGAGTTCGATGGGGGTGTGCATGGATTTGTCGCGGTGGGCATGTCGCACGGCATTCGTAAATCCCTCAGCCAATATAGTTTGGCACTGGATCAGCGTCTGACGCGAAAGCTGCGGCTGGCAGTGGCCATTAAACCAGCTGAGCACCGCTGCTAAATCCTCTAAGTTGGTTTCGACCTGTAGACGATGCTGCACCGCTCAGTTGCTCTTGCTTGGGTGAACTGCCAGATTCTGCCTGCTGCGCCTGCTGCCCTTAAAGTCTAGAATTTCGCTGGCTGCCTGTGCAATCCTATCCTAGCCCTGCCTGTGTACTCCTCTCTGTCTGATCCTTTTTGGATACTCATCCTTTTTGGATAACCAGACTCTCTATCCGCTACGATAATCCTGATAAAAGGCCTGAGCAACTGGCTAGCAGCGCATGTTCAAAATTCTGGTCGTGGATGACGATCCGGTGATTCAGCTCGTTTTGCAGAAGACTCTGCGACAGCAAGGCTACGAGGTGATCATGTCCAATAGCGGCCAGCAGGGGCTGGAGCTGGCCCGTCAAAGCAGTCCGGCGCTGATCATCTGCGACTGGTTGATGCCGGGGCTAGACGGCATTGAGGTCTGCCGCCAGATTAAGGCTGAACCGCGGCTCTCCAGCACTTTTTTCATCTTGCTGACCTCGCTCTCTGATGTCGACGACCGGGTGATGGGGCTAGATGCCGGGGCCGATGATATTTTGACCAAACCTGTCGAGGTAGGAGAGCTATTGGCAAGGGTGAGAGCTGGGCTGCGGCTCTATCAGGCCGCTCAGCAGCTGCAAGCGCTGGCGCAGGATTTGCAGAATCAGAAAGAGCGGCTTGAGGCCGAGCTGTTCGAGGCCGGCGACTATATCCGCTCGCTGCTGCCCGCGCCCCTCACCGGCAGCATCCGCAGTGAATCTCTGTTTATTCCCTGCAAGCAACTCGGCGGCGACTGCTTCGACTACTACTGGCTCGACCCCGACTATCTGATGGTCTATCTGCTGGATGTTTCCGGGCACGGGCTGGGCGCGGCGCTGCTGTCGGTTTCCATTCAAAACCTGATCCGCTCTCAGTCACTGCCCGATATTAATTTTTACCGCCCCGAAGATGTGCTGCGCGGTCTTAACGAAATTTTTCAGATGAGCGACCAGCACCCGCGCTACTTTAGCCTCTGGTATGGGGTCTATAACCGTGCCCAGCGGCGACTCACCTATGCCAGCGCTGGACATCCGCCTGCGGTACTGATTTCAGGCGACCACGCCACTGGCGATCTTCAGGTACAGCAACTCAAAACCCGCAGCGCCCCGATTGGGATGTTGAGCGACAGCAAATACAGCAGCGCCTTCTGTCAGATTGAGCAGCCCAGCCGCCTGCTGATTTTTAGCGACGGCGGCTATGAGCTAAAGCAGACCAACGGCGAGTTCTGGAGCCTAGATCAGTTTATTGACCTGCTGACTCAGCACGCTTGCGCCAATCGCGGGCTGGCAGCAATTCTGCCAGAGATCCAGGCGATTACGGGCAGTGAGACCTTTGAAGATGACTTTGCGCTGCTGGAGCTGATTGTGAGCTAGGGGTTATTGCCCAGATTTGCAGGGGCTAAACTTGCTGAAGCTAACTGAAGCTAAACCGTCTGTTCAAAGGCATTGCGGTCAGCAAAAATGTCAAAGACGCTTTCCATATCAGTCAGCTCTAGCAGCATTTTGATCTGATCATTAATCTGACAAAGCACCAGTCTACCGCCGCCTGCTTTGGCCTGCTTGAGCGCCATCACGAGCGCACCTAGCCCAGAGCTATCCATAAACTCAACTGCCGCACAGTCTAGCAGCACCACCTGACTGCCGGTCTGCATAGCTGCTTCCACTGCCCGCCGCAGCTGGAGACCCTTACCCGCGTCTAAGATGCCGGATAGTTGAATAACTTTGACGTTCGTAGAATTCATAGTTCAGTTAATCCGGCTTGTTGATGCGGCTTGTTGATATGGCCTACTGTTGAGCACTGTTTTAGCACCAATTTCAGTACCGATTGAGTTCAGCCTGCCTCTCATGTTTAGCCTACAGTTTGGCTTATCGTTTGACCTGTAGCGCCAGACCTCAGTATACTCGCATCTGGTGACTGATGGGCGGAACCGTAATGACACGAATCCGCTAGTTTTGGCAGATTCAGCCGCTGCCTGCCGCATTGAGTCGGGAATGCAGTAATCTTAATTATGCAGTTTTAGTCTCAGCAGATCAGATTGGCGATTAGGGTAGAGATCTAGAGGCCAAATTAGCCGCAGATTAGGCTCAGTTCATAGACTCAGGATTAAAGCTCTGGCGGGGTTAGGCAGTTTTGGGGTTAATGCAGCGTGGATGGTCAGTCAGGTCAGCAGCTAAAGCAGTTAGAGAGCGTTGTGTTGCAAATTGGCGAAGCGGTATTGGTCACGACTGAGGTGGTCGATCGGCTTGCAGCCCAGGTCGATACGCTGACTGCCCAGGTGCAGCAGCAGGGGTATCAGATTTTTGCGCTCAGTGACGCTGTACAGACCCTAGCCGAAAACCACGACGGTGCTTTAGCCCGGATCACTCAGCTCACCGAAGTGCTGCATCGACTGGTCGCGGCGATTGAAGATCCGGAATCATCAGGATGATGGGAGTATCCAAAAGCCAGCTTTACGCTCTGAAGCCCAGAGGGTGAAGAGCAAAACATGAGGAAGCCAAAAATTAAGGAAGTCGAAAATTAGACGGTCATTAAACAGCAGGCTGCATATTAAATAAGTATTAGGTAAGTATTAGGTAGATATCAGGCAGATTCAGTATCAGGCGAGGATCGCAATTCCAATGTCAATGGCTGAGGAACTCAGGCAAAACTGGCGCTCCAAACTTCAGGCCGAAACCAAGCTCTCCTCTACCGACCAAGAGAGCGTGATTGGCTGGCTGCTGGGTGAAAATTTAGAGCGCTACGCTGATTTGCCACCTGCTCAGCTCACCATTGCTCAGCAGGCCATGGACTACCGCTTTCGGATTTTACAGCAGCGATACCTGGGTGTACATCCCGATCGAGCCTATGGCCAGCTGATCCAGCGTCTGAGCAGCCTGTTTTTAATCCGCAGTCGGATTCGCACCTGGGTAGCGCTGTCACGGGATCGGCGGCGCAGCGTCATGGATGTGCTGCAAGAGGTGATCCAAGAGCTGATCCAAAGCGATAATTACATCCGGCAGCAGATTAGCTGGATTGGTCGCTGCACGCCCAACCCTCGGCTGCGGAACGCTCTGATGCTAGCCAGCATTGAAGAATACTGCCTGCGCCCCATCCGCAACCAGCCGCTGTTAGTCTACCGATTTGTCAACTATCTGCGGCGTTCGCAGCGCGGCGGCATGACCCAAGTGCCCACGGGCGAGCTGATTCGGCTGGTCTCTGATGAGATCACGCCCGACGAATCTGACAATCCGCTCAGCTTGCTCGACGCTGAGGCGATGGTGCAATATCAGGACGAGCAGGCTTGGCAAGAGCAGCAGGCGATGCGCGACCGGGTCATGCAGGAGTTTTCGGCCTATCTAGCCCAAGAGCTGGAGCCAGCCGCCGCCGACTGGCTGGCGCTGCATGTGCAGGGGCAGTCGCAGGAGGCAATCGCCCAGGCACTGAATCTGAGCATTACGCAGGTCTATCGACTGCGTGAGAAGATTAGCTACCACGCCGTCCGAGTATTCGGCTTTAAGCATCAGCCGGAGCTAGTCGGGTCATGGCTGGGGATCTCGCTGACTGAAAACAGGCTGGGTTTAACCAGCGAGCAGTGGCCGACCTTTCAGCAGAGTCTCTCGCCCGTCCAGCAAAAGATCCTCGAACAGCTGAAAGCAGGTCAGAGCCTCGAATCGCTAGCCAAAGAGCTGAATCTGAAATCCAACCAGGTCACTGGCGAATGGAGTAAGATTTACTTGGCAGCCCAGAAATTCCGCAATCAGTAGTTTAGGATAGCCAGCGGTGAAAATTGCAGTTACCTAGCGATGTTGGTCTGTTTCATTTCGGTATCGCAGCCGCCAATTTGGGTATCCTCCCGGATGACAGCCGACAGGAGTGAGCAGCTCTGAGCCAGCAGCTCTGGGTTTGAGTCAGGTGGTTTTATGCAGTTGAGGAATGGCCATATGCCTTCGGATGACCAGCCAGGGTCTCTGAGCGACTCAGTTTATCAGCGGATTTTGTCTCAGTTTCGCGGTGACTGGGCAACTCGGCTCAATGTTGATCAGATGTTTGTGCTGATTGATGGCGTGCTGCCGTTTGAAGCCTGCCTCTACTACCAGGTTTTGCCGTTGTTCCTAGAGGGAAATCGACTGCATTTGGGCATGGTCAGCCCTGATGACAGCTCGGCCAGCGACTATGTGCGGCGGATTATTTCGTATCTCAACTACTCGCTAGTTTCCCACAGCATTTCCTCTGAGGCGCTGCGCGTCGTGCTAACAGCCTATCTAAACCATGCTGGCAACCAGCCCGCCGCCCTACAGCGCGAGTCGGTCAGCTACGGTCACTATCGCCATTCTTCGCGCAAGTCAGGCCGCAGTGGTGACCCAAACGAGCGGCTGACGCTAGTTGTAGACAGTCCAGATGATTTGTACAACCCGGCAGAAAACGAACTGCCCATCAGCCCGTTGATGCCGCCGCCGCCGCTTGAGCGCGTTGAGATGCCGGAAGTTTTGCCTGTTAGCTCAGATGGGCCAGAGGGCTTTTCGGAAATCCTGCCCGAAACCCAAGGCTACACCGAAAGCGACGTAGACAGCGAGGTTTCAGCAGATGTCCTAGCTGGAGCTGCTGAAACTGCTGGCACTGCTAACACGATAGAACCGCTCAACCTACGAGCCAGACCAGAGACCAGGTCTCCTGTTCAGCCCATTGAGTCTGTTGAGTCTAAAGCAGCCAGTTCAACTGAACAGACTTTGGTGATGCTGAATCTGGAGGCCAAATACCTTGAGAGTCCGGTGGAGCTGCTGGCAACACTGCCACCTGCCGAGCTGCTCAATGAGCTACTGGCTCGCGTTCTGCTAGGTGGCATTGGCAGGCTTTATTTTGAGTCGCACCCCCAGACTGGACGAGTCGTCTGGAGTCAGAACGGTGTGTTGCAGTCGGTGCTAGATCAGCTGCCCAGCGATCTGTTTGAGGGGGTGATTCGTGAGCTTCAAGTCATGGCGAATTTGCCGCCTCTGCCCGTTAAGCAGCCCCAGCAGGCTGAAATCGAATATCTCTACCAGCGCCACTGCATCCTAATGCGCTTTCGGTTTATGCAGGGTACAAACGGTGAAGAGGCTACAGTACAGGTGCTGCGCGGTGCAGCGCTGAAGTTTCATCATCAGCAGCAGTTAACTAAGCTAGAGCGAGATGCAATGAGCATGGCGAAGCAGCTTCAGAACAAATTGACCGAGATTCGGACGCGCGCTTACTCTGACTCTAGCCTGCTCGAAGCCAGACCTGAGAAATTGCCTAAATTGCTAGAGCTACTGCGGAGCATTGAGCAACAGCTAGAGGAGGCTGGGGAATAGCAGCAGCTATTTTTTAGCTCGCTTGGCCTGCGCTCTAGCTTCTTGCCGCGCCTGCTCCCGCGTTTCCTTCCAGGCTGAACTCATCCGCCCCCAGTTGGTTTGCAGTTCGACTACGCCAAGCGCCGAGCCTGCGGATTCCTCATCCCACGAAGCTGACATCACACCATAGCTAACGCCCAACACACCTAACCCAAACCAACCCAAACTCACCAACAATACTGCGTAAGTTGGTAGCGGCACATCATGCGTAACGGCAATGTAGCTAACTACAAAGGTGGAGATTCCCAAGAGGCTGGGTACGCCCGAAAACCAGGCCACACGTCGGATCATCCGCCGACTCACCACTTCGGGAATGCCGCCTTCTTTAGAGCGTTTGGGCTTTGCGGCTGCTTTGGCCGAAGCTGCTGTGGGTTTTGGGGCTGCTTGCTTTGCGGGTATCGAGGCAGACTTAGCTGCATTAGAATTGCCCTGCCGCGTTTTGGGTTCAAACGGCAGCAATTTACGCTTGGCTGATGTTGATTCAGTAGAGTCTGGTTCAGCAGGCATTCGCGTTCTCCGATCCCGAAACGTCCCCAAAATTTGCTTGAACTCTCGCCCCAACTCTAGCCCCGGATGCCCAGTCGCGTGATCAAAGCCCGATACCGCTCTTGATCCTGCTTCATGATGTAGGCCAGCAGACGCTTGCGCTGACCAATCATTTTCAGCAGCCCACGACGGGAAGCATGGTCTTTCTTGTTGCCCTTCAGGTGGGCGCTGAGGCGGGTGATTCGCTCGGTCAAGATGGCCACCTGCACATCTGACGATCCGGTGTCCGTCTCGTGAACCTGGTAATCCGAGATAATTTCTTGTTTACGCTCTTGCAGCAGTGTCATGAAAGTAACTGATTCCTACTTCATATAAACCCAGCTATCCATGCTATCACATCAGTCCGAGTCTCGGCCAAGCCCGTTGTAACTTAGCCGCTAAGCCAACTGCTAAGCCAACTGGCGCAGTTGATGTTGATGCTGGTTGTGCTGCCGCTGCGCCGGAGTCAGCTCAGCAAACTCAACCGGAGGCCGCATGTCCCACTGCACCTCTGACAAAAACAGCAGGCTACCCGCCATAACTAGGCCAGTTACCAAAAGCTGCCATCTGCCGGTGTAGGGCAGCAGCGGAATACTGAACAGGTGCAATCCACAGGCGACGAGAAACGCCCGCGAATGCATCCCGATCGCCGTTAAAAGATAGCCCAAGGCGCTTAGCCCCAGCCAGAGCGGGCAGAGGTAGAGCAAGATCGACCACCAGCCGCCTAGAATTCCCAAATTGGTACAGACTAGGCCAAGCGTCATTAGGCCAGCCCAGGTGCAGATCACCCAGCGCAACCGCTCAACCGAAGCCCAAAACCAGGCCAAAATCACCATGCCCAAAATTCCTAGCCCAGTTAGGGTTGACCAAAGCCAAGCCTGTATCGTCCAGCTGATAGGGCAGAATTGCGCTACGCCGAAAATCGCGCCCGTAATTACGCCCCAGAGCACAAATATTTGATCAATCCGCGTGTAGAACCGGGAGAAAATGGTGCGCTCGCCCAGTCGCCACTGCATTTTTATCAGACCTACTTGATCTTGATAGTCTAATTCGGACTGCTTGGAGCGAAAAATTGGCTCAGCTGGATTAAAAAAATGCATTAAAACTTCTGCCTAGGGATAGAAATTTGGCGATACACTTTACACATCTTAACATTTTGTGATTGTTCTCAAGCTATGTAGACTGAGCCTGAAAGCAGAGCTATCTAAAGAGCCATCTAGCAGTTTTTTAGGTGCTTTCAGATACTGCGAAACGTCAGGGGGCGGGTTACGATCAGGAAATGAATCCTGCTACAGGTGATGCTTAGCTGCTCACCTGAGTCCGGTTAACTCAGTAGAGCAGTCGAACTTTAGTGGTATAGGATTTTGCGGATACAGTCTCCGTGGCGACGCATCACGATTGGGGTCACGCTGCTGACGATCACGCTGTTTGTTGCGGTCGTCGGCTATGTGATGATGGGCTGTGCGCCGCTCGATGCCCTCTATATGGTGATCATTACGATCTTTGGGGTCGGGTACGGCGAGTTTTGCCCCATCTCTAACCTTCAGCGCATCTTTACAATATTTGTGATTATTACGGGTTCTTCTGCCGCCGTTTATACCGTGGGAGGCTTTGTCCAAATGATCATTGACGGCGAGTTAAACGAAGCTTTGGATCACCGCCGCAAGGCCAAGGACTTGGCGAGTCTGAGCGGCCACACAATTGTCTGCGGGTATGGTCGGATTGGGCAAGTGCTCGCCCACAAGCTGAGCGATGCGGACGCCGATTTTGTGATTGTGGACAACAGCGATGAGCGCCTAATCTCAGCCGAAGAGCATGGTTATCGCGTCTATCAGGGCAACGCCACCAACGAAGATATCCTGCTGGCGGCAGGCATTGAGCGGGCGCGGGTGCTGGCGACCGTGCTGCCGGACGATGCGTCGAATGTATTTATCACGCTGACGGCGCGCGGCCTCAACCCACAGCTAGAAATTGTGGCGCGAGGTGAAATGCCCAGCACTGAGAAAAAGCTGAAGCTAGCCGGAGCAGATCACGTCGTCTCGCCTGCCAGCATTAGCGCGATGCGGATGGCGAATTTGATCACGCATCCCAGCACAATTCAGTTTCTTGACCAGAGCGATCAGCGCAGTCGGCTCAACGAGCTGCTCGCCCAAATCGACGTGCAGGTGGATGAACTGACGATTCCGTCTCAGTCGCAGCTGGTGGGCAAAACGGTGGGGGATCTGGAGGTGCGGGGCAAGGGCACGTTTATTGTGGTGGCGCTGCGAAAGGCCAATGGCGAGATTGTGACACATCCGGATCACGACCTGCCGTTGGTGGCCAATGACGTGGTGATTGTACTGGGGCATCGGGGCGATATTCCGCAGTTCAACCAGCTTTTTAAGGTCAAAACGCAGGTGCAGTATCGCGGAGCGCGCTCTTAAAACTTAGGAACTAGCTTAGGAACTAGCTTAGGAACTAGACTTTGCAGCCAGAATCGGAATCGTCAAAAACCGCAGCGTCAGCACCACCGCCGCCATCAGCAGCCCCAGGGCCAGCCCCCACCATAGCCCCACGCCGCCCCAGCCCAGCCTGATTCCCAGCCAGTAGCTGCTGCTCAAACCAACGCCCCAGTAAGCCAGCAGTCCAATTAGCAGCGGCACTCGCGTATCTGGGAGTCCGCGCAACGCGCCCGCTGCGCTCACCTGCACCCCGTCTGCAATTTGAAAGACTGCTGCAATCACCAAGAGCTGCCGAGCCAGCTGCACCAGATCGGCGTTGGCTGGATTTCCCAGATCGACATATAGCCCGATAATCGGCGCTGGAAATAGCCAAACCAGCAGCGCCGTCAAGCTCATAAACAGCGCCGAAATCGCAATGCCTACAACGCCCGCCCGCCGAGCACCGCGCCGATTTTGCTGCCCCAACTGCTGCCCAACCCGAATCGTGGTGGCAAACGAAATCCCCAGCGGTACCATAAAGGTAATCGAGGCTGTTTGCAGCACAATTTGATGCGCTGCCAGCGGCACCGCGCCAATCTGCCCCATCAGAACCGTAGTCAGCGCAAACATCCCCGTCTCGACCGCTGCCAGAACGCCAATAGGCAAACCGATTTGCAACAGCTCGCCTAGCAGATCTAGATCTGGCCAGAGCTGCCCCAGCAGATGATAGGGGCGATAGCGCGGCTGGCTGAACAGGTACAGCATTAGCGCCGCAAACATCCCCCAAAGCGAGATGGCGCTAGCCCAGCCAATACCAGCCAGTCCCAGCTTCGGCAGGCCGAATTTGCCAAACATCAGCAGATAGTTGCCTAAGACGTTGCAGAGGGTTCCGGCTAGCGTGATCACAATGATCGGGCGCGGATCAGAGAGGGCTGAAACCAGATTGCGAAGCACCGCGAAGCCCAGCAGGGCCGGCAGGCCCCAAACCACAGCGCGTATGTAAGGCAGGGCAATCGCAATAATGGCCGGATCCTGCCCCAGCATTCGCAACAAGGGCGCAGCATACCAGAGCAGCAGACCTAGCGGCAGAGCCAAGCCCGCCACCAGCCAGAAGCCCTGCCGCAAGATTTTGCCAACTGTCGTCTGCTGACCCGCGCCGTAAGCTGAGGCCACCAGCGGACTCACGGCTGAAATCACGTTGGTGCTGATAATCACCAAGATTTGAAACAGCGTTGCGCCCAGCCCGCCTGCAGCCAGCACCGACCCGCCTAGCAGCCCCATCATCACCGTGTCAACAAAAGCGGTGGCCGCTTGGGCAAGCTGAGCGCCTGCTAAGGGAGTCGCTAGCGCCAGACAGTCTTTCAGCTCCAGCCAGATTTTGTGGCCCGAGCCAGACTGGCATTTGGGTAAAAACATGCTCAGTAAGTAAGTCTCAGTAAAAACCTGTTAGCAAATCACATGCCGCTTCCTACAGTATCAAATCCCGAAAGCGCTTGATTTGGAGCGTAATCCCGACCGTCTAACCCGCTAACTAACCTGCTAATCAGAACAATTCTTGATTAGTTATTGACAGTAATTTGCAATAAAGCTAATATTTAAGTTGTTAAGTGTTCTCCTCTCAAAGGATGGGCAGGTGGGGTGGTCGTCAAGGCTGCTCCCCTTTTTTTATCTGGCTACACAGAGCTAGAGTCCCGGCTTTGGGCGCATAACTCGATAGACTAAAGGTTGAGTATTTTCTGCTGTCCCTATGCCTCTGTCATCTTCTCAAGTCCCTTTCGCACCCGGAAACCCGCCCGAAAACCTACCCGAAAACCGCCAGTTTGACGCAATCGTGATCGGCTCTGGAATTGGCGGTCTGGTGACGGCCACTCAGCTTGCAGCTAAGGGTGCGTCGGTGCTGGTGCTGGAGCGATATCTGATTCCAGGGGGCAGTGCTGGCTACTTTGAGCGATCCGGCTATCGGTTTGATGTCGGCGCTTCGATGATTTTTGGCTTTGGCGATCGGGGCACCACCAATCTGCTCACCCGCGCCCTAGATGCCGTGAATATGCAGATTGAAACTATCCCGGATGCGGTGCAGGTGGAGTATCACTTGCCCAATGGCGCGGTAAATGGCGCGGCAGGCGGGCTTAAAGTCCACCGCGACTACGAGCAGTTTTTGCGGGAGCTGATCGGTCGATTTCCGCACGAGGCGATTGGGATTCGTGGCTTCTATGATGAGTGCTGGCGCGTGTTCAACTGCCTCAACGCGATGGATCTACTCTCGCTGGAAGAGCCGCGCTACCTGACTCGCGTCTTTTTTCAGCATCCGCTGGCCTGTCTGGGGCTCGTGAAATATCTGCCCCAAAATGTCGGCGAAATTGCGCGGCGGCATATCAAAGACCCAGAGCTGCTGCAATTTATCGACCTAGAATGCTACATCTGGTCGGTGGTTCCGGCAGATCGCACGCCGATGATCAACGCAGGCATGGTGTTCAGCGATCGGCACTACGGCGGGATCAACTACCCCAAAGGCGGCGTGGGGCAAATTGCTCAGAAGCTTGTTGAAGGACTTGAAAAGGTGGGTGGCCAGATCCAGTACAAGGCGCGTGTTACCGAGATTCTCTGCCAACAGGGTCGAGCAGTGGGCGTGAAGCTGGCCTCCGGGCAATGCTGCTACGCCCGCCGGATTATCTCCAATGCGACGCGCTGGGATACCTTTAAGAAACTCTTGCCTGCGGCCAAGCTGCCCCGGCAAGAGCAAAAGTGGCAGCAGCGATACCAAAAATCCCCCAGCTTTTTTAGCCTGCATCTAGGCGTAAAGGCCGAAGTGCTGCCGCCCGACACCGAATGCCATCATGTGCTGCTAGAAGACTGGGCGCAGATGGAGGCTGCCTACGGCACAGTTTTTGTCTCGATTCCGACGCTGCTTGACCCCAGCTTGGCTCCAGCCGGATATCAGATCATTCACAGCTTCACGCCCTGCTGGATCGACGACTGGCAGAATCTCTCGCCCAGCGCCTACGCCGAGAAAAAAGAAGAAATCGCCGCGCAGATTATTGGTCGCTTAGAGGCGCTGTTTCCTGGACTGGCCGCTGGCTTGGATTATCAGGAAGTGGGCACGCCCCGCACCCACCGCCGCTTTTTGGGGCGCACTGACGGCACCTATGGCCCGATTCCTAGCCGCAAATTGCCGGGTCTGCTGGGAATGCCTTTCAACCGGACAGCGATATCTGGTCTGTACTGCGTTGGCGACAGCACCTTTCCGGGGCAGGGACTCAATGCAGTGGCCTTCTCTGGATTTGCCTGCGCCCATCGAGTCGCGGTAGATTTGGGGCTTTAGCTACTAGGCGGCAAGCCTCGGTCTATACCTAAATCTTTACCTAATCTGCACCTGAGGAGAATCTCGATTTCCGCATCACGGCTAAACAGTCTGGACAGCCAGCTAGAGCGGTAAGCTAGAGAGCAGTCCAAAAACTTTTGTACCTCAGCTATGAGTCATGCAGTATGAGTAGCGTTCTAGTTCTGTCCGATTCTGAGTTCTCTTCAGAAGTATTAGCGGCTTCGCAGCCCGTCTTGGTCTACTTCTGGGCGACTTGGTGTGGCCCTTGTCGGCTGATGTCGCCCGCGGTTGAAGCGGTGGCTCGCCAATATGCCGATCAGCTCAAGGTGGTCAAAATGGAAATTGACCCCAATCCCGAAACCGTTGCTCAGTATAAAGTTGAGGGCGTTCCGGCACTGCGTCTGTTCCAAAACGGCCAGGTAATTGAGTCCACCGAAGGCGCAATCAACAGGCAGAAGCTCGAAGGGTTGCTGGCCGCTCATTTGTAGCTGCTCATCAGCCGCTCATCTCTGAAAATAGGGAAGATTGTCATGCAGCTCTCTCGTCGCCTTCAGCCGCTCCAGACCAACGTATTTGCCGATATGGATCGCGCCAAAGCGACCGCAAAAGCCGCTGGACGCGAAATTATCGATCTGTCGCTTGGATCCTCCGATCTGCCGCCGCCAGCGGGAGCGCTGGAGAGCATCACGCGCTCCATCCCTGATACTAAAACCCACGGCTATCTGCTGTTTCACGGCACTCGGCCTTTTCGAGAAGCCGCCGCTCAGTGGTATGGCCAAAAGTTTGGGCTGGCAGTAGACCCTGAAACCGAAGTGCTGCCGCTGATTGGCTCCCAGGAAGGCACAGGACATCTGCCGCTGGCGGTGCTGAATCCGGGTGACTTTGCCCTGCTGCTTGATCCGGGCTATCCGTCCCATGCGGGCGGAGTCTATCTGGCAGGCGGTCAGGTCTACCGGATGCCGCTGCTGCCTGAAAATCACTATCTGCCCGTTTTTGCCGAGATTCCGGCTCCGGTGCTGGCTCAGGCCAAGCTGATGGTGTTGAGCTATCCGCATAACCCAACAGCAGCAGCGGCCTCGCTGGCCTTTTTCCAGGTGGCGGTACAATTTGCCCAGCAGCATGGCCTGGTGCTGGCGCATGACTTCCCCTATGTGGATCTTTACTTTGAGGGCGAGCCACCACCGTCGATTCTGCAAGCTGACCTGGGTAAGACCTGCTCAATCGAGTTTTTCACGCTATCTAAGTCCTACAATATGGGCGGCTTCCGAGTTGGCTATGCGATTGGCAATGCCGAGCTGATTCGCGCCCTGCGCCAGATCAAGGCCATTGTGGATTTCAACCAGTATCTCGGCATCTTGAATGGTGCGGCGGCGGCGCTGATGGGGTCGCAGGCCACGGTGCAAACTACGGTCGAAACCTTTCGGCAGCGGCGCGATGTCTTTGTCGCAGCCTTGAGTCAAATCGGCTGGTCAGTCCCTCTACCGTCCGCCACGATGTATATTTGGGCAGAGCTGCCCGCTGCCTGGGCGACAGATTCGGTCGGGTTCTGTAGGCAGCTCGTCGAGCAGACCGGCGTGGCCGCTTCGCCGGGAGCGGGGTTTGGCAAATCAGGCGAAGGCTACGTCCGGTTTGCGCTGGTACATGATCTCGATATTTTGCGACAGGCCGTGGCGCGAATCGCTGAGTTTTTGGCCAGATGAAGCTGCCTGTGAGTTTAGCGCTCCAATCTACAGCATTGCTCATGGGCTGGCTAACGCTAGGGGCTGCTCTGGGGACTGCTGGGCTGGGGGCTATGAGGCTATCTGCCGCTGTACCTGAGTCAACCTGCCGCGCTGAGCTGGGCCGCCAGATTCAGGCGATCACTTCAGCTCCAACAGAGCGCTGGGGCATTTCGGCGCAGAATTTGGAGCGGAGTTTGGGGGAGATGGGATCGTCCCGCCCCCTCTATGCCCAGAATGCTGACCAGCTATTGATTCCTGCCTCCAACGTTAAGCTCTTGACAACTGCGGCAGCTCTGACCAGACTGGGCGCAGAGTTTCGGATTCGCACCTCGGTCTATCAAACCACCGCAGCTGACGGTGCGATCTCGCTGCGCCTAGTTGGTCGCGGTGATCCCAGTCTGACAGATTTGCAGCTTCAGCAGCTCGCCCAGCAAATCTCAAGGCTCGGCATTCGCCAGGTCGATCGGTTAATAGCGGACGACCAGTATTTTCGGGGCGTATTTTTCAACCCGACTTGGGAGCAGGAAGACCTAGAATCTGGATATGGTGCGCCGTTCAATAGCCTGATCCTGAACCAGAATGCGATTGGCCTGACGCTAATGCCGCAGGCAGTCGGTCAGCCGCTGGGGATTCGCTGGGATGATCCGACTGAGGCCAATGGCTGGCAAATCGTCAATCGCTCCATAACAGTTGCGCCAGATGGCAGCGAGTTCTTGACGGTGGGACGCGACCTGAGTCAGCCAGTTCTGCGTTTGCAGGGGCAGCTGCGCGCTGGATCAGCTCCAGAGCCCGTCGCAGTTTCCATCCCTGACCCGGCTAGCTACTTCCTGACTCGGTTTCAGCAAGCTCTAGAAGCTGAGCAGATTCAGATCCAGCAGAGCGAAATTGCAGGTCAAGCGAGCGAAATTGCAGGTCAAGCGAGCGAAATTGCTGCCGTCGAATCTGCGCCCCTAAGTGACCTACTGATTGAAACCAACCAGCAGAGCAATAATCTCTATGCCGAAGCGCTGCTGCGCCAGATAGGCAGCCAGCAGACCATCCGCTCGACCTCTCAGTCGGCTCTAGATGCAGGTATCCAGCAGCTGCAAGCTAGCTTGAGTCAGCTTGGGGTTAGTGCAGAGTATCGGCTGGCAGATGGTTCAGGACTCTCGCGCCAGAATCAAGTCAGCCCGCAGGTGCTAGTTGAAACCTTGCAGGCGATGTACCGTTCCCGCTATGCCAGCTTCTACCGCGCCTCGCTTGCCAAAGCCGGCGTAAATGGCACGCTAACAGCTCGATTTAAGAATACGCCTGTACAGGGTCAGTTTTTGGGAAAGACAGGTTCGCTGCGCGGCGTGGCAGCACTCTCTGGATACCTTCAGCCTGAAGATGTGCAACCCGAACATCTAGAACAGCCCGGGCTGGCAGTCAGCATTTTAGTGAACGCTACAGTAGCAGAGAACCTTCAGCCTAAAGTTGATGCTGTTCTGCAAGCTCTAAAGCGGCTGGGATCATGCTAATTCGATAACCTTAGCCGCTTGACAGGCGAGAGATTTAGGCTGATAATCAGAATATCTTATATAACGTATCAGCTCAAACTGCTTCAGCGGCCAAGTTTTTTAGTTACGAGCTAAATACGTAAGCTAGGTGTTCAGTAGTTTTCCAAGGCTACTTACCTCGGCCTCTATCAATCTAGGAGAGCTGAGCTGCAACTGGACTATAGTCAGCTGGTCTGATTTGATATTTGACCAAGTTGCCCAGCTCTTGAAGCTGACTAATGGCTTCTGCGCCCTCTAGCTTCATCAGCTCACGGTCGTCCCGCATTTCAGTCCAGGTAATTCCATAGTCGGAAACCAGGAATCGGATTAAGTGATTTTCGCCTAAGCTCACCATGAAAGAGGCGCTGTTCATCTGCCCTCCACAGGTGTAGCAGGATGCCAGATACCCACGCTGCTCTAACACCGTCGCTAAAGCCTGAAGGTTCATGACCAGATCTTGAACAAACTGGCGGTGTTGCTCTGCAAGTCTGAGGAACATAACTACGACCTCCTTATCACCACACTGATGACACTATCTTAAATCTTTTCATGTTTTCTTAAACATTCGTCTGAAAACCCGATGCAGATACCAATGTCGATAGCGAACCCTGGGGCGTAAATTCAGGGGAGCAAAGTAGATCATCCTGATGCGTCAAACCCAATGCTCAGCATCAAGACTAACCGATGGGTCGGATTGATACCGTATCGACGGCAACAGTCGTAGATGGGGCGCAGTTAGGGGGCTGAGCGACTCTGTTGGATTGATCTCTGTTCTATTTCTGCTCTGCTTTTGTTTTATTTTAAGCTTCTCTTTAGGTGCTGCTTATCTCTCTGCAAGCTGATAGTTTATCTATCCACTAAACCCAACCGCTTCCTAGCGTAGCCTAAATATAGGCTACTTGGCCAGACTGCTAATCGAGTCGGGTTTCAAGCGAGCCTAAAGTTCAGTTCCAACGCTGGGCTAGCCTGCTCCGGAAAGTGCTGTGCCTCAGTTTACCTGCCACCAGCCCAGCGCTGGCCCCAAGAACCGTACCGTCACCCAATAGAGCACTAGCAGGCCAATCCCGACCCAGGCCCCTTTGGTGCTCCAGCCCACAAACTGCGCGGCCTGACTTTTTTTGATGGGAAGCCATGCCAAAATGTTTTCTTCCTGCCCGTACTTGTCACCTAGCGATTCTTTCCGCCGCTTGGAGTCGCCCATAATTCAGCCTGTTGTTAACTCTATTTAGTCTCGTTGGGTCTCGATACCTGAGCTTTATTTTATCGCGCTGTGCTCAAGGCCAATCGCAATCCTGTTGCAAATGTCGCAAAAGCTAAAATAGTCTGCCTATGCGCTAGTCCTCTGGCATCAGCCCCTCAAACTGCGTCACCTCAAATTGCGTAAACAGACTGGCATCTAGATAGTTAATCCGAGCCAGCGGACTCAGCGCCGTTAGCACCTGCTGTCCGTAGGTGCGGTGGTTCACCCGGTTGTCTAGCAGCGCCACCACGCCATGTCCGCGCACTGGAGCCACCGCCCGCTGTAGCTCAGCTAACGCCTGAGGCAGCAGATAGAGCCGGAACCAGTCTTGGCGCGATCGCTTGTAGACGGCTACCCGTCCAGCCACTAGCGGATCTTCCAGCGACGGCAGCGGCAGCGTGGCAATCACCAGCAGATGCGGCGCTGGCAACACGGCCTGATGATCCCGCCAAAACTCCCAGCCCGTGACCAAAATGCTGGTTTCCTCTAGGCAGGTCTTCTCCACCTGCACCCGCGATCCCAGCTCGCCCGCCAGAACCGAACCCACCTGCGCTTTCAGCGGCAGATCGCCGACTAGCAGCACAGTTAGCCCTTGATTGGCGGTCTGGCTAGCTGTCAAAAGAGCGCGGATCTCCTGGATTAGCATTGGCTGAAACTGGGGAGTGTTGGGCATGGGTAACCCATCTGGCAAGTAGAGCTGTACAAGCTCATGCTGACGATGCAGCGAAAATTTGATGCAGGTCAGATCCTCTAGCCCTAGCCGCTGTTTAAAAATTGCGGCATCTGCCTCCAGATCTAGCGCCCCGCCAATCAGCACCACAGGCTGCTGCTGCCAGACGGCCTGTAGCCTTGCCGCGACTTCGGCTGGCGCGAGATGCAGGCAGAACTGCCCTTGCGAGCGCACCACCTCTGCCCAACAAATCTGCTGTTCATCTAGCAGCCGCTCCTGTAGCTGCTGCCAGACAGGCGACCAGATGGGCGGACAATCTGGCTGAGCAATCTGCGCCATCATCTGGCTTAAGGCAGCTCGGTCTGAGGCCTCCAGCAGATAGCGCTCGTAGGGATTGGCCGGATGCTGAAAAATGGTGCGAGTCAGCTGGACGCGCTGATCTCGAATCAGATCAGCCTGCTGCGGAAACTGCTGCATTAGCTGATCCCAGTCTTGGCTCTCCAGCGTCAGCGTCAGCTGCTGCCGCGTCCAGTCTTCGAGCTGGTCTGCCCCGTCAATCACGGTCAAGATGCCCTGTGGAAATCGCCCCTGCGGATCGAGTCGATCGGCCAGCCAGACCTGAGGCGTGGTCAGCAGCAGACCAGGTTCGCGCCAGCAGTCAGCCATTTGCACGGGCTTATCGGTAGTGATCCACTGACGCAGACGCGGCAGTTCGACCATTAGCAGTCGCTGCAAAACTGGCTCTGGCGCAACCAAAATCGCCGACTCTTGCCAGAGCAACAGCGGCATCAGATAGCTGAGCCGATAGCGCCCGTGATGGCCTGAAGGGGCGCCTGCCTGAATTAAGGCACTCCGCCCCAAGCGCAATGCTCTGGCCACCAGCCTAGCCATGGTCAGGTGGTGTGGCCAGTCAGGCTCTCCTTGCTCTCTTAAAAAAGCGCGGAGCTGTTGGTGAACTTCAACCTCAATCACAGGCGTTACCGCATCTTAGATGAACATCATTTTGACATAAAGCCTGGGACTGCTTGAGTCCAGTCCATCGGATGCCAAGTGGTTCAGTGCCAATTGATCCAATGACAGAATGACAGTTAGTCACATACCAGCTAATCAAGCGCTAACCTAATCAAAATCAGGGCAGGCAACCATCGGCTCTCGATCCAGTCTAGAGTTTAACAAACCGGACTTGGAGAACTATGCGGATCGGCATTGTGGGATTGGGGTTAATTGGCGGCTCGCTGGCGATAGACCTGCGGCGGCAAGGGCATCACCTGCTGGGGGTGAGTCGGCGGCTGGAAACCTGCCAGCAGGCGGTACGTCAAGGCATCGTTGATCAAGCTGAGCCAGAAATGGGGCTGATGGCTGACGCTGAGGTTGTGTTTCTCTGTACGCCGCTTGGAGCATTGGCCGCAGCGGTGGCACAGCTCTTGCCGCAGCTCTCGCCCGCTGCAATTCTCACAGATGTTGGATCGGTCAAAGCGCCTGTGGTAGATCAGATGGCGGCTGTCGGCTGGTCTAATTTCGTGGGCGGACATCCGATGGCGGGCAAGGCAGAGAGTGGCTTAGAGGCCGCTGAGGCAGGGCTGTTTGTCGATCGTGCCTATGTGCTTACGCCTGTGGAGACGACACCGCCCGCAGCCGTTGAAACCGTAGCGGCTCTAGCGCAGTCGCTGCACAGCCAGATTTACTACTGCGATCCAGCCGCGCATGATCGAGCAGTAGCCTGGATTTCGCATCTGCCAGTCATGCTCAGCGCCAGTCTGATTGCCGCCTGTCTGGCTGAGCCGGATGCATCAGTGATTGAGTTAGCTCAAAGCTTGGCCAGCTCTGGCTTTCGAGATACTAGCCGGGTCGGCGGGGGCAATCCAGAACTCGGCGTGATGATGGCGCGCTATAACCAGTCAGCCCTGTTGGAATCGCTGTTGGCTTACCGCGAGCAGCTTGATCAGATGATTCAGTCAGTTCAGCAGCAGAACTGGCTAGAACTGGAGCAGAAGTTGATTCAAACCCAGCAGGGGCGCAGCAAATTCACGATTTGTAAATAGCCATGCCTATAAAACCTGCCAGCTATTCGGCAGCTTCCATCAGCTTGAGTCCTAGAGCCTGCTTCAGCTCGGCTAGCTCATCTCGATGTCCGGTGACGGTGACTAGGCTCTGGGCGGTTTCACCTGGCAGAAATTCGACCTGAAGCGAAACCTGTTCGGGACGAGCGGATTTCTGCCAGTAAAACCAGCCAGCCAGCGGAGCCAGCAGGATTAGCAATGGCCAGAGACGCGGCGCTGCCGGAAACAGCATGGAGAGCACTAGCGCCAGACAGCCGAACCCAACTGCGGCCAGCAGCGACAGGAAGCTCGCCATGAACCAGCTTGGCCGCACCATGCCCTCGTAGACCACCTGATTTTCAGCAGCACGCACCGCAGCTAGACGGTAGGAGCGTCCGACAAAATATTGCTGTAAGCGTTCGAGCAGCGGTTCACCCTGCTGCTCTGCCAAAAATTGACTCACCTCAATTCGATCTTTGGTGGAGGCGCGAATAAAAAACATCAGGCCTACTGCCAACAAGGCCGTGAGCAGAGCCGTCGAGGTTAAAACAGGAAGTTGCATCGGGCAAACATGAGAATTTCTGTAGTTTCAATCTTGAGCTTTTCGGTATTTGGCTGTATGCCTAGACATGCGTCTAGGAAGGGGCAGTCATTGCTTTACCCACGTAGCCCTGCCAGAGCTGAGCTAATTCCTCAGCCTGTGACTGCCAGTCTGGGCAAATTTGGTACATGCGGCGTGGACGACCTCGCCCCTCCACCTTTTTCCAGTAGCCCGTGATCACGCTGGCATCTTCCAAAAACTTGAGGGCGCTATAGAGCACCGTGTCAGAGAGCCGATAGTTAGAATATTCTTGTTCAAGTAAATTGATCAGCTCTGTGCCATAGGAATCCTGGCGCAGCAGTACTGCCAAGACGTAGCAGACGGCCAGCTCTTTATTTAAATAGAATGGGGGCGGATTGCGAAAAAACTGATAGATATCTTCAAAAGTTGTCATATCGCTTATCTAACCCAGTAGACAGACCAATCTGGCAGGCTCTTTTAGCTGGCTTGGCTGGCTTGCAAGCCCAGTTGCAGCAGATCTCAGAATTTTCTCAAGCTCCTGGAAGATCTGCCCAAATGGCGACTGCCTGTTATAACTGCCTGTCATAGCTCAAGGCTATTGGCGGTTTCCGGCGCAGTACAAACAACCTATGAGCAGATAGGACTCAAGCCGCACAATTCACTGCACAATTCCGCTCAATCGCAACCAATCGAGACAATTTGCGCTAAACCTAGACCCAGATTAAACCAGATTGCTTGCTGCCAGATAATAATAGATTGTAGTCAGTTGACGGCAAATTTGTCTGTTTATTTGAGCAACTCAATCAGCGGAAAACGGCACGAAAACGCCATTACAGCGGCTACGGCTCACCGGAGTTCTCTTGCTCTTTATAGATAAAAACTCTACAGGTAGCGTGTCGGATTCGACTGCTTGCTGTCTCTCGCTATCCACAGAGTCAAGTTTCAATTTCACAAAACTTAACAAATGTCGTTTGGTCTCTGGTTTGAGTGATCTACCTCAAACCAAGCCAGCTCTCAGCGCCACGACTGCTGCCTGCACCCGATCATCTACTGCCAGCTTGTTCATAATGCCGCGCACATGCGTTTTGACGGTGTTGGGGCTGAGGTAGAGCTGAGCTGCGATTTCGGGGTTGCTCATGCCTTCGACCATCAGCTTGAGCACCTCTAACTCGCGCTGGGAGAGCTGGCCAACGATTGTGGCCTCCGTGCTGTTGACGGCAGGCTTGAGGTGATCGAGCACCTGACGCGCTACCTGTGGGTCGAGATAGCTAGCGCCTTCGTAGGCGGCGTGAATGGCGGTCAGCAGGCGATCGACACTGGTGCCCTTGACGCAGTAGGCATCGGCTCCACTGGAGAGTGCTCCAATCACTTCGTTGTCGGTAATGTGGGAGGTCAGCATCACGACGCGCAAATCAGGCTGGGCGGCTTTGATCTGCTGGGTGGCGGCAATTCCATCTTGGCGCGGCAGACCAATATCCATCACGATTACGTCCGGCTGGAGCTGCTTGGCGCTTTCGACCGCTCTATAGCCATCGTCCACCTGCCCGATCACCAGAATGTCGGCAGCACTGGAGAGAGATTGCTCTAGACCCAGCTGCATCATGGGATCATCTTCTACGATTAAGACGCGAATTTTTACCTGAGGCGGCGTAGACATCGAGCTGGCTCCTTTAGGGTGAGTATCTGGGTGAGATTGAGGCTCTGGCTGCTGAGTAAGACTATTCACAACTCTGATCAACTGCTCTGAATTGTAAGGCTTTTCACTTGTTCAGCCGACTTGCCCAGCCGACTTGTTCAACCGACTTGCCCAGCCGACTTGCCCAGCCGACTTGCCAGATATCCCACACCGCCGGGATCAAAGTCGTGCCTAGCTCCACCATGCTGCCAGCCAGATGAGCACCGGAGCCAGCAGCAGCGCAGGCAGCAATGAGGCAACGCGGATCCGGGCGACTTCTAGCAGATTCAGCCCTAGCCCTAGAATCATCAGCCCGCCCACGCCCGTAACTAGCAGCACTCCAGGCGAAGTTGCGGGATCAGGCAAACTCTGCGCCAGTAGGCCAGCCGCTAGCGAGACTCCGCCCTGGTAGAACAGAATAATCAGCGCCGAGAACCCCACTCCAACGCCAAAGCTGCTGGTCAACGCCACGGCAGCCAGTCCGTCCATTACGGCTTTCAGCAGCAGCAGGGTGTTGTCTCCAGTCAGACCATTGTTGAGGCTGCCAATCAGCGTCAGCGGCCCGACGCAAAACAGCAGGCTAGCCGCCATAAAGCCTTCGGTAAAGCTGCCTTTGCCGCTGAATCGGCCTTTGAGCCAGTTGCCGACTGCCTCTAGCCGCAGCTCAATCTGCCACCATTCGCCCAGCAGTCCGCCCATCACAATAGCCAGCAGCGCCAAGATTACGCCGTCAATCTGGCTCTCGATTTTGTTGAGGCTGCCCGCCATGCTAAACCCGACAAACAGCGTGATCAGCCCCAGCCCTTGCGTCATGACGCGCTGCATATTCAGCGGCAAGCGCCCGCGTAGCAGTAGCCCTAGTCCGGTGCCGATCAAGACGGTCGCAACGTTGATCCAGGTGCCGCTCGTTTTTGTCCAGAAGTCAAATCCCATTGTCCAATCAGAAAAATCTAGGCATGAAACCAAGACATGAAACCAAGACATGAAACCAAGACATGAAAAAAGGGGGAACTCTCCCCCTTAAAAGCTCTGGATTTCCAGAACCAGTGATGAGCAAGGCTTAGTAAGCTAGCCCCATGCTGCGAGTCGTCTCTGCACCTAGATAGACCCGAATGCTGAGGAAATCTGTGGGGCAGGCTGTTTCACACCGCTTGCAGCCCACACAGTCTTCTGTGCGCGGCGACGATGCGATTTGACCTGCTCTACAGCCGTCCCAAGGAACCATCTCTAAAACATCAGTCGGACAAGCCCGAACGCACTGGGTGCATCCGATGCAGGTGTCGTAGATTTTAACTGCGTGAGACATTATCTAGCGGCTCCAAACTATTGGATTGAACGGCGCCTGTCTGAGTCAAAATTTCTAGGCCGAAATTCTTAAGCTGAACTCTCGAACTCCCACCTCGAACTCCTACAAACAGCCGAATTGTTTAGGTTTCTCTAATCGAAATCCAGTTTACAGCAGCGGTTTTACCCGATTCTGCAAAACCCTAAAAAACTTTAAACAACGTAATATCGCGGCTGCCATCACAACTGTCATCTCGTGTCATCTCGCCGCTCAGATCAGAGTCTCAGTCTCGGAGCTGCGGCTAAGTCCGAGTCGAATCACGGACAAGATCAAAATCAGCAGAAACATTACCAGCCCAATCGTGCAGGCATAGCTGATTTCCAGATTTTGGAAGGCGCTCTCATAGACGTAATACACCAGCGTTTTGGAGCTGCTGCGCGGCCCGCCCTGCGTCATGATAAACACTTCTTCAAAGACTTTGGTCGCCGAAATCGCCGAAATCACTGCCACTAACATCAGATAGGGACGCATCAGCGGTACGGTGATATCCCAATGCCTGCGCCAGCCGTCAGAGCCATCCATCGCGGCAGCTTCGTAAAGATCGGCGGGGATGGCTTGCAGTCCGGCCAGGTAGATCACCATGTAGTAGCCCAAGCCTTTCCAGATAGTCACCAGCATGACGCTGAACAGCGCAAATCGGGGGCTGGTCAACCAGGGAATGCCCTCTGAAGAGAGATGGAGCGCCTTCAGCAGCTGATTAAACAGCCCGGTTTCGGCATAGAGCCAGCGCCAAGCAATCCCGGCTACGACCATCGAAATCACGACTGGCACATAGTAAGCCGCCCGAAACCAGCGAATTCCAGGTAGGCGCTGATTAACCAGAATCGCTAACCCCAGTGGCAGCATCACCAGCAGCGGCACGACCCCAACGAGGTAGCTCACCGTATTGGTAAGCGTTTTCCAAAATAGCCGGTCGGCCAGCAGGCGGCTGAAATTCCCCAACCCAATCCAGACGGGCGGCTGGGTAATGTCGTACTCATATTGCGTGAAGCTGAGGTAGAAGGCTTGTAGCGCCGGATAAAATACTGTCAGGCTCAGCGCCAGCAGCGCAGGCAGCAGAAAAAGATAGGGGGTGAAGTCAGGCCAGGAGCGAGTTTTAGAGGTTTGATTCGTCAACGACATGAGCTATAAAAAGGACTAGAAGGATTGTTATTAAGGCTGCCTAAAAACCTGAAAGCCAAAGAATAGCTTATCGTGAGCCAGAATCAGCTGCAGGGCTGCTAGATTGTGAAAGATCTAAGAAAGCAAAGATCTGAAGTGAAATCGTCCGGTTTTGTAGAATAAAACCTCGTAAGTATTAGTAGATTTTACTGAGTGATTCAGGATACCTGAAAATCTATCAGTAACCCAATGCTGGTTGTCGAACCGCTTGCATAAATCTACAGTCCAACTCACAATAAGGGTGAATTCTGAAATCCGGATGGTTTCTCGGCAATTTTACTGAAGCAGGAGAAACTTATGGAACCTAGCGAGTTACTGACTTTGATTTTGATGCTTAGCCCCGGACTGTTGCTGTCTGTTTTGGTGATGGCACTGTTTGCGGCAGGCGGCTAGTTGAATTCACGCTCTAGCGATTCGATTCAAATGTTCCAATATCAGGGAGTTCAGGTGGTTGCAGGAGTGAGGCAAGACAGACGGAGCCGCAGCGTAATTTTTCACAGATTAGCTGGGATGTCTAGCTGGGATGTCTAAATGGCCATAATTGCAGCAGATGCTCAAGATGCCCGACTGGCAGTACATTCTGCCGGGGGTGCTAGCCGTGACTCTTCTCTCTCCAACCTCTCCATGCACTGTAGCGAGCCACCTCACCTGAAATACAACATCACTGCAATTGAGGGAGGCGTAATGCTCAGCATTTGGGAGCCTGCCCCCAAAAATGATGTGCGGGTGAAGCCGTTTCTGTTTATGTCGCGGCATCGCCTGCCCTCTGAGCTGGAGGCTAAAAAGCTGTTAGCGCATTACCTGTCGGTCTATCGTCAGGCGACACAGCGGAGTTGAGCTAATGCAGATTTAAAGCACGGAAAAAGAGGCGGGAGCTTTCCCGACCTCTTTTTTTGAGTTAACTTTTGAGTTAACTAATGAGTTGATTAACTAATGATCAACTCACCACCGAACTAGCGCTTCACCAGCTTCTTCGACAGCTTCCGCAGCCGGATTGACTCTGGTGTGACTTCTAGCAGCTCATCAGGGCCGATATATTCCAGCGCCCGCTCTAGGCTCATGTCGATTGGGGTCTGGAGCTGCACGAGTTCTTCACCGCCCGAAGCCCGGTGGTTGGTGAGCTGCTTGGTTTTGCAGACGTTGATCTCCAAATCCTGCTGGCGGTTATGCTCGCCGATGATCATACCTTTGTAGACTTTTGTGCCAGGTGTGATGAAGAACGCGCCCCGATCTTCGGCGTTTTTCATTGCATAGAAGGTGGAAGTGCCTTCCTCAAACGAGATCAGTACGCCGTTGCGGCGCGTTTCGACTTCACCAATAATCGGTCGGTAGTCGAGGAAGCTGTGGCTCATGATGCCGTCGCCCCGCGTCAGACGCATAAACTCACCCCGAAAGCCAATCAGCCCCCGTGCCGGGATCACGAACTCTAGCTGGGTGCGCCCGTTGCCGCCCATCTGCATATCCTGCATCTCGCCCTTGCGCTGACCGAGCCGCTCAATGCAGCCGCCCACGCCGTCTTCTGGCACATCCATCACGAGTTGCTCAAACGGTTCGCAAGGCCGACCGCTGACCTCGCGGTAGATCACCTGTGGCTGCGACACCTGAAACTCGTAGCCCTCGCGGCGCATGGTTTCGATCAAGATGCCGAGGTGCATTTCGCCGCGTCCGGCCACCGCAAACTTATCGGGCGAGTCGGTCTCTTCAACCCGCAACGCCACGTTGGTTTCTAGCTCGCGCATCAGCCGGTCGCGCACCTGCCGCGAGGTGACAAACTGACCTTCTTGACCCGCAAACGGCGAATCGTTGACCGAGAAGGTCATTTGCAGGGTTGGCTCATCCACCTTGATCAGCGGCAATGCCTGTGGCTGATTCGGGTCGGTGATGGTTTCGCCAATATTGGCATCGGCAAAGCCCGCCACCGCGACAATATTGCCCGCGCTAGCTTCTGGTAGCTCAACCCGCTTCAGCCCTTCAAAGCCGAGCAGCTTGCTGATTTTCGCCTTGACGATTGAGCCGTCTTCTTTGACTAGAGCGGCCTGCTGCCCCATGCGAATCTTGCCGTTGTGGATGCGACCAATCACGATCCGCCCCAGATATTCAGAGTAGTCAAGCGTCGTCACCTGAAGCTGAAGCTCTTTTTCGGGATCGCCAACGGGCGGCGGCACATGCCGCAGAATCGCCTCAAACATCGGCTTCATATCGGCTGATTCGTCTTCGAGCTTAGCTCTGGCGTAGCCTGCCAGCCCGGAGGCAAACAAATAGTGGAAATCACATTGGTCGTCGTCGGCTCCTAGCTCCAAAAACAGATCCAGCACTTTGTCGATTGCCCCAAACGGGTCAGCCTGCGGACGGTCGATTTTGTTGACCACCACAATCGGGCGCAGACCTTTCTCAAGGGCTTTTTTGAGCACGAAGCGAGTCTGAGGCATCGGACCTTCGTTGGCATCGACAATCAGGATGCAGCCGTCTACCATGCCTAGCACGCGCTCTACTTCGCCGCCAAAGTCCGCGTGACCGGGCGTATCGACGATGTTAATCAGAATATCTTTGTAGTGAACAGCGGTGTTTTTGGCCAGAATCGTGATGCCGCGCTCCCGCTCCAAGTCGTTGGAGTCCATGACGCAATCTGGAACCTCTTCCCCCTCGCGAAATGTGCCGGACTGTCTGAGCAGCGCATCGACTAGCGTTGTTTTGCCGTGGTCAACGTGAGCAATGATCGCAACATTGCGAATTGGCAGGGTCATACAAGGGTTCCAGTTATAAGGTTAAATCCGAAATTGAGTTTCAAAAGCAAATCTGGCTGGCCGCCAATCGGTCGGCATTCACAAGCCGCCTCAATCCGTTGACTGCGACCCATCTTTGCCGCACCCTCTTTACAGAAAGAGCCTTTCTTGGAAGAATAGCCCGTGTAAAGAGTCCGTAATGATCTTAACTTAATCTTTCCTAAATGGTTTGGCGGTGTCCAAGGTTTTTCAAATTGGTATAGTTTCAAATTGGTATAGACGGTGTGGCAGGTCGTTGGCAGTATGCCTGGAGCGAACTAGCTGCCCTGTCACAAATGCTGTCCTGTCACAAATTGACGCTAATATTTTCTTTTCTGAGTTACATAAACTAGCCGCCTTGCGAACCGTCTTGCCCTGACACCGACGTTTACGGCTATGGGTCTGCGGCTACGTACAAGTGGATTACCTGGGTGGACTATGAGGAGTGTTCGTTTCGGTTTGAGTTTCCGCAGGTTGCAGTTTGTTTTGCTGATCGGGTTGAGTTTGCTGCTAGTGCTCAGTCCTCGTCTGCCCGCTTTGGCTCAGGCCGCCGCAACGCGATCCCCTGGGTCTGAAGCGGCTGAAATCCGAGGCGTTTGGCTCACGAATGTAGATAGCGACGTGCTGTTTTCTAAAGACAGCTTGCGAGACGCGATTCGCCGACTAGAGCGGCTCAACTTCAACACGATTTACCCCACGGTTTGGAACGGTGGCTACACGCTCTACCCCAGCACGGTGGCACAGCAGACCTTTGGCATGTCGCTCGATCCAGAGCCGGGACTGCGCGACCGCGACATGCTCAAAGAGGCGATCGGCACCGCGCACAGCCGGGGTCTAGCGGTGATTCCCTGGTTTGAGTTTGGCCTAATGGCTCCGGCAGACTCCGAGCTGGTTGCCCGCCATCCCGACTGGGTGACAAGCCGCCAAGACGGCAGCAAGGTCTTCAACGTGCATGGCAAAGATCGCTCGGTCTGGCTGAATCCGGCGCATCCCGGTGTGCAGCAGTTCTTGGTCGCTCTCGTCAGCGAAGTCGTGGAAAAATACGACGTGGAAGGCATCCAGTTTGACGACCACCTGGGGATGCCCGTCGAGGTGGGCTACGACGACTACAGCATTCGGCTTTATCAGCAGGAGAATGGCGGTAGACGACCGCCCAACAGCCCAACGGACGCAGCCTGGATGCGCTGGCGTGCCAATAAGCTCAGCGCGCTGATGAGCCAGATTAGCCAAGCCGTCAAGGCCAGCAAGCCAGACTGTCTGATCTCGCTCTCGCCCAATCCCAAAGAGTTTGCCTACCAAAAGTATCTGCAAGACTGGGAGGGCTGGCAGCGCTCTGGGGCAATTGACGAGCTGATTGTCCAGGTTTACCGCACCGGACGCAGCAGTTTTTTGGGCGAGCTAGATCAGCCCGGTCTGCGGGCAATCAATAGCCGGATGCCGGTTGGAATCGGCATTTTGACAGGGCTGCTCAGTCGTAATGTCAGCACTCGCGAAATCGAGGATCAGGTGCGGTTGACCCGCGATCGGCAGTTTGCTGGGGTGTCGTTTTTCTTCTACGAAACCTTAGGCCGTCGCGATGCCGTATTTCAGGCTCTATTTCCGCGTCCAGTTGAGCGGCCTAATATTCGCAGCTATCGCAGGGCAGCGCAGGCAGGAGTCTAAAAGAATGAGTCTAAAAGAATGAACAGAATGATTACGAAGTTTGGGTCGGACTGCGAAAATTGAGCTATATATCTGTGTAGTAGATCACTAGATGTGGCGGTTGACCTCAAAAGTTATCCCGTAGAACTGTTTTTGTGTTCCTCAGATCTAGTGACTCTCCAGAGAGCTTGAGCCAACCCATCTGTTCCCCGCCGTGAGCCAACCTTCCTCCAACCGTCAGCTAACCCAGTTTGTTCTGCTGAGCCTGCTCCTGCCACTCAGCGCCACCGGGCTGTTGGGAGCGCTGCAATACTATTCCTGGGGCGGAGCCGTCACGCCAATTTCAGCAACGCTGCTCAACGAAGGGGCAAAAACGCTAGATATGGAGGCGCTAGATCAGCTCGTCAACCGGATGAACGGTAGACCGCAGCTCTCGCCGCTGCCTAGCCCCAAGCAGGTCTGGCAATGTGAGGTGGTGGTGGTTGGTGGTACGCTGGGCGGCGTTTCGGCGGCGGCAGAGGCAATGCAGGCGGGAGCGCAGACCTGCATGATTGAGCTGTCTCCCTGGATGGGCGGGCAAATCAGCTCCCAGGGCGTTTCGGCCATTGACGAATCGGGAGCGATGCAGGCGGCGCAAAATTTTGGTGAGAGCTGGCAAGATTTCAAACAGCTGATTAAGACCCAGACTGTTGCCCCGCCCAGTTGGACCGGCCTTGCCTCGCCCGAGTCCGTTGCCAATTTGAATAGCTGCTGGGTGGGCGGACTCTGCTTTTTGCCTAAAGCGGGTGAAACCGCCTCAGAGCAGCTTCTAGAGCAGGCAGCCTTGAGCGCTCCCAACAGCCGCTGGCAGAGTTCAACAGCATTTAAGGGCGCAGAGTTTGACCCGACAGGTCGCCAGATTACCGCGCTCTATGCAGTGCAGCGGATTCCTCGACAGCCTGACTATCTGCCGCTGGGGCGACCTTCCCAGGAGCTGCCAGCCTGGTATTCCTGGTCAGCCGACGCGCAGTTTGACAAGGTGCCGATGCGTCTGGAGCCGCCTGCGGGTAAGTCAATGATTGTGATTGATGCCACCGATACGGGCGAGGTGATTGGCTGGGCGGGTATTCCCTACCGTCTCGGCTCCGAGGCTCGCACCACCACCAGCGAATCGTTTGCCTCCAAGCAGGACAACCCCGACTGCACCCAAGCCTTCACCTATCCCTTTGCGCTGGCGGTGCTGGATGACCAAGGCGAGAGCTACAGCAAGCTCACCCAAATCCAGCCGGACTACTCGCGTGCCGAGCATCGCCAAGACTACGATCTGCAAGGCTTCCCAATGTTTGAGGGAGCCAGCGTATTCAACTATCGCCGGATTCTCAGCAGCAAGCCCAGCGATCCGCGAGTTGGGCTGCCGGCTGCGGGCGATATCAGCATGATCAACTGGAACCGGGGCAACGACTGGACGCTGATGGATCCGCCGCTGGTGCTGAACGAAAAGCAGATTGCGGCCTCTGGGCAACATGCCAACTGGTTGGGCGGGCTGTCATTGAGCGCGCTGCGGCATGCCGAAGAACATGCGCTGCTGTTTGGCGAATGGCTGATTGAAACGCAGTCTACGCCGCAGACTCCCCTCACCTTTCTGGCGGGTCAAGATTCGCCGATGGCCACGGCCTCCGGGCTGAGCATGATGCCCTATGTGCGCGAAGGTCGCCGGATTCTGGGGCGCGCTGCCTACGGTCAAGATCAGTTCATGATGCGCGAACCAGATCTACGCAACGACATGCGCGGCGGACGCGACTTTCAGCCGACTGCGATAGCCCTGACCCACTACAGCATTGATATGCATGGCTGCCGCTACCGCAACTGGACAGAATCCTGGGAAGCCAGCTCAGCTCCGGTACGAGACGAAAGTCTGATCAAGCCTATCTACATTCCGCTGGAGGCGCTGATCCCGCAGGGTGTGAGCAATCTGCTGATTGGCGGCAAGAGCATTGCGGCTTCGCATATTGTGAATGGCGCAACGCGGGTGCACTATGGCGAATGGGTGATTGGGGGCGCAGCGGGCGCGACCGCAGGCTGGCTGAGCCAACAGCATCCTGACAAGCTGCCAACCGATATTTCTGGTTCGCTGATAGCCGAGTTACAGGCCAACTTACAGCAGCAGGGGCTGCGGCTAGATTGGTAAACAACCTCCAAATTGCATGCTCAATCAGCACCCAATCTACTGCTCTTGCGGTGAGAATGAATTGACATGAGAGCTATTGACATGAGAGCTGATGAATTGATATGAGATCGATATGTTTCATCAGGTCAAAACCAGCTCAGTTTTAACCATCAAGAAAACTGATCTATTGAGCTAAAAACTGTTGATAATGGTGATGAACTGTAGCAGAAGGCGCTACTTTTATCGGCCTTGGAACAAATGAGCCACTTTGCTATCAGCGAAATTTAAAGGCCTGAGCAGCAAGCTGTGCAGCCTGTGACAGTTTCTCACAAAATCTTTTGCAGCTTTTGCAGCTCTCGTTAGCTTAATTAATTTGAATTTCTTATCAAGATTGCAAACGAATTACTGCTTTAGGTATATAGATTTACAGGAATAAAAAAGCTTATCCTGACTGAGAGAGCCATAGGGCGATTTCAGCAGTGGCTTTGAGCGATGCTGAGTTGAGAAGGCAAGGTCTGCAAGCTGCTGAGCTGGGTGAAAGCCAGCAGTTTTCAGAGAACTGTTGCCCTATAGACCTCATGATCTTAACTGCATTTACAAATAGGCAAGGAGCATATCAGCAATGTCATTTTTCAATCTTAAAGTCTTCACAGGTACCGCCGTCTTGTTAGCCGCTTGCTTCAGTGCTACTCCCAGCATGGCCCAAGAAAACGTTCCGCCCAGAGAAGGCGTACCCCAGCTAAACCGGGAGCAGCCATTTCAGCCTGATAACGGCAGCGGCACTCCCAGCATTAACAACGGCGATCAGATGAACGATGGCAGCAGCATGACTGAGGAAGTGCGCGGCAAAGTGACCCGAATTAATGGTGATCAGGTTGATGTTCGCACCTCAAGCGGTATTCGCACCTACGAAATCTCTGAGGCTGACCAAGAGCGCAACAACATTGATGTAGGCTCTGACGTGGTGCTGACCGTCAGAGGCGATAGCGTCGTGGCTATTAGCCCAGCTTCGACGGATAGCTCCAGCAGCTCTAGCTCTTCGAGTTCTTCAAGTTCCTCTACGGTGCGCCGAGAGACAACGGTTCAGCAAACTCGTCCGGCTCCAGCTCCAGCTCCGGCTGCCCGTCCGGAGCCAGCTCCGGAACCTCAGCCCGTGCGAGGTCTTTGGTAAGTTTTGTAGTGATCCTATAGAGCTTAGCGCTTGAGCATAGATTAAGACGTGGGGCAGCAGATAAATCTCTGCCCCACGTTTTGTATTGAGTTCTGTCTTGAGCTTTGCATGGCATTTCATCTTGAGCAATGCGGCTTTCGTACGGCTTTATGAAACCATCGCAGCTATCTCACATCACGATTATCTAGAGAAGGAGTGGGAAGATCACAATCTAACGCCAGCTGGAGCACCGCTAGATTTTACGTTAGATAGCGGCGTTGGAGATCACTAGCGGCATCGACGATCAGCGCTACGAAGTGCATGAGCTAGAAGACGGCAAGCTCATGGTCGAGCCTTGGCCGTTTCGTCCTGACCAATTTACGGTCAACGTCTCAGACGCATCCTTTCATCTTTCCCTCAATAGGGTGGATTCCACGGCAGTTCTGGAAGAGCCAAAAGTTTGCGGTCTGAGCTGAATGGGAACCTTGAAACTACTGAAATTCAAGATAGGTTTGTTCCTGAGATGAGAATGCAGCGGCTGTGGAAAGATCGGAAAGTCTCTCTACAAATGGTGTTGATTTTGCCTTTCGTTCTCCAGATTTTTGGAGCTGTGGGCTTAGTCGGCTATTTATCCTTTAAAAATGGGCAAAAAGCCGTTAAAGATTTGGCAGACCAGCTGATTGATAAAGCGAGTCAGCAGGTAGATAGCCATCTAGACAGCTATTTAGCGCTACCCGTTCAGCTGGTTCAAATGAACGTAGATGCGATTGCTCAAGGCGAAGTGGATCTAAATGATCCGATTGCCAGCGGACGCTATTTCTGGCGACAGGCTAAAGCTTTCCCTAGCTTGACCTATATCGGCATTGCGCGACCCGATGGGGCCGAAAGCGGTGCGGGTCGTTGGGTTAAAGGCATTGATCTACAGCTTTACGAAAACCAGCCTCAGAGCAAGGCTTCAGACTACGCAGCGGATTCTCAGGGCAATCGAGCCGCCTTGCTCCAGCAGTATGAGTATCAGCCATTAGAGAGCACTTGGTATCAAGCAGCAACCGTGACTAAAAAGCTGGCTTGGGGAGATATCGAGGTGATCGAAAATCAGGACATCGAATTCACGGCAGCCGGTAAAGCGTTGCAATCTCAAGCAGATGCTTTAGATGGCAGCATCTCCCAATATGTGGCTGCAGGGGCTACGGCTCCGATTTACGACAGTCAGCAAAACCTGCTTGCTGTCATGAACATCGACCTTACTTTGACAGGCATCAGCGACTTTCTCAGGAGCTTTCAGGTTAGCCCCGCAGGTCAGGTGTTTATCATAGAGCGAGATGGCATGTTGATTGGCAGTTCTAGTCCGTATCCGGTGCTGTTCGGCGCAGACGAGACGCTCAAGCGGGTCAGCAGCTTTGACAGCTCCGATCCACTGATTCAAACTGTGAGTCGGGCGATGCGGCAGCAGTTTGGCAATTTTCAAACTATTCAATCTGCTCAAGATTTAGCGGTGCAGCTGAACGGGCAGTGGCAGTTTGTGCAGGTGACTCCTTGGCGCGACGCACATGGGTTGGACTGGCTAGTGGTGGTGACCCTGCCCGAATCAGACTTTATGGGACAGATTAATGCCAACAGGCGCACTACCATTTTGCTCTGCTTCGGGGCGCTGGCAGTCTCCTCGCTCATGGGTCTATTCACCGCTCGCCGGATCGCACAGCCAGTTCTGCGCTTGAGTCAAGCCAGTGAAGCCGTAGCCTCTGGCAATTTAGATCAGACAGTAGAGCAGAGCGGCATCCAGGAACTCAATGTCTTATCCAATGCCTTTAATCATATGGCAGGTCAGCTCCGCAGCTCATTTACAGAACTGGAGCAAAGCAAGCAGGAGCTAGAAGATCGAGTCGAAGACCGCACGGCTGAGCTGAAGAATACATTGGCAGAACTACAGCGCACTCAGACCCAGGTAGTCCAAAGTGAAAAAATGTCGAGTCTGGGGCAGCTCGTGGCCGGAGTGGCGCATGAAATCAACAATCCAGTGAACTTCATTCATGGGAATCTGAGGCATGTTCAAGAGTATAGTCAAAGCATACTTTCCTTTATTCAACTCTATCAGCAGCACAGCCCCAATCCTAGCCCAGAGATTCAGGAAGCTGCCGAAGAGATAGATCTGGAGTTTTTGCAGCAGGATCTTCCTAAAATGCTGGCATCTATGCAATTTGGCACTGAGCGAATTCGCCAGATCGTCCTGTCGCTGCGAAATTTTTCTCGGATGGATGAGTCTGAATTTAAGGCCGTTGATATTCATGAAGGCATTGACAGCACGCTGCTTATTTTGCAGCATCGCCTCAAAGCTCGCCCCACTCGACCTGAGATTGAGATTGTCAAAGACTATGTGACGCTGCCGCTAGTAGAATGCTATGCCGGAATGCTAAATCAGGTATTTATGAATATCTTGGCAAACGCAATCGACGCAATTGACGAAAAGCATGAAGCCGGAACGCATGAAGCCAAAAACTGCCAAAATCAGATCCAAATCTCTACGCTAGCCGTCGAGCCAAATTCTGTCAAAATATCAATTCGCGACAGCGGCACTGGAATTCCTGAGGCTGTCAAAAACCGCATATTTGATCCCTTCTTTACAACCAAGGTTTTAGGGAAAGGTACGGGTATGGGAATGTCTATCAGCTATCAAATTATTACGGAGAAGCACAGTGGCAAAATAGAATGCTTCTCAACTCTAGGGGTGGGAACAGAATTTGTGCTTCAAATTCCGCTGCAGCAGATCTAGGTTGGATGGTCAAGCTCAGCGACACTCAACTAGGCCTGACTAGCGCAGTTGATTCTGAGCGATAAAGTTCAGCAGCGCGTTGTATCGTGGCGAACTCTCTTGATCAACATGCTCTAAGACCCCCCAGCTTCCCCATTTGCTAGGCTCGCCAATATCTGCAAAATTCATAAACAGCGTTCCGCCTGTCTCCTTCCAGTCATTCAGAAGCTGCTGATAGAATTTATACATCTCCGGTCTGCGGTTGAGTTTGATAAAAAACTCAGTCAGCTTCTCGCTATTTGGATTGGCAAGACTCTGCCCACCTTCATAGACGACCAGCTTCAGCTGCTTCTGCTGCGCTACCTGCTGATGATAAATAAACCCCTGTTTCGTATCAGCTAGGCTATCGCTCGTTTTGAGATTGCCTCCCTGCTCAATCTGAGCCAGGGCGCGCTTGACACCGCCATCTGGATCATTCAGCCAAGCTTCAACGGTCGCGCGCTCTTGGTCATCCCCTAGCCCACCGCTGAAGTAGCCCGTCACAGCGTAGGCATCCAGTCCATGCTGATAGCAAGGTTGATTGCCTTCTGCGACCCAGAGTGGGCAGTCCAGCGCACTAGTCTCTAGCCCCTTCCAAGCCGTTTGCGTTGAGATAATCGTGCGAACACGGCTGTGCTGATTGCCAAAGGCTCGCTTCCAAATATCTGACATTTGGGCGGTTCGCATACCGTACCACTGCATATAGGCATCGCCCTTGTCTTCGCCCCAGCGAGCTTTACCTTGCTTCAAGGCATACTGGGCCTGATCAAACATCCAGTTCCAGACTTCGTTGGATAGTTCAACATAGGCGGTGAGCTTTGGATCAAGCTTTGTTTTGACAAGCTGAGCAAAGTTGATCATGTACTCATCAGTTGCCTGATGCGGCATATTGAACCAGGGATTTGCCCGAAGCCGATTAGCTAGCTCAATCATGAGCTCTAGCGGCACGCCTTTCTCGGCATAGCTTTTATCTTCAATCTGCGGGCGATTCTGCCATTTGCTTTGCTGAGAATTATTGGTCGCCATCCAGTCCATAAACCGCAGCGTCCCAAATTGCTTGATCCGCTCTAGAAAGACTGGATTGAAAATTTCGCTCTCGTAGGTTTGCTCAAACTGAGTTGGGATAACCCGAATATTCCGAATATAGTTTCCTGTTTTTGCCGGGTCAGTTGCGCTAACGGTTAGCAAAATTCCAGAATCGCTAGGTGTAACGTCAATCAAATCGCGACCCGGCCTAGAGGCTCCAACATCTTTTTTGGCATCAAACTCATATTCAATCGCGCCTTCGCCGTCGTAGAGCACCACATATTGGCCGCCCGGATAGCGTCCGATCTCGCGGTAGAGCAGCGTCGAAACGCGACTGTACCGAGGCGGATCGGTTGGTGCAGGCAAAGATTTGACCCAGCCATGCGAGTCGAGATCTAGCTTGTCTGCCTCATCTGTACTCCACTCGGCGCTGCAAGCCTCTTCTGGAGCGCATCTGGTAAACCAACTCCTAGAAGATTTGAAGCCGTCAATAAACGGCAGCTGCGTCGACCAGTCGGCGATTCCAGTTAAGTTTGTGCCAAGTCCCAAACCATCTATTCCCGTCTGGGACGGTAGAGTTTTGGCTCGACCGAGAGACGAAATTGGCTGCGAGCAAGCTACGGCTAGCGTAAACATAAATAGAATTAGGAAAATTCCCATCCGAGATGTCCGAAACCTTCGCGCTGTGAACATGCTGTTCTCTCCTGAGAGCTAGGATGGCTAAAGATTCAAATACACCTCGGATTCAAACTTGCCTACGAATTTTCTGACTATCTGGCCGTTAGGCATACACCTTACGATAGTAAGCTTGATACTCTTCTGAGAGCAAGGGCTGCCACCAATCTGAATGGGTGAGATACCACTCCACGGTACGGCGCAAACCGCCCTCCACAGTTTCGGCGGGTGTCCAGCCTAGCTCAGTTTTGATTTTGGTGGCATCAATGGCATAGCGGCGGTCATGTCCGGCTCGATCTTTGACGTAGGTGATCAGGTTTTGTGCCGGACGCACGGGCAGGTCGGGGGCTAGCTCGTTCATGAGTTCGCAAAGCATCTGCACTAGGTCAATATTTTTAACTTCGTTGTTGCCGCCGATATTGTAGGTTTCACCGAGCCGACCGCGATGGATCACCACGTCCAGAGCGCTGCAATGATCGCCCACATATAGCCAGTCGCGGATGTTCTGGCCATCACCGTAGATAGGCAGCGGCTTGCCCATCAAAATATTGATGCAGCTGAGCGGAATCAGCTTTTCCGGAAAGTGGTAGGGGCCGTAGTTGTTGGAGCAGTTAGTGATCAGCGTCGGCATCCCGTAGGTGTGATAGTAGGCGCGCACCAGATGGTCGCTGCCGGCTTTGGAAGCCGAGTAGGGGCTGTTGGGTGCGTAGGGCGTGGTTTCGCTGAAGCCAGGATCGTCAGCTTCTAGGCTGCCGTACACCTCGTCGGTTGAGACATGGTGAAAGCGATACTGGACAGGTTGGCCAGCATTGTTCCAGTGCTGCCGGAAGGCTTCGAGCAGGGTAAACGTGCCGACGACGTTGGTTTGGACGAACGCACCTGGGCCTAGAATTGAGCGGTCAACATGCGACTCGGCAGCAAAGTGCGCCACGGTGTCAATGCTTTCGGCTTGCAGCAGGCTGTCGACCAAAGCTCGATCGCAGATATCGCCTTCGACAAAGCGCAGGTTTGCGCCTTCTAATCCGGCTAGATTGTTGCGGTTGCCCGCATAGGTAAGCGCATCGAGCACCACAACCCGATCGCCGGGGTAGGCTGCACACCAGTGATGCACAAAATTTGCGCCGATAAATCCGGCTCCGCCCGTGATCAAAATCTGGCGAGGCGCTCTGGTTTCTAGATTAGCCATAAAGGTGCGATGGTTGGGGTGAATAAAAATTGGGTGAATGACAGCGCTAGTTCAGCTCGATCTGACAGTCGTCGCCAATCATGAATCGTAGCGCTTTGGGACGGCGCGGTGCTTCCTTCAAATGCGCCCGTTGACCAATGACGCTATCGACAATTCGATGGTGGATATCTTCAATCTTCGCGCCCTTGAGAATCACGCTGTGCTCCAGATCAGTGTTAATTAAGCTCACCTGATCGGCAATGCTGCTGTAGGGGCCAACGAAGCAGTTTTCCAGGTGGCAGTCTTTGCCAATCGTGACGGGGCCGCGAATTGTGCAGTTGATGACCTTCGAGCCTGTGCCGATTTCGACTCGGCCAATGATCTGGCTAAGGTCGTCAACTTCGCCCTGCGAGTTGGTTTGGAGGCAGGTGTCTAGAATGATCCGGTTGGCTTCTAGCAGGTCATCTTTTTTGCCGGTATCCAGCCACCAGCCGCGAATCTGCCGCGCCTCAACAGACTTCTGCTGGTCGATCAGCATTTGAATTGCGTCGGTGATCTCAAGTTCTCCACGAGGCGAAGGCTGAATCGCAGCGATTGCGTCATGGATCACAGGCGAGAAGATGTAGATCCCGACTAGCGCCAGATTAGAAGGTGGGTCTTTAGGCTTTTCAATCAGCTGCAACAGCCGACCCTGCTCATCCACTTTTGCTACCCCAAAGGCGCTGGGGTTTGCGACCGGACAGAGCAGTGTCAGAGCATCTAGATTGGCAGCATGGAACTGCTCCAGGAATAAATCTAGGGGGTTTTGCACCAGGTTATCGCCCAGATACATCACAAACGGCGAGTTGCCCAGAAACGGCTGGGCAATTTTGACTGCATGAGCCAGTCCAGCTGGCGACTCTTGCAAAATGTAGGTGATTTTAGCGCCAAACTGCTCGCCATCCCCTGTTTTGGCCTGCACCTCTTGGCCTGTTTCCGGGCTGATAATGATTCCAATTTCGGTAATGCCTGCTGCCACAATTGACTCGATGCCATACCAGAGAATCGGCTTGTTAGCCACCGGCACGAGCTGTTTTGCGCCCGTATGGGTGAGCGGACGTAGCCTTGTACCCTTACCGCCAGAGAGAATGATTGCTTTCATGATTTTTGGGAATAGAGTTCACGGATCACCTGACGCAGACTTTGTCGCCACTGCGGCGGCGGTGCTTGTAAAATCGTCTGGATTTTTTGATTGGACAGCACCGAATAGGCCGGACGCCGGGTGGGCGTTGGATATTCGGCGGTGGTGATGGGCGTGATCTGCTGCACGGCTAGCGGCCAGTCCAGTGCTCGCGCCTCTTCGATAATTGCCACTGCAAAGTCGTACCAGCTCGCGGCACCGCTGTTGGTAAAGTGATAGAGGCCGCTAAGATTCTCTGGCCGAGTGGGCTGTAAAAACTGCTCTGCCAATGCCGCAATTGCTCGCGCAATCTCAGATGCTGAGGTGGGCGTGCCAATTTGATCTGAGACAACCCGCAGCTCTGGGCGTTCGGCTCCCACCCGCAGCATGGTCTTAGCAAAGTTACCTTTGCCGCCTGCGCCGTAAACCCAGGCTGTCCGCAAAATTGCATATTGCAAGTCTGGATAGGCCGCATGAACCTGCTGCACGGCGGTTTCGCCCGCCAGCTTCGATTCGCCATAAACGCCGAGGGGATGCGTCGGGTCGGTTTCCAGATAGGGACTGCTTTGACTGCCGTCAAACACGTAGTCAGTCGAGATGTGAATCAGCGCTGCCCCCAAAGCCTGGGCGCTTTTGGCCATCTGCTCTGGCGCGACGGCGTTGACGGCATGAGCCAAAGCTGGCTCCGACTCGGCTTTATCTACGGCAGTATAGGCTGCCGCATTCACAATCAGCCTAGGCGTAACTTGCTGAATCAACCGCTGAATCTGCTCAGGGGCGCTCAGATCGAGCTGTGATCGCCCAACGCTCATGACCTCTCCCAGCGGGGCTAGCGTTTTTTGCAGCTCTTGTCCCACTTGGCCGTCTTGGCCAATCAGCAAAATTCGCGTCATGCAAATACCTCAACTTCTTGCAGCGACAAGCCCTGCTGGTCTTTGCCTGAAACAGTCGGTTCCCCGCTCAATGGCCAAGCAATTGCCAAATCGGGGTCATCCCAGCGGATGCAGCGCTCGTGTGCCGGGGCGTAAAAGTCGGTGGCTTTGTAGAGGACTTCGGTGCGGTCTGCCAGCGAGACGAAGCCGTGGGCAAATCCTGCCGGAATCCAGAGCTGCTTTTTATTCTCAGCGCTCAGCTCATAGCCAACCCATTGACCAAACGTGGGAGAGCCGCGCCGGATATCAACCGCCACGTCAAAGATTGCGCCAGCCGTAACGCGCACCAGCTTGCCCTGCGCCTGCTGGATTTGATAGTGCAGGCCGCGCAGCACGTTGGCGGCTGAGCAAGAGTGATTGTCCTGTACAAACTGCACGGCGGCGGCTTTGTCTTGAAACACTTTTTGGTTAAAGCTTTCAAAAAAGAAACCCCGCTCATCGCCAAATACACGCGGCTCAATCACCATCACATCAGGAATTTCAGTCGGAATAATGTTCATCGCAACCTCTCTAGCAAATTTACAGGCGAAATCACAATCAGAATTTCAGTCGGAATTTTGGTCGGCTACGACTTCGATACAGCATCTCGTTCAGTCCGCACCCATTTTGTCTGAGGCCGCACGGCATAGGCCAGGTAGAGCGGAATCTTCCAGAGCAGATAGAAGGGCACGGCTAGCAATGTGAGCGCTGGCAGATCGGCACGTCCGAATTTTAGCCATGCCGATAGAATCGCCGTCAAGATCATTGCGCCTTCAACCGAGAGCAGTGCCATCGGTAGCCAGAGATTTGTGAGTAGCCCTACCGCAACTGCCAGCAGTAGTACCGCGCCCCAGAGTATCACCAGCAGCGACAGCGGCGGCACCGACAGATCTAAAGCAATCACCAGCAGGTCGAGCCGCTTCTGCCGCAGCGCCTCTTGGAACAAACGCGGCACCTCACGCAGCATCGTTTGCAGATGCCCATGCTCCCAGCGGGTGCGTTGACTTTTGGCGGCCTGCGCCTGCTGTGGCAGTAACCCAATGACTCTGCTGTCGGGGCAAAACAGCGTTGGGTAGCCAGCAATCGCCAGATCCATCGAGAGCTGCATATCTTCGACAATATTACCACTGGCCATCGAGACACTGCGAATGACGCTCCAGGGAAAGGCCATGCCCGTGCCGGTCAAAATGCCTGGAAAGCCGAGTCGGTCTAAACCCTGAGGCCGTACCCAGTTTTTGACCAAGAAAGCCAGCGCTGAAACTGCATCTTTAGGCTGCGGCTGTGCGGGACGCTCCATTAAATAAGTCGCCTGTACTGGACGACCTGTAGCTGCTGCTGTAGCTGCAATCTGCTCCAGCGTTCCGGGCTGCACTAGACAGTCGGCATCCACCACCACCACCACATCGGGCGGGTTGGCCTCTGCCAAAAACTGGAGGCCATAGTCGAGCGCATAGCCTTTGCCGCGCCGCTCGCTGTCATGCCGTTCAATCACGGTCGCGCCCGTAGCCCGCGCTGCTATAGCCGTTTCGTCGGTGCAGTTATCGGCAATTACGACGAGCCGATCATCGGACTTGAGTTCTGTCAAAATCTGGTTGAGCACGGGCTGAATGCCCAACACCTCGTTATGGGCTGGAACCAGTACTGCTAGACGGGGACGCACAGCGACAGCTTGCCTGCGGGCTGGCCAGAGAGCAGCCAGACATTCAGCGAGCAGCACCGTGGTCGGGATCAATAGCAGCCCCGCCGCTGCCCAAAGCGCAGCCTCAGTAAAAAGAACGGCAAATGAAGCAAGAGAAGCAGAGAAAATGGCAAACAAAGTCATGTACCCTGGCTTGTTTTTGCAAAGCTTCGCCCAATCTATCACTGTTACTATTTGGCCTGAATATAGCTAAGTCACCGAAATGTGAAATGTCTATGATGAAATGCGGTAAAGAAATACAAAAAAAACGGCAGGGGCTGCCGATTTAGGAGTATGAACGTCATTTATTCTACTGTAGGCTCTACTGTAGGTTTGAGCGGCAACGACCGGTGGAGTAGGATAAAAACCCTAAACCTAGTTTTAGTTTTTCTACCAAGACAACGAATCAAGCCTACAGCTAGCGGGGCAAAGGCTGCCCAAACGGAATGATCTGAATTGCGCCCGGTGCCGCTGGACTAAGAACAGGCTGGGCTTCAGGCTGCGTTTCAGGCTGGGTTTCAGCAGATTGAGCTGCCTGAGCCGCCCGACGCTGCCGCGCAGTTAATCTAGGCTGAGGAGCTGGGTTGGTTGGAACTTCCGCTTCAGCAGATTCAGTGACTTTGGGCAACTCAGCCGAGCTGGGTGAAGCTGAACTGGCTGCACTATCAGGATTGGCATCATCAGGATTGGCATCATCAGGATTGGCATCATCAGGATTAGCATCTTCTGCCGCATTAGCAATCACCGTGCTGAGATCCGGCACGCTAACTCCGTCGGCTGTAGGCAGAGGAAAAGACCGTGCGCCAGAAGCCATCGCTGACAGGGCGGCTGGCGAATTCGCTCTCAGTCTGGCTGCCTGCTGAGCGCTCGTAGACGACAGCCCTACCGCAGAGCTTGCAATCTCCAGTTCAGCCGAAGTTGCCGGGAGGGGCGTTGAGAAGTCTACCTGAATAGGAGCTGACGCAGCCGTCACCGGAATCGCGCTCGGTAAAGCGGGCGCAGCGGCAATCAGATCCGCAGGCACAGGCTGAGCCACGGTAGCGGCAGGCGCTTCAACCGGAATTTCGACTGCACCCGGCTCCAGCGGTGGCAGACTGTCCGCAGCAGGGCTGGGTGCTTGAGCTAGCGGGATGGCCGGAACCGGACTGGGGAGGATGGGAGCCTTAGAGTCAGGTGCAGCAGCAGCACCCGCCAGCAGAGGCCGCAGCGTCCAGCGCTGGATTGCAGTCCCGTCTCCCGGAATCTGCTTCAGCTCAACCTGCCCTGGAGCCAGCACGGTATTTGGTGACAGCTCTAGGACGATGCGCGTCATGCCAGGCTGAAACTGCGCTATGCGGATCTGCCGCACCGCACCGCCGTAAGACTGCTCTGTGGCCGTGCCAACTTCAGTGTTGGGCAGATCCAGCACGATACGAGCGGGTTCGGCCATCAGGTAATACTGTGGCGTCACGCCTTTGGGCACTGAGATTACCAGCTGCTCGTGGCCTGCATCAAACTGCCAGTTCTCCAGCGCCAGCGCCGACTCACACAGAGCCGCTACGCCCAAGCCAGCGATTGCTCCGACCATGCCCAGCCGCAGCCCAATTGCCATCAGTCCTGCTAGATTACTTCGCATTCTTGCCCTCCCGCTGTAGGTTCTGCTGCCGCAATTGCACCAGAAGTTATAGCACCTCCCTGGCAAATTGCCGCAAATTATCATGAGTAAATTTGGCAATATGCAAATTTGTCAGGTTTGTATAGTGCGATCCTGCCGAGCCTGCGCTGCCGCTTTGACCTGCACCATCCGCTCTCCCACGGTAACGTTGAGCTGATCGCCAATCAGCAGCACCAGCGAGCTGAGATAGAGCCAAAGCATCAGCACAATCACCGCTCCGACCGTGCCGTAAACCTGGTTGTAGTTGCCAAAATGCCGGACATAGAGCCGAAACAGTAGCGATAAACTGGCCCAGAGAATGGCGGCAATTACCGCTCCGGGCATAATCGGTTGCCCCGGATTCCAGCGGCTAGGCCCATAGCGATAGATAAAGCCAAAGGTGATCGACATGATAAACAGTACCAGCGGAAAGGTGAGCAGCCGCCAGAGCCGCAGCAGATCCAGCTCAAAGTCGCCGCTATGCCCTGCCAGATTCCGCACCACAATGTCACTGACAAACATCAGGCTGAGCGCCGAGAGCAGCAGCAAAATTGCGCCAATGGTTAAACCTACCGCCACCACTCGCGCCTGCCAAAATGGCCGCATCTGAGCGCGTGGAATCCGGTGAATTTGATCGAGCGCCGCCATGGCCGCTGTCAGCGCCGCCGAAGCCGTCCAGAGCGCCAGTCCAAAGCTCAGCGAAAACAGCCCCCGGTCGCTGCTGGCGCTGACGGCGTTCGCAAAGCTCTGGATCAGCCAAAGCGCATCCGTTGGCGTGACTTCGCTGAGTTGGCCTGTCAAAGCCTCAAAGGTGACTTTCAGCGGACGAAATAGGCCAATGGCAGTCAAAACCGCCAGAATCGCTGGAAATAGCGACAGCATGGCGTTATAGGCCATCTCAGAGGCCAGACCGGGCAGACGCTGTTCGCCCGCGGCCTGCACAGTCTGCCAGATGGTTTTAAGATTCAGATGACCGAAAAACTGCACGAAGCGAACTGCATCTGAGTGATATTGCGATACTGCTCGGGTCGCCTGTGACTCAAGCGACTTGGCGACAGGCGCGGAGCGGCGTCTTTTAATCGCCCGATCCATTCTCCGCATCGATTTTGCCCTCATTCTGGCTCCCTGATTTTAATCTCCTGGGGTGGGCGATACTGTGCTCAACGCAGGCAGCGTGACTTGAAACTGCGTCCAGCCCGCCTGACTCGTCACCTGGATCTCGCCCTGCAATCGCTCAACCAGCTTTTGCACTAGCGCCAGACCCAGACCAGTCCCCCCCTGTTTCCACGGGTCGGCGTTTGGACATCGATAAAATTTATCAAAGATTTTGGAAATTTCAACCTCTGGGATCACAGCTTGGTTGCGAATTGTAAACGAAATACGGGCAGACGTATCAGATTCTAATCGCACCGTCAGGTTAATTTCTCCACCGGGAGCCGTATATTTGCAGGCGTTGTTGAGCAGCTCAGCCAGAATCCGCCGCAGCGAAGCCACCTCTGAGGCCACAGCAGGCAGATTTGGAGCAACCTGCATTTGAAACTGATGCTGCCGTGCCGCAAACCGGGGCCCAAACGGCTCTAGCAGTTTGGGCAACCAGTCTTGCAGATCGATCTCCTCTAGCTCAATCGGGCGCGGAGCCGCCTGTAGCTGCTGAAGATCGAGCAGGTCGTTGATCAGTTCGGCCTCGCGGACTGCCTCTTGCTCCAAAATGCCAATATATTTGGCGCGCCGATCGTCGGTGGAGGAATTCCGCAGCATTTGGATCGCCATTTTGATATTGGTGATTGGAGTTCGCAGTTCATGCGACACCGTGCTGAGGAATTCGTCTTTGAGCCGGTTCAGTTCGGCTAGCTCGCGCACCTGCACCTGAGCCGCCTGATAGAGCCGCGCTTGCCGGATCGCAATCGCGCATTGGCTAGCTACCTGCTGCACCAGCCGGATCTCGGAGTCGCTAAACATATGGTCAGGCTGGTGAATTAGCCAGAGGTCGCCCAGCACCGACTGCGCGCCAGGTGGAGCCGCCTCAGATGCCTGAGAATCCACAAAAATCGGGCAGGCCAGCATCGCTACTCGTCCGCGTTCCGGGTTGGGCAAGAGCGAACAAAACTGAAAGCTCAGAGCCTGCTTCAGCTGCCGATAAATTTCTGAGAAGTTCTCCATCTGCGCCACCCGGCCTCGCAAGGTCGGGATCGATGCGGTGTAGTCATACTGGACGGTGGAGGTGCCCTGATTCAGGTCGTAGAGGGCAGCATTACAGCCTGCGAGCTGCAAAATTACCGTCAGCTCTTGCAGGGCGGCTTCCAAGATCACGCTCTCATCCAGCGAGTCCCGCACCCGTTCCGTAATTCGCTTCAGCGTGGACTCATACTTCAGCGAATTGAGCAATTCTTCGGTGCGTTGCTGCACCTGCTGCTCTAGATCGGCATTGAGCCGCTGCGACTGCTGATACAGCTCCGAATGCTGAAGCGCAATTGCTACTTCGGTAGAAAGCTGCTGGAGCAGCTCAATCTCTGCTAGCTGCCAGTTGCGTGAGCCAGAGCGTTGATGCGCCGAGATCAAGCCTAGCGTCTGATCGGCTTGCCGCACAGGAGCCGTCAGCAATGCTGTCGCCTGCTGATGTTCAACGAATGGCGCTAGTTCTGGCGCTAGTTCTGGGGCTAGATGGTCAACCTGATTCAGCACAATCGAGCCAACCGACTGACAAAACCGGATCAGCGCTGCTCCTGCCGTTTTTTCGAGCGCTGTATGCAGCAGTTCTTCGCCGCCTTCAGCCGCTTCTGCCACAATCGTCGCCTTGTCATCCGCCTGGAACTGATAGATTACGACTCGATCCACCTGTAACAGCTGCTTAACGGCAGCTACAGTCTGTTCCGCAATCTGATTCGGATCGAGAGACTGTCGCAGACGCTGAATCACCAGCATTAGGCTGCGCTCACGCTGGCACTGAGCCTGCAAGATTTGCTGCTGCTGCTGCTGCTCTGCCCAAGCGACTTGGAGCTGGACGAGTAAGTCGCTGAGGCTAGACTGCTCAAGATAGCTTGCACCATCTAAACTTGATCCTACAAGCTGGGTCAGCGACCTGAAGACAGCCTCTAGCTCTGTCTGGGCTGACTCTACCGAGAAATCTGTCAGGGAGTCCAGGGGAGAATCTAAAATGCCGTCACTCACGGTTATCCTAGCTTCCTCCGCTTAGTTGGCGCATATTTAGTGGGCTGTGGTTCGCGTATGGCTCGCTGTTGGCCTGCCAATATTTAGGCTTCCCACTCGCGCTAGCAGGTCTAACTGGCTGCGCTGTCAATTAAGTGCCACTGGCGATTTTCGGAGACTGCCTGATTCACTAAGTTAAACATTTCGCGACAGTGATTGTCACTCTGAAGCGGCAGCTCCTCGTTCTTGACCACAATGTTCATCTGCACTTCCGGCTCCTGGACGGCAAACCGATCAATTAGCACTTCAACCGTGACCAGCTTGCCAAACTTGACATGCCCCGGCAGCTCGCGGGCAACCAGATAATCTTCGGCCATATAAATTACATCCATGCGACAGGAGTGCAGGATGTCGGTTAATAGATGTCGCAGCCGTTCAAATGACACAGCAACGGTGACTAAACTGGTGTAGCGAGCCATAGGCATCTCCAGATCTCTAGCGGTTCTCTAGCTGTGTGACGCGCTCTGAGGCGCTGAGTCTTACTCAACTTTTATCTAGCTTTTTATCGACTTTTTTAACTTCAGCCCTAGCTCTTACCCAACCGGAATTTCAATCTGCTGTCAAGCCCCTTTGGAAGCGGAATGTGTCATTTGGCTAAGACCCTGCTAAAGTTCAATCGCACTCTGAATCGTGATTTCTGATCATGGCTTCATCTTAGCGGCTGTCTCGGCTCAGATAGACAGGGTTCTTCAAAATGATATCAAATCTGCTCCATGCTCTGCTCTGCTAAAAATGCTCTATTAGAAGCACATCATGTCAGGAAAGTTTATTGTGTTTGAGGGGGTTGAGGGTTCGGGTAAAACGACGCAGATTCAGCAGATCCAGAGCTGGCTTCAGCGCTGCCGCCTGCTTGATCCAGCAACTCGGATCGTCACCACTCGCGAACCGGGGGGGACGGCACTGGGACAGCAGCTGCGCCAAATCCTGCTGCAATCTACAGATGACCTAATTCAAGACCGGACGGAGCTATTGCTCTATGCTGCGGATCGGGCACAGCATGTCGAGGCTTATCTAAAGCCGTTGCTGGCAGCAGGCGCGATCGTTTTGTGCGACCGCTACACTGATTCTACAGTGGCTTACCAGGGCTATGGTCGCCAACTTGACCAAATCTTGATTGAACAGCTAAATCAGATTGCTACTGGGGGATTAGTCAGCGATCTGACGTTCTGGCTCGATGTTGAGGTCGAGCTAGGCTTGGAACGTGCCCAAGGCCGAGCAGCTCACGACCGGATTGAGCGTGCCGATTTGAGCTTTCATCGCCGAGTGCAGCAGGGCTTTACGCAGCTTGCTGCTGCCCATCCTCAGCGCATCGTCCGGATCGATGCCAGCCTATCTCCAGAGGCGGTCAGCCAGCAAATTCAGCAGGTCTTGCAGGCGCGGTTGCAGGACTGGTACGGCATAGAATTTGCTTAGTTGCGGCGTTTAGTTGCTAGATTGCTATGTCTCTTACGTTTCCTTCGCCCTTTGCGCCCCTCATCGGTCAAGATCAGGCTGTTGAGCTTCTCAGCCGCGCCGTCGGGCTAGACAGAATTGCCCCAGCCTATTTGTTTGCGGGGGCTGACGGTACAGGGCGTAGACTGGCGGCTCGCTGCTTTGCTGAGCTGCTGCTCGCCCACAAGCTCAATGCAGGTTTGAGACAGCGTATTCAGCAGGGCAACCATCCAGATCTGCTCTGGGTGGAGCCCACCTATAGCCACAGCGGCAGGTTGGTGAATGCGGCAGAGGCGGCGGAGCTGGGGATCAAACGCCGCGCTCAACCTGAAATCCGGCTGGCTCAGATCCGCGAGATTTCCCGGTTCTTGAGCCGTCCGCCGCTAGAAGCTCTGCGGTCGCTGGTGGTGATTGAGCAGGCCGAGAGCATGGCCGAAGCTGCCGCCAACGGACTGCTGAAAACGCTGGAAGAACCGGGTCGCGCCACGCTAATTTTGCTGGCTCCCAGCCCGGAATCGCTTTTGCCGACGCTGGTTTCGCGCTGCCAGCGGATTCCGTTTCGGCGGCTTGACCCAGCGGCGTTGGCGCAGGTGTTGGTGCAGGCTGGACAGGCTGAGATTTTACAGCATCCGGAAATTTTGGCGCTAGCGCAGGGCAGTCCCGGTGCGGCAATTAGCCAGTGGCAGTTTTCGCAGTCTGTTCCGCCTGAACTGTTGCAGCAGCTCGCAGCCCTGCCTAGCTCAGCTCGCGGCTTACTGGAGCTAGCCCGCCAAGTTGATCAAAGCCTCGAACCCGAAGCTCAGCTCTGGCTGTTGGACTATCTTCAGCAGATCTACTGGCAGCAGGGAAAATCAAATCGCCTGCTACCCATTGAGGCGGCTCGTCGCTATCTGAAGCAATATGTTCAGTCGCGTCTGGTCTGGGAGGTGACGCTGCTAGAGCTAGGAGCCGCTGTTTCAATGTGAGGGTACGCTGGAGTTGGGCGCTAGAGTCCGGTGATCAGTCTCAGCTGATCGAAAAGCACAGGCTTGACCAGATCAACGGCGAAGACGAGTGAAGATAACTGGGTTAAGCTGAAGCAATCTGGAGCGTTTAGGACAAACTGATGCTGCAAACCAAACCCCGCTTTCAGAATTTTGAGGACTATCTGGCTTACGACGACGGCACCGATAATCTCTATGAGCTATACAACGGAGAGTTGATTGCAGTGCCGCCAGAGTCAGGATTCAATGTTGGCATCGCTAACTTTCTGTTCGCAGTGTTTTTGCCGATCGTGGGGTATCTACGATTGAGAGGACATGGGCTAGAGCTAGAAGTACGCGGCGAACCCCGCAACCGCTTTCCAGATCTCACTATCATCCGCGAGGAGCATATCCAGCAAATCATCCGGCGCAACACGATTCGGATGTCAATGGCTCCGCCGCTGCTTGTGGTAGAAGTCGTCAGTCCGGGCGAGTTGCAGCAGAACCGCGACTATGTGGCTAAGCGCAGCCAATACCAAGATCTGGGCATTCCCGAATATTGGCTGATTGATCCGCAGCAGCAAACAGTAACCATCCTGACGCTGCAAGCTGCCGTTTATATTGAATCAATCTTTCGAGATTCAGAACCCATCGTCTCTACCCAGTTCCCTGACTTGAACCTGAGCGCTGAGCAGATTTTGCGCGCTGGAGCGTAGCTGCTGCTATGGAGATGCCCGCTTGAAGGTGAGTTTGATTGCGCCTTTGTCAGCCAGCTTGCCGCCGCTGCCAAAAATGCTGACCTGCCCTTCGGCGTTGATCTCCACCGATAGCTCCACTTCATCAAGCTGCAACTCGCTCACCTGCCCAGCTTGCTCAAACACTTCGCCCACGACCTGCAATAAGCCCTGCATCTGTGTTTTAAGGGCGGCAGCATCGAGCGGTACGCGCTGACGCACAATGGTTTTGACGGTTTCGGTGGGGCGCGGTGACCCAAAACTGCCGCCAATATCATTGCTGTTGCGTTCTCCTCGCTGGATCTGAACCGTTTCTGTGGTTTCGACTTCGGTGATTAACCAGAGCTGAGCGGCGGGATCGGTCATGCTGCTTGGATCTCCTTAAAAAAATCGAGCGCTTCGCGCAAAGACGGAAGGGAAAAGAAAAAAGTACAGAGGGCAAAAGGGCAAAAGAGCAAAGGGCTACAAAGTCCTCGACGCAGAACAAACAACCCGAAAACCGTAGAGGCCGACGTCGCGAGCCCCCGCATCATTGACGTCGCGAGTGGCAGAGCGACAATACCGAGGATAGTCGTTCCAGGAACCGCCCCGCAGGACGCGAGAACCTCTGCCAGACTGGGTTTCATCGATCCAAGCACTGCCGTCTTTTGGTGCGCCTTTATAGTTTTCATGCCAGTGATCCAAACACCATTCCCAGAGGTTGCCATGCATGTCGTATAGCCCAAAAGCATTTGGCGGAAAACTACCAACCTCGGTTGTTTGCTCTCGATACTCCCCCTTGGGAGCCGAGCCGTAAGTAGAGTTACCGTCGTAGTTTGCAAGATCTGTCGTGATCGTTTCACCGAAATGAAACGGCGTTGTGGTTCCAGCTCGACAGGCATATTCCCATTCTGCTTCGCTGGGCAGCCGATACTCAAGCTGAGTTTTGCGAGATAACCTTGCACAAAATTCCACCGCATCATGCCAGGAAACTTGTTCAACCGGACGGTTCTTGCCTTTAAACCAAGATGGATCATCCTCAAGATCTTGCTTAATTTTCGGCAGAGCCGCTACTGCTTTCCACTGCGCCTGCGTCACCAGATATTTGCCCATCCAGAAATCAGGAACGGTCACAAGATGCTGTGGGCTTTCGCTATCTCTACGCTCTAGTTCTTCCTCTGGTGATCCCATCTGAAAACTTCCGCCCGGAATCCACAGCATTTCCAGCTTGATTTGGTTGCCCAGATCCACTTCTCGAACCTGTGCTTCACCAGTCGGAGTTGCGTTGCGCTGTCCAGTCGGCTGAGGAACTGGAGCAACCGGGACAGGCGCTACGGGCACCGCCGAAACTCGCGCCAGCCGTTCAATGCCTTCAATTGCGTCAGAGTCAGCGCTAGAAACCGCCAGCACGCGAATCCAGAGCTGCTTTGCCAGCTTTACATCTTGCTGCACCTCCGCCCGCAGCGCATCATTTTTTAGCGTCACAATATCCGACAAATTCGCCTTGCGCGGCAGCAAAATCAAATGATATTTGGTTGGCGGTTCTACCACTCCGTAGGGCGTTTGCGGCTTGCGCTTATACTGCTGCACCAGCGGCGGCACCGTGCGACGCAACCGCTCATACAGCCGTTCGACCGTGGCGCAGTTGCCTTCGCCCTCTAGCCGCAGCCCTTGCAGCAGCGCATAAGTAAAGGCTCCCTGCTGGAGTTCCGCAATCTCATACGAAGACTCCCAGGGGCTGCAAGCAAACAGCGTAATCACCCCCGGCTGCTTCTCCTGCCCAAACCCAGCGTCGTTTCCCCGTCTGCCGCCGCCACTTCGGCAAGCATCAATCAGCAGCACCACATTATCTGCCCCGCTGCGCCGCAAGCGTTCCGTCACATAGTGCAGCGCAATCCCCGAATTTTCCACATCACCCGGGTCAGCGCCGCTCGGCAGCAGATAATCGCGCTCGTCATGCCGCTCGCCGTGCCCCGCAAAGAAAAACCAGAGATTGTCTCCCGGCCCAAGAAAGGGCAGGTCAAATCGCACCCGCAGAAAGCGGCGCAGATTGTCCAGATCAGGCGTCGCATCTAAGTTAGCCCCAAAATCTGCGGGAATTGGGGCGGCATCCTTCGCAAAATGATAGACCTGCTGCGCCTTCAGCTCCTGCTGAAAAAAATCGCGCATTGCCTCGCTGTCCCGCTGAGCATAGTCTAGCTGTGGCAGGAAGCGGTAATTATTAATGCCAATTGTGATTGCCCAGTTGCGTCCCATTTACTCCAGCCTGTTGCCCTCAGCCATCAGTATCGCCGACTCAGCGCCAATCTACCGCTGCCGCTTAGGCCGCCGATACTGGTGCCGCTCTGAGCGACCGCGCTCATATTCCACTAGCCTGCCGTAATACTCATGCCGATCGAGATCCAGCGACAGAAACACATGCTGACGCGGATTGCCAAAGCCTTTGCGCGTAAAAAACTTGATCGCAGCTTCATTGGACGGGTCAGTGTCCATCATCAAAGAACTCGCGCCTTCTTCGATCATCCGCTCCACAATTTTGTCTACTAGCTTGTCGGCAATGCCCCGCCGCTGAAAGTCAGGACTCACGCCCAGCCAGATAATATAGCCATAGGTCCAGGTCGGCTTGTCGATCATTGTCCCCAGAACAAAGCCCGCCACCTGTTTGTCTGCTTCGGCCACCAGGCAATATTCCGGGTCAGTGTTGTAAAGCCCAATCACCTCCCACTCTTCCCAAGTGCGGTAAAGCGAGGGATATTGTTCGCTGGTAAACAGCCGCTCGCCCAGATGATAGACCGGCGAAAGATCATCGATGCCCATTTCGCGGATCTCAAAATCTGGCTGAGGCAGCGCGATCTCCTCAGAGGGCACAGCCTCAAGCTTGATAGCGGGTAGCTGGATATTTGCGTCAGTCTTAGCGTCAGTCTTAGCGTCAGTCATAGGTGTTTGCATCACTCCCAGAGTCTACGTCTGGGCGCGCCATTGAGTCGGTCGTGGGTGTCACGCAGCAGATCCGGGATCGCCAGATTTTCGGGACAGCGCGGCAGGCAGTCGCCGCAGTCGGTGCAGCGATTCGCTTTGCGACCGGGAAACCAATGTCCAGCATTCTCAAACATCCGGTAGCGATACTGGCCAAAGCTAGTCATATCATATGCCACCGCCAGATTCCGCAGCCGCAGCACCTCCGGGATATTGATCTGTTCAGGGCAGGGTAGACAGGCAAAACACTGGCTGCATCGGTGAGCGAGCTGATTGAGCGGGGTTTGGAGCTGTTGGAGTGCAGCTAGCTCGGCAGCATTCAGCGGCTCCGTCCGCTCGGCCAACTGCATCGGCAGATCCAGCTCAGCCGGATTCGCGGCTCCAACGCTGAGCGTGGTGATCTGCGGGTTGCTGAGCAAAAAACGGTAAGTGAGTTCCAGCGGCGAGAACGGCTGACAGAGTTCGCTGAGCTGAGCGGGCGGCTCATACAGCATACCGCCCTTGTCGGCTGGCGAAATGATAAATACGCCCATATCTCGCGCTGCTGCCGCTTCAATCGCCGCCTGATTACGCTGATTGAAGTAGTAGTAGTGCAGATTCACAAACTCAAACAGTCCGCTGTCAATCGTTCGCAAAATCAGCTCTAGGGGTGCGTGAGTCGAAAAGCCGACATGCCGCACTTTGCCTGCCGCCACCGCCTGCTGCACCGCTTGCATACAGCCGTTTGGATCTTCCACCCAAGCTAGCTGCTCTGCGGTATTCAGGCCGTGGATCGCCAGACAGTCGATATATTCTGTGTCTAGCCGCTCCAGCGACCGCTGAATAGACTGTGCCATTGGCTCAGCCTCCGGCATTGGCGGCAGCTTGGTTGTGATATAGAGCGACTGGCGCGTTAGATTTTGGGGCAAATCATGCAGCGCTGCGCCCAGATATTTCTCGCTGTTGCCGTAGCCTAACGCCGTTTCCAGATGATTTATGCCCAGCTCTACTGCTCGCCGCACTGTCGCGATGGCCGTCTGCTCCGAGGCCAAATAGCGCATCGTGCCCAGCGACAGCACAGACAAATTCAGGTTGGTTTTACCGAAGCGGCGGTACTGCATTCGAGCAGCTAGCTCTCGTCACGTTTGCTGAAGCGTCCGCCCTGCTTGAAGTCGTCCGGATTGAGCTTGGCCAAGAAGTCGCGGAAGGCTTGGCGTTCAGCTTCGTCGGCATCACGGTCTACAGGCATGGAGGCGTCCGCCACCACTTCTTCCATCACCCAGATCGGGCTTTTGGTGCGGAGGGCGATGGCAATTGCATCACTGGGGCGGGAGTCGATCTCTTTTTTCACCTCGCCCTGCCGCATCATCATGATCGCGTAGAAGGTATTGTCTTGCAGCGAATGGATCACGATCCGCTCTAGCACCATGTCCCACTCTTCCATCATGTTCACCATCAGGTCGTGGGTGAGTGGACGCGGCGGGGTCTGATTTTCCAGGGCGCTGATGATTGCTCTCGCCTGATCCTGCCCGATATAGATCGGAAGCTGCCGCCGCTCGGAGGCATCTCTCAGCAGCACAATGGGGTTGCGGGACTGGGCGTCCAAGGCAATTCCAGCGACTCGCATTTCAATCATGGTTCAGCCCTAGAAACGGTGAGAAGAGTAGTGAGGTCGACAGCTTGCTGCATTTTGGATATACCGCCTAGTGAAGCAATCTAGTCCAGTTTAATGCACCATAATGCACCGATATAGCGTAGCACTCGTGTCCTTAAAGTTAGGCAGTACCCAGATTCTAGCCAACCTAGCAAGCCAACTGAACGTAATCTATATTTTCACCATCAATTTGCCAAACAGGTCTGGAAAAAAGGTAAAGGTTTTTAACTCGCGGTTAAAGATCTGTCTTAAATCGCAAACCTTGTGCAAACCTTGTTTGGTTTGTTCGCTACTGCTCAACCCCAACGTAAAACCCAACGTAAAACCCAACGTAAAACCCAGTGTGAAACTCCCGCTCAGCGACTCCAACTCACATAGGGCAGTTTTGCCGCTGTCTGCTGAATGGCTGCACCCTGCGCCACGAGCTGACCGCAGGCATCCCAAGTGCCGCCCAGAAACATATTCCGCGCCCCTTCGCCCATGCTAACTGGAATACAAGAGTCGCCAAACCGCACTTGCATAGCCTCTAGATCGAGCGTGATTGCCGCAGCCGGATGCGCCGCAATCCAGTCTTGCAGGGTTTGGAGAGCGTCTGAGGCAGCAGTGACGCAGGGAATCCCCATGGCCAAGCAGTTACCCAAGAAAATTTCGGCAAAGCTCTCGCCCACCAGCGCCTTGATGCCCCACTTGGCGATGGCTTGGGGGGCATGTTCGCGGCTCGACCCGCAGCCAAAGTTGCGGTTGACCACCAGAATTTCGGCTCCCTGATACTGCGGCTGGTCAAAAGCGTGCTGACCGCTGAGCTGGCTGCGGTCGTCGGCAAAGACCTGCGCCCCCAGCCCATCAAACGTGACGCAGCGCAAAAATCGCGCCGGAATGATGCGGTCGGTGTCGATGTCGTTGCCAATTAACGGCACAGCGCGACCAGATACAGATTGAACAATCGATTGAACTTGGCTCATGGAAATCCTCCTGGTAAAAAACTAGACTAACTCGCCCGCCTCAAGTGAGCGAAACTGGCCGGTTTCGAGCGCAATCATCGCCTGCTTGAGCCGCTTGATGCTTCTGGGAAGCAGCAGCTGCGCGGCTGTTTCTAGATTCACAAAGCGATGGGTCAGGAGCTCGTTGTCGGACGGCAGGGTGATTTTGGCAATCTGGTCAGCAGAGAGCACCCCGCCCCAGTAGACAAACTGAAGGCTTTCGCGACGGTCGCTGGGCGGCATATAGTCGAGGCAAAGCAGCGTTTCGATCGGCAAGCTCAGCCCCAGCTCTTCCTGTACCTCGCGCCGACAGGCCGCCAGCGGCGACTCTTGGGCTTCAACCATGCCGCCGGGAAGCAGCCAGTCTGGGCGATAGCTGGGCTGCACCAGCAGCACGTCCCCCTCAGCGTTGCGGATCAAGGCTGCTGCCGCCATTAGCTTACGGCGAGACTCCCGATGATGCTCGGCTTTCATGTTGCAAAACAGCACCCCATGCTCTTTGGCATCATCCAACGCGATGTGGCTGTGTGGCAGGTCGGGGGCAAACCAGCGCTGCGGCATCTGACGCTTGGTGCTGTCGTGGTAGGGTGTCTCCAGCATCGCCATCGCGTAAGTTTTGATATCTAGCCCGCCGTGCGAGAAGGGGCTTTCGCCCACGAACCGGATCAAGTACCAATAGACAAACATGAAGTCGAAGGTGGCTGGATAGGCGACGAACACGGGTTTTCCGGGCAGGGCTTTTAGCCAGCTAACATAGCGGCGCATCGCCTGCTCAGGCGGTTCGAGATCGGTGTGGCAAGCTGCCCAAGCTGCGGGCTGGGTCTGCCACCAGCGCATTGTGTCAGGGTGGGTGCTGGCTTCGGGCAGGGTTTCGAGATTGGCCGAAAACGTGGCGACGAGGGTTTTATCGCTCAAGTAGGCGGCTGAACCAAAGCTGAGCATGGAGTAGAGTCCGGGAATCGGGCCATCGGCCTCGATGTCGGTGCTGACGAAGATTTCGGGTGAGGGCATAGGACGTTAAGTGTCAGGTCAGGAGTCAGCCTACTACAGCTACTACAGCATTTCCCGCACGTCGGTCACTTTGCCCGTCACGGCAGCAGCAGCCACCATTGCCGGACTCATCAGCAGCGTCCGCCCCGACGAAGAACCCTGCCGCCCTTTGAAGTTGCGGTTAGAGGAGGAAGCGCTAATTTGACGGCCTTGCAGCTTGTCCGGGTTCATCGCCAGACACATTGAGCAGCCCGCCTCGCGCCATTCAAAGCCTGCCGCCTCAAAGATTTTGTCGAGTCCTTCCGCTTCAGCCTGCTGCTTTACCCGCTCAGAACCTGGCACCACAAAGGCTTTGATCCCGGCCACCACATGCCGTCCCTTCGCCACTTTCGCCGCCTCACGCAGATCGCTGATCCGCCCGTTGGTGCAGCTGCCAATGAAGCAAACGTCGATTTGGGTGCCCTGAATCGGCTGACCGGGAGCCAGATCCATATATTTGTAGGCTTCGCCAGCTAGCTCGCGGTCTTCGGCAGTGAGGCTGTCGGGAGTGGGCACGGTTTCGGTGACGGCAATACCCTGTCCCGGCGTGATGCCCCAAGTCACGGTCGGGGCAATTTCGGCAGCGTTGAACACCACCAGACCGTCATATTCAGCATCCGCGTCGCTCCGCAGGCTTGTCCACCAAGCCACCGCCTGCTCCCATTCATCAGCTTGCGGGGCGAAGTCGCGGCCTTGGAGATAATCAAACGTCACCTGATCCGGGTTGATGTAGCCGCAGCGCGCGCCGCCTTCGATCGCCATATTGCAGACGGTCATCCGCTCTTCCATGCTCATCTGCTCAAAGGTGCTGCCCGCGAATTCGTAGGCATAGCCCACGCCGCCCGTCACGCCCAGCTTACGGATGATATGCAGCACCACGTCTTTGGCATAGACTCCCGGCATGAGGCTGCCGTTGACCTCGACGCGGCGCACTTTGAGTTTGGAGAGGGCGAGCGTTTGAGAGGCTAGCACGTCGCGGACTTGGCTGGTGCCAATCCCGAAGGCAATCGCCCCAAACGCGCCATGGGTGGAGGTATGGCTGTCGCCGCAGGCAATGGTCATGCCGGGTTGGGTCAGCCCCTGTTCGGGCGCGATCACATGCACTACGCCCTGATTGCCGGAGCCGATGTCGTGGAAGGTGATGCCGTTGGTTTGGGTGTTTTGCTCAATCGCCTGCATCATCTCTTCGGCCATCGCGTCAGCAAAGGGACGCGCCTGATTTTCGGTGGGGACAATGTGATCGACTGTGGCCACCGTCCGCTCTGGAAACATGACGCTGAGGCCACGTTCGCGCAGCATAGCAAAGGCTTGGGGGCTGGTGACTTCGTGAATTAGATGTAGGCCAATGAACAGCTGCGTCTGGCCGGAAGGCAGCGTCCCCACCTTGTGCAAGTCCCAAACTTTGTCAAATAATGTGCCTTTGCTCATGGCTATTTCAAATGCTCTCAAATAAGTAGGTTCGGCTCGTTTTAGCTGCTGTCACACTGGCGCAGGACTCCAATTTTATCGATAAAGCGATTGTCCTGCATCCAGCCGCCAATCTCAGCGTAGAAGCAGCGGAATCGAATGTCCAATTTATTTTTAAGCATGTTGAGCGTGAATTAAGACCTTGAAAGCATTGCTTGAAAGCATGAAAGAAAATCAGCTAAAAAATATAATTTAGCTTATAAAAGAAAGTGTAAAACTCGAAAACTTATTTTTACAAACTAAATGAGCCTAGATGAAACGGATTCCAAGCTTGTCCAGCATCTCATGCGGCAAGGTCGCACCACCTGGTCGGAGCTAGCAAATCTACTAGGGCTTTCTGCGCCAGCAGCAGCAGATCGGGTGCGGCGACTAGAAGAGCGCGGTGTGATTCGCGGCTATGCGGCACAGATTTCTCCCGAAGCGGCAGGCTGCGAGCTATTGGCCTTTATTGCCGTCAGCTTGGAGCAGTCTCAGCAGCGGGCGGCCTTTCTGCAAAGAGTCGAGGCGCTGTCTGAGATCCAAGAGTGCCACCACGTCACGGGCGCAGACGACTATTTGCTGAAGGTGCGCTGCCGCAATACTCAGGCCTTGGAACGCCTGATCAGCCAGGAGCTAAAAAGCCTCGACGGACTGAAAACCCACACCACGATTGCCCTTTCGACGGTTAAAGAAACTTCGGCACTGCCCCTTTCAGCATCATGAATGACTTCTTTCTACGCGGATTGATTCTCGGCTTTTCAATTGCGGCTCCAGTCGGGCCAATTGGCGTATTAGCGATCCGGCGGACGCTAGCGGCAGGCTGGCGCATCGGGCTAGCCACCGGACTGGGAGCAGCCACCGCCGACGGGGTTTACGGCTGCATCGCGGGCTTTGGCCTGACGCTGGTTTCGGGCTTCTTGGTGGGGCAAGCGTTTTGGCTTAAGCTATTTGGCGGCTTGTTTCTCTGCTATCTCGGCATGCAGACCTTTCGCGCCAAACCTGCCGCTGAAGCGGCCAGCGTCAAGAGTCGCGGCTTACTTGAAGCTTACGGCTCAACTTTTCTACTCACGCTCACCAATCCCGCGACCATTCTCTCGTTTAGCGCCCTGTTTGCGGGGTTGGGCGTTGCGGACGGCAGTTATTTCAACGCCAGCCTGCTGGTGCTCGGCGTATTCTGTGGTTCGGCGCTCTGGTGGCTGACTTTGAGCAGCAGCGTCAGCCTGTTTCGCAGCCGAATTAGCAGCCAACTCAAATGGCTGAACCGAATTTCCGGTTTAATTCTGCTAGTCTTTGGCATAATTGCGCTCAGTTCGATTCCATATTAAGAACCGAGATGCTGGCGAAATTTTGGAAGTGGCTGGGGCTGACTCTTGCCTGCCTGCTGCTGATGCTAGGAGTCAAAACGGCCTGGGCAGTCGATGCAGTCCAGCCCTCTGGATCTCCTGGCACAGCCTCTCCTGGCACAGTTTCTCCTGGCACAGTCGAAGATCTGCAAAACCAGCAGCGCCAGATTGAGGCCGACCGCTTGCAGATTGACCAGCAGCAGCAGCGATTGCAACAGCAGGAAAAAGCGGCGCATCAGACTCTCAAGAACAGCCAGCAGCAAATCAAAAGCACCTCTGTCGAGATTGAGCAAAACCAACAGCGGCTTCAGCAAAAGAGCCAGCAGCTCAAGCTCTTGGTGCAGGCGCTCACCAAGGCCGAGCAAGACTACAACCTTCAGCAAACGGCCACCGTGGCGCGGCTGAGGTTTTTGCAGCGACAGGGCAGCAGCTATGGCTGGGCGGTGCTGCTGCAAAGCAAAGACCTGAACGAGTTTCTAGACAGGCGGCAGCAACTGCGGCGGCTCTATCTAGCCGATCAACAGATTCTCGCCCAGCTCAAAACCGAGGCTGACAGCATTGCTCAGCAGCGCCGCACGGTCGAAACCCAAAAAAACGAAATTGCGCTGCTCACTCAAGAACTGCTCGCCCAAAAGCTCGACTCACAAGAGTCCGCCAAGCAGCAGCAAGATTTAATCAGTCGGCTGCGGCTCGACAAAGGCGCACTCGAAGCTGCTGAAACCCAGTTGGCCAAAGACTCTGACAACATGACGATCTTGATCCAGCGGCGCAAAGGCATCTTCAACCCCAGCGTTATCCTAAAACCGGGCAAAGGCATCTTTAGCCAGCCCTGTGCCGGAGAAATCACCAGCGGCTTTGGCTACCGGATTCACCCCATTTTAGGCTACTCACGCTTTCACAGCGGCCTCGACTTTGGAGCCGACTACGGCACGCCAATCCGCGCTCCTGCTCCCGGCAAGGTGCTGTTTGCGGGCTGGTATGGCGGCTATGGGCAGGCGGTAATTTTGGATCATGGCAACAACGTCACGACGCTCTATGCCCACGCCAGCGAAATCTACATCAGTGAAGGCCAAGTTGTGCAGCGCGGTACGCCAATAGCGGCAGTAGGCTCCACTGGACTCTCGACGGGGCCACATCTGCACTTTGAAGTACGAGTCAGCGGTACGCCCGTTGATCCACAAAAATATCTCTAGGGCTGAACCAGATTATCTTGCAAGTCATACTCGTTATGAGTATGATGTAAGGGTAGCTTGATGATCTGGTTATGAAAGTTCAAGAAATCCCAATTCAGGCGATCCACCGTCCGCTCTATCGCCAAAACGACCCCGAAAAGGTGAAAGCTCTGATGGCCTCGATTCAGCAAATTGGCCTGCAAGAGCCGATTGATATTCTGGAAGTGGAAGGCACATACTACGGCTTTTCAGGTTGTCACCGCTATGAAGCCTGTCAGCGGCTGGGACTCGAAACGATCCGCTGCAACGTGCGCCGAGCGCCCAAATCTGTACTGCAAATGCACCTAGCCTAAAAGCCTAGCCCCAATCAAAACCGGCAGATTGAGCCAAACTACCCAGAGATCTGCCGATCGAAACCTCCCTAAAAAGGCTTTACACTTTCGGGTCTTCGCCGTCTACTTCAGGCACTACGTCAGGCCGCTCTTTATCTTCCCAACCGGGTGGGCGCTTCGAGTTATACCAGGCAATTGAGCCAATGGTGACGGCAGCGATAAAGCCAACGATATAAACCGCCGTAAACGCAGTTGGAAAGGCAGAACCTTCGCCCGTTGCCACTTGAAGTAGAGTCATACTTAAACCGTCTCCCGTTGTTTCCAGTGCAAATTTGATGTTGGAAATACTTTACCCTACTGCCGCAAACCCAAGCTCTCTCAGAATGCGTATTCTGACTCAGTTTTTTTTCAGTTTTTTTGCTAAGGCGCAGCTCAATAGCTCGCTCCAGCGCTACGGGCTAGCCGGAGCAAGCCCAGGCGGTGCAGGCTCTGCAACAGGCGGCGGTGGCGCAGAGATCGGTGGCGGCTCAGCAGGCAAGGAATCAATGGCCGCAGGCGGGGGTGCAGGCTCAGAGGGTGCCGATTCTGGGATAAGCGGCGCAGGCTCAGCCGCAGATTCGGCGGGCGCTTGAGATTCGGTAGGCGGCGGCGCCGGTTCAGGGGCTGGGGCTGGGTCGCTGCTAGAACCGCCGCTGTCGCTATCAGAACTATCAGAACTGTCGCTAGAGCTGCTGCCTTCGTTGGAATAAGACTCGCTGGAGGGGGCTGAATAGCTGTCGTCATCCCTCCATTCGCTGCTGCCGCTGTCGCTATCCTCGCTGTCCTGCAAGGGATTGGGGTCGCTGCTAGCAAAGACGCGACCGGGCTTAACGGGCTGCGCCTTGATGCTACCCTTGCGATTATCGACATCTGGAATATCGGGGAAATCCTCGGCCTCCATGCCTTCGGTCGCCTCAACCATATAGTTGTACCAAGTGAGGGCGGCGGTGCTGCTCTGGCCGCCTGTGGGACTGCTGTCGTCGTTGCCCATCCAGACCCCTGTTACCATCTGCGGAATATAGCCGACGAACCACAGGTCCCGCCGTTTTTCGGAGGTGCCCGTTTTACCCGCTACCTGTCGATCGGGCAAATAGGCGTTGCGTCCGGTGCCGTTGGCGACAACGCTCTCCAGCATCCAAGTAATAATCGAAGCGCTCTCGGCATCTAGCGCTTGCTCTGGCTTAAATTTTGCCTCGTAGATCAGCTGACCGAAGCGGTTGTAGATTTTGGTGATGCCATGGACCTCGACATGCTTGCCTGCGTTGGCTAGGGTGCCATAAGCGCTGGTCAGCTCCAGCAGATTCACCTCAGAGCTACCCAGCGCCAGCGAGTAGGCCGGCAGCAGCTTAGATTGGATGCCCATTTTCTCAGCGAGCTTAACCACTGGATCAAACCCTACGTCCACCAGCGCTTTCACCGCCACAATATTGATCGAAGAAGTGAGGGCATCCTTCATGGACACCGAGCCGCGATAGTTTTTGCCATAGTTGCGCGGCTCGTAGCCATCTACCACGTATTTGCCATCGATGTAGCTGCGATAGGGGGAAAACCCAGCCGCAATCGCTGCCGAATAGACAAACGCTTTGAAAGTCGAACCGGGCTGACGCTGGGCTTGCGTAGCGCGGTTAAACTGACTCTTGCCAAAATCGTCCCCGCCGATCATGGAGCGAATCTCGCCGTTACGCGGATCGACCGAAACCAGCGAAGCCTGCTCAAAGCCTTCGTAGGGGCCGTAATTGCGAATCGCATAGTTGATTTTTTCTTGGGCGAGCCTCTGCCACTTCAGATTCAGGGTGGTTTCAACTGTTAAGCCACCCAGCTCCAGCTCCTCTTTAGAAACCAGCTCTGGCAGCTGCTGCTGCACGTAGGAGGTGAAATAGGGCGCTTCGCTCTTGACATAGCGCTGGGCACCCGGCTTGACCGTAATCGGGGCGGCCATTTCAGCATCGCGCTCGGCAGGCGTAATGAAGCCGACATAGGCCATCCGCTCCAAGACAATATTGCGGCGCTGGCGGGCCAGATCTGGGTTGATCAACGGCGAATAGTCGCTGGGAGCTGGAGCCATCCCGGCAATCATCGCTATCTCGCCCAGCGTTAGCTTTTCGACGGGCTTGCTGAAGTAAATCCAGGCGGCATCCGCCACGCCATACGCACCCGACCCCAAATAGACCAGATTTAAGTAGCGCTCCAAGATCTGCTGCTTGGTAAGTTCAGCCTCCATTTTTTGCGCCAGCAGCGCCTCGCGAACTTTGCGCCCAAGGCTGCGCTCCTGTCCTAAAAATACAATCCGAGCCAGCTGCTGCGTAATTGTGCTGCCGCCTTCGACGACATCACGCGCCACCAGGTTTTTCAGCGTGGCGCGGCCAATTGCCCCATAGTCCACGCCGTTATGCTGATAAAAATCCTGATCCTCTGAGGCAATAAAGGCTTCAGGCAGCAGCAGCGGCATTTTGGTAATTTCCACCTTGTCGCGGGTGGCTGGGCCAATCTGCTGCAACACCGTACCGTCGCCCGATTTGATGGTCAGAGATCCCGTCCGCACATAGGTCAGCGCTCCAGCGCTCGCGGGCAAATCGCGCTGAATCACCTGAATCGTCTGCCAGCCTGCAACTGCCGACCCGCCTAACCCTAAGCTGAGACCGACCACCCCCCAAGCCCACCAGCGCTGATAGAGCGGTGGCGCTGCCAGGTTGGAAGAAGGCTCTGTGAACCGACGTGGAGGACGACGGCGACGTTTGGGAGGTGACTCTGGGTCTGAAATAGGGTCTGAAATAGGGTCTGAAATGGGGTCTGAAAGATTGGTGCTGGCCAGACTGGCTTTTACAGCATCGGAGTTGGCAGCATCGGCAGGCAGTCTAGCGCCTCGCTTCGAGTTAGAGATGGCCTTGAGCTTAGTCAAAAAGTCTGTCACTGCAATTCCTCACAAAGCACCACAGATTTAGAGTCGCGCCTGAGGCTGAGGGGAACCGCTCAGCAGATGACTCAAGGGAACTGGGTTTAATCGAGTCCGGGCATAACTTCACCCAAAATTAATCTCTTTTGCGACAAAATGCAACCGCAACCCCTTGATTTTAAGTGAGAAATGCGCCATTCAAATGCCTGCATGGCCGAGTGCCAGGGCGGTCGTCAGCATCCCAAACACCAAAAACGGCTGAGCGCTAGCCTGATATTTCACGTCGTTTTTTAAGGGGTCACGCAAAAAATACATATCCTGAAAGGTAATCTGCGGGATGATCAGCAGGATTAGCAGCACTGCGTAGAGGTTTTGGTGAATGCCGATCAGGTAAGCCGCCATGCCAGACTGAAAGACATCGATCATCAACACGCAGATCCAGGCGGCAGTCGTCACCCCAAACATCACGGGCAGCGACTTGAGGCCAAGCTGGCGGTCACCCTCGACGCTCTTGAAGTCGTTGACGACCGCAATCCCCAGTCCGGCAAAACTATAAAACAGCGTTAACAGCACAATCGTCCAGTTCAAATCGCCAAACAGGGCGTGACCTGTCCACCAGGGCAAGGCAATATAGCTGGCTCCCAGCGCAAAATTGCCCGCCCAACCGTTTTGCTTCAGCTTCAGGGGCGGCGCTGAGTAAATGTAGGCCAAAAACGCGCCGCCGATGGCCAGAAGCGTAATCGTGGGAAATTCATGCCCAGCCCAGCGGTCAAGGCCAAAGGCAATGGCCAAACCTGCGCCCAGCAGCAGCCAAACTTGCGTCATCACCTGCGGAATCGAGATCGCGCCAGAGGGAATCGGGCGGTAGGGTTCGTTGATGGCATCGATTTCGCGGTCGTAGAAATCATTCATCGTCTGGGTGTAGCCCGTCATGATTGGGCCAGAGAGCAGCATACAGGCGGCGGCGATCAGCGTATTTTCCAGCGTCCAGGTGAAGCGCCCTGAGGAGGCTGCGCCGCAAAGCACGCCCCAAATCAGCGGAATCCAGGTAATCGGCTTCATCAACTGGAGCCGAATCTTCCAAATCGAAGTCTCGCCGGTCTCTGCGCCTTTCATCCCTAAGAGCTGGCGAGTTCTGGCATTGCGATCGGCTGCATTACTAACCGCAGCGCTGGTTTCTGGCTGGACTTCTGGCTGGACTTCTGGCTGGACTTCTGGCGGTAGCGATTCAGACATAAAGATTGCCTAGAGGAGAGTTGCCTGGAATTGAGGTTGAGTCTGCCGAGCAGCAAAGCGTTCAGCTCTCTAGACTACCGCTCTCTAGACTACCTTAGATTAGATTGGTTCATGCTAGCTGGGCTCTTGACTCAGCGTTTGGGAGAGATAGTTGGCTGCCGCCTCGACAATCGCAATCGCGTTTTCGTAGACCATGCGGGTTGGCCCCAGCATGCCAACGCTGCCCACCGGAACAGAGCCACGCTGATAGGTGGCCGAAACCAAGGCGCAAGAGCGGAATGGCTCCAGTGGGTTTTCAGCGCCAATCCGCACGACGGCGCGACCTGTAGCGCGGCTAGGATCTTGACCGGGCAGCGCCGGAGCCGCATCAAAAATCAGCGACCAGAGCTGATCTGGCTCTGACTCTAAGATCTGGATAATCGTCTGCACCTGCTGCACTTCTGAAAATTCTGGGTGGCGGCGCAGCAGTTCCGCCACGCCGTTGATCAAAATTTGGGTGGAAACCGCGACCTGACTGCGCCGATGCAGCTCTCCCACCGAATGACGCAGCGACTCGCCGTAGCGCTCAAACTCGTGCCCCAGCTTGCCCCAGTCGAGTGTGGCAATTTCGCTGAGGCTGCGGCCTCTCAGCTGGCTGGTCAGGAAGTTGGACAAGATTTGCAGCTCGCGATCTAGCCGTTCGGCATCTGGCAGCTCGCGCTCGGTCGCGGTGCCGGGGAGCGGCATCAAAATCGACTGGGTTTCGTAGGTGTCTAGCACCACAACCAGCATGGCGCGAGTCGGGTCTAGCTGCACGAGCTGTAAATGGCGCAGCTGAGCCTGACTGGTTTTGGGCACGGTAATCAGGGCGATATAGCCGCTGATTGCTGAGAGGATCTGCGCCGCCTCGCGCAATAGTGCCTCGATGCTTAGATCTTCCCAGTGCAGCTGATCGGCCAGAATCTGCTCCACCTGCCGCGCCACCGTATCGCAAGGCGTGACCAGATGATCCACGTAGATCCGATAGCCCGAATCAGACGGCACTCGCCCCGCCGAAATATGCGGCTGATAGAGCAGCCCCGATTTTTCCAGATAGCCCATCGCGTTGCGAATCGTGGCGGGGCTAACTCTGGGGTTAAATCCCTCCACAATTGCCTCTGAGCCAACCGGGCGGGCGGTGGCAATATAGTGGCGAACTGTCGCTCCTAACACCTGCTGCTGACGAGCGCTGAGCTTGACTGGCGTAGACATGGCGTAAAGGCAAATTTGAACGGGTTAGACTTTGAACGTTAGACTTTGAGCGGGTTAATTTTGAGCGAGTGAGTACAGATAGCCAATCAGAACCGGGACGGCAAATCACAATCAATTCGGCAAACCGAGATGCAGCTCTGAATTGATCGAGTTTAATTGAGTGTAATCGAGGCTCTCAAATTTTGCTGGAGACTCCTGTTGCAGCGTCCTGAATGTCAGGCTCTCAATAGCAGGGGACAGATGGATCAACCTGCATGGAGTAGGCATCAATGCCGCCCGCAATGTTGCGAAGCTGGGTAAAGCCCTGTCCCTGAAGCCAAGCGCACATCTGGGCGGAGCGTACGCCGTGATGACAAAGCACCAGCGTTTCAATGTTGGGGTCGAACTGCACCAGAATCTGCTCTGACCAAGCCGCAAACTGACTCAGCGGCAGGTTGACGAATCCGGGAATTTGAGCAACGGCCAACTCTTCAGGTTCGCGCACGTCAATGAGCTGTAGCGACTGGGGTTGAGCCATGCGTTCGGCAAGCTGCTGGACTGTAATTTGGGGAATGGGCGGATTAGAGAGTGGCATAGCGGTCAGAGATTGATCCAGAGCGGATCAGTAAAATTCGGTAAGCCTGATTCCAGTTTGGCAGAAACTACCGCGACTGCTCAGAGTTTACCGCAGCCGACGCTCAGCAGATCTGCATAAATTTTGCATAAATGCGGAGACTACCCTGCCCGCTGCCTAGCAAACCAATTTAAAGATTCGGTGAATTTCGGATGCCGCTGCTGATTTTGATCCGCATCATATTGGGAGTGCCAGAGCGCTAGAGGAGTTCCTGACGATGTTTTCCCGCCTGCTGCAAGCCATACTGATTACCTCTGCTGCCTATTTAACGATGTTGATGAACACATCGCCGCAGCCGTCCCCTGCGCCTGCAATCGCGACTTGGCGACTGGCCAATGCTCAGATTAATTTTCGTCGCCCTAGCGCAGGCCAGTTTCAGCGGCCTCAGAGTCGCCAGCCCAGTCGCCAGCCGAGCCGCTAACAAAAACACCTGGCCAGCTTCTCTCAGCGCTAAACGAGTCCAATCCCAGCGCCACCCTGGTCTTCACGACCCGAAACCCTACAAAAAAACCCCCAGCTTTTGACCGGGGGCATCTCTGGAGTAAGGGTTACTCGCTTTATCTTGACCAATTACGCGCCTCTTTACAGTCTTGCTAAGGGCAGATTATTGGCTAGATTTCTGGCTAGATTATTGGCTGGATTACCGACCAATAGTGCAGCAGTTGATGCGGAAATCCGTTCAGCGCTTCTATTCAGCGATCGGTGCTGAGCCGAACCGCCGTACCAGCAGCCGTAATCAGCAGCAGCGTTCCAGTTTCCCCGACTTCAATCGAGCCAGTATCCATCTTGATTCCCACCACGGCATTTGCGCCAATCGCTTTGGCTCGCTGCTCCAGTTCCGCCAGCGCATCCCGATGGCCGCGCTCAAACACCCGTTCATAGCTGCCGGTGCGTCCGCCCACAATATCGCGGATGCCTGCGAAAAAGTCGCGAATCGCATTGGAACCATAGACGACTTCTGCCGTCACGACTCCGAGATGTGCCTCGACAACTGCACCTTGAATCACATCAGTTGTTGCTAGAATCATTTATTGTTCTCACCAGCGCTCCGCGCCAAGATAGCTTCAATGAGATTATCATCCCTGCGACTGACCGTGGGTATTGCCAGCTTACTGGTCAGTTTGCTGGGGCTAGCTGTTTGCGTCACGGCAGCTCCAGTCACGGCAGCTCCAGCCCAGTTGCCCGTTCAGCTGCCCGTTCGGCTGGCTCAAGCCTCCGCTATCGACGAAGATCGGCTCAACGAATTGCTCGATCAAGGCCGTGAGCAGGTGGAAGCTGGCCAAACTGACGAGGCGATTGCCACCTACGAAGCGGCTTTGCAGCTCGCATCTGACAATGCTCGCATCTACTCAGCCATTGGGTTTCTACAGGCCAAGCAGCGCAACTTTGAGTCAGCCATTGCGGCCTATCAGCAGGCAATTGCCCTGGATGCGAACAACCCCGACTTCTACTATGCGCTGGGCTTTTGCAAAGCCAATCTGCAAGACTATGAGGGTGCAGCCGCTGCCTACCGTCGCACCACCGAGCTGCGGCGCAACGACGTTGAGGCTTACCTGGGGCTGGGCGTGGTGCTATCGCGTCTGGGAGATTTTAGAGGTGCAATTGAAGCCTATAAGCAGGTGTTGGCCACCAACCCCAACAACGCTAGACTCTATGAGTCGACCGGCTCAGCCTATCTTCAGCAAGAGCAATATCCTGAGGCGCTGGAGATGTTTCAGCGAGCAGTGGCGCTTGATCCGCGCAGCAGCACTACACAGCTGAATTTGGGGGTGGCGCTGCTGAATCTGGGCGAAACGGCTGACGGCATGGTGGCATTGGAAAAAGCGGCAGCCTTAGAGCCTAAAAACGGCCTGATCTATTTGCAAATTGGCGATGTCTACCGGGCGCAAGGTGATTTTGAGCAAGCGCGCAGCAGCTACGAAAAGGCCGTGGCGGTGCAGCCCAGCCTCAGAGAAGCGCATCTGGAGCTAGGTGAACTCTATCTCGAAGCGCAAAACTATCTGCGGGCAATTGTCACCTATCGCAAGCTAGTCGAACTCCAGCCCGAAGATGCGGAAGCTCATTTTCAGCTCGGCGTAGCCTTGCAGGGTCGAGAGCGCAACGCCGAGGCAATCCGCGCCTATCAGCAGGCGGGCGATCTCTACAGGCAGCAAAACAATGCTGAGGGCGAACAGAAAGCTGAAGCCGCCGCAGAGGCGATCCAATAGTCCTGCCCGCCCGTCTGCTAGAAGGCTGCACAAAATTCTGGTCTATGGCATTCTGCTACTATCGCGCATTAGGTTGCTATGCTTCAGTTCGCCAAACTGCCTCGCTGGGTCAACCTAGGTCTGGCCTTTCCCATAATCTTTCTCAATGGCTGGCTGTTTCTGCTGTTGATTGAACAGCTAGAGCCGCTGGTCAGCATTCTGATTGCCGCGACGCTGATTGCCTTTTTGCTCGACTACCCGATTCGGTTTTTGCAGCAGCTTGGCTCTAGCCGAGGTTTGGCGATTGGGCTGGTGTTTTTAATCTTTGTGATGCTGCTGAGCTTGCTGGTGCTAGTGCTGGGGCCGCTGATCTTGCAGCAGGCCAACGAGCTGCTGACTGCTCTGCCGCAGTGGATTGAATCAGGCCGACAACAGCTCAACGAACTAGAAGCCTGGGCAGACACCCAGAACTTGCCTATTGACCTAAGCAGCGCCCTGTCGCAAATTATTGACCGACTGACCAGCAGCCTGCGGTCGCTGACCCGCCAAGCCGTCAATCTGCTGTTCAACGCCATTGACAGCGTCGTGAACGTGTTTTTGACTGTCGTGTTTGCGGTGTTTCTGACGCTGCGCGGCCAGACACTTTGGACAGGCTTGTTAGGCTGGCTGCCTGCGCTTTGGAATGAGCAGGTGCGCGAATATCTCCCTGATAACTTTGAGCGCTACATTGCCGGACAGGCGACGCTGGCGGCAATTTTGGCGAGCGTTCAGACGGTGGTGCTGTTTATCTTGGGTGTGCCGCTGGCGCTGCTGTTTGGCTTTGCGATTGGAGCCGGGAGCTTGGTGCCGCTGGGCGGGACGCTGGCGATTGCGGTTGTGAGCATTCTGGTGTCGCTGCAAGATGTCTGGCTAGGCGGCAAGGTACTGCTGATTACGCTCATTGTCAGTCAGGTGTGCGAAAACGTGATTGGCCCGCGGATTGTGGGCGAGCTGATTGGGCTTAATCCAGCTTGGATGCTGATTTCGGTATTCATTGGCTTCAAGCTGAAAGGGGCGCTGGGTCTATTTATTGCCGTACCCATTGCCAGCTTTATCAAAGGCACGGTCGATCGGATTCGGGCAAGCCGCTCGGCGCTGATCACGCTGCCTGAGATTCAGCCTGAAGCGCAAACTGAGCCGAGCCTGCCGGGATGAGCAACTGGATTGGCGCTAATGGCACCGTTGAATCGGGCTATGGAGTCGCGTCAGGGCAAGCCCAAGATCCGCGCTTTCCACAGGGGACGCTGGCGCTACAGTGGCCGATCTTCGAGCAGCAGAGCCTAGACCTCAGCCCCTATTTTCTGGGCACGATCAACCTATCGATTGCGCCCCGACGCTATCAAATCAACCAGGCCAAATATACGTTGAGGGCGATCAAATGGTCGCCCACCGAACCTGCCGAAGACTTTTCGTTTTTTGACTGCCGCCTGGGGGTTGGCTCAACCTGGTTTGAGGGTTTGGTCTACTATCCGCATCCTGAAACCAAGCCTGCCCACTTTCAGCCGCCCACGACGCTAGAGATTGTCACCAGCTGGATTAGCGGCCTCCAGTACGGCGACTCACTGAGGCTGGAGCTGAAGGCCGAGCAGATTAGCTTGATATGACTGACCTGCTGTGACTGGCCTGCTGTGACTGGCCTGCTGTGACTGGCCTAGCCCCGCACCCGCAACAGCCGCCCGTCCCGGATCTGCACGACGGGGTGATGCGACTGCCGCACCAGATGCTCGTCATGCGTCGTGACCAGCACCGTAATTCCCATTGCGTTGAGCCGCTGCAAGATCTTGATCACCTGGATGGAGTTATCAGGATCGAGGTTGCCCGTGGGTTCGTCTGCCAGCAAAATGGGCGGTGTGCCGACCACTGCCCGCGCAATGCTGACCCGCTGCTGCTCGCCGCCCGACAGCTCGCCCGGAAAGCATTCAGCCTTGTCTTGCAGCCCGACGAGCTTCAGCGTGGGCAGCAGGCGGCGGTGGATTTCTTTGCGGGTAAAGCTCTGGGCTTGCAGCACAAAGGCCACGTTTTCGGCTACGGTGCGGCTGGGAATCAGCTTGTAGTCCTGAAACACAATTCCAATTTGGCGGCGCAGCTTGGCGATTTGAGGCCGCTTGAGCTGCGAGAGCGCCATGCCGTTGACCGTGACTTCACCGGCGGCGGCCTGCTCTTCGCCGTAGAGCAACTTCAGCAGCGTTGATTTGCCTGAGCCAGAAGGCCCGGTCACGAACAAAAACTCACCGCGCTTCACCTGCAGGCTGACTTCGAGCAGGGCGCGACAGCCGTTGTCATAGATTTTGGTCACCCGCTCTAGCTGAATGCAGGCTCCAGCAGGCTGCTGGAAGGCGGTAGCGGAACGAGATGGCGCAGCTGAGTCGGTCACAGGCGGCACAAACGGCTGGCCAAACGGCGGAATCGGTGGGCGCTGCGGAGGATCAGAGGTGACAGACATAGCGGTGTAGTGACGGGCTAAACAGGAGGATTGAGCTGGCTAATTGGGATTGCCAGCCGCTGGCTCGACGCTTATTTTAATCTTTCTGTTCGGAAATGCTGCATTTTAGTTAACTGTTTTAACCGCAGCTCTGAATCACAGCTTGACTGCGGTTTCTACCGCTGATTCATAGCAGTCTGCCTCCATCATTCCAATTTCCAAACATTCTATTGTCAGCAGTTTTACTCACAAAATTTTGAAGTCGTCGATCGAACTCATTAGGATTTTTATGCATTTCTTCAATGTAGCCGATGCGTACTCGACGATACAGATCGGGAAACTCAAGGAAATTAGACCAAGCGCCAGGTTTAGCTCTAAGGGCTTCTATAATATCTTCAGCAACAATAAATTGCACATTTAGATCGGGAAGTGCCGCTCTCCCAGACTCTGTGATCAATCCCAGTCGCATTAGACGGCGAGCACGTTCCTTATTGAGTTCTGTCCAATTGCTCTTCTGCTTGCGAGGTGTAAATCTCTGAGCAAGCTCACATGTGGAAAATCGTTTCTGGATACCATCAATCCAACCGAAACAAATGGCTTCTTCTACTGCATCAAGATAGGTTACTGTTGGCGCTTCGGGACGGTCATCAGATAGCAACCAAATTTCCGTGAGCGTTTGGTGGTATTTGTCTAACCATTCTCGCCATGCACTTCTATCCTTCGGCTTGATCGTGTTGGCAATGTTCATTAAATTTCATCTATTCGCGGCATGACGACAGCTTTAGAAGCGGCTGAATCATATACTGATTCGAGCACCTTGGGCAATATGACAACAACTTGAGCCAATCTTGAGCCAATCTTTAGCAATCTTCTCCCATTTGCTCACAGGCTCCAATACTCACCCAGCTGCTAGAACCATCTAACCAGATCTCTTTTTTCCAGATCGGCGCATTATGCTTGAGCGTATCGATTGCATATTTACAGGCTGCAAATGCCTCGGTGCGGTGTGGACAGCCCACGGCCACCAACACGCTGATTTCGCCAATTTGCAGCTTGCCCGTGCGGTGATGGATCACCGTATGCGTCACCTCAGGCCAACGCTGCCGAATCTCGGCGGCAATTTGCTGAAACACGCGCAGCGCCATTGGCTCATAGGCTTGATAGTCAAGCGCCACGACGGGCTTACCATCTGTACTGTCGCGCACCATGCCGCTCATCAGCACAACCGCGCCGTTGGCTGGAGCCGTCGCCAGTTCGTAGGCGCGATCCACCGACAGCGGTGCGAAGCTGAAGGCTAGATGGTCGTTGGGGTGGGCGGCAACCATCGGAGCGGCTAAGTTGATCATGCTGGCAGGTAGATAAAGCTAAGTTTTAGATTGAGTCTTAGATGAAGCTAGAAACAAGTCTAGCCAGAAGCCTACCTCTATTGTGAAAGATTTGTTAAGAAAGAGGCAGCTTTTTATCCAGACCTGAGGTGAACCTTGCTTGAATCAGAACTCTGGCTGCGGCTGAGCTTATGGCCTGCTCTGTGGTCTGCTCTGAGCCATCCGGCACTCGTTGGCAGCATTCTCGATAGCGCCATCTGCCGCGCCACAACGGCTTCTGGACGGTGGGCAGCTTTTACTTGGGGAGTCTTGAGCTGGTTATTTTCGATTTCGACGAATCCGACAGTCGTGCTGCCGCTGCTGCTGGCGCTGATACTTCTGCCCTGGTTCGTCCGCGCCATTCCCAGAAAACGTCAGATTAGCGGCTTTGGAATGCTGCTGCTGCTGCTCTATGGCTTCACTTGCTCTGGCCTGGGAATGCGAGTTGGGAACCGCGTTTTGGTGATGCTGCTGCCCAGCGATTCCGGCCAGCCTGCGGATGCCATTGTGGTGCTGGGGCGCGGGCCAGAGCTGCGGCTAGAGCGCAGTGAGGTGGCAGTCCAGCTCTGGCAGGCTCAGCGAGCGCCGATTGTTTTTGCCAGCGGCAGAGGGGACGCTCAGCCCATTGGTGATCTGCTGGCGCAGTCCGGCGTTGCTCCAGAGGCAATTGAGGGTGAACCCTGCTCGCGCACCACCGAGGAAAACGCTCAGTTTACGGCAGCGCTCTTGCAGCCTCAGGGCGTGCAGAAAATTCTGCTGGTCACTGATCCGCCGCATATGCTGCGCTCTTGGCTTACCTTCCGCAGCTTCGGCTTTGAGGTGATACCGCATCCCAACCCGCTGCCGCCCAGCTTCAGCTCGCGCAAAAAAGCGTTTCTGCTAGTGCGAGAATATCTGGGGCTGGTCAGCTATAGCGCACTGGGGCGGTTTTTGCCGCGTGAAGCGCCGCCTGTCACAGAAGTCTCCTAGCTTGCCCGCTAGTCCTGTATCTATATTAGTTCTGCATTTATTAGTCCTGCATTTGGCCATGCAGCAGCGTCAGGTTTTGAATCAGCCGATGCAGCCGCATTTCTAAAGTTTGCTTGCGAGCCAGCAGAATGCGGAGCTTCTGGTAACGGGCAATTGCTAAGCCCACGTAAGGCATCTGCTGAGACAGACAGGGGCGTGACCAGAGCTGACCGTCGGCATCTAGGCCGCAGAGTCGATAGCTGATCTGAGCGGCAGCATCGGGTGTTGCGAGGACTTGAGCCGTGCGGCAAATTTCCTCTACAGAGTCCATCAGTCGCTCAATTTCAGCATGTCGCAGCGTCGTCGCGCCCATGATCTGCATCACCTGCGGCGAGCCAGCCGGATGGGACTCCAGCCAGCCGTCGATGATTGGCCCTTCGAGATAGAGCGCCTGAATCTCTAGTACCGTCTGCTCCAGCTGAAGCTGCCAGGAAATCACCACAGACTCGATTTCCTTGAGTAGCCCTACAGCCAGATTTGGGTTGAGCGCATGGTGATGGCTGCTAAAGCTAGCTGGCTTGGCTTTGGGCTGAGGCAATGAGTCTGGACGCGGAGGGCTAGATTTCTGAATCTTGTGGGATTTCTGAATCTTGCGGTTTTGGACAGGTATCTGGGGTACAGCAGGCGGCAGCAGCTGTGTGAGCTGGCTGAGCGGCTGGCTGAGCGGCTGAGCAGGCTGCGGCGGTGCGGCGGGCAGTGGAAAGCTTTGCAGCGCTTTGGCTGGCGCGGAAATATTCACCCAATCTTGCACCATCTCTTGCGCCATCTCCTCGGCAATCTGCGCCATAATCGGCGGTTCAATTAGCGGTTGAGTTGGCGGTTGAGTTGGCGGTTGAGTTGGCAGCAGCTGCTGAGGGCTGGCGAGTTGTCTCGCTGAATGGCTGAGCTGACCCAGAGTATCCTCAATGCGCTTTAGTCCAGATTTCATGCTGCTCCTCGCCGGGGTGAAATAATTGTGGTCTGCGTCATCCGCTTGATCGGGTATTCTATCGATTTCTGCTCAAATGGAACTCAAATGGAATCAGATGGATCAGATTCACAGGTTTAGAATTTACGGGTTTGAAGATGACTTTTTTGCTCAATCAAGAATTAACGCCGTCTCAAACGCAGCCTCAGCTGATTCTGGTGACGGGGCCAGCCCGCTCTGGCAAAAGCGAATGGGCAGAATATCTGGTGACTGAACTGGCGGCGGGCAACGCGATTACCTATGTCGCCACAGCTCAGCTCGATTTAACCGATCCCGACTGGCAGGCCAGAATCAGCCTGCATCAGCAGCGTCGCCCTGCCGACTGGCGCACCCTAGCTGTCCCCGTTGCGCTCGCCGACACGATTCGGGCCGCCGCAGGCTGTTTGCTGATTGACTCGCTGGGAACTTGGCTGGCCAATCTGCTGGAGCAAGATGCCGCTGCCTGGGCTGAAACCGCTGACGATCTGCTGCTGAGCCTGAGCCAGAGCGCCGCCCAAATCGTGATTGTGGCTGAAGAGACGGGCTGGGGGGTCGTGCCAGCTTATGAGACGGGACGCAGCTTTCGAGACAGGCTGGGCAAGCTTACCCGCCAGATCGGCGAACGGGCTAGCGCAGTCTACTTGGTAACGGGCGGTCATGCCTTGAATCTGAGTCAGCTGGGCAAGTCGCTCTCGGTGCTGGCTCAAGTTAGCTCTCATGCTGATTCTCAAGCTTAAGCTTAGCTCTAGGTTTTGAGCCGATCGAGACAGGCGGAACTCGGTAGCATGGAACTAGAGTAAAGAAATATATTGAGATTCAGCTTCATTTCAGCTTTTTGAGGTCAGCTTTTTGAGGTCAGCTTTTTGAGGACGGATCAATGGCAGCAGCACAGCAAGTCAAAGAATATCTCGCCTACTGGTTTCAGCTCGGCAAGCCGCTCCAGTTTGACCGAGGCGGAGCTATTTTGCCGCATCCTGTGATTGAGGGAAATGCCTACAGCCCTGCTTTTGAGGCTTGCTGGCAGCGGGTTTTGGCCAGTGGCGGGCAGGGTTGCTATCTGGCCGGAACCGAGCAGAGCATTGCAGAGCTGCTGAGCGGCGCCTGGGATATGGCCGACTGTGCCCGCTGCGAAATGCCCGTCCCGACGCGCAGCCTGGGCATCCAGTCGAGCGCCTGCCCCTGCGCTGATCTACCGGGCTGGCCGAACACCGAACTGCCGCAGCCCCGCTCGCCAATTGACAGCCGCAGTCAGCTAGAGCAGATTCGTCAGCGGCTTGCCCAAACCCAGAATTAGATCCAAAATCAGATCCAGAATCAAGCTTAGAGCCAGAAATCGCCCATCAGTCGGTCTGCATCCAGGCTCTAGTCCCAAACGACTGGCAGGCCAAGGCCGCAACTTGGGCAGCTTGGTCGAGAGCTTCAACAAAGCCGGAGTGCAGCAGAAAGTAGCAGAATGCGCCGTGGAAAATATCGCCTGCACCCAGCGTATCTACGGCCTGGATGCTGGGCACAGATAGCTCGGCCTGCCGAGATGCATCGCGGTACAGAATTGGCTGCTCGCCCCGTGTTATTGCAATCCGAGGAATTTGCAGCCCTTGCAGATAGTCCAGTACCTCAGTCTGAGTCTGGCAGCAGGGTGGCAGGAAGTTGGCTGAGCAGATTGCAGCATCGGCGCAGCGGAGAACAGCCTCAAATCCCGGCTTCCAGCTGCCTGCATCGATCACAACCGGAATGCTGGCTGCTCTGGCCTGTCGGGCAGTCTCTAGCCCTAGCGCCATCTGATGCCCGTCAATCAGCACGACCTGCACGCCCTGGAGCGCCGCTTGGACAACAGCCGTCGGGATCTGCTCAGGGCTGGCCTGGATACGGGTGGCGTTAATCGAAATCACGGCGCGTTCGCCCGTTGCCTGCGTCACCAGAATTGAAGAGGTAGGCGGTGGCTCCGGCGAATCCGGCTGCAAGTCAATGGGTTCAATCTGCTGCGCCAATAGATCTGCCAAGACAAAGCGACCGACAGGGTGGTTACCGATTACCCCCATCAGTCGCGCTATGTTGGGTTCTGCTGGATTGGCTGAAGCTGGATGAGCTGAGCCTGACAAAAACCGGAAGGCAATCGCGGCGTTGGTGGCTGGGCCGCCTGCGGCAATTGAGTAATCGAGCGCCACCTGCTTTTGATTCACCTGGGGCAGACTGGCGCTCAGGTAGATCAAGTCCAGCGTCACGAGGCCGACAAACAGCCCGACTGACATTTAGCAGGCACCCTTGCGGCGCAGCACGACCTGGATTGTTTTGAGAATTAGCTGGATGTCGTAGCCGATCGACCACTGCTGCATATAGTGCAGGTCGAGATCTACAATTTGCTCAAAGTCGCTGACGCTGGAGCGTCCGTTGGCCTGCCATTCGCCTGTCATACCGGGCTTGACTTCCAGCCGCCGCCAGTGGCGATTGTTGTAGCGGCTGACCTCATCCAGCGTCGGCGGACGAGTTCCCACTAAGCTCATATCGCCTTTCAGCACGTTCCAGAACTGAGGCAGCTCGTCTAGGCTAGTGCGGCGCAGAAACTTACCAACACGAGTAATGCGCGGGTCGCTGTCGTTTTTGAAGATATGACCGCTGGCCTGGTTTTGCACCGTATGCTTCAGCTGGTCAGCATTGGCTACCATCGAACGGAACTTCCAGATCCGGAACTGCTGACCTCTCCAGCCGCAGCGCACCTGGCTATACAAGATTGGCCCTGGACTGTCGAAGTAGAGCGCTAGCGCCAGCGGCAGGAAGATGACTGCGGTAATTCCTAGGCCGACAACTGCACCCAAAATATCAAGCGCTCGCTTGGCAGGACTATAAACTGAAGCATGAACCTGCGATGCTCTGGATTTGGGGGAGAATCCGGCAGCTGCGGAAGAGAGTAGTAAGTGAGCGTTGGAGTGCGTTGTCATAGTCTTGTCGAGTCGTCTACCTAATAGGTCGCAAGTGAGCATTGGGGGCGGCTGGCGTTACAATTCGCATTAAACCGCGCTGCATATCTAGCAGTATGGTGGCTGAACCCAGATAACTATAGGATTCTGTGGAGCCTTCATTAAGGCTTTACTCAAACGCAAGGATTTTGAAGAGCCGTATGGGATTTCCGTAATACAATGTTGTGATTTATACTGAAATGCTCTAAGTGGCAAACTGGATGCAGCGGTATTTGCCGACAGGACAGACTCGATCAGCATTCTCAGATGCCTCTAGCTGCGGGCATTTACGGATTTAGACTCTTGCGCTAGGCTAAACTCGCCATTAGCGCTATTGAATCTAGGTTTTAATCTGCCCTCAATTAATCCCTCAATTCATATGGATATTCAGGCTGGAACGCTCTATATTGTCGGCACGCCGATCGGGAACCTGGAAGACATCAGCTTCCGGGCGATCAGTGTCTTGCAGCAGGTGAGCCAGATTGCGGCTGAGGACACGCGGCATACAGGCAGACTGCTCCAGCATTTTCAAATCAGCACGCCGCAGCTCAGCTACCATGACCACAATCGCCAGCAGCGGTTGCCGGAGCTGTTGGCACGGCTGCAAGCAGGCAGCAGCATCGCGCTGGTCACAGATGCCGGAATGCCGGGAATTTCTGATCCGGGCTGTGAGCTGGTGCAGGCGGCGGTAGCGGCGAGTATTCCAGTTGTGCCAATTCCGGGAGCAACTGCGGTGATTACGGCACTGAGCGCGGCCGGACTGCCCACCGAGCGATTTGTGTTTGAGGGGTTTCTGCCCGTCAAGACGGCAGAGCGGCGGGAGCGACTAGAAGCCCTGCAAGCTGAAGCCCGGACGCTGGTGTTGTATGAAGCGCCTCATCGCCTGCGGCAAACGCTCCAGGATTTGCAAGACTGCTTTGGGGCGGAGCGGGCGGTGGTGCTAGCGCGCGAACTCACCAAGCTGCACGAACAGTTCTGGCGCGGCAGCTTGGCGGCAGCGCTGCTCTACTACCAGACACGAGAGCCGCAGGGCGAATTTACGCTGGTGCTGGCCGGACAGACTGCCGCTTTGCCGCAGCTTTCGGAGTCGGCGCTGCTGGCTGAGCTTCAGCAGTTGATCGATCAGGGAATTTCTCGCTCGCAGGCGAGCCGTCAGCTCGCGCAGCAGACTTCGCTCTCGCGCCGCCAACTCTATCAGCTGGCGCTCAGTCTCCCTGCCGTGGAGTCTTGAGGCGGCAGGGAGCAGTAGAATTCAGATCAATTGAGATATTCTATAATCGTTAGCCTGTGCATTCAACATTCTGTATCTTGTCCTGTCCAGGTAATCTGCGGCTAGCAAACCTATGGATTTTTCAACCAAGCTTGCGGCAGCGGTTGCCCAAAATCAGTCGTTGCTCTCAGTGGGGCTAGATCCCAATCCAGAGCTGTTGCCGCAGCAATTTCAGAGCTGTAGCCTGACTCAGCGTTTGTTTAACTGGCTAGAGTTCGTGATTGCCCAAACTGCTGATCAGGTCTGCGCCTACAAGCCGACTCTGGGCTTTTATCAGGCGTTGGGTGCGCCGGGACTGGAGCTGCTTCAGCAGGTGCTAGCCATCATTCCGCCGCAGATTCCGGTGATTTTGGATGCCAAGCATGGCGACTTGAACAGCAGCAGCCTGATTGCCAACATGCTGTTTGAGCAGTGGCGGGTCGATGCCGTGACGCTGAGCGCCTATGCGGGGCAGGATGGGGTAGCGCCGTTTTTGGTCTATCCCGGCAAGCTGGCCTTTGTGCTCTGCTGTACCTCCAATCCTTCGGCGGTCGCTTTACAGCAGTTTGGGCAGCAGTTTGGGGCGGAGCCGCTGTATTTACAAATCGCCAAAGCTGCCCAGACTTGGGGAACGCCGGAGCAGGTGGGCTTAGAAGTGGGGACTGGCTCGCCAGAATTGCTGCGGCAGATGCGGAAATTGGCTCCAGAGCGGCTGATTTTGGTTCGTAGCATTTGGCAGGCCGAGGTAGATCTGCCGGAGCTGATTGGTGCAGGGCTAGATGCCAATGGTGAGGGGCTGCTGATTCCGGTGCCGCAAGACTGGCTGAGTCAGGCCGATCTGGCGAGTTCGGTGCAAAAGCTGCGCGTCGAAGTGAATCAGATTCGGGCTGAGGCGGTTAGTCCAATAGCGCCGCAGATTCCCGTCGGGGCAGCTTGCGATCTGTGGTCGAGCAATCTTTGCACGCTGAATCCGCATCCCCATCTGGATTTAATTTTGCAACTCTATGACGTGGGCTGCATTTTGTTCGGTGAGTTTGTGCAGGCATCTGGCGCGACGTTTCCGTACTACATTGACCTGCGGAAAATCATTTCCAATCCGCAGCTGTTTCACCAGGTTTTGACCGCCTATGCTGAGATTCTGGCCGGACTGAAGTTCGACCGGATTGCGGGCATCCCCTACGGCTCGCTGCCAACCGCAACTGGGCTGTCGCTCCGGCTAAACCACCCGATGATCTTTCCGCGCAAGGAGGTGAAAGCGCACGGCACTCGGCGCTTGATTGAAGGGCATTTTCAGCCGGGAGAAACAGTGGTGGTGGTCGATGACGTGCTGATTAGCGGCAACAGCGCCATTGAAGGAGCCGAAAAGCTGAAGTCGGCGGGGCTGGAGGTGCAGGATATTGTCGTGCTGTTGGATCACGAGCAAGGAGTCAAGGATCGGCTACGACAGGCGGGTTTTAATGCCTATGCGGTGCTGACGCTCTCTGAGGTGATTGACACGCTCTACCAAGCAGGCCGAATGAACGAGACCCAGTATCAGGCGTTTGCGAGCGAAGACCCAGACTGAGTATGCTGTTGAGTCAGTTATGAGTTCAGTTAAAAGTACGCTAAATTCCGCGATTTTGAATTGAGATATGCAGCTTGCTAAACGGCACTGACCAGTTAATGCCCTCCGTGGGTAAATAGCGAGAGCTGACAATCAGCAGCAGCGCCACCGTTGCTGCCAGCAGCCAAAATGCCCAGGCTGGAAATTTCACCAGGCCGAGCAGACTGTTGGCGAGGTAGAGAATCACCAGCGACACGATGATCACCAGCAGCAGCCCCGGCAGTTGGCTAACCAAAAGGCCGATGATTCCAACTGCTACAATCGGCCAGATCAAGGCGGGCAAGCTGCCTAAAACCGACAGCACCCCAGATGTTTTGGGATTTCTGGAGCGCACCCAGAGATAGAAACTTTGCAGGGCGCGGTTCAGGACGCGAAACAAAGTGGTATTGCGAACGGCATTGCCTGTCGGCGGCGAATTTAGAATATCGCGCAGCACCAGCCCCGCTCTGGCCGCAATTTCTTCCAAGACAATCGTCGGTACATCTTCAGCCAGACTTTCGGAACCAACGCGGTAGACGTTGCGGAAATAGTCATCTACCTGCCGTGCATCTTTGAGCAGTTCGGCCACGGGCGCGGTCGCCAATTCTCTGACCGCAAATGGCGTGATGGCGCGATCAAAATAGCCGGAGACGGGCTGATATTTAGGCTTGAGCTTTTGCAGCATCAGCATCAGCTGCTGGTTGAGCTGCGTGATATCGCGCTCAGCTGCTTGATCTGCCAAGCGCGGTTTCTCAGCCTGTCCTGCGGCAACCAACCGCTTGAGGAAGTCGTAGAGCTGATCGATTGAGGGCGAGACGATCAGTTTGGCGAGCGAGTCGTTGAGATTTCTCCAGCCCTCTGGATCAGCGGCCTTAAATTGCTGAAAGGCTGCTTCGAGCAGCGCTTCGGGCGGATGCTGCTGCAAGAACTTCTGGAGCTGTCGCGGACTAGAGCCCAGCAGTTTGGCGACGAGTTGATCAACTTGGTGAATGGCTGGCGGCTGCTGACTCGAACTGCTGAAGATCTGCACTCCCGCAAAAGCTGACTGATAGCCCAAGCCAGCCACCGTTTTTTGAAAGCTGCGTTTTGAAGGCATCAACTGCTGGCTCCAGTCGATCTGCTCGGCCATTGCGTCTTCCAGCACGTTGCCCAAATCAGCCTTGAGGATAGTGCGATGGCCTGCGGTCACCATTGCATCCAAAAATTGCTCTCTAGAGGTCAGGGGTTTGCCTGCCGCCAGATGGCTGAGCTCTTTCAGCAGCAGTACTTTTTCGGTGGGCGTTGCGTCGGGCAGCGCTTCATCTACCAAGCGATCTAGATAAATTTGAGTTTTCTCGGCAGGGCTAGCATCACCTGGAATTTGAGCCAGCTGGCGGCGCACAAAGCCCTGAAAGTTCTGCATGGCCTCTGGCGTGAGCAAGGCTTCTACGACTCGGTTTAGGCCATCTAGCCGCCCCCACAAAATATCGTTCGAGCGCCAAGACTTTTTGAAGAAGCCGCCGAATGCGTTGAGCTGATCTCCAGCCAGCTTGTCGGTTAGCCCTTTGCCTTTACCAAAGCCGAACTGAGCCACATCTGGACTGATCCGAATAATTTCAATTTGCTCTTTAGCCTGAATATCTGAAAGATACTCGTAGGAATAAACCTCTTCTTCAATGTAGCGAAAGCAGCGAAATTTCGTCAGCAGTTCTTCAGAGAGTACAGAACCGCTGGCTGCAATGAGTTTCTCGGTCGCCTGCTCAATCTTAAACAGAATACTGCAATAGACTTCACTGTTATTTTCAAAATTCGGCTGCTGTTTGAACTGCTCTTCTAAGCGATAGAAGGACTGCTCTTGCAGCAAGGTCTCCGGCTGACTCAACTGCCCAGCCCGCTGCTTTAACTGCCCATAGACGCTGGAAAGCTTAGCCGAAACCTGCTGCTCGGCCTCGCTGAATGTCTGCGTTGACTCAGTGATCAGCGCTGCGGGAAGCTGGTTGAAAAAGTCGGCAGATACCTCAACCAGAGTCTCTTGCTGATCGAGTGCGTCTGGGTCAGTCGTGCGCCTTGATGACGGCTGAAACTCAGGTAGCTGCTGACTGTCAAACAAAAAGCGATGCAGCGCCAGCAGGTAGTCATAAATTTGCTTACGCGCCGTTTCTCGACTGCCCTCTGCCTGCGCCAGCAAGTCATAAAACGTTTGGCTCACGGGCTGCGATTGCAGCATTCCGGTCAACGCCGCCTGAACAATTTCGAGCAGCGAGATCTGCCAGCCGATTTTTTCAGCTAGATGCCTCAGCGTTGGGTGCAGGTCAGGATGCGCGACCTCGTTTTGGTACTGCGGCTCAGTCATACATTCACAGATCTTTTCGAGCAGAAAGAAATGTTTCCTCAACGCATAGTTGACATCTAGATTGCGGATCTCTTGCCCGACGCGATGTAGAAAATTCTCTCGCTCTTTTTGCTTCTCTTGATCGGTAATATATTTGGCGAGGATTTGAGCTGCTGTTTCTAACAGCGACTGATTTTTGGGGTCAACGCTAGTCTGGTCAATTCTTAGAATCAGGGGCAGAATTCGATCGCGCATTCCAACCAGGCGACAGCGAAGATAAACCTGTCGTCGTTGAATCATATCCAGCGACGGCTGATCTCCGCGCCGATTAGCTGCTAGCTTCGCTTCCCCGACCCGTTCAGCAGTCGCTCGCAGAAACTTATAGCGTAAGACACGCTCGTTGCGATCTTTGATTTCCTGCAAGTCGCTTGCAATACTCTCGTAGCGAGGCATTCCCACTAGCGAATCAGAAACCGTCTCCCAAATGTTCGGCCTCGGCATATTGTTGAACTTGGGACTCCCCAAAAACTGATCCGGGCTAGGATCAATATAAAATAGCCGCCGCTGCACTGGACGATAGGCAACGCGGTTATAGATTTCGCGAATTGTGTAGCTAAACGGACGGTTATCCAGCACACCGCCGTCTACAAAATGGAGCTTATACCCGTCTGGAGGCGATTTAAGCGGCAGCTCACGCTTAACCAGATCTCCCCAGCGGATCAAACGCTGATCACTTGGGTCGTCAACGACAGACTCTCCAGGCGGTGGCAGTTTAACACTGACGACCGGGAACGCGACCGGAAAACAGGAGGTAATGCGGCAGAGCTTAGCGAGCGACTGCTGGGTTTGGGGCAGCGGCTGAAACGGATGCTTGCGATAACGCCGATATTTCAGCAAAAATACAGTTTTGTGATCTTTAATCTCAATCACCGAACCCGTATTGTCAAACGCTTTAGAGACGCGGCCTAATGTATCCGTACCGGTCACAAATAGATCCAGCTCGCTAGAATCCGAGAACCATTCGCTGGCTGCCTTTTGTGGCTCAGTGTCCTGCTTATTAGAAGCCTGCTGGAACGCCTCTGCCAGACTGTCCTGGTAGTAGCCCTCGCCATCCAGCACCGAATTCGTCGGCTGGTGCGGATCAGACTGCTTCAGGTTGGTCTGCCGCAAAAGCTCGGCAATGTTGCCATTCTCACGCCAGATTTGGGCGAAGTTCTTGAAGTCAACCGCTACGTGCTGATTGCTGTTCGTCAAGGCATAGCTCAGCAGTACCCCGTTGATTCCGCCTGCGGACGTACCCGAAATCACGTCAACCACAATATCAGAATCAGTTAGTGCCTTCACTAGTTTATAGATGCCGCGCCCCCGCACCGCATTATAAAACTCTCGGCAAATGCCATTCATATAGATTGCCAGCGAAACGCCGCCGTATACGACTAACCCTAGCCGAAATTCCTGTCGGAATTCAGGCTGCTGTAGCGGCGGCAATTTGGCGCCTGCGTTACTATTGCTATTCATGACTCACCTCTTAAAATTTCCCGAATCATTATCCAGCATCGCATTTTGCGGTTCGCCGCACTCGCCCTACCGCAATCATCACGTCAATCAACATCTCCAGCGCCAGATCTTTGCCGGGGCAAATTCGGCCTGCATGCCGCTCCCCCACTGCATGAAACCCCATGTGATACGGGCAGAGATTTTCGCGTTCGGCATTAAACTCATAGGTCGTCTCACCCCAGAAACCCTTGTCCAGCAGCCCCAAACTCATCGGAATCAGCAGCTTTGTGCCTGCCGGAAACTGCCGCTCTTGACCCGCGATCTCGGCAGTAAACGGCTCGGTGGCGACTCGATGCGTAGCGCTGACGGGTGCCCAGAGGCGGGCGCACTCTAATAAAAACAGCCGCACTGCCTCCCGGTCTTGCAGATTGAGCGCGTCCCAATGTTGAGTCGGGTCAATGCTGGCGGTCTGCTGGTCTTTGTATGCGGGCAACGGACGGTAGCCCATAGCGGTGTAGCCCAGATGCAGCGGCCCTTGCAGCGCCGCAATTCCCATAATCGCAGTCATCAGCTTAGCCAGCTCGCGACGTGTCATGCCGTGATACTCAGGACTGTCTTCGACAAAGCTGCTCAGAGCGGGAGACTGCTCGTAAACTGTGGCGGCGCGCTCGATTAGATCAGGTAAATCGCCGTGCCCCATCAGATTATTTTTTTGCAGCAGACTGCCGATTTCCGCCAGGTAATGCGTTGGCAGCAGGCGACTGTAATGCAGGTCAGTCAAGAGCGCTATCGCTTCGACGTTGTCGGGATCAATGCCAAACATGACGTAATGCAGATAGCGCACTAGAAAGCCCATCCAGCCACGCTGGTCGTTGGTGAAAAACGCGCCGTCAGCATCATGTGGCATCTCGATGTAGTCAACCGCCAACTGGTCGAGTAGGCGATGCGCGGTCGCATCTTGCTGGCGGGCTGTAGTCGTTTCGTTGAGCAAGTAGCGCTGCATACAGGCGCGAAAGGCGGCGTGATCGCTGTCGTCGAGGTCATTAGACAACGCCAGCAAAAACAGGTTGCGGCCATTCACGTCCTGATTCGGCGCGTGATTTGCATCTAGAACTGAAGTGCCCAGTCGCCAACTCCGATGCTGAGGCGAGGTGAGCGCTGTTTCCAACTCGTCAAATTCGCCCATCACTACCTGTCCCGCACAGCAAAACGTTGAGCCAAGCGCCTGCCGCTTACTGTCTAGATAGGTCGGCTCGTTGGCCACCAGCCCTTCCACAAAGCTGATAATCGGCATCAGGGTTTGGCTCAGGTTCTCTTCTGGATGCTGCAAAGCCCAGGCTTGGAATTCATTCAAGGCTGGATTGAGTAGAGCAGAGAAAATACTTTCTAGATTGTCTGGATTCATGATTGAGATCTCAGTAATAGGATCGGCGACTCATATCTTCAAACTAAATGCAAACCAAACGCAAACTAAACACAAACTAAATATTAATGCTCTGAGGAATATTCACAGGCTTCAGGTGATCATAAGCCCAAGGACGCTCTGCGTTGCGCTGATCGATCGTTTGGGCGATTCCCTGCAATCGCTGCTGGAACATCCGTAGCGGCTCACTCACCTGAGGATCAGCAAACTGCTGCGGCTCGTACTCTCCCAGCCGGGTAAAGTAAACCGACCCCAGCAGATAGAGCAAATTAAGCTGCGCCTGCGCCTGCTCCAGCGGCGGCAGCAGATCGAGCCAGTCGCTGAAGCTGGCGGTTTCAATATCTGACTGCACGGGCGCGTAGCCAGCGGTCGGCATAATTGGCGCAAAGCTCATGACGCTGTTCTGGGGAAAGTTGACGGCAGCATGTTGGGCGCTAGCTGTAAAAATCACCATCGTCACGGCTTCAATCAAATAAGCCAGCGTCGTAATTTCGCCTGTTCCCGTATTGCCAAAGTCCGGCAAGCGCCCGCCGTCAAAGGCCACCAGCTCAGATGCCCAAGCTTGCAGCCGCGCGTCATGCTGCACCGCCGTATCAGAGCCGTAATATAGCCCCAGATAAGCCGTCACCCAGTCCTGAATCGCATTCCAAATCAGCAGCCCGTCGTCGCGATAAGGGTAAACTGGCAGGCTGGTTTGATCCGCTACGCCCCGATCTTTGAGCCGCTGCGGCAGCATATCCGCATTAAAGCCGCGCCCCAGAAAGCCTTTCACAATCAAAACGCGCGAGTTATCAATCGTGGCAGAGAGCAGCTGATTCACGCCGCCCAGTGGCGACACCAAAAAGCCCTTCGCCGCATTGTTAATGGCCAGCGTGCCCTGAAAATGCGGCAGCAGCAGGCGAGACAGCGGATGTTCGGCAGGCAGTCGCCGATGGGTTGCCATCACAAATGGCTCGATCAATAAATGCGTCCGGGCAAAGTGGGATACGCCCTCGTGAAAGTTGGCATCTGCAATTTGCACAATGGTTTTAGCAATTAGCCATGCGGCCTCTGGGGCTGCGGGCGTAACCACCGGATGCTCAGCAGGATTTTGCCCCGCCTGAATCGCCACCGGACGCATTAGCCCACCCGCTAGCGGCACCGCAAACAGCGCTAGCGGCGCATAGAGATACTTCTGCACTTGCGGCTGCGTGCCAAACGTACCGCCCAGCGCCCCATCCAAAATGCCGTAATCAGCCAGATACAGTCGCCCGTCTCGCAGAGCCAGCTCCAGCGAATCCGGCTCGCCCATCACCGTCTGATACTGCGCTTCGGTGACGGGAAAGCGTGGATCGGTGGTCGTCATCTGGGTAATCATCAGCGGATTTGGCCCCGCCACCCGCAGCCAAGCAAACATCTCGTCGGCGTACAGGCTAGCCGCCACCTGAGGTCGCTGAATGTAGGTAAACAGCTGCTCGTAGTCTGCAAGCTGCTGAGGCCGACCCGTGGGCGCTTTCTCCTTGAGACCATCTAGCAGGCGACTCGCAAATGGCCGAATCAAGTCTGAACCCAGCACTTTAACTAAATTAGAAGACATAAACTGCTCAATCTCTGACGGCTTGGCAGGCACATTTTGCATGAGCCGCTGGAGCGCTGTCTCCACCCCACTCGAAACTTGCGTCTTGACCGCCGCCGAGGGTGCGCTTCTGAGCATGACTGCCGCCTCGGCACCTCTGGCCGCCGCCGAGATTGCAGCCTGACTACTGGCCTGACCATCAGCCTGACCAATAGATGACTGAAGCAACACAGAAGCCTCAATCCCCTTGGCAACCTCAACCGCAGCCGCATTGGGCGGCAGTCCTTGCAAAATCTTCACCTCGGTTGTGGCGGCTGGCAAACCCTGCGACAACTGCTCGGCGGCAATATCTACGCCCTTAGCAGCTTCAAGATCAGCATTGGCGGGCAATGCGGCGGGCGCAACGGGCATAGCCGCAGGTGGCAACCCTTCCAGCAGCTGCTCAAGTGCAGTATCAATCCCCTCGGCAACCTGATCCGCCGAAGCCACACTCGTCGTCGTACTGGCTGGCGCATTGGACAGAGCCATGGGCTTGACTGCCAGATTCTCTGCCGCTGCCTTTTCCGCCAGCGCATCTCGAAGCAGCATCTCCGGTAAAAAGCCAATCAGCGCCCCTACCAGCTTTAGCTTCAGAGCTGGCCCCTGATCCTCCAGCGTTTGATACAGAGTCTGACGCAGAAAATCGCGCACATCATCTTCTACGCCTTGCTGGCCCTGATCACCCCGATTGGCGACTAGCGTATTGATCGCTAGATTGATCGCCTGCTTCGCAATCTCCACTAGCCACGGCTTAGAAAAACTTTCGCTCTGGGGCAGCTTGTCCACCATTGCAATCGGCTCAATATGGCTATAGTTGTACTCATAGACATTCACTGAGGTCTCTATAGCCTGCTCAATCTGTCCTGCGGAATTTGTCTCAACCATCACAATGCCTCAATTCTAGTGAATAGTGCTGCACTAAATACTCAGCAATAAATTTTGTAGAGCGCAATGGGGTCAGCCCCCTCTAGTTTGACGATTCAGATGCTTCTGATTATGCCAGCTTCTGCCTAGATCGCTTCGGTTTTTCTACTATCCTTAACAAGTGCTTCCAGAATATACGGCTTACTCCCCAAGCATCGTCTTCGTGACAGCTGTTCCCAGGTGGCGTTACGATTGCGTCAGCCTTGCCGCCTTTGGATCAGACTCGGAATTGCTCCATGGTTCCTGTTCGTCAGGATCGCTGGTGACTCTGTCGCACCACAGTTTGAGGATTTGGGTTAGGTAGAAATGAAACAGAGAAGAAGACTCAAGCAACCTGAAGAACGCTGGGCTCAGGAATTGACTCTCCCTCAGCTTTCCAGGCTTCTAAATACATTTCAATGACTTCTTCACCATGACGAATTGCTTCTTCACGAGTTTTTCCGTGAGTACAAGGCATGACAACTCGCTCAGCAAATTCTGGAATTGTTACGAGGAAAAGCTGATCGTCATCGGACCATTGAATAGTCATACTGTATCGGTTCATTTTTCCTCCCTTCTGAGTGCTTCAAGTTCGATGAGTAATCGTGCTAGCTGTTTTTCTAAATATAGTGGAACATCATCACCGTCTTTCCCTGAAATCGTCAAAGTTTGCTGAAGCAAAGGATGTCGCCATCTTTCATGACTTCCTTTTCCTCGTTTAGGCAAATAGACAAAACCTTCACGAGCAATTTGAGTTTTTAATTCTCGCAGTTTTCTGGGCATAGTTGTTTTCTAACAATCACCTCCGTTTCTTTGCAATTGGAATTCACTTAACCGCTCCCTCGCCCACTGTCGTAGCTGTTCGTCGGGATCGTTGGCAGCTCTGTCGCGCAGCAGTTCGAGGGTTTTGGGATAGGTGGGGTAGTGCGTGAGGAGAGTTCTAAGGGCTTCTTGACGAGGATTACCCTCCCAGTGCTTCTTACGCTCAAATGAATCATTAGTAGCAACTTGGCATAAAAATTCTGTAATTTCGGGAGCGCCTTTCCAGTATTCTGTAATGATACACAGTGAATTCCAGCGCAAATTTGAATTATCTTCTTTTTGAACTAAATCCTTTAGAATTAGCAGGGTGTCTGAATTATCGCTCCAATCACGAGATAGTTCGCGCAATGCTTCTATCTGAACCCCCCTAGTTTCTTCTTGATGAGATAAATTTCTAAGAATTGGTAGAGTGTCTGGATCGTCTTTCCAATGTCTTACTAGTTCCCTTACAGATGCTCTTCTGACATCTGTATTTTCATTACTTTGAGTTAGAAGATTTTTGAGAATTGGTAGGATGTCTGGATCATTTCTCCAATGTCTTGCCAGTTCTTCTACAGCAGCTTGTGCCGCCATTGAATCATCCTTTCGTTGAGCGATTGATTTTAGAAAAGGGAGAACATCAATACTATTTCTCCAACCTCGAACGATTGAAGTCACCGCAAAGTATGAAATCCACCATGATGAAGTTTCAGATGATGCATTAAGGCACGTCTGCAACCAACTCAACACGTGCTTATCTTCGCTCCAAGCTATGGCAACTATCTGAGCCATTTGTATGGCCGCTTCAAAAGTAATTCTCTCAATGGACTGATCCTCTATTTTTCGTTTAATAGTTTCTAGTAATCGAGCTGATGTTGTAGTTACTGAATTAGGGTTCTTTACTTCGATCAGACATTGAGTAGCAAGCAGTAAACCTCTAATTTCTCGCTCTGAAAAAAGGTCATTTTCTGCATCATCGGCTTTCCTCACCATCAGAAACTCAATCAGTTGCCCCGCAAACTTTGCATCAATCATTCCGCAAATCAGCCGCAACACCTCATGCCAAGTCTCATCCTGCCAATTCTGACCAAACACTTCATCCCGCAACTGCTCAAACGTCAGCGTCCGGGATTTCTCGAAACGATGTACGATTTCCGTTGCACAGAAATATTCTAGGAAGGTGCGGTGGACGAAGCCGTAGGTGTCAGCTCCTCGGTCGCAGAGAATCCAGTTGCGGTGGCGGAGTTGGCCAATCAAGCCGTTCGCTTTTTCGCGTGGTTCACTAAAGCCCTGCTCGCGGAGATAGTCGGTTAGGATGCGGGTGAGGCGTTCGGCGCTGATCAGATTGCCCTGCAAGCCTTGCTCACCTGCCTGCATTTCGTAGGCAATCAGCCGCAGCATTTCCTGCTTTTCGCGTCGCCCGATTGTGTCCATCGGTAGCTGCAAGCGCTTATGATCCACGTCCCAGTGGTAGAGCAATACCCGCGAAGCGTGATCGTACAGATCAGCCCGATCACGCGGCAACTCCTGCCGTCGATTTAGGATTGCCATCATCGTCAGCAGCAGTGGATTATCGGCCAGATTTTGGATCGCGTTGGAGTTAGCGATTGCCTCTTTTAGTCTTGTCACCAGTCGCGGCTTGTCGGGGTCATTGCCCAATGCCAACCTGTACCAGCGGTCGATAAATTCATGGATCTCGTCGGTGTTAAGCGGCTGGATCGTGAAGTGACGAAAATTGGCGTGCTGCAAGCGTTCTGGGTTATAGCCAATAATCCGCGAGGTGATGATAATTTGTGCTTTCGGGTACTGCTGCGCGAAGCGAATCATATCGTCAATGATCGCCAATTGAGTCGAGCGCTCAAACACTTCGTCCAAACCGTCGAACATTACCAGCGTCGAGTCTGACTGCAAATACTGATGAAGCTGCTGCTGATCAAACTGCCAGTCCGCTCCCCGCCCCCGATGCAAAAACTCCAAAAACCCGTCAACCTGCGCTAGCGCATAGTCTCGTAGCTCAATCAACAGCGGCAGAGTTGCTGTCTTACCTTCCGCCCATTCCAGCGCCAGATATTGCAGCAGCGTCGATTTCCCCGCTCCCGGATCGCCTAGTATTACAGCCAGTTTGCCCCCTGAATCACCCATAAATGGGGCACTTTGAATTCCGGTTCCCCCTTTTTCAAGGGCTAGGGGGGATCTCGCTAACACCTCCAGCACCTTACGAGACGGTTGCTGAAAATACTCGCTGCGATATTGCGCCAGCGCATCAGCAGATAGATCGGCTTCGAGCTGTCCCTGCGCTTGCAACTGACGCTTCAAATCTAGCGGTAGCTCATAGCGCGTTGGCGGCAGAGCTTCCCGCACCGTCTGCTCAATAAACATATTCCAGAGCTTGATTACATCCCCCCGATCCGTGCTGTCAATGGCATACAGCTTTAAGTGTCCATAGCTGCACTGCAAGCTCTCTCGGTATTTGGCAACATCAAAGCCGGGTGAAATTTGAGCGGTGTTTTGGGCGATCTGCTCCAACAGATTAGTTTCCAGCAAGGCTCGCAGTTCCGGCGTTTCGCGCAGAATTCGCCGCACTTTTTTAAGATATTTGCTGCCCACCTGCTGCCAGTCAAACTCGGCTGGCAGCACCGGAAACGGCCTGCCTCTCCGGCAAGAGCGCTGCCAAACTGTGGCCAGAGCCTCGGCATCAATCGCGGCGCAGTCCGGCTCAAACGCTTTGCCCAGCAGGGGCTTCACCGCCTCATCCTGCACAAACTGAATCAGCGCCGGATCGTAGCGGTCGCGGATCTCAGCTTTGGAGAGATCTTGATCCTCCAGCTCATCCGCCACAACCACCAGAAAGGCTTTCAGAGCGCCCGCCACCGCCCGTTTTGTCACCTCTGGCTGGGCTGAAGTAATTCCTGCTTTGAGGCAACCCTTGAAGAAATCTTTCACATAGTCTTCGGCGGCAGTCTGCCCCAGCTTCAGGATCTGCTCAAAGATCACCTTGCCCAGTTCAGAGCCCAGTTCTGCTGCGCCAATTGTCACCAACCATTCCAGCATAGAGAAACCCCAGAAGTGGCTCTCCTTTACTATCGCATTTACTATCGCATTTAGAGCCTGAAGCCAGCTACTCTCGCAGCACGTAGCCCACGCCGCGCACCGTTTGAATCAGGCGTTTTTCCTGGTTTTCTTCCAGCTTCAGGCGCAGGTAGCGGACGTAGACCTCAATGATATTGGAGTCGCCCATAAAGTCGTAGCCCCAGACCTTTTCGAGAATCTGATCGCGGGTGATTACCTGACGCGGATGGCTGATCAAATAGTCGAGCAGCTCAAATTCTTTGGCGGTCAGCTCAATTGAGCGTCCGCTGCGATGCACTTCGCGACTGCTGCGATTGAGCGTTAGGTCGTCAAATTGCAGCAGGTCGGGGTTGTCTTCGTGGTTGCGGCGTAGATGTGCCCGGACGCGCGCGAGCAGCTCCTCAATGCTGAAGGGCTTCACCACATAGTCATCGGCTCCGGCATCTAGTCCGGCCACGCGGTCGCTGACTTCATCTTTGGCGGTGAGCAAAATCACCGGCACCTTGCTGCCCGTGGCTCTCAGGCGACGACAAACTTCCAAACCTGTCATTCCTGGCATCATCCAGTCTAAAATCAGCAGATCTGGAGGCGATTCCCGCGCCATTGTCAAACCCGTGAAGCCATCGTGCGCCACGCTGATGCTGTAGCCTTCACTCGTTAGCTCTAGCTCAATAAACCGAGCTAATCTTTCTTCATCCTCAACCAGCAGAATTGTTGCGCTCATGATGTCTACCTGAAAGTAACTAGGGCTAAAAGTAAGGGCTAAAAGTAACTAGGGGCTATCTAAAACGAGATCTGCCTGCAATTCAACAGTAAACGTACTGCCTGCTCCGGGTTGCGACAGAACGCTGACTGTCCCCTCCATTGCTTCAACCAGCGACTTGACAATTGCTAAGCCCAGCCCCATGCCGCCCGTCGCTCGACAGCGAGACTGCTCAACCCGGTAAAATGGCTCAAACAGCCGCGCCTGATCAGCCGCCGCAATGCCGCAGCCCTGATCGCTGACCTGAATCAGCGCTCGATTTCCCGTCTGGGTTAATTGCACCACAACTGGCTGATCCGGCTCAGAAAACTGTACAGCGTTTTTGAGCAGATGCAGTATCACCCGATGCAGCGCCTTGGCCTCAGCCTGCACCACGACAAGCGTTTTGGCCTCCAGCTTGACCCGATTGCCCTGCGGATCAGCAACTCGTAAGGCAGTTTCAACTAAGTCGTTTAGCATCACGGGCTTGAGGCTGTAGGCTGTCTCACCGCTGTAGCTGCGGCCTAGATCCAGCAAATCCTGCAATAGCTCCACCATTCGATCCACCTCAGAGGCCGCTATTTCTAACGCCTCTCGCTGAGCCGGAGTGAGGTTATCGCCACGTCGCAGGGTGCTTTTGAGATAGCCCTGCACCAGACAAAAAGAGGTGCGTAGCTCATGCGAGAGGCTGTTGGTGAAGTCGCGCTGCTTCTCGCCCGTTTCTGATAAATGGGCAGAGAGCGAACTCATGACCTGCACCAGCCCTGCTACCTCTCTGGGCACTTCTAGCGAAACGGGAGAAGCCACTGCGCCAAGAGGCATTTGCTCAGCCTGCGCCACCGCCAGTTGGTTGACTCGCCGCAGTGGGCTAAGCACCTGGCGAATATACATCGCCATCAGGGCGGCAATTGGCAAGAGCGCCAGCACCGTGCCAAACAGCAGCTGATTCACCAGCATGGAGAGCACGTCGTAGTCATGCGTAATGTCGCGCGCCAGATAGAGTTCGCCCACCAGTTGCCCAGACTGCCGCAGCAATTGTCGATCGCAGACGAGCTGCCGTCCGTTGACGCGCTGTACCGTGGTGCCAATGGGCAGCATTGACAAGGCATCTGGCGTCATTTCGATTGATGTTTCGCCTGCTATCACCGCAGCCTGACTAGTATTTTTCGCAAAACTCGTGAGCTTGCCTGCCTGCATTAGCTTGCCGTTAGGCTGCTTGACTCCGACCCAGAGGTTGGGCGATGCCCATTCGGCAATGTGGCTTTGCCACTGGGCTGGCGCAGTTGTAACCAGCTGGCGGCTCAGATGTCCCGTGATTTGCTGCATTTCCTGCTGATGATCCACCACCAGCATTTTCCGCATTTTCCAGGTTGTCCAGCTGCCAATTGTCCCAATGCTCAACAGCGCAATCGTGGTAATGCCTGCCGTCAACCGGAGCTGAAGTGAACTACGACCAATTGGCTCAATTGTCCAACCCTTGCGCTTAGTTTGCCGCTTAGTCTGCATGAAACACCATTCGACTGGAAAGAGCGCTTGTGAACAACATCTGCTTCACTTTGTAGTGTAGCCGAGCCATCCTTGGCCTAGATGATTTTTCCCTGAGTGCTGGCTCAAAAGCTGCTGAGGGTTTGGCAGCAATTTAGTCTAGATCCAGACTGGCTCCAGACTGGATCTAGACTGGATCTAGTCCAGATCCTCAAATTTCTATCCAGACCGAAACTGAACCGCTGCGGCAGTAAAACTCCCCCCAGCCTTCTGCGTTAGTCCGAACCGTTCCCTGGATATGCTCAGTCAAATCGTAATAGGCTGCGTCCGGTTGCCCAGTTTCCATCCACTTGCTGCCGCCCCAGCCGTCGCTCATGATCACCGCCATCGTTTTAGGATGCATCGCATTGCCCCAGCGCGTCCAGCCAACTACGCAGGGTTGGTCGAAGTAATCCATTTGCTGTCCGTAGGCGTGGTGTCGACGGGCTTGCAGAAATCTGTCCAGCAGCCAGCGGTGTGAGTCGAGCCAAATTTCTGACTCTTTGCCCTCTGAGTTTGGGGTGCAATTCGGGGTGCAATTCGGGGTGCAGCGAGCGCCATAGTAATCGGGGTAGAACAGACAGGGATAGCCCTCACGACGCAACAGAATAATTGCATAGGCTAGCGGCTTGAACCAGGATTCGACGGCCGAATTGGGCACCGAATTGGGCGCAGAATTGGGCGCCGAATTGGGCGATGGCGAGCGGTGGTTCTCGATGAAGGTGATGGCCAGAGCGGGCTGCTGCTGGACTAGCGTATTGGAGAGCAGCTGACTCATGTCGTAGTAGCCACTGGCACGACTGGCGCGGTGGAAGTTAAAATGCAGCGGCACGTCTAGGAGCAAGACTCGCCCTGCCGTATCGCTAATGTACTGATGCAGATTCTCAATCTGTTCTGTCCAATACTCGCTCATCATAAACAGCTGTGGCTCCGAGGTCTGCTGTAAGATTGACTCTCGTAAGCTGGGTGGCAGATCTGCATCTAGACAGAACCCGTCGGCGTTCATCTGATCCGGCGGCTCGGCAGATCGCTGGAGATAAATCTGCATCCCGGCAGCCTGGAAGGCAGCAGCCGTTTGCTGGTATTGCTGTAGCGCTACTTCTGCGGTAATTTTTGGCAGCCAGATTGCCGTTACTCCAGCTTGGAATAGCTCGCTTGCCTGCGCTTGCAGCGTCTGTAGATGCAGGTTGAAATCGAGAATATGGGCGTGAAACGCCTGCAAAAGTACGCCGTTGGGTTCTGACATCAAGCTGCTGGCTGCGTAAGAATAAGACTCTATATTCTCGCCGTTCTTTGACCTTTCCGACAAGATTCCCTTTCCGACCAGATGCCAATGGCCTTTATCTCAGATCAGCTGACTAGCCAGCCGTTTGACATTGACCAAGCCATCTTGCTCCTGCGTCAAGCGGTGCGGCCATTTCCGAAAGCGGCCATGTTTGAGCTGGCCGACTTAGGCTACGGTTCGCCCTTTGAGCAGCTGGTTGCCTGCATCATCTCCATTCGCACCTATGACGAGGTGAGCCTGTTGGTGGCGCAACGCCTGTTTGCACAAGCGCGTCGGCCTGCTGAACTGCTGAACCTCACGCCAGATCGGATCAGGCAGCTGATTCAAGACTGCACCTATGCTGACACCAAAGCTGACCAAATCTGGCAGATTGCAGAACGCATTGTGCGAGACTATGACGGCGAACTGCCCTGCGACGTGGAGATTCTCAAGTCGTTTAGAGGCGTTGGCCCTAAATGTGCTCATCTGACGCTGGGGGTAGGCTGCGGGCTGCCTTACATCAGCGTCGATTCGCATGTGCATCAGGTGACAAATCGCTGGGGCTATGTACAAACCAAAACCCCCGAAAAGACGCTAGCGGCTCTAGAAGCCAAGCTGCCTCAGGTTTATTGGATCGAAATCAATCGGCTTTTGGTACCGTTTGGCAAGCATATCTGCCGGAGCCTCCCCCAATGCTCACGCTGTCCGCTGCAAGCCATCTGCCCGCAGGTGGGGGTCACAGGACGCGCTGTCAAAAATCGGTAGGTTAGATGCTACTTTGAAGCTACTTTCAGGCTGATTTAAGCGCTGCTAAAACGCCTGAATCCATTCTTTGATCTGGTATTCTGTCCAGATACCGTGCTGCCAGTATGGGTCAGCCTCCACAAGCTGCTGCGCTGCCGCCTCGGTTTCGGCTTCATAGACTCCGAAGACCTGGGTTAAATCCTGGGTTGGCCCCAGCGTAATCAGCGCACCGTCAGCCTGAAGCTGCTTCAAGCGATCTAGATGAGCCTGACGGTGAGGTGCTCGCTTCTCCAGGACATCTTCACAGTATCGACCAAACAGGACATATTTTGGCATGGTGATCTAGAGTGATTACTTTAATGACTATATCTCGATTACTGTGATTACTTTAATGATGATTTTGCCGAGGGTATTTATCTTAAGAAAATAAGATTTATAAATATTCTCTTTTATACTCCATAACGTATTATTATTCAGCTTTCAACTCAGAATCTACCCCATGTCAACCTCAGCCCAGCCTGCCCTCCAGCGCCCCGTCACTCAGTTTTATGACTGGCGGAGCTATCGCTGTGCCTATGAACTCTGGCCTGCCTCAGAGAGCGGGCAACAGAGCGAGCAACAGAGCGAACAACAGAGCGAACAGCCGCCTATCCTGCTAGTTCATCCGATTGGTGTTGGGCTATCACGCCGCTTCTGGGATCGGTGGATTGCGGCTTGGCGCAAGGCTCACCCCAACCAGGCGATCTACAATCCCGACCTGCTGGGCTGCGGGGAAAGCCCGATGCCGCGACTGGCCTATCAGTCTCAAGACTGGGCTGAACAGCTGGCGCATTTAATCGGCCTTATTCAGCAGCCGGTGATTTTGCTGGTGCAGGGGGCTTCGCTGCCAATCGCGATTGAGCTAATTCAGGCTCACCCCAAGCTGGTGAAAGCGCTGGTGCTCTCAGGGCCACCCGCCTGGAAGCTGATCACGCAGGCAACGCCCGTCTGGCAGCAGCAGCTGGCCTGGAAGCTGTTTGACTCGCCGCTGGGTCTGGGCTTTTATCAATATGCAAAACGCCGTCAGTTTATTCAGAGCTTTTCGGTGCGGCAGCTCTTTGCCAGCGCTGCCGATGTCGATGCAGAATGGCTCGATCAGCTCACTACAGACGGGCAGGTGAATGCGAGCCGTCACGCGGTGTTCTCTTTCCTGGCAGGATTTTGGCGGCGAGACTACAGCCCAATCTTGGCTCAGCTGACAGTTCCGACGCTGGTTGTGCTGGGCGATACTGCTTCTAGCATCAGCCGCACCAGCGCTGCCGAAACGCCCAGTCAGCGTATGGCAGACTACTTGCAACACTGGCCACAGGCGGAGGGCAAACAAATTCCGGGTCGCAATCTGCTGCCCTACGAATCGACGCAGGCGTTTGTGGCAGCAATGCTGCCATTTGTGCAGGCTCTCTAAAGCGCGCATTTAAGAAATCTATTTAAGAAATCTACTGAGGGAGAACTATCTGAGTCAGCCACTGCCTTTTCAGCCGCCTGTTCAATCGCCCTCACTGCGCGAACAGTTTGTCCGTCTCGCCGCAGTCAACGTGCTGTCCAATCTGCTGGTGCCGCTGGCGGGGCTAATCGATATCGCTTTTTTGGGACATTTGAGCGAGGTGCGGCATCTGGCGGGTGTGGCGCTGGCCACGGTGCTGTTCAACTACATCTACTGGTCATTTGGCTTTTTGCGGATGGGTACGACGGGCATCACAGCGCAGGCGATGGGGCGCGAGGAACCCGACGAAGTACTGCTGATTGGCCTACGGCATGGGATGATTGCCCTGCTGATTGGGCTGGGCATTTTGCTGTTGCAGTGGCCGCTCAAGGTCGTGGGGTTTTGGCTGCTGAGCGCCAGCCCAGAGGTGAAGCGCTCAGGCGAGGCATTCTACGATGCGCTGATCTGGGGTGCGCCTGCGACTCTGCTGGGATTTGTGCTAATTGGCTGGTTTTTGGGGCGGGCAGAGGGCGGCAAAGTGCTGGTGCTGACGGCGGTTTCCAGCAGTACCAACGTGATTTTAGACTACTGGCTAATTGTGCGGCTGGGCTGGGGCAGCGCTGGCGCGGGAGCCGCAACGGCAATCAGTCAATATCTGGTGGTGCTGGTCGGGATGGGGCTGCTGCTGCGGGAGCTGCGACCTGCCCATTGGCGAGGGATGAGTCGTCGGGGCTGGGATCGGCTCTGGGATCGGCTCTGGGATCGGGTGGCGCTGCGGCAGCTGCTGCGGCTCAACGGCGAGATATTTTTGCGAACGCTGACCCTGGTGACGACATTTGCGCTGTTCACCAATCTCAGCTCCGGCTTTGGCACGAATGTTTTGGCTGCCAATACGCTGCTGCTGCAAGCGATCACCTTTGCCGCCTACTTTATTGACGGCCTAGCCTTCGCGACTGAGAGTTTGGCAGGGCTGCTGTCGGGCCGGGGCAGAGGCGGACTGCAGCAGCTGCTGTGGCTAGCGGGCAGCCTGAGCCTGGGTCTGGGGCTGCTGTTTGGCTGCCTCTATATCAGCCAGTCAGCGCTGCTGTTTGGCCGACTGACCCGCCATGCAGAACTACTGAGCCTAGTGCAGCGCTATGTGATCTGGCTGCTGCCCATACTGGGATTTGGCTCGATAGCCTATATGCTAGACGGCTATTTTCTAGGCTTGGCTCAAGGTCGCATCCTGCGTCAGTCGTCGATTTTGGCGACGCTGCTGGGGTTTGTGCCGGCAGCAGTTCTGGCTTGGCATCTGCACAATTTGGATCTGCTCTGGCTGGCGCTGACGCTGTTTATGCTGATGCGCGCCCTGACGCTGGGGCTAAACCTGGCCGGGACGCTGCGGATGGCTTGCCCAGATAGGCTTGACTCGGATGCTCCCAGTCTAGGCGCTCCCAGCGCAAATAAAGGCATCCCATTAGAATAGAGAAGCACTCCATTACGCTTCTCTCACCCATGAATCTTCTCACGCAAACTCTCCACTTGCTAGGTTCAGGTGCCGCCGCCTATATCACCGCCAGCAGCCTGCGCGACCCCAAAACCCGGCCTGACGTGCTGGCAGGCTTTCAGATGGCTGAAGCGGGAGCCGTGCCCTTTATCGAAGCGCTGTCGGAGCGTGCCGCTGCCGAAGCAGACGACTGGTTGGCCGAACGGCTGCTGCGTCATGCCAACGACGAACGCCGCCACAGCCAGATTTTTGCTCACGCTCTGAAGCAGCTCAACAAGCAGCTGATTGATTTCAGTCAGATTCCCCAACAGACTGCTGACGGCAAACCCGACGAGCGGCGACGCAGTCCGTTTTTTGAGGCTTACTTTACGGGCTATTCCAAGGCCGACATGGCTCCCGACCAGATTGACTGGGTGATGTTTATGATTAGCACGCATATTCTGGAGCTAGATGCCAGCAAAGACTTTCTGCGGATGGCCGCAGTTTTGCCGACTAGCGACATGGCCAGCGTCAATCTCAAAAAAGCGCTGCTCAGCATAGCCGATGACGAAAAGCGCCATGCGGCCTACCTGCTCGAAGCCGCCCAGCGTCGCTTGCCCTATGCCGAAGTAACCGGGTTAGTAGACGAATGGCGCGAGCGTAAGGTGAATGCGCTGGTGGCGATGGTGGGCGGTATGCTGAACCGCAAAGGAGGGGCAATTCCCTCTCTAGCGCGGGATGGCGTACCTGTCGAAATGAGCGAAAGTGAAAACCGCGAACTGATTGCCGCCTAGTCGATTTGCTGCCTAGTCGCTAGATCAATGCCGATGCATCTGAATCGAATCCCGCTGCTGTTGGTCGGACTGCTGGTGAGCTGCACTTTAGCGCCACAAGCAGATCCAGAAGCCTCTCAAACCCCAGTTGCTGCTAAAGCTCCAGCATCGCCAGAGCGCGGAACCGCTTCTCAGACTGTGCCTGAGTCTGCCCGGATTGCCACAAAGCCGCTGAACTCAGCGCCGATTCAGATCACGCTAGCTGACTTGCCCCAGCCCTTTGCCACCGACAGCGCCTCAAAATCGCCCAACGTGATTGACATTCCGGCGAATCCATCGCTGAACGTTCCCGCAGGCTTTGAGGTCAACGTTTTTGCAGAAGGGCTGGAGCGACCTCGCTGGCTAGCGCTCACGCCAACGGGGGAGGTGCTGGTTACAGAGACCCCCCAGAACCGGATCACGCTCCTGAGCGATCCAAATCAAGACGGCGTGGCCGAGCAAAAGCAGCAGTTTGCCACAGCCGACAACGGACTGAACCAGCCGCTGGGCATGGCGTTTGCCGATAATTATTTCTTTCTGGGCAACACCAACGCTGTGCTGCGCTTCCCCTATCAGTCTGGGCAGATACAGCTGAGCGGACGAGGCGAGCAGATTGCCGCACTGCCAGCCGACGGCTATAACAACCACTGGACGCGCAACGTGGTGGTTTCGCCAGACCAGCAGCGGCTCTACGTTTCGATTGGTTCTGCCTCTAACGTGGATGTCGAACCTGCTCCCCGCGCTTCGGTGCAGGTGATGGATTTCAACGGCCAGAGCAGCAGTTTTGCTACAGGACTCCGCAATCCGGTGGGGCTAGACTTTCATCCGGTCACGGGCGAACTCTACACCACGGTCAACGAACGCGACGGGCTAGGCGACAACCTGGTGCCTGACTATTTCACCCGCATCCAGCAAGGCGAGTTCTACGGCTGGCCTTACGCCTACTTGAGTGCCGACCGCCTCGATCCGCGTCAGGTTCGGGGCGACCAGAGCATTAACCCAGAGCTAGCGGCTCGCACCCAAACGCCCGACCTGTTGTTTCAGGCACATTCGGCGGCGCTGGGGCTGCAATTCTATGACGGTCAGACTTTCCCAGAGCGCTATCGCAATGGCGCATTTGTAGCCTTTCGCGGCTCCTGGAATCGCAATCAGGGCACAGGCTACAAAATTGTGTTTGTGCCGTTTGGCTCTGACAACCGTCCAACTGGTGCATACGAAGATTTTGTCACCGGATTTCTGGTTGATCCCGCTGGCCCAACAACCTGGGGGCGTCCAGTCGGGCTGCTGACCTTGCCTGATGGCAGCCTGCTGTTCACCGAAGAAGCCAATGGCCGTATCTACCGCGTCCAGTATCGCGGCTGAAGTTCCAAAGCTAGGCTTCTGACCTGCTAATCTGGCTTGCCAATCTGCTGATTTTTGCCCTTAACTGGCGGCAGGCTATCCACCAATCCCAGCTCGAAAGCAATATCAGGCAGATCGCCCGCGATATATTTGCCCGGTTCAAACAGTCGCCCCGGCGTGAGGCAGACCTGACGCAGCTCAACTAGCTCAGTTGGTAAAAAGCTGCGGCGAAACTGACGGTGTTCGATGCTCATTGGTAGCTTACTTCTGAGGTGGCTAGAGGGCTGAGATCGTGACTCAGGCGCATTCGCTGCTCTGTGTAGGCGGTGTCGCTCAAGGCAGGGGTAGCGCGGGCAGCCAGATCTGTGGCCAGATCTACAGCCAGATCTGCGGCCAAATCGATCCAGGATTTACAGCCGCTATACGCCTCGCGATACGGGATCATTTGGGGGTGATCCAGCCTGTAGACCCGCAGCAGCAAAGCCGTGAGCGGCAGCTTGGGCTTCCACCTTAGCCGCTCGGTGACAAAGCGCTCGTTCCAAATATGGTGAGGCAGCAGTGCTGCGATATCTGCGGCTGACTCCAGCTCTAGCCCGTCTGTGACTTTTGCCCAGGCCTGAATCTCGACTGTTTCTGGATGCCAGCCCGACTCGACGGGCTGCACCTGACAAGCATAGTCGGGCTTGAGCAGCTCTGGCTTTTGGTGTTCGTAGGTGGGATAGAGCCAAAACTGAGCTGGCTGAGCGGCTTGGGGCAGCACAAACCGCTGCTCATGAATGCCACCTTTGCGGAGCAACAAGATAGTTTCGCCGTGAGCCAATGCCGCAACTGCAACCGCCCATTCTTTCAGCGCTAGCCCCTGGATTGCTGGTTGGGAAGTGGAACTGTGGATGCTTTCCAAAGCTGTCTCCTACTAGCGGATGCTGCTTCTAGATTCTAGTCAAAAATACATATTTAAAAAAATACATATTTAAAACATATTAAAAAAGACTAGCTCCTCCCAGAACCAGTCTTTAGCAGTTTACAGACCTGTTGCTGTCAGGAACTTCTGCTGACAGCCGTTATCAATCAACCCCATCTACAAGACTGTGCGTTTATATGAGCACTCATGTAGAGGCAGCTCACACCGCAGCTTCCCAGGCAGCAGATGAACTTAAGGATATCTACAACTTCGCGATATCCAATTCCAGAAGCTATAGTAACAAAATACACAGACACTTTTCATAAAACTTTACAGGTGATTGAAGGGCAGGCCATAACTTGAGCTAATCAGTGCTAACCAGCTCTGCCTCCCGCCTCAGTGCCTGCAAGTGTCTCTAATAGTCCCTAATAAATTGCGGCGACGAGTCGGGTTGATAAATTGCTAGCCCAACCTGACACTTTTACCTGGCAGTCTGCGTCTGATCTCTTATTCGCACAGGTATATGGTGCGGCTCAATTTACGCTTTAGGTTTACTCTTTTAGACTCTTCAACAAGGATTTTGCTATGAATTCATCGGCGTCTCAGGTTCGGTCTTCTGTACGGCTGGCAGTCGGCCTGCTCCTGCTGGGCAGCAACTTGGCATTTGCTAACTCGGCTCAGGCGCTGCCCGACTGGGTGAATCAAATTCTCTCGAACTCAGCCTCCAGCTCCGCTTCAAATCAAAGCATCTCTCAAGGCTCAACCTCACGTCCGGCTCCGCGCTCCGCTCCTGTAGCTGGCGAGCGTTCTGCCCCTGCCAGCTCAACGAATGCTCCGAATAGCGCTCCGGCTAACTCTCAACTAGACGAGGTTCGATTTAGCTGTCAGGTTGCTAACGGCGAGCCTACCGTGATGTACAGCCCCCAAAGTCAGCCCGGAAAGTACTATGCTTGGGCAACTCCAACAGCGTTGGGCGGCGGCTGGAGTTCAGAACGACGCTGCAACGAAATCAGCCGTCGGCTAGAATTCTATCGGCCAGATGGACTGCTGGAGCTGCAAACTGGTCTAGAAAACGGCTACAACACCGTCTGTGTGACGACTGAAGCCCTGTCTGCCTGCCGAATTGTGCTAACGGTTCCTCCTGGCCAAAATCCAGTTGCAATCCGAGACCGAATCTTTAACAACCTGCTGGTGGCGGATAGCGGCCAGCAAACTACGGCGGTGACGGCCTATCAAGATAGCGGCAGCGGCATCCTCAATCAGATTGGGCAGGCGCTGGGCGTAGATTTGGGAGCGAGCGGCGGTTCAGCCAGACGCAGCCCCAGCAGCATTAACCTGCGGCCTTTCCTAGATACGGCAGATGGTGGCACGGGCGCTAGGCTAAGCGGTGCTGCTGCGGGACAGGCTGGTGATCAATCTGGCGGTCAATCTGGAACTCGACTTAATCCAGGTAACTTCCGCTAGCGTCGGGCTGGATATTCAGGCAACAGGTTCAGAACAGGTTAGAACCGCATGGGGCATGGGGCAAATATAGGCAGAACAGCGCTAATCTGAACAGCAGTTAGCCCAAGACTCGCTGCAAAAAAGCTGTGATTTCGCCCCAGGCCGCATCGGTAGCCGCCGGATCAAAGCGAGGGCCATCATCGCGCATAAAGGTATGGTCAGCGCCTTCGTACAGCACCGTTTTATGGCGGACTCCAGTCTGTGCCAGCCCCGCCTCAATGGCCTGCCGACCTTCAGCCGGAATATGTGGATCGAGCCTGCCGAAAATTAGCAGCAGTTCGCTCTGCAAGTCAGCTAGCCGTGAGAGCGTATCGGCGGTTCCGCGCCCTAGCTTGCCGCTGTGGATGCCGGTTGGGTAGCAGCAGACTGCGGCCTTGATGTCAGGCTGGAAAGCTGCTCGACAAGCCAGATGGCCACCAATGCAAAAGCCCATTGTGCCAAGCCGATCGGGGTTGACACTGGGTTCAGCCTTGAGCCAGTCCAGCACCGCCAGCGCGTCGGCATCAAACCCAGAAATTTCGCTGCGGCGGGCAGCATCGTTTCCCTGCATTCGCCCAATATCATTGGGTTCAATCACCCTGCCGACTGGCTCTAGGCGGTGAAAGATTTCGGGGGCTGCGACAAGATAGCCATAGCCCGCCAAGTGATCGGCTAACCGCAGCATTGGGCCGCCCAGCTGATAGATATCTGAGTAGAACAGAATGCCGGGATAGCGGCCAGCAGGCTTAGGAGCTGCGACGTAGAGTCGCATTAGGCTATCTTCGACGACTAGAGAGAGGTTGCGCTGGGTAATTTGCACGGGATGGCTGTTGGGGGTGACTGCTAGGGATGGCTGTTAGGGGCAGATATTGGGGGCAGATATTGGGGGCAGATATTAGAGATCGCTAAAGAATATCTGCCTGCATCAACCTGTACCAATACCGGAGTTTGGTATCCCTGAGTGAGCCTATGGAATACAGAGCGGCTTAAGAATTCCTAAAATTTTTCGTCTGACTAGACCTATCCGAATGTAAGCAATCATCAAGAAATATGTCGTTTCGATCGTGCCAAGATATGGAGCCAGATTGCTGTAGGCTTTGCTAGCCAAAAGTTTCGAGCTTTTGACCAGCAAGGTTTCTGTTAATCTTTGCAGAGGTTTGGCGCAGTCAGCCCCTATCTTTGCGACAATCATCAACAGTCTGCTGGTTTGGCGCAGCTTCGCCCCTGATGGGACATTAGCTAAGCAATTAGCGCCCGGTAGATTGGTATCCGGTAGATTAGCGCCCAGAAACACAGCGCGGCAAAACAGCACAGGAGATCTCGGTTTATGAAATTGGCTTACTGGATGTACGCTGGCCCTGCCCATATTGGCACGCTGCGTGTTGCGACCTCGTTCAAAAACGTCCATGCCATTATGCACGCGCCGTTGGGCGATGACTACTTTAACGTCATGCGCTCCATGCTCTCCCGCGAACGCGACTTCACGCCCGTCACCACTAGCGTCGTCGATCGCAACGTGCTGGCTCGCGGTTCGCAAGAGAAGGTGGTGGATAATATCGTCCGCAAAGACCAAGAGGAGCATCCAGATTTGATTGTGCTCACGCCGACCTGCACCTCCAGCATTTTGCAAGAGGATCTGCATAACTTTGTTGAGCGAGCGCAGCTTGAATCTCAGGGCGACGTGCTGCTCGCAGATGTCAACCACTATCGCTACAACGAGCTGCAAGCTGCCGACCGGACGCTCCAGCAGATTGTGCAGTACTACATTGCCAAAGCTCGCAAGCGCGATGAGCTGCCAGCTGGCAAAACCGAGCAGCCCAGCGTGAACATTTTGGGGATTTCAACGCTGGGCTTCCACAACAACCACGACTGCACCGAGCTGAAGCGCCTGATGCAGGATTTAGGGATTGCGGTGAACCTGGTTATTCCCGAAGACGCATCGGTATATGAGCTAAAAAATCTGCCCAAAGCCTGGTTTAACCTGGTGCCGTACCGAGAGCTAGGCTTGCCGACCGCGACCTACCTGCAAGCAGAGTTTGGTACACCCTATGTCGAGATTACGCCAATGGGAGTGGTGGAGACCGCTCGCTGCATTCGCGCTATTCAAAAAACGCTAAACGAGCAGGGAGCTGAGGTTAACTACGAGTCATATATCGATGAGCAGACGCGGTTCGTCTCGCAGGCAGCCTGGTTCTCGCGCTCAATCGACTGCCAGAACCTGACGGGCAAAAAGGCGGTCGTGTTTGGCGACAACACCCACGCTGCCGCTATGACCAAGATTTTATCCCGCGAGATGGGCATCCGGGTTGTGCTAGCGGGAACCTACTGCAAATACGATTCAGATTGGTTCCGTGAACAGGTGAGTGACTATTGCGATGAAGTGCTGATTAGCGAAGATAACGCCGAAATTGCCAACGCAATTGCCCGTCTTGAACCTGCGGCAATTTTTGGTACGCAGATGGAGCGCCATGTCGGCAAGCGGCTAGATATTCCCTGCGGAGTGATTGCCTCACCGATTCATATCCAAAACTTCCCGGTCGGCTATAAGCCGTTCTTGGGCTATGAGGGCGCGAACCAGATGGTGGACTTGATCTATAACTCGTTTACGCTGGGCATGGAAGATCACCTGCTAGAAATCTTTGGCGGTCATGATACCAAAGAAGTGATCACCAAAGATATGTCGGCCAACTCTGATCTCAACTGGAACAAAGAAGCCAACAGCGAACTGAACAAAGTTCCTGGATTTGTGCGGGGTAAAGTCAAGCGCAATACCGAAAAGTTTGCTCGCGAGCGCGGCTTCTCAGAAATTACGCTAGAGGTCATGTATGCCGCGAAAGAGGCAGTAGGAGCCTAAAGCGGCGAGCAGCGGCATAGGTCAATTAGCATGAAAACAGCGTGGAGCCTTTCTAGAAATATCTCCACGCTTGTTGCTTGCGTTTTTCTTGCACTGCACCTGAGTAAGTTCTTTGATCAAGCTTAGCTGTCAATCGCCTTCTCGGAACTGCCGAGCAACCCAAATCCCCTCTCGCCAAAATACTTGTTAAGTAGCGTGCTAATCAGCGACAAGATCACTGGCCCTAGAATAATTGCTACGACACCCTGCACTATGAATCCGGGTGCAAGCACTGAGGCCAGCCAAAAGCAAATGCCGTTGACAACAAACGAAAACAGCCCTAGCGTCAGGAACGTGACGGGCAATGACAGCAGCGACAGGACGGGCTTAATCAGCGCATTCACCAACCCAATGGCCACACCTGCAATCAAGGCAGACGGGAAAGAGGTAATATCGACACCGGGTACCGTCAAGTCAACAATTAATAGGCTAAGCGCTGTTACCAGCGTAGTTAGAAAATATCCCAACATGGCTTTAATCTCCAGTTCAATAACAACTTAACAGCAACAATTCAACAGCTTGATTTCTTTAGAAAGCTAATAGAACAAGCATCTGCGGAAAACCTGCGACAGTAATCTGCCCAGAGATAGGTTTGTTAACTCCAAGGTTTTGATTAGATTGGTAGAGCAAGAATCGTTTTGCGATTAAACATTATTAGTTTGACAGGCAGGTTGTCACATGAAAGATATGAAAATTGCTCGGATCATCCTTGGTGTTCTGCTGCCGCCTGTAGGAGTCTTTCTCACCTTTGGGTTTAGCACGACCCTGATCATCAACGTGCTGCTGACGCTGCTAGGTTGGCTACCAGGAAGCATCCATGCGCTCTGGGCGATCTTAAAGCATGAAGAGCAGCTCAAGAACCGAGAGCTTGAAATTTAGACAGAACCTATTCGGTAGATGGATCTAGAAGCATCGCTAGCCATGTTCGCCAATCACCTGAAACAGCAGAGCTAAATTCAGGGCAAACGGTACAATGGGGAAAACCTCTAAACCCCATTTGACGGCACAGGCAGCGCGATGCGTATCTCTTTAAATTGGCTGAAAGATCTCGTAGATATTACCCTCACCCCTGAAGCCCTGGCTGAAGCGCTGACAATGGCAGGGTTTGAAGTCGAAGAGATCGAAGACCGACGAAGCTGGGCAGATGGTGTCGTAATCGGCAAGGTCTTGAGCTGCGAAAAACATCCTAACGCCGACAAGCTGAGCCTCTGTACCGTCGATATTGGAACTGAGCAGCCTGCCAGTATTATCTGCGGTGCCGCCAATGTCCGAGCCGATATCTTTGTTGCAGTCGCCACGCTGGGCACCTATCTCCCCAAAATCGACCTGAAGATTAAGCCGCGCAAGCTGCGGGACGTGCCCTCAGAGGGGATGATCTGCTCGCTGACTGAAGTTGGCCTTGCCAAAGACTCTGAGGGTATTCACATCTTTGAGCAGCCAGACCTCCAGCCTGGGAGTGATGCCAGACCCTATCTGGGCTTAGACGACGTGATTTTAGACCTGACCTCGACCGCCAACCGCGCCGACGCGCTTAGTATGGTTGGGATCGCCCGTGAGGTGGCAGCCATTACCGGAGTCCAGCTGCATCTGCCTGAAATTCCAGAGCTAACGGCAGAGTCAAGCGACGCGCTGAGCGTCAAAATTGAGCAGGGCAGCTCAAGCTATCGGGCGACACTTATTGCCGTGCAGCTTGCCCCCTCGCCTGACTGGCTCCAGCGGCGGCTAGTCGCGGCTGGTAGCCGCCCGATCAACAACATTGTCGATGTCACCAACTACATCATGCTGGAATGGGGGCAGCCGTTACATGCCTTTGACTATGACCGCTTGCAGGCTGTGGCCGGTATTGCGGCAGACAAACCCCTGAATATTGGCGTGCGGCAGGCGCGTTCAGGTGAGAAGCTGACAACGCTAGACGGACAGCAGCGCAGCCTCCAAGATCTGGCCTTGCTGATCACGGCCAACGACCAGCCGGTAGCGCTAGCAGGCGTGATGGGCGGCGAGAGCACTGAAGTTCATGCCGCTAGTCAAACCATTTTGCTAGAAGCAGCTGTCTTTGATCCGGCAGCCATCCGGCGCTCGGCGCGGGCGCAGGGAATGCGGACGGAAGCCTCGGCACGCTATGAGCGAGGTGTGAATCCAGCAGAGCTTATGCTGGCCAATCGGCGAGCTGTAGATCTCTTGCAGCAGCTTGCAGAGGGGCAGGTGATCGCCCAAGCAGCCGAGCTACGAACCCAGCCTACCGAGCGCCAAATCCAGCTGCGATTAGAACGGGTCAATCAAGTGTTGGGACCAGTGCTGGGAGCCGAGATGAAGGCTGAATTGGGACGACCTGAAGCCAGCTCAAGATCGGAGCGTGAGCTAACTGCCGAAGATATGACTGAGCTGAAGCCTGCTGACGTAGAGCGTACGCTGAGGGCATTGGGCTGTGAGGTGACTGCCTTGCAGCCAGACGTTTGGAACGTCACCGTACCGCCGTACCGCTACCGCGATCTGGAGCGCGAGATCGACCTGATCGAAGAAGTGGCGCGGCTCTATGGCTACAACAACTTTTGCGATACGCTGCCCAGCAAAACCGAAGCGGGCTTCCTGCCCGACGAGCAGCTAGCAATTCGTCAAATTCATGCGGCGCTGCGGGCAGCTGGACTCACCGAAGTCATTCACTACACGCTGGGCAAGCCGGATCTCGATAGCCAGGTGGTGCTGGCCAACCCGCTGTTTGCCGAGTATTCTGCTTTGCGAATAGAGCTAATCTCTGGGCTGGTCGATGCCTTTCAGCGCAACCTGGAGCAGGGTAACGGGGCGCTGAACGCCTTTGAGATTGGGCGGGTTTTCTGGCGCGACGAGGTGGGTCTCGCTGAAGAAGACCGGGTAGCCGGAATTCTGGGCGGCGATCCCAGGCAGGGGCGCTGGGTGACAGGTGGGCGGCCAGAACCGCTGACTTGGTATGAAGCCAAAGGCTGTCTGGAAAGCTTGTTTTTGCGGCTGGGGCTGGCAGTCGAATATCAGCCTGATCGGCGGAATCCGATGCTGCATCCGGGGCGCACGGCTTCACTCTGGCTGAATGGTGATCGACTGGGGACGTTTGGGCAACTCCACCCGCAGCTCCGCCAGCAGCGCGATCTCCCTGACGAGCTGTATAGCTTTGAGCTAAGTCTGGATACATTGCTGGATCACATGCTCCAAGAAGAGCGACTGGTGCCAATCTTTCAGCCCTATTCTAGCTATCCGGCCTCCGACCGCGATATTGCCTTCTTTGCGCCCGTCAAGTTTTCGGTGGCGGAGATTGAGCGGGCGATTCGGCAGGCGGCAGGGGCGCTGCTGGGTTCGGTGGAGCTATTTGACGAATATCGCGGCTCAAACGTGCCGGATCATCAGCGCAGTCTTGCGTTTCGGCTGCTCTATCGGGCTAGCGACCGCACCTTAACTGAAGCTGAAATTGAGCCAATTCATCAGCAGGTGCGTGAGGCGCTGGAAGAGCGGTTTCAGGCGGTGCTGCGGAGCTAGCAGATCTGGTGGCTCAAGCCTTTAAGCAAGCTTGCCTTTCCCAATTTGCGAATCTAGCGGTTGATAGACTTGCCCGCTGATTTACCAAGCTGATTTACCAAGCTGATTTACCAAGCTGATTTACCAATATGATCACTGCCGTTCTCCCGCCTCGAATTCTGCTAGATCGCTGGCTGCGAGACTGGCTGCTGGAAGATATTGGCCGGGGTGACCAGACGACAGCAGCGCTATTTTTAGACTCACCGCCAGTCGGACAAGCCCAGTGGGTGGTTAAAGAAGCTGGCGTGATAGCCGGACTGCCCGTTGCGGCGCTTGTCTTTGAGCTGCTCAATCCGGCAGTTTGCTTCACGGCGGTGGTGCCTGAAGGAAGCTGCTGTGAGCCTGGACAAATCGTAGCTAAAATTCAGGGCAGTCTGGATGCGCTCCTGACTGGCGAGCGCTTGGCGCTGAATTTGGCGATGCGACTGAGCGGCATCGCCAGCCTGACGCGCCAATACACTGCCCAGATTGCCGATTTGCCTGCTCAGCTGGTGGATACGCGCAAGACTACGCCCGGTCTGCGAAGCTTAGAGAAATATGCTGTGCAGGTTGGCGGTGCTGCCAATCATCGGCTGGGTTTGGATGATGGCGTAATGATCAAAGATAATCATATTGCCGCAGCTGGCGGAATTACTCAGGCAGTCCAAAATATCCGGGCTTGTATTCCCTATCCGCTGACCGTTGAGGTCGAAACTGAGAGCCTAGAGCAAGTCAATGAAGCCCTAGCCTCTGGAGCCGATATCATCATGCTGGACAATATGCCAGCTGAGTTGATGCGACAGGCCGTGACGCAGATTCGGCAGACAAATTCGCGCATCAAAATTGAAGCCTCTGGCAACATTACCTTAGAGACAATTCGCGCAGTCGCTGAAACGGGTGTAGACTACATCTCCAGTAGCGCTCCAATCACCCGATCAACCTGGCTAGATTTGAGCATGAGAATGTTGAAGTAATTACTTCAATAATCACTTTAATAATTACTAAAGTGATTATTAAAGTGATCGGCGACACATTGCTTCAACGTTCAAATTCTCCAGCGCCCAAATAATACTGATACCGAATCTGAAGCTGTTCTGCTGCCTGTTCTGCTGCCTGTTCATCAGCAGATTTCGCCCAGTATTCCACCAATGCCTGACCCAGTGCCCAGATGCTGCGATCCGCAGGCTGATCATTCCTGAGCGCCAGCGGCCCCAGCCGCCGCAGATCAAAGCCCTCCGCCGGCTTCAGCAGCTTAGCCAGGTCGTAAGCCATTTGCAGCTTGCCGATCACCGCTGGAGCCTGCTCAACGGGGATCTGAGCCGCAAATGCCGAAACCGCAGGCTGCTTCAAGCCTTTAGCAATTAGCCCCAGCACGGGACTCTTGAGCCAGAGCGTTAGCCCTTGTGCAGTGCTAATTTGCAGCGCGTAGCGGTCAATAATTTTGGTGCAGGCGAGGCTGCGTGCCTCCAAATTACGCAGGAAGCGAGCCAGCCGAAACTGCTTGGCTGGCGCAATCCTCTCGACGAGCGCTACTGAGAGCGCCTCTGTTCCCCAAGCCTCGCGCTGAGCCGCCGAGTCAGCCGCCACAATCGGCAGCAGACGGTCACAAAACTCCCCCAGCAGTTGGGATCGATAGGTCACCGCCTCACGGATTGCGATCTCTTTGGGACGCTCACCCCACTGCCAGTCGTAGGGCGGCTGCCATTCGCGCAGAGGGCGCAGCCGATCCACCTGCGTCACCAGCGTCAGAGCGGGCAGTCCCGGCAGGGCAGCTTTGATCGCCCTCAAAAAATCGAGATCCATTTGCAGCGCTGGATCAAGCGCAGGCGTGAGCAGCAGCAGCAGATCGGCAGTTTTGGCGTAGTCTAGCACCTGCTGGCGGAACTCAGAGCGGTCGGCCTGCTCATAGCCTGGACTATCCCAAAGAATCAGCGTTTCGCTGTCGCTCTGCCACCGATAGCTCTCGATTTTGTCGGTGCTGGGCAGCAGATCTACCTGCGCTAGCTCAGTCTCAAACAGGCTGTTGATCAAGCTGCTCTTGCCTGCGCCCGTCCGCCCCACTAGCAAAATATTTACAGGCGGCTGCTCTACCTGCTCCACCGAATCTGCCTCGGCCAAAATCTCGCGCAGGGTTTGCGTTTGGGGCAGCGCCGCTAGCATCTGCTGGTTGCTGTAGAGCAGCACCGCCTGTCGCGCCAGGTTTCGCAAAGCTGCCTCGCGCAAGGACTGACCGAGATTGACCAACAGCTGCTGGTTGGCTTGATTGGCGTAAGGCTGGCTGATCTGATTGGCCAGAGCCGCCGCCGGATTCAGTAGCCAGCTTGTCAGGCTCCAAGTCTGCCAGAGCTTTCGGGCTGACGGCTCCAGCTTCCGGTAAACCTCGTAAGCCTGATACCCTTGGCCAATAGTCACCTGTCCCAGCACGGGCGACAGCTTCCGCATCCAGAGATCTAGGTCATCCACCGTGCCGCGAATCAGCCCGTAGGCCTGCGGAACATAGATATTCAGCAGCGGATACTTCACGTCTGGATAGTAAATCTGCGCCACGGCTGCCACCAAACTCTGACAGCGCTGCCAAAACGTCGGCCAGTCTTCCCAAATCGCCAAATCTGCCTCAGATGCCTGCAAGACGCTCTGCAAAGCCGCCTCAACCCGCCCGTCAGAACTCGCGCCGACATCCGTTTGGCTTGCCTCTAGATCTGCCGCCAACTCTGCGTTCACCTGAGTCAGTGCTGCTCCTAGCTGAGTTGAGGGCTGCGTCCAGTGCACCAGCAGCCAGCGCCAGCCCAGCAGCAGCAGCGTCACTACCGCCCAGATCCAGTTGATGCCCCAGGCGTGAATCTGCCAGCCCGCCGCCAAGAGCAAAAAACCAGCAATCAGCAAAATCGGCAGCGCCAGGATGAGCAACTGCCATCGAGTTAAACGCAGCATAGAAGTCTTGTCGAAGAGGACTCACGGATCCGCTAGCTCAATCATCCCCGATCCGGCGCTGAATTCTGCTTAAACCGCGCCTTTGCCCGCCCAAATGACTCGCGCATCACTGTCTGAATCCGCTCTGGGTCTGGTTTCTTGCCGCCAATCAAATCCCCAAAGTAGAGGCAGGCCGCTTCGCCCAGCGCCCAGGTGTAGGCAGCAGCCCAGGATGCCGCAATCACGCTGCCTAATCCCGGCAAAAACTTGATCAGCTCTCGGCCAATGGCCTGCGCCAAAAAACCGCCCGCCAGAGCGCTGACTAACCCCCCTGCCTGCGATGGCGTGAGCTGCTGGCCGTAGAGCTTGCCCAACAGCACCACCATCGAAATTTGCAGCGCCGTCAGCACCGGCATTGTGGCGAACGGCAAAGGCACTGCTGCCAAAGCCGCTGCCATCACTGCAAAGGCCGAGATGTAATGTCGCCCCACGTCGCGGTAGAGTGTCCCTAGCTGTTCCCCAGCCTCAGTTTCCAAAAGCTGATGAATCGCCTGCGCTTCGGCATCAGGCAGCAGTTCGGCTAGGGCATCTTGCAGGGCATCTAGGCCATAAAACACCGGGTCGTAGCCGTCATCTTCTAGCGTAAAGTCCAGCAGCACTGCCCGGTCATAGAGGCCAGCAAAAGCCCGCTGCTGTTCGCCATAGGCGCGCTGAACGGCCTCATACTGAGGCGGGTAGTCCGGGTGGTCGGCGCTGGCCTTATAGAGCTCATGCAGAGAGGTCACGGCTAGCAGGCAGGGGATTTGGGGATATTGCTGGCGCAATGCCTGGGCAATTTGCCGCAGCGAGTCGATGGCAAAATCGCTAATTTTGACGGTCAGCACCAGCAGGCGGGCGCACTGGGTTTCTTGCTGAAGCTCAGCCTCTAGCTCCTGCAAGATTTCCGGTCGATTCACATCGCCTAGACCCACGGTGTCGGTAAAAATCAGCAGGGGCAGCTCGCTGGAGGGGTAGGAGTAGCGCTGGGTATGCTGGGTATGGGGACGAAAGCCCTGCCCGACGATCTCTGCTGAAACGCCAGTCAAGCCGCGAATCAGCGAGCTTTTGCCAGCCTGGGGCTTGCCAATCAGCAGCGCTTCGGTCGTGGGCAGCTTGGCTCTGACGCTCTGCAAAATTTCCGCAATCTGCGCCTCATCAATGCTCAGCCAGCGGCTCAGGCTCTGCTTAATCGAGTCAATCTTGCTCAGATCAAGCGGCACGGCTCGCCGGAGCTGATTTGAAACCTGCCGCAGATTGACGGCTGGAATGCGGCTGCGGCGGACAGGTGGATCTGGTAGTTCTGAGGGGCTGTGAGGCTCGGACATGGCTCTAATCTCGATGCAAGAGCTGGATCTGCTCGGACTCTAATCGCGATTTGAGAAGCTGCGTCTTAGCTCAGCCGCGCCACCGCATTGCAGAACTATCGCAGATTAATCACACATATGAATTTAGCATTGGCGGATTATGCGGTACAACCTGGCAGCCGGGTAGATTGATGTGATACATTGATAAAGCTGGAAAATTTAGCGCAGGCTGTCTAGCAGACTGTTTTGGCTCTGTAGCTCAGTGGTTAGAGCAGGGGACTCATAAGCCCAAGGTCGCAGGTTCAAATCCCGCCAGAGCCATTCTCGAAATCAAAGCTACACAAGGCTTTCTACCTTTATTGTAGGGGATACAATTTACCCTACAATAGGTGGGAATATGCCACAATATGACCTAAATTTAGGGCAAATTTAGGTCAGTGATTGAACAGCTCAATACTCGACTTCAGGCAGCAAAGCTTGGGATAACGGTTCGTCAGCGCGGTAATCGCTTGTCCTTGCAATCTTGTCAAAGCTGCCGATGGATCGCACACCTACGGCTGAACTACTGACTGACCTAATCTGCACAACTACGCCAGACAGCCGGACTCGCCGCCGAACCTGCTATGCGGCGGCAGCGCTGGCAGAAATTACGGGAATCGAGCTGAATACTACTCGGCTGATTGGCCATTACTCACCCAGACGAACTTCTCTCAGAGACTTACCTAACGATGAGCTGATTGCTCAGTGCTATGGACAGATCCCAAATGCATCCTGGCAGTGGGCTTATGGAATTATGGCTACATACGGTTTACGAAATCATGAGATTGGATATATCGATCTAGAAAGTCTGAAGCAGGCTCCTGGCATCATTAGTATTCTAGATGGCGGCAGAACAGGGGCGCGGCGCGTCTGGCCTTGCTATCCCGAATGGTGGGAACGCTGGCAGCTCTGGGATGTGAAACCGCCTGAGATTGGTGGTAAAAATAATTCTGATCTGGGGCATCGGATGTATGTGCAATTTGGGCGCTACGGAATTCCCTTCAATCCCTACGATTTGCGCCATGCCTGGGCAGTTCGCACGATCTACTTTGGCTGGGATGTCTCGCTCTCTGCGGCTCAGATGGGGCATTTGGTTCAGGTGCATTGTGATGTCTACCATCATTGGCTGACCGATCAGCATCACCAACGGGCGTTTGATGTCTTGATGAACCGTAGTGATCGTCCTCTGCCCCCATAAGCTAACGGCGACGTTCCGGCTTCTCAGACAGCCGCTTCTGACACTTCTCAATATGAAACTGATAGCGGGGCAGCTTTCCCTGTGGCTTGCGTCGCCCGTACCTCTTGTCCGACACGCAGCAGCCCAGAACGCACGGCATCATGAAGCTGTTCGGCATCATCTAAACCCAATAGGGAATAGGCTGAGCTGGTGTCATACCACTGCCGCGACGCGGCGATAGACTTCTCAATGCCAACCCCCAGCATCTCAGCCAGCACTTCGCGGACTGCCTGCTTCAACTGCTGTTCAGAGATGAATCGCTCGCTCAAGGGGCTTCTCCTGCAATGTCCCATGTTTATTGTTATACGATGATATAATTAATTCTATTTTTATGTAATTTTAATATGCTGAATTGAGCGATTATGCCTGAAGCTGTGAAGTAGCTGCTCTAGAATTGAAGCATTCAGACCTATTCTCTAGCCGCTCTATGCTCTGCCAGCATCTCAATGGCCTGACGCTAGAAAACCTGATCCCAAAGGCGAACTATCCGACGTTCCGCTGTGAGGAATGCTTACTGATCAACGGGCGCTGGGTGCATCTGCGGATCTGCCAGACCTGCGGCAAGATGCTCTGCTGTGATTCGTCCGAGCACCAGCACGCTCGCTATCACTATGAGGAAACCGGCCATGCGGTAGTCAGCTCGGCAGAACTGGGAGAAGACTGGCTCTGGTGCTACCCCGATGAGCAGCAAAAGGTTTATTGAGATGAGCGACTTGCAGCAGCCAATAGCGTTAGTGACTGGAGCCAATCGCGGCATTGGCCTGGAAGTCGTCCGCCAGCTCGCGCAGCAGGGCATGACGGTAGTGCTGGGTAGCCGCGATTTGACAAAAGGGCAGGCTGCCGCAGAACTGCTCTCAGGTGAAGGGCTAACCGTCTTACCTCAAGCGCTTGATGTGACTGATGCTCAGAGCATTCAGCAGGTGGCGGACTGGGTAGAGCAGGAGTTTGGCTATCTCAATGTCCTCGTCAACAATGCAGGCATTCTCTATGACACCTGGCAAACTGCATCTACGGCAGATCTAACTGTGGTGCAGGAGGTATTCGACACGAACACGCTGGGAGCTTGGCGGATGGCTCAAGCCTTTCTGCCTCTAATCCAGCGCGCCGAATGGGGACGGATTGTGAATGTTTCGAGCGAGGCTGGCTCACTGTTTAGTATGAGTGGTATGCCTGCCTACAGCACCTCCAAAGCGGCGCTTAATGCCCTGACCCGACTGCTGGCAGCAGAGCTGAGCGGTACGAACATTCTCGTCAATTCAGTCTGTCCGGGTTGGGTAGCGACCGATATGGGCGGGGCAGGCGGTAGACCAGTTGAGGATGGGGCAGCTAGCGTGATCTGGGCAGCGACATTGCCAGCGACGGGGGCAACAGGGGGATTCTTTCGAGACGGGAAACCTCTGCCCTGGTGAGCGCCTAGAAAATCGGTCATGACTTCCCTGCTCGATACCCATCTCTGCGGCGAGTCAGTGCCATCCGTTCAGCTTCTTCTTTCGTCCACTGCGGCATCGACTTGAGATCAGGAATGTCCTGGCTCCCAGTCAGAATCATCGGCTTGCCAGTCAGCTCGGCCACGACCTTAGCCACCAGCTTGCAGCAGCCCTGAGCATTTTTGACCACCTGCTCCTCGCTGAACCGGATCACAATCCAGCCGCGTTCTAGAAAGAAGTCATTGCGGCGGTCATCTTTACCGACATAGTGAATCGGTTTCCAATCGTCGTAAGTATAGGGTTCGTCCACCTCTATATCTATGTGGAGTCCTGATGCTTCGTCGATATAGGCAAAGTCAGGGCAGTAGTCCCATTTTTCTTCAGGAATCGCTAGCGTCAGCCTGTGCCGGATCTTCTTGGCAAAATATCGCTTGAGCTGAGCCGCTAAAATTTTCTCTGAATGTCCATTTCCAATGTTGCCCTTGTCGCTGTCATACGAAACAGTCTGCTTCAAAATCTGCTTCAACCGCTCGCGTCGAAACTCAGCGATTTTCTCTGGCCTGTGATGCTCGGCCTGGATCTGAGCCAGTTTCGCCTCATACTGCTCTAGCGCCTTCTGGTACTCTACTTTCCTCGCAGGCAGAGCCTTGAGCTGTTGCTGATAGCGCAGTTTCTGCTGCTCATAATCTTGCTGCTGGTGCTGGTACTCGCTACGCAGACGAGGCAGCTTAGCGTAGTTGAACCAGAGTCCATAACCCAACCCACCGACCAGGGCAAGCAGCGCCAGCATACCCCAGACCAGATTGGCTGACAGCAGGGAGAGAGTCACAACCGCTCCTAGCCCTCCCAATCCTCCCAGAAGTTTGATATCGATTGCTTTAGGCGGTGGTGTAGGAGATTGAGGCGAGCGCGGCTGGACTGGGGCAGACGGTCGGGGCAGATCCGGTAAGGGTGGCAGCTCGGACTGAACCTGCTCGATGCTGGGTGGATATTTGATGATTGGAAAGGAATCCATTGGAAATTTCTATCGACGGCATGGAAGCTGGCGGACAGGTGCTTCAAACCTACTGCATTGCTGCATTCTGATGTCCAGATCATCAGTAGATCGCAAATAGGGCAAGAAAGGGGTAGTGTCAGGCTAAACACATTGAAAATCAGCCATGACAACCTACCCCTCTCCATTATCTACAACACCGGCCTTGACTGACGAAGCCACCTTGGAAGCTAAGTACCGGACAAAAGTTGTAAAGCCTGCTGGAACTGGGGTTGATGCTGCTCAATATTCAATAGCACCCTCCGCAGATAGTCAAACCCATACCGAAAGATACTCTTGGCTTTCCTCCCATGCTTTTTGATGACAATCGGCTGCTGCTCGGCTAACCATTCCCCAGCTAGAAACGCCCAGCATAAGCCAATACTGA
>JAHHHV010000092.1 GCA_019359155.1 Pegethrix bostrychoides GSE-TBD4-15B
GCGCTACCACATCATTCGCGGCACATTGGATACTGCGGGCGTGAAAGATCGCAAGCAGGGGCGTTCCAAGTACGGAGCAAAGCGTCCTAAGGCAGCGAAGGCTTAGTTGCCTGTCGGGCACAAGCTGCCAGCTCAGGTCGCCTCTTTAGAAGGGTAATCTGCACTGGCTTATCGTTCTACGAAAACCACAATACGACAATCACAAGAAGTCTGACTGAATTGAAAGAGCGGGGCAATCTGCGCTTCGACACAGCTCACTGTCAGGGTTTCACAAGCCATTTTTGTCCACTCGTAAATTTCACAAGGCTAGCTGCTATGTCTCGTCGGACTACCATTCAAAAACGCCCAGTTATTGCTGACCCGGTTTATAACAGCCGTTTGGTGAGCATGATTGTCTCTCGCCTGATGTCCTCTGGCAAAAAATCAATTGCTTATGGCATCATCTACGATGCCTTCAAGCTGATTGAGGAGCGCACGAGTACAGAGCCGCTAGAGGTGTTTGAACGAGCCGTCAAAAATGTAACTCCCCTAGTCGAAGTGAAAGCGCGCCGCGTCGGAGGCGCTACCTATCAAGTGCCCATGGAAGTTCGCTCTGAGCGCGGCACCGCACTGGCGCTGCGCTGGATCACCCAGTACTCGAGGGCGCGGGCTGGTCGGACGATGGCAGGGAAGCTGGCTAACGAGCTGATGGATGCAGCCAACGAAACGGGGAGCGCCATTCGCAAACGGGAAGAGACGCACCGGATGGCTGAAGCCAACAAAGCATTTGCTCACTACCGCTACTAAACCTATTCGCTCAAACTCATTCAATCCATACGAGACGCTGAATAAAAGTATAAAATCTTAATGGAGAAGCCACTCCAGCGGAGATTCAGGAGGTAGCTGTGGCACGGACTATCCCGTTAGAACGGGTACGCAATATTGGGATTGCCGCGCATATTGATGCAGGCAAGACGACAACAACTGAAAGAATTCTCTACTACTCTGGCGTTGTCTACAAAATTGGCGAGGTGCATGAAGGCACGGCTGTCACTGACTGGATGGAGCAGGAGCGGGAGCGAGGCATTACAATCACGGCGGCGGCAATCAGCACGTCTTGGACGCGGCGTGATCCCAAAGACCTGACGCAGCCGCAGCCTGGAGCGCCTGAACATCGGATCAACATCATTGACACGCCCGGTCACGTAGACTTCACGATTGAGGTTGAGCGCTCAATGCGGGTACTAGACGGCGTGATTGCAGTCTTCTGCTCGGTGGGCGGCGTGCAGCCTCAGTCCGAGACTGTTTGGCGGCAGGCCGACCGCTACAAAGTGCCTCGGATTGCCTTTGTCAATAAAATGGATCGGATGGGAGCCAACTTCTTGAAGGTCTATAGCCAGCTTCGGGATCGCCTCCGCGCTAATGCCGTGCCGATTCAGCTGCCAATCGGAGCTGAAGAAGGCTTCAAAGGCATTGTCGATCTGGTGCGGATGCAGGCTTACGTTTACAAAAACGATCTGGGCACCGACATTGAGATATCTGAGATTCCGGCGGATATGCAGGAGTTGGCCGCTGAGTTTCGGCTAAAGCTGGTTGAATCGGTGGCAGAAGCAGACGATGCGCTGATTGAGAAATACCTGAACGGCGAGGAGCTGAGCGAAGACGAGATTCGCAATGCCCTGCGGAAAGGCACAATTGCGGGCAAGATCGTCCCCGTGCTCTGCGGTTCGGCTTTCAAGAACAAAGGTGTTCAGCAGCTTTTAGATGGCGTAGTAGACTACCTGCCCTCCCCCAAAGAAGTGCCGCCCATTCAGGGCTTGCTGCCGGATGGCGAGACTGCAACTCGACCTGCAAACGACGATGCACCGTTTGCGGCTCTGGCCTTCAAAATCATGGCCGATCCCTACGGTCGCCTTACCTTTATCCGCGTCTATTCCGGCGTAATGACCAAAGGCACTTATGTCTACAACGCCTCCAAGGGCAAAAAAGAGCGGATTTCGCGGCTCATTCTACTTAAGGCCGACGATCGGGTTGAGGTGGATGAACTGCGAGCTGGAGATTTGGGCGCGGTCTTGGGGATGAAAGACACCTTCACAGGCGACACGCTCTGCGACGAAGCCCAGCCGATCATTCTCGAATCGCTGTTTGTGCCGGAGCCGGTGATCTCAGTGGCGGTTGAACCAAAGACCAAGCAGGATATGGAGAAGCTCTCCAAAGCCCTGCAAGCGCTTTCCGAGGAAGACCCCACCTTCCGGGTGCATGTCGATCCTGAAACCAACCAAACAGTGATTGCCGGGATGGGCGAGCTGCACCTTGATATTCTCGTCGATCGCATGAAGCGAGAATATAAGGTGGAAGCTAACGTGGGCGCACCTCAGGTCGCCTACCGAGAAACGATTCGCAAGCCTGTGAAAGCCGAAGGCAAATTTATTCGCCAGAGCGGCGGCAAGGGGCAGTATGGCCATGTCGTGATTGAAGTCACGCCCGGCGACGTGGGGACTGGCTTCGAGTTCGTCTCCAAGATTGTTGGCGGCGCGGTGCCGAAGGAATATATTGGCCCCGCTGAGCAAGGCATGAAGGAGGCTTGCGAATCCGGTATTCTAGCAGGCTATCCGGTGATTGATCTAAAAGCTACGATGGTAGACGGATCATTTCATGACGTAGACTCTTCAGAGATGGCGTTCAAGATTGCTGGTTCAATGGCAATCAAGGAGGCCGTGATGAAGGCTTCGCCGGTCTTGTTAGAGCCGATGATGAAGGTTGAAGTTGAAGTTCCTGAGGACTTCATCGGCAACGTGATTGGAGATCTCAACTCCCGTCGAGGTCAGATCGAAGGTCAGGATACCGAGCAGGGCATTGCCAAGGTGACGACCAAAGTCCCCCTGGCTGAAATGTTTGGGTATGCTACCGACATTCGGTCGAAAACCCAAGGTCGCGGCATCTTCACGATGGAATTTAGCCACTATGAGGAAGTTCCTCGCAATGTGGCTGAAACGATCATCGCGAAGAGCAGAGGGAACGCATAGTCAGTAAAGAGGAACGGATAGAGACATGGCACGCGCAAAATTTGAACGGACAAAACCCCACGTTAATATTGGTACGGTTGGTCACGTTGACCACGGCAAGACAACCCTGACCGCTGCGATCACCATGACGCTGTCGGCTCTGGGGCAGGCTCAGGCTCGCAAGTATGATGAGATTGACGCTGCGCCCGAAGAAAAGGCGCGTGGTATCACGATCAACACGGCGCACGTTGAGTATGAAACCGAGAACCGCCACTATGCTCACGTAGACTGTCCTGGGCACGCTGACTATGTGAAAAACATGATCACTGGCGCAGCCCAAATGGACGGCGCAATCCTGGTTGTAGCGGCCACCGATGGCGCGATGCCTCAGACCAGAGAGCATATCCTGCTTGCTAAACAGGTGGGCGTACCCAGCATCGTCGTTTTCCTGAACAAAATTGACCAGGTAGACGACGAAGAGCTGCTAGAGCTGGTCGAGCTAGAGCTACGCGAACTGCTTAGCAGCTACGACTTCCCCGGCGACGATCTGCCGATCATTCGCGGTTCCGGGCTGATGGCGCTAGAGGCTATGGTCAAAGACCCCAAAACCAAGCGGGGCGACAACGAGTGGGTTGACAAGATCTATGAGCTGATGGACGCGGTGGATTCCTTCATTCCCACGCCTGAGCGGGATGTGGACAAGCCGTTCCTGATGGCGGTTGAGGATGTCTTCACAATTACGGGTCGCGGCACGGTGGCCACAGGTCGGATTGAACGCGGGAAAGTCAAGATCAACGAAACGGTTGAGCTGATTGGCATTCGCGAAACCCGCACCACCACCGTTACCGGCATCGAGATGTTCAAGAAGAGCCTCGACGAAGGGATGGCCGGAGACAACGCGGGTCTGCTGCTGCGCGGCTTCAAGAAAGAAGACATCGAGCGCGGCATGGTGCTGGCTAAGCCCGGTTCGATCAAGCCTCACACTCAGTTTGAGGGTGAGGTCTACATCCTGACGGAGAAAGAAGGCGGACGCAAAACCCCCTTCTTCCCCGGTTACAAGCCTCAGTTCTATGTCCGCACCACTGACGTGACGGGCACAATCGTTGCTTTCACGGCAGATGACGGCAGCGCGGCTGAAATGATCATGCCCGGCGACCGGATCAAAATGACTGTTGAGCTGATCAACGCAATCGCGATTGAACAGGGAATGCGGTTCGCCATTCGTGAAGGTGGCCGGACAATTGGTGCAGGCGTTGTTTCTAAAATCCTGAAATAGCTCGCCCTGCTGGACATTTCAGCAGCCTTGATTCATGATCAGGGCTGCTGAAATTTGAACGACCGAACCTTGAAAACTCAGAATTGGAACTAATTCGATGGCAACCATCCAACAGCAAAAGATCCGTATCCGCCTGAAAGCCTTTGATCGGGGCTTGCTAGATACATCCTGCGACAAAATTGTCGAGACGGCCAACCGCACCAACGCTACAGCAATTGGCCCAATTCCCCTGCCCACCAAGCGTCGAATCTACTGCGTGCTGCGTTCGCCCCACGTGGACAAAGACTCCCGTGAGCACTTTGAAACCCGTACTCACCGCCGGATTATCGATATCTATCAGCCCTCTTCCAAAACTATCGACGCATTGATGAAGCTCGATTTACCTGCAGGTGTTGATATTGAAGTGAAGCTATAGGAAATTTGGCTATCAGCCCGGTTGCCCTTAACAATGCGATAAACTAATCAGAGTAGTTACAACTCGTAACTGCTCTTTTTTCATAGATTCTGATAGAGATTCAAACGATACCTGCTACACCTATTCTCTGAGTTCACTTCGCTGGAAATTCAATTGTAATGGCGTTCTCTTCATCCGTTGCCGTGCGCGAGCTGCCACTGTTCCCCCTATCAGAAGTTGTGCTGTTTCCGAACGTGCCGTTGCCGCTGCATATTTTTGAGTTTCGGTATCGGATCATGATGAGCACGATTTTACAGAGCGATCGCCGCTTTGGCGTGCTGATGGTTGACCCGGATGAAGGAAAAGTGGCCGGAGTTGGTTGCTGTGCAGAAGTGGTCTACCATGAGCGCACGCCAGACGATCGGGTTTATATCAAAACGGTTGGACAGCAGAGATTTCGGGTGCTTGACTACGTGCGTGAGAAGCCTTACTACGTTGGGCTGGTTGAATGGATTGAAGACCAGACTGCCGACCGTGACCTGAGCAGCCTTACAACCGATGTCGATCAGCTGCTGCGAGATGTGGTGCAGCTTTCGGCTAAGCTGACGGGACAGGACATTGAGCTACCCGACGATATTCCCGATGCGCCAATTGAGCTGTCTTACTGGGTCGCTGGTAACTTGAAGGGGGTCGCCCAAGAGCAGCAGCTATTGCTAGAGATGCAGGATACCGCCGCTCGACTTGAGCGAGAAGCCGAGATCTTGACCACAACCCGCAATCATTTGGCCGCTAGAGCTGCGCTTAAAGATGCGTTTGACTAGACGGATTAGGGCAACAGCCCCCTAGGTGGAGTGGGCGTTAGCTCTGCAAATTTGATGCTGTAGCTGCCAAATAGTTTCAAAGTTTCGCTGTACTGCTTCAGCTCCTGGATTGCGGCTTGGACTGCGGCAGACTGGATGCTAGCCTCAATATCAACAAAAAATAGATAGTCGCCTAGCGATCGCTTGCTGGGACGAGACTCAATTCGGCTCAGGTTGAGGCTTCGTTCAGCGAAGACTTGCAGAGCACTGACCAATCCGCCCGGTCGGTTGGCTGGCAGACTAAAGGCGAGCGAGGTATGGCTACCGACATTGGATTCACTTAACCCCAGCACCCAAAACCGGGTGCAGTTATCGGGATGATCGTTGATCGGGTAGGCCAGAATCGGCAGCTGATAGAGCTGAGCTGCTCGCTGAGAGGCGACTGCGGCGGCTGTACTGCTCTGTTTTAGGTGCTGTAATGATTCTGTGGTTGAATGGGTTGGAATCAGCTGAGCCGAGGGCAAATGCTGCGTCAGCCAGCCCTGACACTGAGCCAGCGCCTGCGGATGAGAGTAAACTGTCTGGATCTGCTCAGTTCCTGCGGCACAGGAGAGCAGCGCATGTGAAATGGGCAAGACCAGAGCCTGTTGAATCTGAAGCTGATTGAGCTGCCAGACGGTATCTAGCGTCACGCCTACCCCGCCTTCAATCGAGTTCTCTACTGGCACCACCGCAAGCTGACTCTGCTGTTCAGCGACCGCATAGAGCGCTTGGACAATGCTGGGATAGGGGCTGAGCTGAGGCAGATACTCTAAATCCTGACTCGCAGCAAGCCAGTCAGCACAGACTAGAACCGCCATTTCACTGTAGGTTCCGGACGGCCCTAGATAGGCAATAGATATCGGCATAAATAATGTTCAAAGTCTCGAGGGCATCAGCTTCAAAATAGCAGGCGACGAGGGGGCTCGCCGAATTAAGAAATGAGCGGAAATGTAAGGCTAAGTAAAGCCATCTCAGCTGGGGCAGCATGAACCGCTATACTTTGGTGAAGAAAAGATGATCTTCTAGGAAAGATTGAAAGATTGTAAAATTTAATTAAATATTTAGATAATGGCAACTCAGCCTCCCCCGCTATGAGCGTTTGCTTCTCTGCAATTCAGTCCGTTGAAATTTTGGTTCCAGCTCAGCCGATTCCGATTCAGCACTATCTGCGGCAGCCGCAGCGGTTGATTCAAGCCCTGATTGATCCGAGTCAGGTTGAGCCGTTGGGTCAGGATCGCTTTCGCTTCAAGATGCGTCCGCTGCAATTTCTGGCCTTGAGCTTGCAGCCCACCGTTGATCTGCATATTTGGGCTGAAGCAGACGGGACGATCCGGCTTGAGTCAGTGGGCTGCGATATTCGCGGTGTTGAATATATCAATCAGCGGTTCAGCTTAAATCTGGCAGGGCAGCTTACGCCTGTGCAGATGCAGTCCAAAACCTATCTCAAGGGAATGGCCGATCTGAAGGTTCAGGTTGAGCTGCCGCCGCCGCTCTCGTTTACGCCGCGTCTGCTGGTGGAAACGACGGGCAACGGGCTGCTGCGGAGCGTGCTGCTGACGATTAAGCAACGGCTGGTGCATCAGTTGCTCTCAGACTATTGTGCCTGGGTTAAGGCTCAGCAGGCAGTAGACAGCCCTAGCCTTCAGTGGTCGCCCAAAGGATCGCTGCTCTAGGCATTGCAGTTTGGCAGGCTATCAATCTGACAAGGGCTAAAGGAGAGCCGATGCTGCCGGGAAACGCCGAGCTGCTGGAGCGCCTGCCGATGCTGAGCGGTGCCGTAGCCTTTGTGAGCCTCCAAGCCATAGCCGGGATAGCGTTTGGCTAATCTGATCATTAGCCGATCGCGCCAGACTTTTGCAACGACGCTAGCGGCAGCAATTACCAGCGACTTTTGATCGCCCTTAACGAGAGTCTGCTGCGGAATTTGCAGTTGGGGCAGGCGCTGGTTGCCGTCAATCAGGCAAAGCTGGGGCTGGGGCTGGAGTCGAGCAATAGCGCGCTGCATTGCCAGCAGAGCTGCCTGAAGAATATTTAGCCGATCGATTTCTGCAACAGAGGCCACCCCAATCCGACAGTCAATGGCCAAAGCCTGAATCTGGGTGGCTAGCACCTGACGCTGAAGGGGCTTGAGTCGCTTGCTATCGGTTAAGCCAGCCTCAGCAAGCGGCAGAACTGCGATCTGCGGCAGAATCACGGCTGCGGCAACAACTGGTCCAAATAGCGCACCCCGCCCCACTTCATCGATGCCAGCAACCTGCTCAATCGACAAAGACTCAGCCAGATGCTCAAAAATTAATTTTCTGCATTCCACCTAGCTTGGCTCCAATGCTGGTTGCTTTTGGCTCAAGGGGCAGTCGAAGAACGACGACGACGGCGGCGACGCACTTCGTTCTGAGTCTCGCCAGCTTCTGGCTCTGAGTCAGATTCAGCTCCATTCGGCGCTTCAGGCAGCAGTTCGGAGAGGGCAGCGGCGGCGTTGTCTAGGTCAGAGCGGCGGATTGGCGGAGCAACCGACAGTTCTCTAGTCTTGATAGTAGGTTCAAAAGCTGGCTCAAACTCTTGGTCGTCTTCTGGGTTGTCTTCTCGGTCGTCTTCATCCTCTGCCTCCTCAAACGATTGCTCAGCGAATGGCTCAGCTTCTAATGGCTCGACTTCTAATGGCTCAGCTTCCACAGGCGGCTGACGCTCGGCAAGAATGCGAGGAGCCTGCCCTGGAGTAGTGATTGCAATGATCGCCGACTTGGGATCTTTGACTGACTCAGCAGAGAGTAAGAGCGGCGAGATGCCCATAAGTGCATAGACATCCTGCTCCTCTGGAGTCATTTCAACTGAAATCACCTGCGGCGGTTCGGCAGGCTGCTTTTCGCGTCGTCCAGAGCGTCCGCGTTCCGGCTTGTCGCTACGAGACTCTTTAGGCAGTCGAATTGGCGTAGTGCTTAGCTCTTCGATAGTCGCAGTCTCCGCCTCGTCCTCCAAATCGCCCTTAGACTCGATTTTGGGTATCACGGTCTTGAGCGCTGGCTCGCCCACCTTCATCCTCGGATCGCGTCTGCGTCTGCGATTGCCGCCTCGTCCCCGCTCTTGATAGTTAGGATGATTAGTCAGATCTAGCTCTTGCAGGTCGCTAGAGGCATCTGTATCAAATTCGTCTCCGGATGTCTCCCAGGTTTCGCGGGTCTCCCGCGCCTCCCGCGCCGGAATGCTGCGCGCCTCTAGCGGCTCAGGCAGCTCTTGATCTAACTCACCCGGCAGATGCACCAGAAGCCCCATGCCGCCGCAGGTTGGGCAGGTTTGGCCAAACAGCTCGTAGATATTTTGGCCTTGCCGCTTGCGGGTTAGCTCAACAAGTCCAAGTTCAGTGAGCTGGGCAATCTGCGGTCTGGCCTTGTCGGAACGCAGCGATTTATTAAACTGCTCCAGCACCTGAAGCTGGTCACGGCGGGCATCCATGTCTATGAAGTCGACAACAATCACGCCAGCAATGTTGCGGAGCCGGAGCTGACGGGCAATTTCGGTGGCGGCCTCGCAGTTCGTCCAGAGCACGGTTTCGCGAGCGGTGGCTGAGCGGGTGAAGGAACCGGAGTTCACGTCAATTACGGTTAGCGCTTCAGTGCGCTCAATGATGATATAGCCTCCAGAAGGCAGATCGACTCTCGGCTTCAGCGCTTCTCGAATGGCAGCATTCACCCGGAAATATTCTAAGATAGAGCTGCGTTCGCGGTGGTGATCCACCAGCACGCCCTGAGGCGCTTTGCCGCTGCTCCAGAGCGATAGATGCTGCTTGACTCGCTTTAGCCCCGTATGCGAATCAACGACGATCCGGTTGACATCGGCGCTGTAGACATCGCGCAGCACCCGCTGAATAAAGTCATCGTCGCGGTTAAGTAGGCTGGGCGGACGTACTGTAGTTGCCTCCTGCTGAATGTTTTCCCACTGCTTTTGCAGAGTCTCCAGGTCTTCGATGATCGCCTCTTCTGGCACATCTTCGGCCTCAGTTCGCACCAGCAGCCCCATCCCGGAGGGCTTGACCAAGATTGCTAAGGCTCTGAGACGATTGCGCTCTGCTTCGCTGCGAATTCGCCGCGACAGGTTCACGCCACGCCCAAAAGGCATTAGCACCAGATAGCGCCCCGGCAGGCTGACGTTGCCTGTGAGGCGCGGCCCTTTGTTACCGGTTGGCTCTTTCATGATCTGCACCAGCACCCGCTGCTGTGGCGCAAGCAGTTCAGTGATGGAGCCTGCCGACTTTTTCAGCCGCAGCGGGCCGAGATCAGTGACGTGAATAAACCCGTTGCGGTCGCTATCGCCAATATTCACGAAGGCCGCATCGATTCCCGGCAGCACGTTTTCGACAATGCCGAGGTAAATGTCGCTGACCTGATGCGTACCTTTAGCGACGATTAGCTCTTGGATTTGATCTTCTGAAAAAACAGCAGCAATTCGGTGCTGCTCAGCGATAATAATTTGCTTCGACATTCAAGTTCCTCAAAAAGGCAGCAGTGAGGGCATTCATTCCAACGATGCCACCGCTACTGATAGAGATTAATTACGGACATAAACTCCGATATGGCGCTGAATCATGCAAGCCATCTGGCTGTGAGTTAATTTCTGAGCGGTTGCCAAAATTATCATCGTTCAGCGCAGGTGAGAATGGCTGAATCAAACTGGAATTCACTGAGTCACTGGAGGGTTGAAGAACAGCCCGACTTTAACAGCCTGACTTCGACAGCCCAACAGCAACGAATAGGTAGCAATCTGGTGGCAAAAGGAACCTTTGCCGATACCTCTCCATAACAGACAGGCACCCAGGAACTGAAAATACGTTGAAAACTTTGCAGATACAGACCTATCTCTACGCTTGGCACCGATTAAACCACTGGTAGCCCGGAAGAATATAGATATGCAACGGCCTCTCTTGCAAAGCATTATAGCGCGGACAAAGTTTTACGCCACAGGTCTTTTCCAGATTTTAGCCAAATTTAAACTTGACAGGAGTTAATTAGCCACAGCCAGCTCGGATTCCCCTAAACCCAGCAGTAGCTGCTGCCGATGGATTTTAAGAATCTGAAATTCCTGTCCAGATGCCCACTCCAGCATTTGCACCAGATGTTCGGGGCGTAGCAACGTGCCGTTGTTGCGGCAGGTGCCGACGTAGCGCAGCGCCTGAGCTGACTCCAGCCCAGATCCTAGCCATATGATCTGCTGCTGCGGCGTGAGCAGCTTCAGCTCTAGCAGCCGCTCGCGCAGATTGACGGACTGCTGCTTGCCCGACTTGGTGGTTTGCTCAACCCAAACTTCCTCTGCCGCCAAAATCTGCTCAATCCAGCTCTGCCAGAGCGGCGAGCCGGAGCCTTCAGCTTGCAGCAGCAGCCAGTATTCGGCTTGCTCAAGTAGCTGTGTGGCCGCAGGCGAATTCAATGGCACAGTTTCAACCCGATAGAGCGGTATCTGCTCCGGGAGTTGAGCGGCGAGCCGCTGCCTGAATTCTTGTGCGTCCATCGCTTCGGTCAGGTCAAAATCGACGATTTCACCTGAGCTAGTGATGCCCAAAGACAGAGCACTGGCGACGACAATACGCGGCCCTGGATGAAATCCACCCGTGAAGGTAATGGGAATGGCCGCCCGACGCACGGCGCGATCGAGCAGGCGAATCAGATCTAAATGGCTAATCAGCGCCATTTCAGCCTGTTTGCCGAACCAGACCCGCAGCCGCTGCGCCCGGTTTTGATTCGGCACAAACTGTCCCGAAAACTGCGGAATTGGCGGCGGCGGCACAACGACGTTATGGCCAAAATCAGAGCCACAAACGCCGCAGTGCGAGCAGCCTTCAAACGAGCAGTCAGGAACCGTCGCGGCTTCTAGAGCGAGCTGGAGGTCTGCTTTCAGCCACTGCTTGTCGATTCCCGTGTCGAGATGATCCCAAGGCAGCGGCAAATCCAGCAGCGCTGTAGCGGGCTGATCGGGTAGATGCTCGGCTCCACCCGGAAAACTCCACTCACCGCTCTCTATCTGCCGATACTTGCTAGCCAGCCCAGATTCAGTGATAGCCTGCGTCCAGGCCGCATAGGCTTGATCGAGGCTTTCCCACCAGGCATCCATCCCGGCTCCTAGTTCCCAGGCTCGCTTGACGACAGCCGAGAGCCGCCGATCACCTCGCCCGACAAAATCCTCCATGGCCGAGATGCGTACGTCTGTGAAATTGGCCTTGAGGCCGCGAATGCTGCGGAATTCCTGGCGGAGCAACCGCTGCTTACGCTCAAATTCTGTAGTCGAAACAGAATGCCACTGGAACGGTGTATGCGGCTTGGGCGTGAAGTTGGAAATCGTGACGTTGAAGCCGATCCGCTTGCGTCCGTGTCCCGCACATTCGCGTTGCAGCCAGCGCAGCGTTTCGGCAATCCCCAGTACGTCCGCGTCCGTTTCACCCGGTAGGCCAATCATGAAATAGAGCTTGATGCGATCCCAACCCTGCTCAAAAGCCGTTCTGACTCCGCGCAGCAGTTCTTCGTTATTTAGCCCCTTATTCACAATGTCGCGCAGCCGCTGCGTGCCTGCTTCTGGCGCGAAGGTGAGGCTACCCTGCCGCGTGCCGCCCAAAATATTAGCAATGTTCTCATCAAAGCGATCCACCCGCTGGCTGGGTAATGACAGCGAGATGTTTTCACCCTTCAGCCGATTTTTGATTTCCATGCCGACTGCGGGCAGCGCCAGATAGTCAGAGCAGCTCAGCGACAGCAGCGAAAACTCGTTGTAGCCCGTAGCCTGCATTCCCTGCTCAATTGCTTCCACAACCTGCTCTGGCTCTACGTCTCTGGCAGGCCGCGTCAGCATTCCGGGCTGGCAAAACCGACAGCCCCGCGTACAGCCGCGCCGAATTTCGATCGTCAGCCGATCATGCACCGTTTCTACATAGGGCACCAAGCCGATTGAGTAAGCCGGAATGGGTGTAGCGACCCGACGTAAGATGCGAGCAGGCAGGTCAGCTTGGTGAGGCTCCACTGACCCATCGGGTTGCATCTCGTAAAACTGCGGCACGTAGACTCCCGGCACCTGCGCCAAATCCAGCAGCAGCGTTTCGCGATCTAAACCTGCTGCCTTGCCTTCTTCCAGCACTAGGCCAATTTCGGGCAGCAGCTCCTCGCCATCACCCAGCGCGATGAAGTCAAAGAAATCGGCGTAAGGCTCTGGATTAGAAGTTGCCGTCTGCCCGCCTGCAAAAATCAGCGGATAGTCGCCCGCTGCGCCTCGCTCCTGCCGGGTCAGCGGAATTTGCGCCAGCGACAGCATTTCTAAAATATTGGTTGCCCCTAGCTCGTAGCTGAGGCTGAACCCCAAGATGTCAAATTCGCGCAGGCTCCGCCCAGACTCTACGGCAAACAGCGGCGTTGAGCTGTCACGCAGCTTGGTTGCCAAATCAGCCGCAGGCAAATAGGCGCGATCACAGAGCTGACGCGGCTGAGCATTCAGAATGCTGTAGAGGATGATATGCCCCAGATTGGACGCGCCCACCTCATAAACTTCGGGGTAGGTCAAAACCCAGCGCAAGCTAGCGCTGTCCCAGGGTTTGTGAACCGCACCCAGCTCGTTACCCAAATAGCGGGCTGGGCGCAGAATATCCGTGAGTAGTTGCTGAACGCCTGCTGCTGCCAAGGGAACTACGTCCTAACCGAGAGTTGACTGCTTCTAGTCTAGTCTCTCAGCCTCATACAGAGACCAATCCTGAGCAACCTTGCGAGTACAGTCCACGATGGCTTAAGCCGCCGCAGCCTGCGACAACGGCTGAGGCAGTTTTTCGAGAATGTTGAAAACGCGATCGAGCTGGGTTAGCTCAAAAATGATCCGCACCGACGGAGAAACTCCGAACAGGCTGAATTGCTTGTTGAGACGTTGCGCTAACGTCAACGTTGAAACTAAGAGCATCAGTCCGGCGCTGTCTAAAGCTTCAACTTGGCTCATATCCAAGGAGAGCGAACTACAAGCTGTAGCTGCCAGTGCTTCTACAAGCTGCTGCTGAAGCTCGGCGATGGTCGCGGAGCTAATCTGGCCGCTGAGCTGAATGATTGTTCCAGTTGGGGTCGAAGAGCTTTCTTGCATGATGATGATTCTAAGTCTGCACAGCTAATGGTTCTAACTGCAAGTCTCTAGGGGAGCAGTGCTATGAGAATGGTGCTACGGGAACAGTGCTACGGGAACAGTGCTACGGGAACAGCGTTGTAGAAACAGAGCTACAGGATAGGAACGGTGGATCAAGATCTAGCTCTGATCAAGTTTCGGAGCCTAACAGCTACCAAGAGAAGCTGCTGGCATGATTCGGCGACCAGAAGTTTTCCAGAAACCCAAGACAGCTAACTCAGTACAGTACAGTCCGTAACTCAGAGTAATCAAAAAGATAGCCTTGCACTGACAGCAGAAGCCATCTTTTGAGAACAGGTTCGCAGAATCTTTATTTTTTGTAAAGAGCCAAGTTAAGTTCTGAACAAGCTGGTGGCTAGGTAAATGATTGGGGCAATGGCTGGGTTCTAGCTATTGCCGCAGATGCCTATGGATTTTCAGTTCTACAGCTGCTTCTGTACTAGCTAATCAGACGTTCCATGAATATCCAGGTTCCACTATGAAGTTTTGATGAAGAAAGCGCTTTACTGCCGCCAAATCGAATACTTTTTGTGTCATCCGGAATTCAAGCTGCCGAAAGTGGAGTAAAGATCATCTTCCAAGGATGCGAATCCTCTGCCGATCTGGGTTCTGTGATGAATATCACCCAGCCTACTGACAGCTATCATCGGCCTTAGGCAGCGCCCGACAGAAGATTGGATCTAAGATTGCCCTCGCCTTACCTTGCAGGAGATGAAGCATGAAACCAACTCATATGATTCGTCAACTCGTCGCCAAAGCACTTTACATCAAGCAGTTGACTCCCGATATCGAAAATGAAATCAACTGCGAGCTAACCCGCCTCGGCCATGTTTCGGACGCAGACTTTGAGGCGCTAGAACTCCTGATGGCTGAGATGGATGCGGGTCGGATTCGGCTCGTCCCCAGTCATGGATTAGCCTACTAGTTTATTTGTGCTTACCGCTAAGCTCACTGCTGAAATGCCTCTGGCTCCGCCTGCCAGAGCTGCTGGACAAATTGTCGCAGTCGGTCAGCATTGTGGGATGAGGCGGCTTCGTCCTTAAGATCATGTAATTGAGTGAGTATCGGCAGCACTTCGTGATCCAGCGCCAGATGCAGCAGTGTATCAGGGCAGATCAGATCTGCCCCCTGCCTCAGATCATAAAAAGCTTCACCTGTAGAAGCATCGTTCCGAGACTGGCAGTGCAGCGCAATTGGGCGCAGCCAGCAAAGATGGCGCTCTTCCACAAATTGAATTAGCTCTCCATAAAGGCGGGTTTCGCCTTGTTCTAGGTAAAAAATTTGATGAAGTCGCCAAGACATGGACATGAGCTAAGTTTTTGGACTGAAAACGCTAAAAGTTCTAATTCGATCTTAAACTACGGCTTTGGACTCCAACAGGTTGCATGAGAGAGCCTGCATGAAAGAGCTTTATCCCGCAATTGAACCCTACCAAACTGAGCGTCTGCAAGTTTCGGAGCTGCACAGCCTCTACATGGAGCAGGCAGGCAATCCTGACGGCAGACCGGTGGTCTTCCTGCATGGCGGCCCCGGTGGCGGCATTGACCCGATTTACCGCCGATATTTTGACCCCACGCAGTGGCGGATTGTGCTGTTTGACCAGCGCGGCTGCGGGCGAAGCCTGCCTCACGCCGAGCTGAACCAAAATAGCACCTGGGATTTGGTCGGCGATATTGAGCAAATTCGGCAGCATTTGGGAATTGAGCAATGGGTCGTGTTTGGAGGAAGCTGGGGCAGCACGCTGGCGCTAGCCTATAGTCAGGCGCATCCGACTGCCTGTTCGGGGCTGATTCTGCGCGGGATTTTCTTGCTGCGATCCAAAGAGCTGCGCTGGTTTTATCAAGAAGGCGCGAGCTATCTGTTTCCAGATGCCTGGGAGGCTTATCTAGCGCCAATTCCGATGGCGGAGCGCGGTGATTTGATCGCCGCTTATTACCGCCAGTTAACTAGCCCAGATGCCGAGATCCGCACCGCTGCGGCCCGAGCTTGGTCAGTTTGGGAGGCAAGCACCAGCAAGCTTTTGCCTGATCTGAGCCTCCAGCAGAAGCTGGGCGAAGCTCACTTTGCGGAAGCCTTTGCCCGCATTGAGTGTCATTACTTTGTGAATAAGGGCTTTTTGGCGACCGAAGACCAGCTTTTACAAAACTGCGATCAAATTCGGCATCTGCCAGTTGTAGTTGTGCAAGGCCGCTACGATGTGGTTTGCCCAATGATTTCGGCCTGGGAGCTGCATCAAGCCCTGCCCGAATCTGAATTCATCGTCGTGCCTGATGCTGGACATTCCATGACCGAGCCGGGGATTCGCAGCGCGTTAATTGAGGCCACCGACCGCTTTGCCAGCTTGTAAGTTCAGCCTTGAGTTCAGCTCACAAATTTAGCTTACGAATTCAGCTCACAGATTGGCTAGCTGGCTGCGGCAGAAAATTAACGGCAGCCAAGATTTGGTGTAAATTGACATCGGCTTCTAACAAGCAGGCATGGCCGCTCTCAGGCAAAATGTGGATTTGCGCTTGCGGCAGCAGGCGGCTGAGTCGATGGGCCTCCCGTACGGAATCTAAAATGCAGTCGCGTTCGCTGGCCACAATCAGCGTGGGCTGGTTAATCTGCCGAAGCTGAGCGTTGCTGAGCTGAAACTCCCGCAGCAGAGACATCCGCCAGATTGAAGTTTTTTGGGTCATCATCTGGACTGCATTCAGCAATGTGCGGCGGTCTTTGGCTTCGATCCGCTGGAGCGCCGCCAGAATAGGCAGGAATCCCAGCCAGAAGGCCCGATAGAGCGGATCGGGCACTGGATAGGCCAGCAACGAGAGCCAGTAGAGCCAGGAATCTCGGTTGAACGCAGAGGCCGAGTTGACCAAAATCAGGCGATCGAACAGCTCTGGCGAATGCTGGATCACCTTGAGCGCCAGACAGCCGCCAAAGGACTCGCCGCAGAGGTAGACCGCCGGACGTTCCCCCTGCCTCAGCTCAATCTGCACCAGCGCCACAACCTGCGCCACGAGCTGCTCCCAGCCGGTGAGATCATTAGCTGGAATTTCCAGACAGCGAATATCGAAGACCTGCTCCAAGCCTGCCAGCTGCCGATAGAAAAGCTGTCCCGTGCCGTCTCCACCCGGTAAATAGATCAACAGAGCCGCTTTGGGTCGAGGCGGACGAGGCGAGCGCAGCGCAAGCAGATAGGCTGATGTCATGTTCTATGGCAATTGCTTGGAGCAACTATATCAAGCTTTAGGGCTAGATTTGCTGAAGCAAGCCCTTAATTTCAGTCTGGCAATGCCCCATCAAATCAGTGACGACGCTGCGCGCCTGCTTGCCCTGATAGCTCTGCCGCTGGGAATTCGTAATCCAGAGTGGGCGACCCGCCAGCACGTCTGCCCGCTGATAGAGCACCATTGGATGCCAGCCTTCCTGATTAAACAGCGGCTCAGAGGGGTCAAACCAGCTCAGCAGCTTCAGCGGCACCGGAAATTTTGTGGTTTCCTGCTGCGAGACGATGGCGACAGGCAGCACGGCCAAATGCTCGACTGGCGCCCGCAGCGCCAGATGGGCAAAGCCACGATGGAACTCGCCCATGTCATGGCTGTCGGTAAGATGCACCATTGGCTCAGTCCCTTCTGGGAAAATGCCAACCATCTGCTGACTTTGCAAGAGCTGGGTCGCCTGGTGAAAGAAGCTCTGCTGCCGCTGATCAACTGCATCGAGCGGGAAGCAGCCCAGCCGCAGAATAAAGTCGCGCAACAGCGGTACTTGTCCCATGTAGTGATGGCAGGCAAATCGGATCGGGCGGTTGAGCGCTGCCATCAGCACAGGCGCATCCAGAAAGCTGCGATGGTTACTGACCACAATCACGGCAGTATCTTGAGGAATCCGATCTGGGTGGTGTGAATAGATGCGAGTACCTGCAAGCGCAAGTAGCTGGCGGGATAGGAGAAGTGGACTTTGCCCTGTCATTAATTGCCAATATTGTGCCGAATGGCTGAAGCTCTCTAATTTTAGGAGATTGCGGCAGGTGCTTGGTATCTCTATTGGTCGATTAGGGGGTTCCGGAAAAACAAGTTTTCCGGCTTCGAGTATAGTGATGGGTAATTCAGATTGGTTCTAATTCCTCATGGATGCTAGCGTTCCGAACTCAGCCACCTTTGCCATCACGACCCCAATCTATTACGTCAACGATATTCCGCATATTGGCAGCGCCTACACTACGATTGCCGCAGATGTCGTGGCGCGGTTTCAGCGCTTGCAGGGTCGAGCCGTGCGGCTGGTGACCGGAACCGACGAGCATGGGCAGAAGATTGAGCGGACGGCAGAGGCAATGGGACGACAGCCACAGCAGCACTGCGATCTGATTGCCAAAGAGTTTCTGTCGCTCTGGGAGCTGCTAAACATCCAGGTAGACAGTTTTATTCGCACCACCGACCCTCGGCATGAGGCAATTGTCCGGCAGTTTTTTCAGCGCGTCTGGGAGCAGGGCGATATTTATCAGGGGCAGCAGCAGGGCTGGTACTGTGTCTCCTGCGAGGAATTCAAAGAAGAGCGCGATCTGCTGGCCGACAAACATTGCCCGCTGCACCCGAATAAACAGGTGGAATGGCGCGACGAGCAGAACTATTTTTTTCGGCTCTCGGCCTACCAGAGTCATTTAGAGCAGCTCTACGCCTCGCAGCCGGAGTTTATTCAGCCGGAGAGCCGCCGCAACGAGGTCCTGAGCTTCGTAGGGCAAGGCTTGCAGGATTTTTCGATCTCGCGGGTGAACGTGGCTTGGGGGATTCCGCTGCCCGTCGATCCAGCGCAAACAATCTACGTCTGGTTTGACGCGCTGCTGGCCTACGTGACGGCGCTGCTGGAGCCAGAGCAAGAGCCAACGCTAGAGAACGCCACTGCCGTCTGGTATCCGTTCAATATTCATTTGATTGGCAAAGATATTTTGCGCTTTCACGCGGTTTACTGGCCAGCCATGCTGATGTCGGCAGGATTGCCCTTACCGGAGCGGGTGTTTGGGCATGGGTTTCTTACCAAAGATGGCCAGAAGATTAGCAAAACGCTGGGCAACGTGATTGATCCTGTCGATCTGGTGAATCGCTACAGCGCCGATGCGGTTCGCTATTACTTTTTAAAGGAAATTGAGTTTGGCCGAGATGGCGACTTCAGCGAAGAGCGGTTTGTGAATACGCTCAACGCCGATTTGGCCAACGATCTAGGCAATCTGCTCAACCGGACGCTGCGGCTAGCGCATAAATACTGTGACCAGAAAGTGCCTGCTGTGCAGCTTGAGTCTATGCCGCTGGCAGAACCGCTGCGTTCTAAATCAGCAGGGCTAGGAGCTTTAGCCGCCAAGGCTTATAGCGAGCTGGCCTTTAGCCAGGTTTGCGAAGCGACTCTGGCGCTAGCGCGGATTGGCAATAAATATGTAGACGAGCAGGCTCCTTGGGCGCTGGCTAAGCAGGGCAAGCAAAACGAGCTGGAGCAGGTGCTTTACGCAGTGCTGGAGTCAGTGCGGCTGGTGGCCTATCTGCTCTCGCCCATCGTGCCGACGCTCAGCAATGCGATCTATCAACAGCTTGGCTTTACCGCTGATTTTAATCAGCCCGATATTGGCGCGCAGCTACCCTTCGAGCGCCATGCAATCTGGGGCATCTTGTCGCCCGGACAAGCACTAGGACAACCCGAACCCGTGTTTCAAAGGCTGGAACTGTAAAACAAATTAACCAAAAAAGGAGCAATTACTCAATCTTTGTTTAAGGTTTTTTAACGATTGATTGGGATAGGCTGATAGTGGAAACCCACAGCAGCAGTTTAGAATCAAGTATAGCTAGGCTCAATAAAACTTAACATTTTCCAATTGTTTACATTTGTGCTACTTAACTTTTTGGCTAACTAGCTCTTTCAATAGAATATGGAGTATAGAAAAAGCATGTTCAATAATTCACTAGAAAACGAAACCCTATTTACACCCGAGCAGGTTTTAGAAAATAGAGGTCGAGTCGCCATCTTTATTGATGGCTCCAACTTGTTTTATGCAGCGCTTCAGCTCGGCATTGAAATTGACTACACCAAGCTGCTGTGTCGTCTGACGGCAGGTTCGCGGCTACTGCGCTCTTTTTTCTACACTGGCGTTGATCGCACCAACGAAAAGCAGCAGGGCTTTCTGCTCTGGATGCGGCGCAACGGCTACCGGGTGATTTCCAAAGATTTGGTGCAGCTCCCCGACGGCTCCAAAAAGGCGAACCTGGACGTGGAAATTGCAGTCGATATGATGGCGCTGGTTGGCTCCTACGACACGGCAGTTTTGGTCAGCGGCGATGGCGACTTGGCCTATGCGGTCGATGCCGTCAGCTACCGAGGCGTGCGGGTCGAAGTGGTCAGCCTGCGCTCAATGACTAGCGACAGCTTGATCAACGTCGCCGACCGCTATATTGACCTAGATACGATTAAAGAAGATATCCAGAAAACGCCGCGTCAGGGCTACACCTACCGCCCCTTATCGGGCATTGGCCTAGTTGAAGATGCGGTCGAGGACGAATAAGAAAAATGTGCGATTACAAAAAGCAAGGTTGGCTCAGGCTCTGCGTCAGTGCAGGGCTGCTGTTGCTGCTGGGCGCAAATGGCTGTCGTCCACAGAACCAGGCGGTACCATCTGATCCGGAGACACCCACCAAAATCAACAAAGACCTCACCTTCAACAACATCACCCTAGAAGAAGCAGACGAGCAGGGGCGCATCCAATGGAAAGTGAAAGCCGCAGAGGTCGTTTCTTCAGCCGATAAAAAAACGGCTAAGGTAAAGTCCCCAACTGGGCAGCTCTATCAGGACGGTCAGCCGATCTATCGGGTGCAGGCCAACACGGGCGAGATTCTCAGTAGCGGCGACAAGATCCTACTGCGCGGCAATGTCGTCACCACTGACGTGCAGAGCGGAGCCGTGCTGCGCGCCAATCAACTCGAATGGCAGCCGCAGCAGGATTTGCTGATTATGCGCGGCAATCTGCGCGGCGCCCATCCGCAGGTGCAGCTCGTGGCCAACCAGATCAAGCTGTTTAACAAGCAGCGGCGGGCGGAACTGTCGGGCAAAGTTGATGCTCTTACCCAAGATCCAAAGCTCCGCATCCAGACTGAGCAAATTACCTGGCTGCTGAAAGATCAGAAGCTGGTAGGCAAAAGTCCACTGCTGGCTCAAAGACTGCAAAATGATCAGCCGACCGACCAGGCTACCGCCAACGCTGTCGATGTCGATTTGGTCAAACGAATTGCCCACCTAAAGCAAAACGCCCAGCTTGCCGTAGTTGACCCAGCCCTGCAAATTAGCGGCAACTCTTTGGTCTGGGATATCCCTAACCAAACGCTGGTGTCCGACCAGCCAATTCTGGTGCTGAACCAGCAGCAGCAAATCCGCATTACCGCCAACCGAGGCCGCATGGAGCTAGAGCCAAAAGTTGCCTACTTCAACGGCAGCGTCAACGCGATCTCAGCTCGCAATCAGTCGAAGCTCACCTCCGATGACCTGACCTGGAAGATGAACTCGCAGGAAGTGACGGCGCTGGGCAACGTAGTCTACGTCCAGCCCGATCCGCCTGCTACGCTGCGGGGCGGTAAAGCCGTCGGCAAGCTGCAAGACCGCAAGGTGGTGGTCAGCGGCGGGCGAGTTGTCACCGAGATTGTGCCGGGACAGGACTTGGTTCCGGGCGGCTAAACTTCAGCATGATTGCTAAAACGCCTGCTCTAGCGCCTGCTGAAGCTGATTGCGCCGCGAGATACCCAGCCGATTCGAGCTGTCGCGATTATGCGGCTGAAGCGCCACCAAATCTGCCGTTCCCCAAGTCTGGTCAACCGCTGAGAGCAAGGCATCCTGCTGATAGTGAAATGTGCCCAGGTCGCCTTGTCCTGAGTTGATGATCGCAAACCAGACCAGTCCGCGATCGCGGGTCGGCAACACGCCAGCTAGGGCGCTAACCTCGTTCAGCGTTCCGGTTTTGATCACCGTGCCGCTGGGGAGCCTCCGGCCTGCGAGCGTGCCGCCGTCGCGTCCGACTACCGGAAAAACGTCAGCAATGGTCAGGTTGCGGGCTTGCAGGTAGCGCTGAATGGCTGAGAGCATTGCAGCAACGGCTCGCGGCGACAGACGATTTTCGGTGCCTAGCCCAGAGCCGTTGTGCAGCTGAATTTCGGCCTGCGGAATCTGGGTAAGTTCCGACACCTGCTGGGAGACAGCGGCGGCTCCGCCTACCGAATCGGCCAACATCTGCGCCATGATGTTGTTGCTGTAGATATTCATTGCCTTAACTAGATCAACCATCGGCATCGACTGACGGCGCAGAATTGGCTGAGCATTGGCGGGCAGTTCACCGCGCTCGACGCTGCCTGCAATCACGATGCGCGGACGGGCGGTTCCGAGCGCAAGCTGCTGATACTGCGTTTCCGCCTCGCCCGACCAGAGATCGGCATTTAGCCCCTGCTTCAGCAGTTCGCCCGACGTGATCGCGCTGTCCTCAAAGTTCATTGTAAAGTTGCCCGCCACGATCAGCCTGCCCGTCACCTGCTGAATTCCAGCCTGGTTCAAAGCATTGCCCACCGCGATTGCCTCTTCCCAAACAAAAAACGGATCGCCACCGCCCTGCACAATCAAATCGCCCTGCACCACGCCCGCCTGCACCGGAGCTGTGGTGCTAAACACCGTCTCAAATTGATGCTCTGTGCCCCAGGTGCTGAGCGCCGCCAGCGTTGTCGCTACTTTGGTGAGCGAGGCGGCAGAAAGCGGTGTATCGCCCTGATGGTTCACCAACACCTGGTCGCCTGTCTGCATCCAGACTCCCTGAGCGCGGCTGGGTAGCCCCAGACGGGTCAGAGCGCTGAGATGCTGCTGTACCGCGAGTTCGGCAATTGGGTCGGGGCTAGGAGCCGCCAGCGATAGCACCCAGTCAGGCTGCATCCAGGGCGACCAGTTGGTGGTTTGCAGCGGTGGGGGGCTAGGAGTCGCGCCGACAAAGATGGAGAAAAGTCCGCCAATGAGATTTAGCACGTCAGGTTCTGGTGATCGAGTTGAGCGGGTGATAACTTCAAGCAACTTTCGGACTTTAGGATAGCTGATTTCTGCCAAAATGGTGGGTAAATCGAGCGTGACTGCATGGCCAGACCCGACCAAAACCAGGTTTTACGACAGCTCCCAATCGCCGTTGGCGTAATGGCCGGAACGCTGTTGCTGATTAATCGGCTGCTCACCCAGGCGCTGACGGACTCGCAGGCACGCTCAGATGCGGTGGGCGTCATCATCAGCGCCGTGCTGATCCTAACGGGACTGCTCTGGCAGCGGATTCAGCCTAAGCTGCCCGATGCGGTGGAACTAGTCGGCGAGCAGGGCTTTGAGCTAGCTCCCGATCTACCCGACGCGGTGAAAACCGAGCTGGCTTGGGCGTCGCATTTGCTGCTGACCAATACGGTAACGCGCTCGGTTTTGGTCTGGTATGGCGGAACGCTGCTGCTGCGGCGAGGCGTGCTAGGGCGCGAGGCCGAGGTGACACCTGGAGTAATTTTGCAGCGGGTGCTTAAAACCCAGAAGCCAGTCTATCTGGTCAACCTCAAGCTCTATCCCGGCGGCGTAGAATTTAGCTATCTGCCCGAAAATACGCAGGGCGTGATTGTGCAGCCGATTGGCAGTCAAGGCGCGTTGATTTTGGGGGCAAACGCGCCGCGCAGCTACACCCAGCAAGATGAAACCTGGATCGCCGGACTGGCAGACAAGTTGGAAAACACGCTGCAACTGGCGGAATCAGAGCTGAAGCCCACTTAGATCTACTTGAACTCTACAGCCCAAACTCAGGCAACACAGGACGTTAAATCGATGGAAATAGCACTGCTCTACTGGCTGTTGGTGGCTGTCATGGTCGTTGGTATCGTGGGGGCAGTCATACCGGGCATACCGGGGCTTATCCTCTCGGTGGCCGCCATTGTGGTCTGGGGAGTGGTGCATGGCTTTCGCAGCGTTGAGCTACCGCTGATTGTAGCGGTGGCGGCCTGGTTGGGCAGCGTGGCAATCGACTTTTTGGCGAGCTACTTGGGCGCGAAGCAGGCTGGAGCTAGCAAATGGGGGCAGATTGGGGCAATCGTGGGACTGCTAGTGGGTATCTTTGGCCTGCTGCCCGCGCTGCCGTTTGGCGGACCGTTTTTGGGGCTGCTGATTGGCCCCCTGCTGGGTGCAATTATCGGCGAACTTATCTATCGAAAAAACCTGATGGTAGCGCTGAAAGCTGGACTCGGGATTCTAGTCGGGACGGTGCTGGGCAACTTGATCCAGGGCTTGCTGGCGCTGGCAGTGCTAATTATCTTTTTGGTCACAACCTGGTCGCAGGTGATGAGCTGAGCCTTAGCCCGCAGGCGCAATCGGGCTAAATCCGGGTGGGCAGACTTCCTCGCTGTACTTGAAGTTGACCCCCAGCAGATAGACCTGGTTACCGCCAGATTCATTCTTGAACTCGTGAGCCTTAGCCACCTGGAGAGCTTCTTGATTGAACAACCCGTAGCCAGAGCTTTTCAGCAGCCTCGGATCACCCACAATCTGGCTTTCGGCATCGACGACAACCCCCACAACCGCCCGCTGGGTTTTCTTGAGCGGACAGCCAACTTTCAGATAGTCTGCCGTCACTTCTTCCTGAGTAGGTTCGGCTTCGCCTTCACCATAGTCTTTGCCCATGGCCTCGCCATACCAGCTCAAAAACGAGCTGTTGGCCGCCTCAACGCTGGTGCCTTCTGGCCTGAAAGTATACAGCTCACGCAGCTCCTGCTGACGAGCAATCAGATCCTGCTGAATATCGGCCTCGGTGCGAGCTGGGCTGGGCTGTGGCTCAGGCTGAGCGGCGACCTGATCGGGGTTGAGATCCTCGGCTGAGGGTGAGGCAGGCGGGGAGTCAGCTGCCGCTGAGGGGGAGACAGGCGCAGCGGGAGAGAGGCTGGGGGAGGGCATAGCCGCCGGAGAATCTGAGGCTTGAGGCTGCACAGGGCGCACGGGAGCAGGCTGGGCTGGAGGAATCTGGATTGTGCTGAATGACGGAAACTGAGTGGGGGGCAAAATCGGCGGGATAAAGATAGGCAGCGGCGGCGGCGGTGCCAGCAGCGAATCAGAGGGCGTGATGCTAGTGCGCGTGTTGGGCTGAGACAGGCTGGGCAGCGTAAACAAACTGCCGTTTTTGGGAGCAGAGGAAATGGGTGGTAGCTCAACTGGCGGCAGCGTCACCATATCGGGCAGGCGACTTTGCTCAGCCGGAGTCAGCTCGGTGATCGAAACCGGATCTTTAATATCAGCTTCTTTGGCTCTCACTTCCTGTCGCGGCAGCAAGGGCAAAGCCGCAAACAGCAGTCCATGCGCCAGCAGCGAGGCGATAGCGGCAATGGCCGAAGGGTTGCGCCATAGCGCCTGAAGCTGCCCCTGGCTGACAAGGTTGTTGGCCAAATTCCGAAATGAGTTGGGGTTTGCCATAGCTGCTCACACCGATTGCCTAACGGTTCGCCTAACGGGTTGCCTACAGTTTGCCAGTTTACCGGACAATGCTGAAAGCTGCCGGACTGAAGTCTAATTCAGCAGTCCCGGCTCAGCAGTCCTGGCTCAACAGTCCCGGCTCAGCAGTCCTATCAGCTTGATGATTTCAAACCCGAAATGGTTCCCCGGTTTATCTCAGCCTAAAGAGGGCAACTGCAAAAGCGGCTGAGCCAACTCCACAGTCACCCGGCGGCATAACCCAAGAACCAGTTCGTAAACCGAACTAGCTTTTATTAAACTGGGAAAGCTAGACGGCTTGTCTCTGGTTTCCAATTTTGCAACGAGTCCGCCAGAATTGCCTACAAGAATCGCCCAAAAGCCGATATTTTCGCGCTTTGAATCTCCGGTCGGTATTCCAAGATGATTTCAGCGCTGGCAAAATCATGGTAGAAGATAATCCAGTGAGGCTAAGCTGGCCGCTGGCCAGATGATTCTTCCAGTTGTGACTTGTGGTGTAAGCGAGTGAGTTCTATTCCAGCGTTTGAGTTAAGTCAACAGTATCAGCTGATTGGGGATGAGATTGGCCAAGCCGTGCTCGAAATCCTGGCTTCTGGACGGTACATTGGCGGCGCGGCAGTCGAGAATTTTGAACAGCAGTTCGCTACATATATTGGGGTCAAAGAGGCAATCGGCTGTAATTCCGGCACAGATGCGCTGTTTCTAGCGCTGCGGGCGCTAAATATCGGCGCGGGAGATGAGGTGATTACCAGCTCGTTTACTTTTTTCGCCACGGCTGAAACGATCAGCGCGGTCGGCGCGACGCCCGTCTTTGTCGATATTGAGCCTGGGAGCTTCAATCTCAACCTGGATCTGCTAGAAGCTGCGATTACCGAGCGCACCAGGGCAATCATTCCAGTGCATCTATTTGGTCAGCCGACAGATATGACACGGCTGATGGCGATTGCTGAGGCAGGTCAGCTTTGGGTGATCGAAGACTGCGCTCAGTCTGCGGGCGCAACCTGGGCAGGTGCGAGGACTGGCAGCATCGGGCATATTGGCTGCTTCAGCTTCTATCCCACCAAAAATCTGGGAGCCTGTGGCGATGCGGGCGCAATCACGACGCAAGATGTCGCCCTTGCCGCCAAGCTGCGCCGCCTGCGTGACCACGGCCAAACGCAGCGCTACCGCTACGAAGAGATTGGGGTCAACAGCCGCCTCGACACGATTCAGGCGATGATCTTGCAGATTAAGCTGCGCCACCTCGAAGCCTGGAATGATAGCCGCCGCCGGATTGCCGCTCGCTACCACAGCTGGCTGGCTCACGTTCCTGGCCTCGTCACGCCCCAAGCTCCAACGGGCGGCGAGAGCGTTTGGAATCAGTACACGATTCGGGTGGCAGCCCAGACTAGCTCAGAGCGTGACGCAATCCGCCAGAGCCTTCAGCAGCAGGGAGTTGGCACGGCGCTCTACTATCCGCTGCCACTGCATGCTCAGCCCGTCTACGCGAATCTCGGCTACCGGCCAGGACAGTTGCCCATCACCGAGCGTGTGGCGCAGGAGGTGATTTCGCTGCCGATGTTCCCAGAGCTGAGCCAAGAGCAGCAGCAGCAGGTGGTCTATGCGCTGAAGGATGTGCTGAGCGCCAAGGCAGCTTAGTGGGGCAGTAGCTTATATGGGCTGGGCTTTGCTTTTGAGCAGATTTAGCCCCAGCGCAATATACAGGCATCCGGCCAGACGCTCCAGCCAGCCTGACATTCTGGCGTTTCTGCGGACTGCGTTTGTGGCTTTTGACGCAAATGCTGCAAGGACTAAACACCAGACCGTGGCGCCCATTGCAATAAATCCCCCTAACAGCAGAAACGGCAGCGCCCCTAGATTCGTGGTTGGATCCACAAACTGCGGCAGAAACGCCAAGAAGAAGATAGCCACTTTGGGATTAAAGAGATTGGTCATAAGCCCTTGACGGTAGAGCTGCCAGCTACCCATGAGCGGCGTTTTGGCTGCGGCTACAGGCTGCGATTTCTTCAGCAAAGCCTCAAACCCCAAATAGATCAAATAGGCCGCTCCAGCAAGTTTGATCAGCATAAATGCCAATGCCGAAGTCGCTAGGATGGTTGAGAGCCCAAAGGCCGCAAACGCCGTGTGAACCAGCAGTCCCGTACTGCTGCCCAAAGCCGATACCCAACCTGCTCGGCGACCCTGCGCAACGCTCCGCGCCAGGATATACAGGGTGTCTGGCCCTGGCGTAATCCAGAGCAAAAAGCTAGCCAAGATAAAGGTCGATAGGTTCTGAGTTCCCAGCATTTTCTGGCTCCAGCAACGATAGTGATTCAACTTAGTGACTCAACATTTAAGATATCTAGCAGCGCGCTCTAAACGCCCGATTTTGGCTGTCCCAGGGTTGTGATGTAGAGCACGGCCTCGTCAGCAGGAATCCCTAGCACCTCGTTCACCGCATCGTCAAAAAATCCGGCAATGCCGCTCACGCCTAGTCCCAGCTGAATTGCCGCCAGATTCAGCCGCTGCCCCAGATGTCCAGCATCCATATGCAGATAGCGGTAAGCGCGGTCGCCATACTGCGCGATTGCCTTGTCCAAGTCTGCCGTGTGAAACAGTACCGCGCCTGCATCCCGCCCCAGATTTTGCTGAAGGCAGAGCATATGCAGCTCTTGGCGAAAGTTTTTGAAGCGAATTTGCCGCAGTTCCTGCGACCGGGGCGCGTAGTAGTAACAGCCTTCCTCTAGGCCATCCACGCCCGACACGGCAATAAACGTCTCAATCAGTCCCAGATCGAAATAGTCGGGGCTGCGATCTAGCCCTTGCTCAATGTAGTTCTGCGGTTGGTAGGTGAAGTCGAGCAATGCTTTGAGCTCCTCAAGGCTGAGGGTTTCACCACTGTAGGCGCGGGTGGAGCGTCGCCGGATGATTGTTTTCTCTAGCTCAATTAAGCCTTCGCCCCAGTCAATTGGCGGCGCGGCGGTGGGCAGCTTTAGGCAAAACGGAAAGTTGTACTTGTCAGTTTGGGGCACCACCTGATCGCGGCGTTCGGCCACTAGGGATCTCAGCGCGGGCGGATTCGGAATTTCGGGAATGGCGGTGGCCTGATGCAAGTAGCCCAATAGCTCACCGTCCGGGATCTCCGGGTAGTCAATCTGGGTCTTGGAGGCCAGCGCCGTTGGTCGCAGCGACAGGTTTTGGCGGAGTTCCAGCAGATTGGCTAGCCCCACCACTGATAAGGCACTCTCCTGCTCCGCATCCAGATACAGCAGGCGGTTGATGGCCTCATCCATAAAGCCGCCAATCAGGTGCGGGCGATAGTCGTTAATCGCACAGGCTAGCTCCAAGTTCCCCAACAGATGTCCCGTATCTAGATGCACCCGGCGATAAGCTCGATCTTGATAGCGCCAAGCCGAGCGGTAAAACACAGCAGTTGTCACCAACGCCAGCTGGGTATCGTCCAGCGTCGGATGCCAGAAGCAAGCACGCTGGAGCTGCGCCCAGAGATCACTATCCCAAAAATGCATGAGCGAGTGAGTCTGGGGCTGATAGCTGTAGAGACCTGCCGGCAGCAGTGGCGTACCGCGCGAAATCAGGTAAACTTCAACAGGATACAGTCCACCTGCTGAAGGTGCAGATCGCAGGTAGACCGGCTCGCCATTCATAGTACTGATTCTTACCGTCACGCCATAAGTGCAAAAGAGCAGGCGCGAAAGCCGCTGCCACTCTTGCTCTTTATCGTCCGGGCTAGGTTCAGTGGTCAGGTAGGCTTTGAGATCAAACGATGCGCCAATTGGATAGTCTTTGAAGGGCAGCGGCTGCTTCGCCCAATCCAGATCCTGGTTGGACATCATTTGAGGATGATACTTGGTGCGCTCATGATAGTGCTGAGCAATCGAGGGAAAATCTGGCATAGGTCAAGGCGCGGTTCTGCTTCTCTCATCTTGACATTCCCCTTCTGAGAATGGCTCAGTTCACTCAGGCAGATTTATTTGAGCGGTTTGACCGAGTCCAGAAATTAGTCCAGAAGTTAGTCCAGAACTTGGCAAGACTTCAACTTGATAGCTGATTGATAGCTTAAATCTGATAGATATATGCCAATTCGATCTCGTTGGTTTCAGGCTTTGCTCAGCGCTACGCTCCTGCTGCTCTGCGTTGCGGCAATCGGCGGACTGCAAGTTCTACAGCTCCAGAAGATTCAGCGCCAGGATCAGAAGCCGTCGATAGAGCAGATTCGTCAGGATGCGGAAGCTGAACAGGCTCGGCTAGCCTTGCTGCAAGATCTGCCCGCCTTCGGCTTTGACAATCTGATTGCCAACTGGACGTTCCTGAATTTTCTGCAATATTTTGGTGATAAAGAGGCTCGCAGCCAAACCGACTATCGGCTCAGCCCCGATTTTTTTGAGGTAATTCTAAAGCGCGATCCCTATTTCATCCAGTCCTACAACTTTTTGCTTACCAGCTCTTCCATCTACGCCGGACTGCCAGAGCGCTCCAATCAGATCATGCAGCAAGCCTTGCAGTCGCTCAAACCAGATGTGCTGCCCAACGCCTATCTTGGCTGGCGACAGTTGGCGATTGATCAGCTTTTGTTTTCAGGTGATGCCCAGGCCGCCCGTCAGTCTTTTCTCACCGCTGCCCAGCTTGCCGCTCAATCGGCATTGCCCGAAAGCCAGCAGGTGGCCGTCAGCTCGCGGCAAACCGCCGATTTTTTGGCTAGCAATCCGGACAGCCGAACGGCTCAGGTAGCCGCTTGGGTGATGGTCTACAGCAATGCTCCAGACGACCGAGCGCGCGAAATTGCGATTCAGCAGATCCAGAACCTTGGCGGCAGCGTCACTCGACAGCCGGACGGCACGCTGGCGATCCAGTCGCCCGCTAAAGATTGACCGCTGGCTGAAGCCTGATAGACTTTTAGTGAGTAGAGTTTAGTGAAACGCTGGTCGTTTGGGCGTTTGTAATTTTGGCAATCTATTAATCTATTGATATTAATCTATTGAGGAATCTCTATGGCAGTCAAAAAAGGCGATCTGGTGCGCGCTATCCGCGAAAAGCTGGAAAATAGCCTGGAAGCTCAGGCTAGCGACAGCCGCTGGTCGCCCTATCTGTTTGAAACCAAAGGCGAAGTGCTAGATGCCAAAGGTGACTACGTGCTAGTGCAGTTTGGCTATGTGCCCACGCCCAATATCTGGCTACGCGCCGACCAGCTCGAAAAAGTAGAGTGATTCCTTGATCATTTTGAGCGATTCGTTATGATGAATGGTAAGGTTAGATACAAGCTTTATTAAGTCAAGTCCAACTGGCTTAATGTTGTTCCTGGCTGAGGTAAAGGAGCAGTTTTAATAATGGATTATATCGACAAGGCGTTAGAAAAGCTGAGAGAGTGGGCGCGTAAGCTGGTTGAGGCGCTGCTGGGGCCTGAAGCCCAGCCCGAACCAGAGCCTATTCCAGTGCCGGTCAGAGATCCTCAGCATCGCCGCTAGGCTCCGGTGTCTGAGCTCCGCTATAGCGTTTTGGTTTTGCACGGGCCAAATCTGAATTTGCTGGGTCGCAGAGAGCCGGAGGTTTATGGCTCAGTGACTTTAGAAGACATCAATCGCGGTTTGGAGCAGGAAGGACAATCGCTACAGTCCCAGATTACTGCAATTCAATCGAACCATGAGGGTGCGTTAGTCGATGCGATTCATGCAGCTTGCGATCAGCATCACGGCATTTTGATCAACCCCGGAGCCTACACGCATACCAGCATCGCGATTCGAGATGCGATTGCAGGGGTGGCAATTCCCGCCGTCGAGGTGCATCTCAGCAATATCTACAAGCGCGAGGCGTTTCGCCATCACTCTTATATTGCGCCCGTTGCCATCGGTCAGATTAGCGGCTTTGGGGCGGAGAGCTACCGCTTGGGGCTACGAGCATTAGTGCATCACCTGTCGCAGCACCCCCCACGATCTCCAAAAAATTAGTCATGATCGATAGGGCAGAATTGGGGGATTTAACCAATGAATTTGACGGAAAAGCTGGCGCAGCTCAAGCGGCTGTTCACAGAGATGGATCGAGCCCTGGTCGCTTATTCGGGCGGCATTGACAGTACGCTGGTGGCCAAAATTGCCTATGACGCGCTGAGAGAAAACGCCCTAGCCGTCACGGCAGAATCGCCCTCGCTGCTGCCCGAAGATCTAGAAGACGCGCGGATTCAGGCGGCGGAAATCGGGATTGCCCATGAAATTGTCCAGACGCACGAAATGGACAACCCCAACTACAGCTCCAATCCCGTCAACCGCTGTTACTTCTGCAAAAGCGAATTGCACGACACCTTGAGACCGCTTGCCCTAGAGCGCGGCTATCCTTACGTGGTCGATGGCGTGAACGCAGACGATCTATCAGACTATCGCCCCGGCATTCAGGCAGCGCAGGAACGGGGAGCCAGATCGCCCTTAGCTGAAGTTGGGGTGAGTAAGCTAGAAGTCCGCGAGTTGGCGAAACTTCTGGAACTCCCTTGGTGGGACAAGCCTGCCCAGCCCTGCCTCAGCTCTCGCTTTCCCTACGGCGAGGCGATCACGGTAGCGAAGCTTCAGCGAGTGGGGCGAGCTGAACGTTACCTGCGCCAGATGGGCCTGAAAAACCTGCGGGTGCGCTCCGCAGGCGAAACAGCCAGAATTGAGCTGGCGCCGACAGAAATTAAACCGTTCATCTTAACCACAGATTTACCCAGCTTAGTCGCAGCTTTCCAAGCCTATGGATTTCTCTATGTCACACTGGATCTAGAAGGCTATCGCAGCGGTAAGTTGAATCAGGTGCTGCAACTGGGTGCTAAAGCGGGCGCATTAGCCTAGTAGCAATGCGATACGATAGAACGTCTGGTAATAGAACGTCTGGTAGAAGCCTCAGCCTAGATCGCTGAGCCGATTTGCCCATTTACACCTTATTCCCCTGGAGCTTGCACGTGACTCAGACGAACATGGACTTTCTGGCGAAATCTGATCCGGCTGTGGCTGAAATCTTGCAAAAAGAGCTACAGCGCCAGCGCGACCACCTGGAACTGATTGCCAGCGAAAATTTTACCTCGGCGGCTGTATTAGCAGCCCAAGGCTCAGTCCTGACCAACAAATATGCCGAAGGTCTGCCCAGCAAGCGCTACTACGGCGGTTGCGAAATCGTTGATCAGGCGGAGCAACTCGCGATTGATCGCGCTAAGCAGCTCTTTGGTGCAGCTCACGCCAACGTGCAGCCCCATGCGGGCGCTCAGGCCAACCTCGCCGTGTTTCTGACGCTGCTAGAGCCAGGGGACACGATCATGGGCATGGATCTGTCGCATGGTGGCCACCTGACGCACGGCTCGCCCGTGAACATCTCAGGCAAATGGTTTCAGGCGCAGCACTATGGAGTCAGTCCCGAAACCGAGCAGCTTGACTTTGATCTGATCCGCGATCTAGCTCTCAAGCACCGTCCCAAGCTCTTGATCTGCGGCTATTCAGCCTATCCGCGCCTAATTGACTTCCAGCAGTTTCGTGCCATTGCCGACGAAATCGGTGCCTACCTGCTAGCCGACATCGCCCATATCGCCGGACTGGTCGCTACCGGCCATCACCCCAACCCGATTTCCTACTGCGATGTTGTCACCACTACGACGCACAAAACGCTGCGCGGCCCACGCGGTGGTCTGATTTTGACTCGCGATGCCGACCTAGGCAAAAAGCTGGATAAATCGGTGTTTCCGGGCACGCAGGGTGGCCCGCTGGAGCATGTGATCGCCGCCAAAGCTGTGGCCTTTGGCGAAGCGCTGAAGCCAGAGTTCAAAACCTACTGCGGGCACGTCATCGAAAACGCCAAGGCAATGGCGGCGCAGCTTCAGGCGCGCGGCTTCAAGATCGTCTCAGGCGGTACGGACAATCACCTGATGCTGGTCGATCTGCGCTCAATCGGCATGACGGGCAAGCAGGCTGATCAGTTAGTCAGCGGCGTAAACATTACAGCCAACAAAAACACCGTGCCGTTTGACCCAGAATCGCCGTTTGTTACTAGCGGTCTGCGGTTAGGTTCACCTGCTATGACCACGCGGGGTATGGGCACCCCCGAGTTCACCGAGATTGCCAACATCATCGCCGATCGGCTACTTAACCCAGAAGACGAGTCGGTGGCGCAAAACTGCAAGCAGCGAATTGCGACGCTCTGCGGCCAGTTTCCGCTTTACCCACACCTGAATGCACCTGTGCCCGCCTTGGTTTAGAATTGGCTCATTTATTTTCATTCGTGAGGGGCGCTGATCACGCCCCTTTTTTGCGTCAAGCCGGATGTCAAGCCGGATAGATCCGCAGCCGTCGATTTGGCTCTTCGCCGAAGCTAGCCGAATTAAGCCGATAGTGCTCTACTAGCTCATGCTGCATCTTTCGCACCTTGCCAGAACGCGGCAGGAGCTCGACGGGCTGACCTTTGGGAATCACGATTTGCTCCACGGCCAGCCGCGCTTCTTCCAGAGCTTCAATCTCGTCATCGTCGCTGTTGCTGTAAAGCAGCGTCAGGTTGTCAGATTCATCCACCCCAGTATCTTCCAAATGCAAGATCCGCCGCAGTGACCGGACAATCTGCGGAATGCTGTTGGCCTTGACGGCGTGAATTGGCAACTGCCGATTTTTGGCCAGCAGCTTTAGCTTCGAGTGGTTTTTCATGTGAGAGCGCAGCGCCAGTACCGCATCGGCACTGTCGATATCTTTAGTCAGCACGACAGGCAGGTTCAGCGTTTGAATCACCTGCTCAAGCTGATGTCGACCAATCCCATACGGGTAGACATGCAGCGGCAACTCTTCGCCATTGGAGCCAATCAGCCGTCCGTCTAGCTCAGCGTCATCTGCCGCCGCCTCAAACGAATCGTTCAAGAGCTGATCAAACTGCTGACGCTCGGTAGCTAGCGGCAGCGATTCTATGGGTGAGCTGTAGCTTGGCGGACTGTAGCTCCAGGATTCGGTTTTGGGCGGGGTCGCTTTAGGAATTGAGAGTGGCGCAATCTGACCTGAGCTGCGCCAGCCAGCCTGAGCGGCCCTTGCACCCTTGCCCGCACTGGAGCCGGAAAAGCTCGATCCAGAAAACCCGGATGCGCCTGGAAACGGTACATGTCGGGGTGAGTTGGGCGGCGTGGGGCTAATTTGCTCCTGCGTCACCCTGATCTCGCCACGCTCATCCAGGCTGCGGGTTTGGGGGTTGGGCTGACGGCCTCGCAGCAGGCTGTCTACGCTATCCGAGACGTTTTCATGCACCACCCACTTCTGGCGCTCCAGCATTTCGATCGCAATATCAAACGTGGGCGGAGCCTTGCGTTCCAGCACGCTCTTTTGGCTGCCCCGTCGTCTAGCCTCGTCGTCTCCCAGCGTCACCGACTGGATGCCGCCGACCAGATCTGAGAGCGTCGGGTTCTTCATGAGGTTTTCGATCCGGTTACCATGCGCCGTGCCAACAAGCTGCACACCCCGTTCGGCAATTGTACGTGCCGCCAGCGCCTCTAGCTCCGTGCCAATCTCGTCAATCACGATTACTTCCGGCATGTGGTTCTCCACCGCCTCAATCATCACCTGATGCTGCAACTCTGGGCGGGCAACCTGCATCCGTCTGGCTCGCCCAATCGCCGGATGCGGTACATCCCCATCCCCGGCAATCTCATTGGAGGTATCGATGATCACAACGCGCTTATCCAGCTCGTCGGCCAGGATACGGGCAATTTCGCGCAGCGCTGTTGTCTTGCCAACCCCAGGCCGACCCAGCATCAAAATCGAGCGCCCCGTCTCAACCAGATCGCGAATCATGCTGATCGTGCCAAACACAGCTCGCCCAACTCGGCAGGTAAGGCCAATCACGTCACCTGTGCGGTTGCGAATGGCGCTGATCCGGTGCAGGGTGCGCTCCAGTCCAGCTCGGTTATCGCCGCTAAACATGCCGATTCGCGCAATGCAGTAGTCCAGATCAGCTCTTGAAACCACTGTCTCTGAGAGATATTCGGCGCTGCCTGGAAAGCGAGCCTCCGGGCGACGACCCAAATCCAGCACGATTTCAACTAGCCGGTCGCGCTGTGGATGCTGCTCTAGCACTTGGCGCACCTGCGGCGGCAAGATCTCGAAGAGCTGGGGCAAGTCGTCGGTGATCTCCAGAGGTTCAACGCTCGGTTCAGGTAAGGTCTGAACGCCAGCAGATGAGCCTTCGGAACTGTGGATCGGGGATAGATCGGGGGATTGAGCTGATTGCTCGGAGAAGTCGTTACCGCTAGATATCATGAATATTTCGATACGATGCTGTAGAACTGGCGAGAAGGCAGAAATCGCTTAAACCTAATTCAACGGATGCAAACTGGCGTTAGTTACTCATATTGGCCACTGCACTAGGCTTCAGATCGGCTACTAGCTCACGAGCCAGTTCAACAGCTTGCCAGAGCAGCTCTGGTCGATCTTCTAAACGCAGCGAAACGGTCTGTGAGCTAGCGGTTTCTGAGCTAATTGTCATGATGGGTGTGGGAGTCGCGAGTTGTGATTGCAACGTCAGATGCGGAAGTTCTGCAAGCGGTTGAGTTGCCTCCAGTTCTGCTAAAACGGCTGATAAAATCGATCGAGCATAGCTGCCGTAAGCTATTCCAGCAATCTGATGGCTAGTCCGACGGCTAGGCTGAAACGACTGTGCCTGAGGCAAATCAGCGCTTGCTGATGAGTTTAACAACCCAATTGCCTTCAGTTTCTTGGCCGTGTGACGATTTGTACCACCTGCTAACTGCACATAGCCAGGTAGCCCTGCAGCCAGCACCTTCTGCCCCAGCTTCACTGCCGCACGGGTTGCGCCATCGCCAATATCGCCGCTCATCGGCCTGCCATCTGTCTGCCAAATCAAGGCGCAAGGCAAAGGCGACATCAAGTCGTAGAGCGCCTGCAAATAATCAATTAATCCCGCCCCGTCCGGGCAGCTAATCGAGACAAGCTTGAGCTGATTGACGTAAGGCAAAATTGCCTGCCACAGCCTGCTAAAATCCGTCAGTCGTCCTACCTGAGTGTGAATTTCTACTGCATCCGCACCTGCCAGCACCAGAGGCGCTACCGCTGCCGGAGTTGAGACGTAGGAACGAGCCGTGATTTGCTGCACCGGACAAATCGCCAAACAGCGCCCGCAGCCATAGCAGAGACGTTCCACTACGCCCGAATCAGCAGCATCTTTGGCAAAAACAATTGCCTGCACCGGGCAAATCGGCACGCAGGGCTGCGGGCAATCGCTAGGACAGAGCGCTGGGTCAAACTCGGCCTTCCGAAAATGCGGGTCTTCGCCGTCGTTAAGGCTGACCATTAGCCAAGGTCGCCCTGCTGTCTGACTCTGACCTGTCTGACTCTGACCTGCCTGACGGCTCAGCGTTTCTGCCACATCCAGACCCGCGCGTGCAGCAGCCAGCACCGCCGGATCGGCTGCTACGTCAATGCAGTCAGCTCCTGCTAAAGCATAGGCCAACGCTAAGCTTCGTACAGCAGGGAGGTGTTGATAGCTAGCTCCGCAGATTAGCTTGAACCAGCAGCCCTCCCTTAGAGATCGTAAGGGACGATACAAGTTAGTCACCCTTACATACTAAAGGTTATGCGGGCAAACGAGCAGTACCCTAATTGGGCAATCTTTTTGGGCAATCTTTTACGACCTAGCCTACTACAGCAGATTGGATTTGAGCTGTGTTGCGCTATTCTGTAGCGCTCTTTATTAAGCAGCCATCAAGAACTCTGTAAGTGGCTTCCAGGTGAAGCTACGGCCGCCACCCATTTCCACCACGATCTTGATTTTGGATTCAGCCGTAGGCAGCGACACCAAGAATTGCAGCTCTTGCTGAGACAGCACTACCCCTTCCAGCATCCAAATCACCAGCCCTTTTGAGTTAGGCGACAGTTTCTCAACTCGGTAGGTTGCTGCTGGCGGCAAATAATAGCGGTAGCCAACTGAACCCTCGCGCTGGGCGGTCTTTTTGCCCAAGTGGGGCGGACGAACGCCATGCACATCCAGCAAATAGGCCGACAGATCCCCCAACCCCCGCGCCGTAATATGCATCATCTCGTAGCCTGCGGCTCTGAGTCGGCGCTGGTAGCGACCCTCATGCCCCCCTTCTAACGGCACCAGCAGCCCCAATGCGCCAGCGGTCTCTAAGTTGCGAATAAACTGCTTGCCAGTCGTAATGAGCACCATTGGAAGTTGTCCTCACGCAGGGTAGGTTTCTGATTCTTCTGGCTTAGAACTAGCTCAGCAGCAGCCTGAAGCTAGAGAATCACTGCTCTGAATTGTAATCTGAATTGTAAAGCGTTAAGCCATCGGGATTCAAGCTCGTATTCTCGCAAAGCCTTACTCTCGCCAGGCAAAATAGATTTTAGATGCCGATAAGCCATTGAGAAAACACTGGACAGTTACCGAAAAGCTGTTCTATAGTAGATAGCTGTTGCCAAAGCTTGAGGCATCTAAGAGTCAAATCGGTAAGCCGCAATCTGTTAGTCCACGTTTCGACTGGTGACTAATTTGAGGACTAGCTGGGTTTTGCGCCGCTGTAGCGGTTAGCAAGAGTGACTGATTTCTCTAGACTGCGATCACAAGCGGCAGCAATGACTTGGCTCGAAGGCTGCGGATACTGAATAGAGCTGCATCACTCTGTTTAAGTCCTGCCGTCTGTTGCTCTTGAGGAGAGGGCGCGAGTCAGCAGGTTGGCTTTAATTTGTCTGCAAACTCATTGAGTCTGCCGTGATCCACGGTTCGTGCCGCTGCTTCTAGCTGACGCGAGCCGCCAAACTACTGCCGACTTTTTAGACGCTAGAGCCAGAGGCTTGCTCTTTGCCTAGTGATTCGGATGCAAATGGTAGAACAAGGGAGACCAACAACCGTGTCTATTGGGATTCTCGGCACAAAGCTCGGCATGACCCAGATCTTTGACGAAACAGGACGGGCGATTCCGGTCACTGTTATTCAAGCAGGGCCATGTACCGTAACGCAGGTTAAAACAAAACAGACAGATGGCTACTCTGCCGTTCAGGTGGGCTATGGCGAAGTCACCGCCAAGGCGCTGAGCAAGCCAGAGCTAGGCCATCTCACCAAAGCTGGGGCGCAGCCTTTGCGGCATCTGCATGAATATCGGCTGGAGTCTGCCGCTGAGTTTGAGCTAGGCCAACAGCTCAAGGCTGACAGCTTTACCGTGGGCCAGGTGGTCGATGTGATGGGCACCAGCATTGGACGCGGCTTTGCTGGCTATCAAAAGCGGCATAACTTCAAGCGCGGCCCGATGTCGCATGGCTCGAAAAACCACCGCCAGCCGGGTTCAACTGGCGCAGGCACCACACCGGGTCGGATCTATCCCGGCAAGCGGATGGCCGGACAGTTGGGCAACGTCCGGGTCACGATTCGCAAGCTGACCGTAGTGCGCGTTGACGCTGAGCGAAATTTGCTGCTGATTAAAGGAGCCGTGCCTGGAAAGCCCGGTGCTCTGCTGAACATCAGACCTGCAAACCTCGTTGGACGCGCCAAGAGCTAGTGCAGATTAATTCTTTGATTGATTCAAGTATTCAACGCCGCCCATCCGAAAAGGGGATAGCAAGTCATGGTTGACTGTGTAGTAAAAGATTGGCAGGGAGAAGAGGTAGGGCAAGCCTCGCTGGAACTGCGGGTTGCTAAAGAAGAGAGCGCCGCGCATATTGTCCACCGGGCGATGGTGCGGCAGATGCACAACTCGCGTCAGGGGACAGTTTCCACCAAAACCAGAGCCGAAGTGCGCGGCGGTGGGCGCAAGCCCTGGAAGCAAAAGGGTACGGGTCGCGCCAGAGCCGGATCAATTCGCTCTCCGCTCTGGAAGGGCGGCGGCGTGATCTTTGGCCCCAAACCCCGTGACTATTCGGTGAAGATGAACCGCAAGGAGCGACGGCTAGCGCTGAGAACTGCCTTCCAGAGCCGAGTCGAAGACTTGGTAGTGGTGGAAGAGTTTATCGAGAATCTGCCGCGTCCCAAAACTAAGGAGTTAACGAGCGCTTTGACCCGTTGGGGCGTTGAGCCAGATGCCAAAGTGCTGATGATCGTCGGCCAACGCAACGAGAACGTCTATCTCTCAGCGCGCAACATCAGCAATCTGCGGATGATCTCGGCCAGCAACCTGAACGTCTACGACATTTTGGCTGCTGATCGAATTGTGGCCACCCGCTCTGCCATTGCAACCATTCAGGAGGTTTACGGAGATGACTAAATTTGACCCCCGTCAGCTTCCCGATTTGATTCGTCGCCCGCTAGTGACGGAAAAAGCAACACTGCTGCTGGAAAACAACCAGTACAGCTTCGAGGTCGCATCTCAGGCCACCAAGCCGCAGATCAAAGCTGCTGTCGAAGAGCTGTTTGACGTGAAGGTGATCGGCATGAGCACCTACAACCCCCCCAAGAAAGCGCGTCGCGTCGGCAAGTTTGCCGGATATCGCCCCCAGTACAAGCGAGCAGTTGTGACGCTAGCGCCAGGGGATTCAATCACTCTGTTCCCCGAAGTTTAGGATTTGCGGAGATTAAATCGCTATGGGCATTCGTTACTATCGACCTTATACGCCTGGAACTCGCGAGCGCGTAGTCTCAGACTTCTCTGAAATCACCTGCACTGAGCCAGAGAAATCACTGCTTACCTCCGTACATCGTCCTAAGGGGCGCAACAACCGGGGCGTAATTACCTGTCGTCACCGGGGTGGCGGCCACAAGAAGCTCTACCGGATTGTGGATTTCTACCGCAACAAGCATAATATTCCGGCCAAAGTGGCGACCATCGAATACGACCCAAACCGCAACGCTCGGATTTGCCTGCTGCATTACCGCGATGGCGAAAAGCGCTATATCCTGCATCCGGCTGGCCTGGAAGTGGGCACAACCGTGATCTCAGGACCCGACGCGCCGTTTGAAGTGGGCAATGCGCTGCCGTTGGGCAATATGCCGCTGGGTACAGCGGTTCACAACGTTGAGCTAGTTCCTGGTAAGGGTGGTCAGATTGTGCGAGCAGCTGGCGGTAGCGCTCAGGTCGTCGCTAAAGACGGCGATTTTGTCACCCTAAAGCTGCCTTCCACTGAAGTGCGGATGGTGCGGCGCGAATGCTACGCCACCATCGGTCAGGTCGGCAATGCGGATGTGCGAAACGCCAGTCTGGGTAAAGCCGGACGCAAGCGCTGGAAAGGCCGTAGACCAGAAGTGCGAGGCAGCGTCATGAACCCGGTGGATCACCCCCATGGGGGCGGTGAAGGTCGCGCTCCAATCGGTCGCTCTGGTCCCGTTACGCCCTGGGGCAAGCCCGCGCTGGGAGCCAAGACACGCAAGAAGCGTAAGGCCAGCAACGCTTTAATCGTGCGGCGGCGGCGGCGCACCTCGAAGCGGGGTCGGGGCGGCAGAGAGTCGTAGTGCTCTATGTGCTCTCCATAAGGCTATGAGGCTATATCCAAACAGCAAGTTGCACAGAGGTTACTGAAACCATGTCTCGCTCACTCAAAAAAGGGCCGTTTGTGGCCGACCACCTGCTCAGTAAAATCGAAGCCCTTAATGTCAAAGGCGACAAACAGGTAATCAAAACCTGGTCACGGGCTTCCACCATCCTGCCCCAAATGATTGGCCATACAATTGCCGTTCATAACGGGCGGCAGCATGTGCCGGTCTATGTCAGCGAACAGATGGTGGGTCATAAGCTGGGCGAGTTTGCCCCCACCCGCACGTTTCGAGGTCACGCCAAAAGTGACAAAAAGGCTCGTCGTTAGATAGTTCAGTAGTTGGCGATTGGCAAAAGGTAAATCGCTTAAGGAGAATGTTATGCCTGTTGCAAGTGAAGAAGTTAAAGCGATTGCCCGGTACATCCGGATGTCACCCTTCAAGGTGCGGCGGGTGCTCGATCAAATCCGGGGGCGCTCCTATCGAGAAGCGCTGATCATCCTGGAGTTTATGCCCTACAGAGCCTGTGAGCCCATCCTTAAGGTGTTGCGTTCAGCCGTCGCCAACGCAGAGCATAACGTCGGATACGCCCCTGCCGATTTGATTATCACCCAGGCTTTTGCTGATCAAGGCCCAGTTTTGAAGCGGTTCCGGCCTCGCGCTCAGGGGCGAGCCTACCAGATTCGCAAGCCGACCTGCCACATTACAATCGCAGTCGGACTGGGCGCTGAAGAAGAGTAGGCTATTTAGACTTATATAACCGCCTTTATCAAGGGGAAGTATCGTGGGACAGAAGATTCATCCAATTGGGTTTCGGCTCGGAATTACGCAGGAGCACCAGTCACGCTGGTATGCTGACGCAAGCCGCAACCCTAAGCTTTTACAAGAAGACTACACAATCCGCAATTTCTTGGAAACCAATCCCTTTAAGCTGAAGAGCTTGGACAGTCCAGGAATTTCTAAGATCCGCATTGAGCGTAAGGCCGATCAGATTGATTTGGAAATCCATACCTCGCGTCCCGGCGTAATTGTCGGACGGGGCGGACAGGGGATTGAAGAGCTGCGCGTCAACCTACAAAAAGCGCTCAAAGACAGCAATCGCCAGATCCGGATTAACGTTGTGGAAGTGGCACGGGTTGATGCCGATGCCACTCTGATTGCTGAAAGCATTGTGCGCGACCTAGAACGGCGGGTTTCGTTCCGGCGGGTGGTGCGTCAGGCGATTCAGCGCGCCCAGCGGGCTGGAATCGAAGGCATCAAAATTCAAATCGGTGGTCGGCTCAACGGCGCAGAAATTGCCCGCACCGAATCGACCCGCGAAGGCAAAGTGCCGCTCCATACGCTCAGAGCTGACATCGACTACGCCAACCGCACCGCTCAGACCATCTACGGCATTCTAGGCGTGAAGGTTTGGGTATTCAAGGGCGAAATCATTCCGGGTCAAGAGGATCTCGCTCAGCCTGCTAACGCTCAGCCCCGTCGTCGCCAGCAGCAGCAGCGTCGCCGTCAGTTTGAAGATCGATCCAACGAGGGATAGCCACTATGTTAAGTCCTAGAAGAACTAAATTCCGCAAGCAGCATCGGGGTCGAATGAGAGGCATGGCGACTGCGGGCAACGAAATTAACTTTGGCGAGTTTGCGCTTCAGGCGCTCGAACCTTCCTGGATTACGGCTCGTCAGATTGAAGCCAGCCGTCGCGCCATGACCCGATATATCCGTCGGGGTGGCAAAATCTGGATTCGCATCTTCCCTGATAAGCCTGTCACCATGCGCCCTGCTGAAACCCGGATGGGTTCCGGTAAAGGTAATCCCGAGTTCTGGGTGGCCGTGGTCAAGCCCGGTCGGATCATGTTCGAGATTGCGGGTGTTTCAGAAGAGATCGCCAAAGAAGCGATGCGGCTAGCGCAGTACAAGCTGCCAATCAAGACCAAATTTATTACGCGTCAAGCGGAGGAGTCGTAATTATGCCTCTCCCCAAAATTGAGGAAGTTCGTGAACTCAACGACCAAGAACTCAATGATCGGATTGCGGCCACCAAGAAAGAGCTGTTTCAACTCCGCTTTCAAAAAGCCACCCGTCAGCTTGAGAAGCCCCATCAGTTTAAGCATCTGCGGCATCGGTTGGCACAGCTTATGACCTTGGAACAAGAGCGAAAATTAGCCCAGTCAGCAGGCCAGTCAGCAGCCACCCCGGAGGATTAAGCAATGGCAATTAAACAGCGCGTTGGCGTTGTCGTCAGCGACAAAATGGACAAAACCGTGGTGGTCGCCATTGAAAGCCGCGCCCCTCACCCTAAATACCTGAAGATCATGGCTCGCACCAAGCGATATAAAGCTCATGACGAAGAGAACAAGTGCAAGAAAGGCGATCGCGTCCGGATTCAGGAAACTCGCCCGCTCAGCCGCACTAAATGCTGGGAAGTCATTGACATTCTTAGCCAGACCTCTAACGGGTAATTTTGCAGTCTGTCATTAACGCAGCGATTTTATAACGAGAGGCAGCCAAGAGAGGCGAACTATGATTCAGCAAGAGAGCTATTTGAATGTGGCGGACAACAGCGGCGCACGCAAGCTCATGTGCATCCGCGTGCTGGGCGGCAACCGCCGCTATGCGGGCGTAGGCGACGTGATTATTGCAGTCGTCAAAGATGCAATCCCCAACATGGCCGTCAAAAAGTCAGATGTGGTGCGGGCAGTCGTCGTGCGCACCCGCAAAGGACTGCGTCGAGATACCGGCATGAGCATTCGGTTTGACGATAACGCCGCCGTGATCATCAACGCAGAAGGCAACCCCAGAGGCACGCGCGTCTTTGGCCCAGTGGCTCGCGAACTGCGCGACAAAAACTTTACCAAAATCGTTTCGTTGGCTCCGGAGGTGCTCTAAATGACGAAAGCTAAAGCGCCCGTGCGATACAAAATGCACATTAAAAAAGGCGATACAGTTCAAATCATCACTGGCAGCGACAAGGGCAAAGTCGGTGAGGTGATGCAGACCTTCCCAAAAACCAGCAAGGTAATAGTGCAGGGTGTAAACGTGAAAACTAAGCATGTCAAACCCCAGCAGGAAGGTGAGTCCGGACAGATCACGACGTTTGAGGTGCCCATCCACAGCTCCAACGTCATGCTCTACTCCACCAAAGAAAAGACGGTCAGTCGCATCTGCTACACCTTTAATGACGAAGGCCGCAAGGTGCGAATGCTGAAAAAAACTGGCGAAATTATTGATTAACGCTCCCTGACCAAGACCAGGGAAATGCAGGAGAAATTCTATGACAGATAGCCTCAAGACGCTCTACAAAGAGAAAGTTGTACCCCAGCTGATCGAGCAGTTCCAATATGAGAATCCGCATCAGGTTCCCAAGCTAGTGAAGGTGACGATCAACAGAGGCTTGGGCGAGGCCGCTCAAAACGCCAAAGCCCTGGAATCCTCGATCAACGAGGTGGCGATCATCACTGGTCAAAGGCCTGTCGTCACTCGCGCCAAGAAGGCCATTGCCGGCTTCAAGCTGCGGAAAGGAATGCCGGTGGGAATCATGGTGACGCTGCGCTCCGACCGGATGTACGCCTTTTTAAATCGCTTTATCAACCTGTCACTGCCTCGGATTCGTGACTTTCGCGGCATTAGCCCCAAAAGCTTTGACGGACGCGGCAACTACACGCTGGGCGTACGCGAACAGCTAATTTTTCCAGAAGTTCAGTACGACAGCATTGATCAGATTCGTGGGATGGATATTTCGATCATCACGACTGCAAATACCGATGAAGAAGGGCGGGCGCTGCTGAAGGCGCTGGGAATGCCCTTCCGAGACAATTGAGGCAGCAATTAAGGGGAAACTATGGCGGCTAACGACACAATTTCAGATATGCTGACGCGGATTCGCAACGCGAACCTAGCGCGGCACCAAACAACCGAAGTTCCGGCGACCAAGATGACCCGCAGCATTGCCAAAGTGCTGCAAGAAGAAGGCTTCATCGTCGAATTTAGCGAGAAAGAAGAAGGCGTTAAAAAAGACCTGGTCATTGCGCTCAAGTACAAGGGCAAAAACCGCCAGCCAATTATCAACGCCTTGAAGCGGATCAGCAAACCCGGTCTGCGGGTCTATGCCAACCGCAAAGAGCTGCCCCGCGTCTTGGGCGGCATCGGCATTGCGATCATCTCCACCTCCAGCGGCATCATGACCGACCGAGATGCTCGCAAGCAGGGACTAGGGGGAGAAGTGCTGTGTTACATCTGGTAGAGCGGCCTGCCGCTAAGCTGTCTAGGAGAGAAGATCATGTCTCGTATTGGTAAACGCCCGATTCCGGTGCCCAAAAATGTGACGGTGACGATTGCTGGCCAAAGCGTAGAGGTCAAAGGCCCTAAAGGCGAGCTGGCTCGCACCTTACCCAGTGAGGTCGAGGTCTTGCAGGAAGACGGCACTATCTTAGTGAACCGCCGCAGCGAATCTCGCCCGGCTCGTCAGCGACATGGGCTATGCCGCACGCTGGTGGCTAACATGGTAGAAGGTGTATCGCAGGGATTTCAGCGCAAGCTAGAAATTCAGGGCGTAGGCTACCGGGCGCAGGTGCAGGGTCGCAACTTAATTCTGAGCGTTGGCTACAGCCATCCGGTGCAGATTGAACCACCCGACGGCATTCAGCTCGCGGTCGAAAACAACACCAACGTAATTGTCAGCGGCATTAACAAAGAGATTGTCGGCAATATCGCCGCTCAGATTCGAGCCGTGCGTCCACCAGAACCATATAAGGGCAAAGGGATTCGCTACGCTGGCGAGATGGTCAGACGTAAGGCCGGTAAGGCAGGGAAGAAATAAACTATGAAAATGACCCGCAAAGAAGCCACACAGCGCCGCCACAGCCGCGTCCGTCGCGTGGTTACAGGCACCTCAGAACGCCCTCGTCTGGCGGTCTATCGCTCCAACCAGCATATCTATGCTCAGCTAATCGACGATAGCCAGCACTGCACGATTGTCTCCGCCTCTACCGTGGAAGCAGAGCTGCGCGCTGAGCTAGAGCGAGGTTCAACCTGTGGTGCTTCAGCTCAGGTTGGTAAACTGATTGCCGAACGCGCCAAGGCCAAGGGTGTTGAGCAAGTTGTCTTTGACCGGGGTGGCAATCTGTATCATGGCCGAGTCAAAGCATTGGCTGACGCTGCTCGAGAAGGTGGTCTCAGCTTCTAGTCACGAATTTTAATCAGGACAAGAGGACGCAAACCGCGAAGGGAAAGCAAAATGGCGAATCGTCGCAAGAACAACAAGGCAAAAGAAAAAGAGACTGACTGGCAGGAACGAGTTGTCCAAATCCGCCGGGTCACAAAGGTGGTCAAAGGCGGTAAAAAACTCAGCTTCCGCGCCATTGTCGTTGTGGGTAATGAGAAAGGGCAGGTTGGGGTTGGGGTTGGCAAGGCCAGCGACGTGATTGGCGCGGTTCGTAAGGGCGTGGCCGATGGCAAAAAGCATCTAGTTGACGTGCCGCTGACCAAAGCTAACTCGATTCCTCATCCAGTGAACGGCGCGGGCGGCGGCGCTAAGGTGATGATGCGTCCGGCCTCTCCTGGTACTGGGGTGATCGCGGGCGGTGCGGTGCGAACTGTTTTGGAGCTAGCAGGAGTCAAAAACATTTTGGCGAAGCAACTCGGTTCGGGTAACCCCTTGAACAATGCTAGAGCAGCAACTAACGCACTGTCTTCGCTTCGCACCTTCTCAGAAGTGGCTGAAGAGCGTGGGATTCCGCTGGAAAGCCTCTACGCTTAGTTATTTGTCGCACAGAATCTCTTGAACAGAATTATACAGAACCAAGGATAGCCATGAGATTGCAAGACGCAGTTCCCCAACCAGGATCTCAAAAGCGTAAGCGACGGGTCGGTCGCGGCATTGCAGCCGGTCAAGGCGCAAGCTGCGGCTTTGGGATGCGGGGTCAAAAATCACGCTCTGGTCGCCCGACTCGACCTGGATTTGAAGGGGGGCAAATGCCACTCTACCGCCGGATTCCCAAGCTGAAGCATTTCCCGCTGATCAACCGCCAGCAGTACACGATCATCAACGTAGACGATTTGGCCAATCTGCCGAAGGGCATGGAAGTCAACCTGGCCGCTTTAATCGAAGCCGGGATTGTCACTGCCGATGACGGCCCGCTGAAAGTCTTAGGAGACGGTGAGTTGGCGGTCGCACTAACGGTCAAAGCAGCGGCTTTTACCGCGACTGCCAAGCAGAAAATTGAGGCGGCGGGCGGCACCTGCGAGTTGCTTCCCTAGCGCTAGGCTGCTGCGCCACTGAACGCTCAGGCTATGACTGCTCAGGCTATGATTAAGGCGGCGGCTTTCCAGTCTGATGCTGCCTGAGTTCGACCAGGTTTTGAGGAATTAATTTTAACTATGGTAGTCAACCGCGACAAAGCTCCGACCGCTCAGGAGACGTTTATGCAGATGGCTCAGGCAGCCGGACTTCGAGGTCGGCTGCTTCTGACTATCGGGATGTTGCTATTAATTCGCTTAGGCATCTACATTCCCGTGCCGGGGATCGACCGAGCAGCATTTCAGGCTGGCTTGCAGGGCAGCGGCTTGGGCAATATTATCGGCGTTTTGGATGTATTGGCAGGCGGCGGCATTTCGGCGCTGGGAATTTTTGCGCTGGGCATCCTACCATACATCAACGCCTCGATCATTATTCAGCTGATGACCACTGCGCTTCCGAGTCTGGAGGATTTGCAGAAGAACGAAGGCGAGGCAGGGCGACGCAAGATCTCGCAGATTACCCGCTATGTGGCTCTGGTCTGGGCGATTTTCCAGAGCTTTGGCATCGCGCTGTTTGTGAATAACTACGCGCTCAATCCTGGCCCGACCTTCATTGCCCAGACCGTGCTAGCCCTGACCACAGGCTCGATGTTCGTAATGTGGGTGGGTGAGCTCATCACAGAACGCGGCATCGGCAACGGCGCCTCCCTGCTCATTTTTATCGGCATTGTCTCAACACTGCCCCGTTCGCTAGGGCAAACAATCGAGCTAGCCCAGTCTGGAGATCGTGGCGTGGTAGGCGGCGTGATCATTCTGATGCTAGTTTTCTTAGTGATGATTGTCGGGATTGTGTTCGTGCAGGAAGGAACTCGACGGATTCCGATTCTGTCAGCCCGTCGGCAGGTCGGGCGCAAGCTGTACCTAGAGAAAAGCAGCTATTTGCCCCTACGGCTTAACCAAGGCGGTGTTATGCCGATTATTTTTGCTTCGATGGTGCTGTTTTTGCCCGCATCGGTTGCCCAGTTCTTTCGAGGCAACGAGGTGCTGAATCAGATCATTGCCTACCTGAGTCCAGGACACTGGATCTATATCCTGGTCTACCTGACGTTGATCTTATTCTTCAGCTATTTTTACGCCTCGCTGATTGTTAACCCGGTTGATATGTCCCAAAACCTCAAGAAGATGGGAGCCAGCATTCCAGGAATCCGACCGGGTAAAGCCACCAGCGAATATATCGAGCGCGTCCTGAATCGCCTCACATTCTTGGGTGCTATTTTCTTGGGACTAGTGGCAATCATCCCGACTGCGGTGGAAAGCGCGACCGGAATCCGCACCTTCCAGGGCTTGGGCGCAACCTCACTTTTGATTCTAGTCGGCGTGGCAATTGACACGGCCAAGCAAATCCAGACCTACGTAATCTCGCAGCGCTATGAAGGGATGGTGAAACAATAGTGGTTCGACTTATTTTTCTAGGGCCACCCGGCGCAGGCAAAGGAACTCAGGCGCAGACTGTCGCAAAGCTGCATCACATCCCGCATATCTCGACGGGCGATATCCTCCGCAGCGCCGTGGCCGAGAAAACCGAGTTGGGGCTCAAGGCTCAGACATACATGGAAGCGGGCGAGCTGGTTCCAGATCAGCTGATTTTAGATTTGGTAGAGGCGAGGCTTAACCAGACTGATGCTAGAACAGGCTGGATTCTGGATGGCTTTCCGCGCACGGTTAATCAGGCGATTTTTTTAGAGAGCCTGCTAGAGCGGCTTCAACAAGCCTGCAATCATGTAGTCAACTTTGAAGTGCCTGATGAAGTGCTAGTTTCACGGTTACTCGGTCGCGGTCGCACCGATGACACTGAAGAAGTGATTCGCAACCGGTTGGAGGTCTATCATCAGCAGACTGCCCCGCTGATCGGCTTTTATCAAGAGCGCCAGCAGCTTGTGTCTGTTGATGGCGATCAGCCAATTGCATCAATTAATCAGCAGCTAAATGAGCTGACTCAGCGCGGCCCCGGAACAGGCAAAACCTCTACGCAAGCCCCGAATTCTTGATATTTGTTAGCCTAGAGTACGCAGCAGTTAAGTCGATACTGCTCACAAGGGTTGTTTCATTTTCATTCGGTTACCCTCATAAACATTAGGAGATTGAATTGTCCAAGCAAGATTTGATTGAGATGGAAGGGACGGTAACGGATTCATTGCCGAATGCTATGTTTCGAGTTGATCTAGACAACGGCTTTAACGTTCTAGCCCATATTTCAGGCAAGATTCGCCGCAATTACATCAAGATTCTACCGGGTGATCGCGTCAAGGTAGAGCTGACGCCCTATGACTTGACCAAAGGCCGGATTACCTACAGACTGCGGAAAAAGTAGCAGATAGTTTAACTGTTGGCAATGCGGGTGGCAGCTCTAAAGCGATTTAATATTGACGGTTTTCTACGCTTTTGATATCATATTGAGTTTGTAGTGATTGGGTAACTAAGGACATGAAAGTCCGAGCGTCTGTGCGTAAGATGTGCGAAAAGTGCCGCGTGATTCGGCGGAAGGGCAGGGTCATGGTGATCTGCTCCAACCCGAAGCATAAGCAGCGCCAAGGCTAACCTGAGATTCGAGATTTAGCGATAGCAGAAGCATCAAATCTGATCTGTCTGTTACTAATCTGTCTGTTAGCGACGAGTGAGCTGTAGCCGAGAACGAATTGGAGAGGATTAAAAAGTGGCGCGGATAGCTGGCGTAGACCTTCCACGCGACAAGCGTGTTGAAATTGGTCTGACTTATATTTATGGAATTGGGCCAACTCGCTCAAAGCAGGTCTTGGCTAAAACGGGTGTCAATCCTGATACTCGCGTTAAGGATTTGACCGATGCTGATTTGGCACTGTTGCGAGAATCAGTAGAAGGCGACTATCAGATCGAAGGCGATCTGCGCCGCTGGGAGTCGATGAACATCAAGCGATTGATGGATATTGGTACCTATCGCGGTCGCCGTCACCGACTGGGATTGCCGGTAAGAGGTCAGCGCACTCGGACAAACGCCCGGACAAGACGGGGTGGTCGCCGGACTGTGGCTGGCAAGAAGAAAGCTCCCGGCAAGAAATAGCGCTGGTTTGGGTTACGGCAAGATGCAGCTTAAGGCTTTGATCCAAGCTGCTTGACCTGCGCTATTTTAGAGCGATTGATTTGGGCTTAGATTGCGTCTGCTGCAATTCGAGCAGAGGCATCCATCGGTATGGGCCAGGTTGGTTCTGGCAGGTGTCAGTTTTAGATTAACTCACTGAAGTTCTAGATTAGAGATAGGAAATATGGCCAGACAGCCGACAAGAAAATCGGGAACTAAAAAGCAAAAGCGGAATGTGCCTAATGGTGTCGCACATATTCAGTCTACGTTCAACAACACAATTGTGACGATCAGTGACGTGAATGGCGAGACCATTTCTTGGTCTTCCTCTGGCGCGAGCGGATTCAAAGGTGCCAAAAAAGGTACGCCCTATGCGGCTCAGACTGCGGCAGAAAATGCAGCAAGGCGTGCGACCGATCAGGGAATGCGACAGATTGAGGTGATGGTGAGCGGCCCTGGTTCCGGTCGGGAAACCGCGATTCGGGCTTTGCAGGCTGTTGGATTAGAAATCACGCTAATCCGTGACGTTACGCCCATTCCGCACAATGGCTGTCGTCCGCCGAAGCGCCGTCGCGTCTAGCTCTGACTCCTAGATTTACTACATCCAAGAATTAATTTGCTTTCCAGGGCTAAGGAGAAGGGAGGTTTGAGCGTGGCACAGTTTCAGGTTGAATGCGTAGAGTCGGATACTGGGGCGGATCGCAGCTCCTACAGTAAATTTGTGCTTGAGCCGCTAGAGCGCGGTCAGGGTATTACTGTGGGCAACGCGCTGCGTCGCATTCTGCTCTCTAACATTGAGGGCGCGGCGGTGACTGCGGTGCGGATTGCAGGCGTGAGCCATGAGTTTATGACGATTCCAGGCGTGCGGGAAGACGTGCTGGATGTGCTGCTGAACATGAAGGAAGTAGTGCTGAAAAGCTATTCTGCTCCTCACATTGGCAGACTGAGAGTCGAAGGTCCAGCCACGATTACGGCTGGTCTATTTGACCTGCCTCAAGAGGTTCAGGTGATTGATCCAGATCAGTATATTGCGACTTTGGCCGCAGGATCAACGCTGGAAATGGAGTTTCGGGTTGAGAAAGGGGTTGGCTACCGGGCAATTGAGCGGAGTCGAGATGAAGGTTCGGCACTCGACTTTTTGCAGATTGACGCGATCTTTATGCCGGTTCGTAAAGTCAACTACACGATTGAAGATGCGCGGCTGAACGGGTCAATTGGCAAAGATCGGCTGATTATGGAGGTCTGGACGAATGGCAGTCTGACTCCTCAAGAAGCGCTCAGCCAAGCCGCTGATATCCTAGTTGGACTCTTTAACCCGCTGCGCGAAATTGACTTTGCGCCGATTGAAGATGACGGGGATGATGATGACGATCCGGCAAATCAGATTCCCATCGAAGAGCTACAGCTCTCGGTACGCGCCTACAACTGTCTAAAGCGGGCGCAAATTAACTCTGTCTCTGATCTGCTTGACTATACCCAGGAAGAGCTGCTGGAGATCAAAAACTTCGGTGCTAAATCTGCTGAAGAGGTGATTCAGGCACTGCAAGACCGACTGGGGATTACCTTGCCTCACGACAAGTCCTCTCGCCCCACCTAAGCCGTTACACCATACATTAGCTGCGTTGATTTACTAGAACTATGCGCCACCGTTGCCAAGTCCCTATGTTGGGCAAACCCGCTGACCAGCGTAAAGCGTTGCTCAGAGCACTCACCACCGAGCTAATTCGGCATGGTCGAATCACCACTACTAAAGTTCGTGCCAAGGCTGTTCGCTCCGAAGCCGAGCGGATTATCACGTTGGCTAAAGATGGCTCGTTGTCTGCGCGTCGTCAGGCGTTGGGCTATGTTTACGACAAGCAGCTCGTGCATGCCCTGTTTGAGCAGGTGCCTGATCGCTACGGCGAGCGGCAGGGCGGCTATACTCGGATTCTGCGTACCGTCAACCGCAAGGGCGACAACGCTGAAATGGCAATTATTGAACTGACCTGACGCATTGCCATGCCTGCCAACGGTTCGACTGCTCCTCACTCTGGCGTAGAGGCCGATGAAAAGCCAGAAACCCAGCGAATTGCTCTGGTCATTCAGTACCAGGGCACGCACTTTCATGGCTGGCAGCGTCAGCTTAATCAGCGTACCGTCCAGGCAGAGATCGAGCAAGTGTTGGAGGCTGTACTTTCTAAACCCACGACATTGCATGGCTCTGGCCGCACTGATTCGGGGGTTCATGCTGCGGCACAGGTGGCACATTTTGATGCCACGACGCTGATTCCGGCGCATCGCTGGGCTGCTGTACTCAACAGTCGTCTGCCCGACGATATTTTAATTCGGGCTTCCGTTTCCGTTACGAAAAGCTGGCACGCCCGGTTTTCTGCCTGCTCACGTCGCTATCGTTACACCATCTACACCGATGCGCGCCCCAACCTATTTGTGCGTCCCTACAGCTGGCACTATTATCTAGCGCCCTTAGATGCTGAGGCGATGCAGACAGCGCTGAAGCCGCTTTCAGGTCGGCAGCATTTGGCAGCTTTTCACCGCGCTGGGTCAAGTCGTCCACACTCTTGGGTAGAAATGCAGGCAGCAGAATGTGAGCGGCAAGGGGCATTTATCCGGATTGAATTGCAGGCTAGCGGCTTTCTTTATGGCATGGTGAGGCTAATAGTCGGTATGCTAGTTGAGGTTGGTCGCGGGATTCGTTCGCCAGGTCAGTTTACAGAGCTATGGCAGCAACAGCGGCGCGATTTGGTGAAGTATGCTGCCCCGCCTCAAGGTCTCTGTCTGTTGAGGGTGGGCTATCCAGATTTTCCCGTCGCTCCCGAAGTTTGGTTTGACTCCCAGCCAAAGCTGGTTTTGCCCGCCGATCCGGTTTTTTGCTTGATCTAAAGCGATCCGGCCTTTGAGCGCCGCTTAACCTGCCTTGGTTTTTGCCCGTCTTGATTTTTGACTGACTTTTGACCCAGGATACAAAACGCAAATGGAAAAAACATATCTGCCGCCGATTGCGGAAATTGAGCGAAACTGGCATGTCGTAGATGCTGCTGACCAGCGGTTGGGACGGCTAGCAACCCAAGTGGCAATGGTGCTGCGCGGCAAAAACAAGCCGACCTACACACCGCATCTAGACACGGGCGATTTTGTGATTGTGATTAACGCTGAGAAAATTGCCGTGACTGGCAAAAAGAGCAGCCAGAAGCTCTATCGGCGGCATTCCGGTCGTCCGGGCGGGATGAAGACCGAGAGCTTCAGTAAACTTCAGGCTAGGCTGCCAGAGCGGATTATCGAGCAGGCCGTGAAAGGAATGCTGCCCAAGAACACACTAGGCCGTCAGCTCTTTACAAAGCTGAAGGTTTACGCTGGCTCTGAGCATCCCCATGCGGCTCAGCAGCCCCAAGTTTTAGACATTAAGACCATTCCAGGAGAGAACTAATGCAGGCCACCGACAAAAACGAGCGCGTAGTTTATTGGGGCACGGGTCGTCGCAAGACCTCAGTGGCGCGGGTGCGGTTAGTTCCAGGTGACGGCAAGCTGACCGTCAATGGTAAGCCGGGAGATCTGTACCTTCAGTTCAACGCAGGCTACCTAGCTGCTACGAAAGCACCCCTAGAAACGCTGGGACTCGAAGCTGAGTATGACATTTTGGTGAACGTCAGAGGCGGTGGCCTGACCGGACAGGCCGACTCGATTCGGTTGGGTGTAGCGCGGGCGCTCTGCCAGCTCGATCCAGATAACCGCAAGCCCCTGAAAGTAGAAGGCTACCTGACCCGCGACCCCCGCGCCAAAGAGCGCAAGAAGTACGGTCTGCACAAAGCCCGTAAAGCCCCTCAGTACTCGAAGCGTTAGGTACTCGAAGGTTAATTTAGATAATTTGGAGAACCGATTATGGCAAAATCTGATATTCATCCCAAGTGGTATCCCGAAGCAAAGGTCTACTGCAATGGCGAGCTGATCATGACCGTAGCTTCCACCAGACCTGAGCTGAATGTGGATGTCTGGTCTGGTAATCACCCGTTCTTCACGGGTACTCAGAAGCTGATTGATACCGAGGGTCGAGTCGAACGATTCTTGCGGAAGTACGGCATGGTGGATGCAAGCCAAGCTGCTGATACCGAGAAGAGCGCCACGACAGGCGCTGAGCAAACCGACAAGAAAAAGTAGCCCGTCGAGCAAATGATTTAGAATTGCAGTCAGACTCTCCAGTCCGGCTGCTTTTGCGCTTTTAATTACACCCATTCACGGGTTGACAGGATTTATGGCTGAAGCATATCTGCTAGACAAACTTAAATCGGTTGAGCAAACGTTTAACGAACTGACGCAACGGCTAGCTGATCCGGACGTGGCGCGTGACCCAAGCGAATTCCAACGCATTGCCAAAGCGCGGGCTTCGCTAGAAGAGACCGTCGAAACTTATGATGCTTGGAAGCAAGCCCAGCAGGATTTGCAAGAGGCACGTCAGATTTCCAAAGATGCGGGTGGCGATCCAGAGCTGAAGGAGCTAGCCAACCTGGAAATAGCCGAGCTAGATGAGAAGAGCCAAACGCTTGAAGCAAGGCTGAAGGTGCTACTGCTGCCCCGCGACCCGAACGACGATAAGAACATCATGCTGGAGGTGCGGGCGGGCACGGGCGGCGACGAGGCTAGCATTTGGGCAGGTGACCTAGTGCGGATGTATACGCGCTACGCCGAGGAACAGGGCTGGCGGGTGAAGCTGATGGGGCTGTCGCTGGCAGAAATGGGCGGCGTTAAAGAGGCAATTCTAGAAATCCAGGGCGATCAGGTTTACAGCAAGCTGAAGTTTGAAGCGGGTGTCCATCGGGTGCAGCGCGTGCCTGTGACCGAAGCAGGCGGCAGAGTCCATACCTCAACTGCCACGGTAGCTATCATGCCAGAAGTGGATGATGTTGAGGTCGAGATCGATCCCAAAGATATTGAGATGACCACGGCGCGTTCGGGTGGGGCAGGCGGCCAGAACGTCAACAAGGTGGAAACCGCCGTCGACCTGATGCACAAGCCTACTGGAATTCGGGTGTTCTGCACCGAGGAGCGTTCACAGCTTCAAAACCGGGAGCGGGCGATGCAAATTTTGCGGGCGAAGCTCTACGAAATTAAGCTGCGCGAGCAGCAAGAAGCCGTCACCTCAATGCGACGCTCGCAGGTGGGCACGGGCGCGCGCTCTGAGAAAATTCGCACCTATAATTACAAAGACAACCGCGTCACCGACCATCGGCTAGGGCAAAACTTCACGCTCAATCCAGTGCTGGAAGGCGACATTGAGATGGTGGTGCAGTCCTGCATCTCGCAAGACCAGCAGGAACGTTTGGAAGAGCTGGCAGCTTCGACGGCCTGAATGTTAGGTCGCTAGCTGAATCACTCGCTGGACGAGAATTAAATCGGGGCGTAAAATAGCTGGACAAGAGAAGTTCGTTTGTACTTGCTATGCCGCGATTTTTGCATTTGGCTGACGTGCATTTGGGGTTTGACCGCTACGACTGCAAAGAACGCACCCAGGATTTCTTCTACGCCTTCAACGACGCGATTGAGAAATATGCGCTGGCTGAGTCGGTTGACTTCGTGCTGATTGCTGGCGATCTGTTCGAGCATCGCAACATCCAGCCCGTGACGCTCAACCAAGCTCAGTACAGCCTCAAAGAGCTGCAAAAGGCGGGGATCCCAGTGCTGGCGATTGAAGGCAATCACGACAATCGCCCCTATGGCACCAAAACTAACTGGCTGCGTTACCTAGCCGACTGGGGACTGATTATTCTTCTAGAACCGGGCGAAGCGGGCAGCGACAGCTTTTATACATCCTGGGATGGCCGGACAGGTGGCTATATTGACCTAGACTGTGGCGTGCGTGTGCTGGGATCAAGCTGGTACGGCAGCTCTGCCCCCAAGGCGATTGAGCAAATTGTCGCGGCTTTGCCTCAGTTACCGCCCAGTCCCGGACAGACGATCTTGATGTTTCATCACGGACTCGAAGGCCAGATTGCCCGCTATCAGGGCGCTCTACGCTACGGAGAAGTTGCGCCGCTGAAGCAGGCTGGGATTGACTATCTGGCGCTGGGCCATATTCACAAGAACTATGAAGTAGAAAACTGGGTGTTTAATCCCGGCTCCATTGAAGCCAACAGCATTGAGGAATCTGGCTTTCGACGCGGGGCTTATCTGGTAGAAATCAGCGAGAGCGGCATTCGGGCTGAGCTGAAGCAAGATTACTATCAGCGCTCGGTTGTGCGGCTGCGGCTGACGACGCAGGGGCAGGAAACGGTAGAAGAGCTGGAGCAGCAGGCGGTTGAGCAAATCGAGCAGGCAATTGCCCAAGGGCAGCTCAAGCCAGCAGATGCGCCGATTGTCGAGCTGCGAATCGAGGGATCGGTGGGGTTTGATCGGCTAGAGCTTGACGTGCGGCAGCTTCAGCTTCAGCTCCAGCAGCTGAGCGGGGCGCTGATCTTCCTGCTGAAATACGAGGTCGATGCAGTTGCCTACGCCACGCCTCTCACCGAAGATGCCAGTCGCCTTCAGATTGAGCGCGAGGTGTTTTTGGATTTGCTCAGCGCCAATAATTCCTACCGCAAGCGAGCGGCGGAGCTAGCCGACGGCATGATTGCGCTCAAGGAGCATCAGCTCGACGGGCGCTCAGAGTCAGAGCTATATGGATTTGTCCGCAGCCTGCTCACGCCTGACTATTTGCAGGCGGTGATGGAGGCGGACTGATTGGCTCACTATTTGGTTGATTATTTCCTGCCTAGAGTGATCAAAACGGGATAATCTTCATTAGTGCCATCAGCGCCATCAGTGCCATCGCCATGAATATCTTCCTCGACCTTTTGCCGATAATCCTAGGAACCGCTCTAGCTCCCGCTTGGCTGATCATCGTTCTGTTAATCCTACAGAGCCATAACGGACTGGTGAAAGCGACTGCTTTTGTGATTGGAACCAGCATTGTACGGCTACTTCAGGGCATTATTTTTGGCTATCTTTTCATCAACTCACCCGCTGTAGAAGGGGATGCCAATGATCCAGCGCCTCTAGTCTCGACCTTGCTGATGGTAGTAGGACTATTGCTGTTAATGTCAGCGCTCAAAAAATTACTGCACGAACCCGATCCAGATGCGCCGCCACCCAAGTGGATCAATCGGATAGAAAGCTCTACCCCGCTTCAGCTATTAATCATGGGCGTGATTTTAACGCTAATCGCCCCAAAGCTTTGGATTTTTACCCTCTCAGCCATTGGAATCATTGTCGAGGCTCACAGCAGCTCGGCTCAGTCGTTGACCCTGTTTTTGCTTTATCTGCTCGTCTCCGAGCTGCTGTTAGTTCTCCCCCTGCTAGTCTGTACGATAATTCCCGATCAATCAGCTAGCCAGCTTCGAGCTGCTTCGGATTGGCTGAATCGCCATAACAGCCAGATCACCCTAGCAGTGTCTCTCATTTTTGGCTGTCTCTTCTTCTGGAAAGGCGTTACCGGATTACTGTAGCGCAGCCTAGCCGCGCCCGACTTCCGCAAAGATCGCCGCCAAAATCTCACCTGCACCCTGATCCCGCAGCCTGTGTGCGAGCTGGATGCCCAGATCTTCAGCTTCAGGAACCGTTCCGGTGACGCTATCTTTGATTAGCGTTTGACCATCCAGGCTCGCCACCATGCCCGTCAGCGTCAGGCTGTCGCCCTCAATGCTGGTGTTTACGCCAATCGGCACCTGACAGCCGCCCTCTAGCTCTCGCAAAAAGGCACGTTCAGCATAGCAGCGGGCAGCAGTGGGGCGATGCTCTAGCACCTTTAGCAGCTCCAGGATTTCGGCATCCTCCGTGCGGCATTCGATGCCCAGCGCACCCTGTCCAACTGCATGCAGCGAAACTTCAGAGGAGAGCACCTGATGAATCCGGTCAGCCATATCCAGCCGCTTCAGGCCAGCTGCTGCCAGAATAATCGCGTCATATTCACCTGAATCTAGCTTTTGCAGGCGCGTGTTCAAGTTGCCCCGGATATCTTTGAAGCTGAGGTGCGGGTAGTGATGGCGGAGCTGAGCCAATCGCCGGAGCGAGGAGGTGCCAATCACCGCGCCTTCAGGCAGAGTCTCAATCTGCTGATCCTGGTGCTGGGCATGTACCACCAGTGCATCGGCGGGATCTTCGCGCTCGGTGACGCAACCCAGCATCAGCCCGTCGGGCAGATTGGTCGGCAGATCTTTGAGGGAATGCACGGCAAAATCGATCTCGCCTTGCAGCATCCCTAGCTCTAGCTCTTTGGTGAACAGCCCTTTGTCGCCAATTTTAGCCAGCGCCACGTCCAGGATTTTGTCACCCTGAGTGTTCATGGTATGGACTTCAAATTTGCGATCAGAAAACTTTTGTTGCAGCTCGCCCTGCACCCAGTGGGTTTGCACGAGCGCGAGCTGACTTTTGCGAGAACCAATCCGGATCGGACGCGGAGGACTAGAAACCATTGTTTGAAGCGGGTTGTAAAACTGGTTTAAGCAGACCTCAGCCTGACCCATTCTGACGCGCAGTTTGGCCAAGCTGATCGGCAGCCATCTCATCAGCTTACCGCAGTCCGGTCACAGGCTGGCAGCTAAATCCTGTCCCGCCTGCACGGTGGTCGGCTAAATCTGGCCTGCTGAAACTGCTAAAATCGGAGCCTGAAGGCCTGATTTGGCAGATGATTGAGAGGAATTTCGTTTTGGCTATTGTTCGCGTGCGTCAGCATGTCAATCCACTCAGCGAAAAATATCAGCAGCCTCCAGAGCCGCCCGCCTGGGAAAAAGTTTTTGCCAACCTGGCGCAGCCGCTGCATTTAGACATTGGCTGTGGGCGCGGCCAGTTTTTGCTGATGCTGGCGCAGCAGCAGCCCGACTGGAACTTTTTGGGCCTAGAAATCCGGGAGCCGCTGGTGGTGCAGGCAACGCAGTGGCGCGACGAGCTAGCCTTGCCCAACCTGCACTATATTTTCTGCAACGTCAATAATTTTTTGCAGCCGCTGCTAGCCTCTCTGCCCTCGGCATCTCTTCAGCGCGTCACGATTCAGTTTCCCGATCCCTGGTTCAAAAAACGGCATCAAAAACGACGAGTCGTGCAGCTAGAGGTGATCGAAACTTTGGCTGACTTTATGCCGCCGCAGGGCATGGTGCTGTTGCAGTCCGACGTGCAGCCTGTCGCCCTCGAAATGCGCGAGCGCTTTCTAGCCTGTCCGCGATTTGTGCCGCAGGGCAGCTGGCTGGAGTCTAACCCGCTGCCTGTCCCCACCGAGCGCGAGCAGTCTACGCTGAGTCGAGGCGAGCCAGTTTACCGGGCCGTGTTTTTGCGTGCGGATGCTAAATAATCTAGCGGCTAGATCCAGGAGGGCAGCCAGCGCCGAATTTGCAGCCCCTCAGCCGAGAGCGGCAAGCCTAAATAGAACGGCATCCAGAAGATGAAGCCGAGCAGGATTGCGCCTAGAATCAGTAGCGCCGTCCGACGCTGGCGGGGATTGCCCTCAAACCAGCGGTCGATTAGCAGCGCCAGCAGCAGCGTTGCAAAGACCAGCGACTCCATGTAGTGATAGATAAACAGGCAGCGCGTCACCCTGACCCAGGGCAAGAAGTTTGCGGCCCAGTTGACCAGCAGATAGACCACTGCCCAGAGATAGATCGGCGAGGCTGAGCCTGAGACCGGGCGATGCCGCATCACCGTCACAACTCTCCAGAGCGGCTGCAGCAGCAGCGAACTCAGCAGCAGCACCGCCAGTGTCGAGAACCACCAGAGCGGCGGGTTGCCCATCGCATGGACATCGTAAATTGCTGCCGCGTTGGAGAGTGGCTGCAGCGCTGGATCGGTCGGTGAGGGAACTGCCCCCGCCTGCACCGTTTGATAAAAGTAAGCGACCGGGCGGATCATCAGCGGCCAGCTATACCAGCGCGAGCAGTAAGGATGTGCTGTAATGCCGCCGACGCGCTCGTGATAATCCAGCGTCTGCCCCTGAAGCTGCCAGAAACTACTTTCTGTGCCGTCAACCTGCATATAGGGCAGCCAGCTCGCGTAGTAGGTGAGGGCTGGCACAACCCCAAAGGCGACAACTGCATGTCCGAGCTTGAGCTGGGTGAGATTTTGGAGCGGACTGCGTTGAGGGATACGCTGCCCAGAACTGTGAACCGCAGCCAGACTTGGCCAGATCACCTGCACGAAAGCCACCAGCCAGCTCAGCAGCCAGATGCTGCCTGCCCCCAGCAAAAAGCCCAGCCCGTTCCACTTAATTGCCGCCGCCCCGCCCAAGCCGATGCCCGCCAGCACTAGACAGAGCCAGCGTCGCCCAGCGCTGGCTCGCAGGGACAGCAACAGAAAAATATGCCCCCATAAGCCCAGCGAAATCAGATAGATATTGTTGAGGGCATAGCGTGACTCGACGAGAAACAGCCCGTCTGCCGCTATCAGCAAAGCCGCAATCAGGGCGTAGCGACGGCGATAGGTCAGCAGATAGGCAATTGCCCCCACCAGCAGTGGGATAAACGCGCCTGTAAAGGCATTCAGCCAGCGGTAGCTCAGAGGCGAGAGCATTAGCCCAGCTAGATCATTTTTGGGCTGCAAGTTGTTCCACCAGCTGTCGCCCAGCCAGATGCCGAATGCGACAATGTAAGTGCTGAGCGGCGGATGCCCCGTAAACACAATCTCGCGCTTCAGAAACGCGCTGGCAAACTTGGCGTAATAGACCTCATCAAACACCAGGCTGTTGAAGCGACCCAGCCCCCAAAAGCGTAAGCCCAGCGATATCACAAGAATTCCCGTCATGCATAGCCCAAACTGGAGCCAGCCTCGACGGGAAGTTTTGGAGAAAGGCGCGGTAGGCATAAGACAAGACCCGTCAGCGCTAAATCGTCTTATCTACCCTACCGTAAGCCTTTAAGTTTGCAGTAAGTTTGCAGCAGTCTGGCTCAGGAAACAGGTTGAGCAAAGCTGAAGCCGCTGAAATTGCTGAGGTTAGCTCCCAGCACCACGCCAACTAGCTCCCGCGCTGCCGCTGCCCAACTGCCTGCCGTGTAGTAGATACCCGTGCCAGTAACAGCTAGTTCGGACGGTAGAGCGGCCAGCACATAGTCAGCAGCGCTGCCAAAGAGCTGAATTGTGTCCTGTTTGGCGTTGAAGTCTAGCACCACCGCATAGTCGGTGAGTCCCGCTCCCGTCTTGCCGTCGTTGTAGAAGCTCTGGGTGGTGTCGCCCAAGATGAAGATATCTTTGCCGCCGCCGCCGCAGAGGTAGTCGATTTCGCCCATACTGGCATCATCGCTGCCCGCGCCGTTCAGCGTATCCTGTCCCAAGCCACCCCAGAGGATGTCATTTTGGCTAGTGCCAGTCAGCAGATCGTCAGTGCGGGGGAGCCGCGAGGCTTGGCCGATATCTTGCAGATCGTAGAGCACCGTGCGGGCTTCGTCTGGCGTGATACCGGCGCTCTCGGCAATCTCCAGCAGATCATTGGCCAGTGTTTTGAACTCGGCTTGGGTCAGCTGCCGATCGCTGATGGCAGATTTGAAATCAGCCTTGAGCTGGCCAATGCTCTCCTCAGAGGCGGGTTGATCCACACTGTTTTGCAAGTCGGTGATCAGCTTTTGAATATTCTGCTTCTGAGCTTCCGAAATTTTGGGTCTAGATGGTTTTGCCATAATGATTTCCTGGTTTTTTGGACTGGTTTTTTGGGTAAGTAGGTCAATTCAGCCAGCAGCCTAAAAGGCCTTGTCTAGATGCTCTTGCAAGATCTGCCGCAGTTCCTGACGCTGAGATTCGCTCAGCAGAGCGCGAGCTTGAGTCCGCGAGGATTGGAAGACCTCTTGTATCTGCTGCTGCTGTGTGTCGGTGAGGTTCATTGCGGCCACTGCATCGCGGAAGCCACCGCCCTGTTGCCATGCAGTGATGAACTGCTGACGCTGCTCAGGCTGCAAAATCGCCTGAATCTGGGAGCGGCTATCGCGGCGCAGGTTGACAAGCTGAGTTTGTTGCTCAGGGGTCAGGTCAAGCTGCTCGAAGGCTTGCCGCATTCCGCGATGATCAGATGCCTCTTGGCCAGCTTGAGAGATCTGAATAGCCTGAGCCGATGAGCCAGCCGCATTGGCCTGGGCAATTTGAGCTGAGGAAACCAACGGCGCAATCGCCAGAATTCCCGAGATACAGCCGCCCGTCACGATTAGTAAAGGATTGAATTTCATTGAGCTACCTCGAATTTGGGATGCTCCCATCCTAAAAACCGGCTGCGCTCCCCACCTGAAGCAAACGTCATGACTGTCCAGATGACAAACGTCATGGTTTGGATTCAGCTTGGCTCTTTATGATGGGTGAAATGCGATTGCTCCAGATCATGACTGCTCGACCGACCGCCCCAATTCAGCTCAAGAACCATCCGTTTCCAGTGCTGCTCTATTTGGAATGGACGCTGCTGGGCATTGTGCTGATTAGCCTGCTGCTGCCCAATCCGTTTGGCGATACGCTGCCGCTGGCTCGGTTCTGGGCGTTTTTGAGCATGCTGATTTTGGGGCTGATGGGGCTGCGGCTGCCGCAAGGAAGACCCTCGACCAAGCTAGCCTACGCTACGCTTCAGATTGGCCTGCTGCTGCTGGCAAGCTGGTGGGGCGGTATTCGTGGTCTGCGGCTATTTCCACTGCTCTGCGTGGTGCTGATGATTCGCAACTGCCTGATTTTTCAGCTAGCGGGGCGGCTTGTCACCAGTGCGCTGCTCTACTTTTTGTTTCTGGTGCTGCTGGTGAGTCGGCTGTCAAACTACACAGGGCTGCGGCTACCGCTGCGTCAGTCGGGAGTCGAGCGATTTGTGATTCGCGGATTTGCCTTTAACTCGGCGCTGCTGCTGCTGCTGGTGATTGTCTTTTTGCTGCTGTTGATGCAGGCGCTAATTACTGAACGCCAAAGCCGTAATCAGCTGACTGAGGCGCATGATAAGCTGCGGCAATATGCTTTTCAGGTCGAGAGACTGGCGGCGACGCAGGAGCGCAACCGGATTGCCAGAGAAATTCATGACTCGCTGGGGCATTCGCTGACCGCGCTGAATCTTCAGCTCGAAGGGGCGCTGAAGCTCTGGCAGGTCGATCCCAGTCGAGCGCAGAGCTTTTTGCAAGAGGCCAAGTCTCTGGGTTCAGAAGCCTTACAGGACGTGCGGCGTTCGGTGACAGCGGCTCGCGCTGATCCGCTGCAAGGCGTATCTCTACCCGATGCGATTTTGCGGCTCGCCCAAGAATTCAGCGCTAGCATGCAGCCCCTCTGCCAGCTTGACTGCCCGCAGCTCCTACCGCCCGATCTCAGCATCGCGCTCTACCGCATCGTCCAGGAAGCCTTGACCAATATTCGCAAGCACGCCACGGCGACCGCAGTGCAGATCACGCTGCAAACGCTGCCCGACTGCCTGCACCTGAGTATTCAGGACAACGGCAGCGGCTTCCATCCTGAGCAAAACCCGACGGGCTTCGGCCTCCAGGGAATGCAGGAACGCGCCGCGACGCTGGGCGGACAGCTGAAGATTCATAGCGCCCCCGGCCAAGGCTGCCAAATCACCGCCCGGTTTCCGCTCCCCCCAGTTGTCTCATGAGTTGCCCGATGATTCGCCTGCTGCTCGTCGATGACCAAAGCTTGATTCGGCGCGGCCTACGTGCCCTGCTGGAGCTGGAGCCAGATCTGGAAATCGTGGGTGAGGCCGAAACCGGGCAGGCTGCTATCGAGCAGGTGCGAGCGCTCAAACCCGACTTGGTGCTGCTGGATGTGCGAATGCCAATCATGGATGGCGTGACGGCCACGCCGCTGATTCTGCAAGCGGCTCCTCAGACTAAAGTGCTGGTGCTGACCACTTTTGACCAGGATGATTACGTATCGCAAGCCTTGCAGCAAGGCGCGTCTGGCTATCTGCTCAAAGATACGCCCTCGGAGGAGCTAGCCGCCGCGATTCGGTTGGTGCATCGGGGATATAGCCAGTTTGGGCCAGGAATTTTGCAGAAGGCGTTTACGAGAGCCGCGCCTGTCCCTGCCCTGCCGCCCGGATTTGCTGAGCTAACGCCGCGCGAAAAGGAGGTGTTGCGGCTGATTGCCCAGGGAGCCAGCAACCGCGAAATCGCCCAGCAGCTCTATATTTCAGAAGGCACGGTCAAAAATCACGTCACCAGCGTTTTGGGTCGGCTCAGCCTGCGTGACCGGACGCAGGCCGCCATTTTTGCCAGCTCGGTGCTGGACTTGCTTTAGGATCAGACTATGTTATCTGTCTCTCACCATGAGCCTCACCGCACAAATTCTGTCGCAGCTACCCGGAACGCTCGAAACCCTGCGTCGGGCTGACCTGCTTTGGCAAAGCTACCGCGACAGCTCGCTGCCAGTCGTCACCGTGATCCAGGAATCCCCTGAACTGCTGACTCAGCCGGACTGGGATGTGATCATCTGCGGCGGCACGCTCGGAATTTTGATCGGGGCGGCTCTGGCAGAGCGGGGCTGGCGGGTGGCATTACTGGAGCGCGGCAGGCTGCGGGGACGAGATCAGGAATGGAATATTTCGCGGCAGGAATTGCAGGTGCTGGTGGAACTGGGGCTGCTCTCAGATGCTCAGCTAGAGCAGGCAATTGTCACCGAGTACAACCCGGCAAGGCTCAGCTTTCACAAGGGCATAGAGCTGTGCGTGGAGAACGTGCTGAATGTCGGCGTTGATCCGGTGTTTTTATTAGAAGCGCTAAAAGAAAAGTTTTTGGCCGCAGGTGGGCATTTGGTCGAACAGGCGGCCTTTGAAACCGCAACGCTGCACTCCAACGGCGTGAGCATCCAGACGAATTCGGGCAGCTTCCGGGCGCGGCTTCTGCTGGATGCGATGGGACATTTTTCGCCAATTGTCCGGCAGGCCAGGCAAGGCCAGCGGCCAGATGCAGTCTGTCTAGTGGTGGGAAGCTGCGCTCAGGGCTATGCAGCGAACCAAACGGGCGATCTGTTTGCCTCGTTTACGCCCATCCAAGACCAGCGCCAATATTTTTGGGAGGCATTCCCCGCCCGCGACGGCAGAACCACCTATCTGTTTACCTACCTGGATGCTGATCCTAGCCACCCCAGTCTGGAAGCCCTGTTTGAAGAGTATCTGCACCTCCTGCCGGACTATCAGGGCGTATCGCTCGACCAGCTTCAGTTTCAGCGAGCATTGTTTGGCTTTTTCCCCTGCTACCGTCAGCCGTTAAAGCTGTCTTGGAACCGCATGTTGGCCGTGGGCGACAGCAGCGGCAATCAGTCACCGCTCAGCTTCGGCGGGTTTGGGGCCATGATCCGGCATTTGCGGCGCTTAACCAACGGCACTGAAGCCGCTCTGCAAGCTGATTTGCTGGATGCTCAAAACCTCAGTTTGCTTCAGCCCTATCAGCCGAGTCTGGCCGTCACTTGGCTGTTCCAGCGGGCGATGAGCGTCGGGGTCAACCAAAATTTGGCTCCTAATCAAATCAACGAGTTGCTGTCCGGCGTATTTGGTCAAATGGACGAGTTGGGCGATGCGGTGCTGAAGCCTTTCTTGCAAGACGTGGTGCAGTTTCCGGCTTTGACTCAAACTATGCTGCGGGTTGCGATTACGCATCCGGGGCTGGTGCTGCGCGTGTTGCCACAGGTGGGAGTCGTGACGCTGCTGGAATGGCTAGGGCACTACTTGCTGTTGGCCACATACACGGGCTTGTATCGAGCGGGACGCAGGATTCAGCCCTGGATGCAGTCGCTCTCTGCTTCAGATCACTACCGCTTTGAACGCTGGCTAGAGGCTTGGCAATATGGATCTGGGCAAGACTATCACGGCTGATTGGGCTCCTTCTAGAAGGGTTATTCTGAAACAGTTTTTTGGGCTGATCAGTGAGATGCTGGCAGCAGCTTGGAAAATGGCTTTAAAAAAGCTTAGAGCATAGCTCAGAACATAGCTCAGAGTGATGAAAGGGCTGATTCAATATTTTTACGAGATCAAGTTTAACAAGGTGGTTCTCTGGTGCTATCTGATTTGGTATGTCGTTACCGTTTATTTCTATTTTGATCCTTCACCCAAAATCTGGATTAATTCGCTCGGCATTAGCGCAGTAATTGGGACAGGACTGATGTTTAGCGTGTCGTCTGGCCAGCCATCTCGTTTGGCATCTAGCAGTGCCAAACGAGATGGCTGGCAAATATTTCGACTCTACTTAATGCCATTCTGCGTCTCTAGCTTTTCGGCCTTGATCAAAGACCAGGGCTTCATCATAGTTGTATCGCCAAACGTTCAAGAAACGGCTGTAGCGGCGTTCTGCTGCTGCTTGTTTTTGTCAATGGTCTGGGTCGTTAAGCTGCTGAAGCAATAGGCTGGCTGCTGTATTAGCTGGAGCAGCCTAGATGTACTGAATTTTGAAGAGCTGCGGTGTCGAAACGCGGTTGCTGCCGTCGCTGACGGTATAGCCAAACTGATCGTCTAGCTCGTAGCTGAGGATCTGCGAGGCTGTGCCTTCGGTAGAGCGCCAAGCCAAAGTCTGAGCTGAAAAGCTAGGGAAATCATCGTTTTTGGCATCAGCAGTCAGCTGGCGCACCTTGCCGCCGTCATAGTAAAAAATCTCGCGCGTCGCGACGCCCTCAGCGTTGGGACTACCCGTTTGACTAAACCAGACTGCTTTAGAACCCTGCAAGCCAATCGGTCGATCATCTACCTGATTTTGAGTGAGCTGAGTGGTTTTGCTGCCGTCATTCAAAAACAGCTCGTAGCTACGCTGCCCGTAACTATCCGGCGCGCCAGCCGAACCGCGCCAGAGCAGGTTGCTACCCGATAGCTCCACCACATAGTCATCGAACCCATTGTTCGTCAAGCGCTGCGTGCTGCCACCCACGCTACTGTCAGAGCGGTAGATTTCGTAGCTTCTTTGACCTAGCCCGTTCAGCGGCCCGCTGCGGCCAATCCAGGCGACCGTACTGCCGCTGATATCACCCATAAAATCATCGATATCGTTGAAGGTGAGCTGAGTCGTTTTGCCGCCGTCGTAGAGCATGATCTCGTTAGTGGCCGCTCCTAAGTTGGGTGTGCCGATCTGAGACGACCAGGCAATTCTGCCACCGCTGATGCGGGGGGCGCTATCGCTGACGGCATTTTGGGTGATTTGCCGGACGTTGCTGCCGTCAAAGTAAAAAATCTCGCCGGTGGCGCGGCCATTTGCGTCGGTCGGTCCCAGCTTGGCTTCCCAGACTGCGGTTGCGCCCTCAAAGTCGCTCACGTCTTCGTTGACGTTGTTTTGCGTCAGCTGCCGAACCGCGCCCGATTTGGCGTAAAACACCTCGGAGGTGACGCGCCCCACAGCGTCGGCTGCGCCCACCGGACTCGTCCAAAATAGGTTGTCTCCTGCCAGGCCGACAAAGTTTTCGTTCACCGCATTGCTCGTGAGCTGGCGGATGCTGCCGCCGTCATAGTCAAACAGCTCGTAGGTGGCTACGCCCTGCAGCGCCGCCCCTACCTGGCTTGACCAGACCAGATGATTGCCGTCAATGCCTTCAGCTCGCTCGTTGACGTTGTTTTGCGTGAGCTGGCGCGTACTGCTGCCGTCGTAAAAGAATACCTCGGTATCGCTGCCGCCATCGCTGCCACCCGTCCCCACCCAGAGAACGCTCCAGCCCGAAACCAGCGGCCCGTCCAGCAGTGAGCTAGAGGCACTGCCCAAAGACCGAATGCTGCTGCCGCTGCGATAAACTAGCCGCCCTGCGTCGATATCTGCCTGGGTGAAGCTGCTGCCGACCGTCAGGGCAATGCCGTTGAGCAGCAGGATGCCGTTGCGCGGCGTGCCGGTAATGCTGTAGCGCAGGCGGTCTGATGCCTGGAGTGCATCTATCGCTTGCAGGTGGTTTGTGGTAAGCGGCATCGTCCCTTCAGAGCCAACGCTGAGTCCGTTGGAGATCACCGTTGGCGACAGGTCAGTCGTACCAAACTTGAGCTGAAAGCGGGTTTTGCTGCGGGTTTTGTTTTGAACTCGGATCAGGTACAAGCCTTTTTTGAGGCGGCTGCTCATAAACTCGGAGGCTTGTCCGGCTTGCTGAGACTGGCTTAAAACTTTCTGCCTGCGATTGAGCAACGCCAAATCCGCATTGCCGACAAACTCGCTGAGGCTGAGGTAGACCGTGCTGCTGCGCGACAGCTTGAACTGATAAAACAGCTCTTGGCGCTTGCCCAGCTGTCCAGAAAGATGGCGTGGACTCTCCGAGAGAGCAATGCGGCGAGTTGAACGGGCAGAGGCGCTAGATTTTGATCGAGTCATGCAGTCGCAGCTCAAAAATTGCTCTTTAGGAGCATAGCCTGCTTAATTCTGCTTCACATCACAGAGATTGCGGAAGTTAAGGCTTTGCCTCACAGAATCTTCATGGTGCAGCCCAGCTGTCTTGAGAAATATTACGCAGATCTCTGGTTCAAACCCGGTTTTCGTCAGGTTTTGCAAAGCTGGGTGATTCCACGCAGCAGGCCAGCAGATCTTCAATTCCCTGCACCGTGCGGATCGGCAGATTGAGCTGACGCGACAGTTGCTCCACCGTTAGATCGTCGAGAAATTTCGCTTCGTCATGTTTGAGCATCAGCGAGGGCAGCAGCAGTGCATCTCCCAGGTCGCGTCCGCTGAGTGCCTGCAAAATATCCTGGCCTGTCAGCAGTCCCGTCACCGTAATCTGCTGTCCCCAATAATCACTGCGGAGAGCTGCCATTTCGACCTGTAAGCCTTCCACCTGGTTTAAACGCGCCACCAGTGGCTGAAAAGCCTGTTCGACCGCGTTACCCAGCACCCAAGTAAAGCGACGCGGCAAAACCTGAGTGGGCAGGTTCTCAGCCGCCGCCGCGAACTGATCAAGAAATTGATGAATTGAACCAACGCCATTGCCAATCTGCGGGTAGTCTTCGTAGTGCGAGGCGGGCGGCAAATCCTGACGGGCAATCAAAAACCACTCGTCGGCCAACCAAGCAAAATTTGTGCCAAACTGCCGCTGAAACTTGGCTTGCAGCGCCTGCACCTGAGCAATGACCTCCTGAGCCTTTGCGGTCGTGACGGGCAGCAGCAGATCTTCGGCAGGGCGAAAGCGGGTTAGACCTACCGGCACCACCGCCACCGAAGCCACCGCCGGAATTTCACCTCGATGCAGTGCGGCTAGATCCAGCAGCGTCCGCTCTAGCTGCTCACCGTCGTTGATGCCGGGACAGAGCACCACCTGAGCGTGAACTTGCAGCCGCTGCGTCTCAAACCAGCGCAGCTGATCGAGAATGAGGCCCGCGCGGGGATTTTTCAAGAGCCGGATTCGCACCTCTGGTGCGGTGGCGTGAACCGAGACGTAAAGAGGCGAGAGCCGCATCCGGGCGATCCGGCTCCATTCGCGCTCACTTAGGTTGGTGAGAGTGAGATAGCTGCCATAGAGAAAGCTGAGTCGGTAGTCGTCGTCTTTGAGGTAGAGGCTCTGGCGCTTTCCGGGCGGCTGCTGATCGATAAAGCAAAATGGGCAGCGGTTGGTGCATTGGATCAGCCCGTCGAACAGGGCGCTCTCAAATTCCAGCCCCAGATCTTCGTCGTAGTCTTTCTCAATTTCGACGCTGTGGCTTTTGCCCTGAGCATCCAGCACTTCTAGCTCCAAGAACTCGTCGGCGCAGAGAAACTGATAGTCGATCAGGTCGCGGGGCGGCTCGCCGTTGATCGCCACCAGCCGATCTCCTGGCTCAAATCCGATTTCAGCGGCAATCGAGTCAGGGGAAACTTGGGTAATTAAGGCCGGACGAATCGTGGCATCGCTCATGGCGGGTAGCGGCTGAAGAAGCTGAAGAACTAGAGCAAAAATGCGGAAATTGGGCTATCCCAGTTTAGCGAATTCGTGTAAATGCTGATTTGGTAGATCCCAATTTGGCAGCCGCTCAGGTATTTTCTGATACAATTTGGCCATCCAAATCCGCCATAGCCAGAAACAGCCAAGATTCGTATGCAGTACACAGACAGTATCCTGGGCAACAGTTCTTACGAGTCGGATGCGGTGTAATTCTGGTTGGATTCTGTCTACATATCCCAGTAGGTGTCCCAGCATGAATTCATCCACTTCTGTCGCACCTAGCGAAATCCAGCCCATGCTCAATCAGCTCCAGCAAGAGCTGTCAGCCCAAGCCGTCGGCGTGACGCTGCGTAACGTCACCAAACGCTACGGCAGCTTTACGGCCGTTGAAAATATTAACTTAGAGATTCAGGCTGGCTCCTACACCTGCCTGCTAGGGCCGAGCGGCTGCGGCAAAACCACGACGCTGCGGATGATTGCGGGACATGAGGAGATTAGCAGCGGTGATTTGCTGATTGGCGAGCGGCGCGTGAACGATTTGCCGCCGACCCAGCGCAACACGGCGATGATGTTTCAAAACTACGCCCTGTTTCCACATAAAACCGTTTGGGAGAACGTCGAGTTTGGCCTTAAAATGCGCCAGATGCCTAAAGCCGAACGCGCCTCGCAGGTGAACGAAATGCTGGAGATTGTCGGGCTGACTAAGTTTGCCGACCGCAAGCCAGCCAAGCTCAGCGGGGGGCAACAGCAGCGGGCGGCGCTGGCACGGGCGCTCGTCACCCGTCCGCAGGTGCTGCTGCTGGACGAGCCGCTCAGCGCCCTTGACGAAAATCTGCGCGTCAAAACCCGCAGTGAACTACGCCGTCTGCAAAAGCAGTTTGGCATGACTTTTGTGCAGGTGACGCATGGCCAAGACGAAGCGTTCGCGCTCTCAGATCAAATCATCGTGATGGACAATGGCAGAATTGACCAAATCGGCACGCCCAGCCAGATCTTTCAGCGGCCTGTCTCGCGGTTTGTGGCGCGGTTTGTCGGGGACAACAATATTTTCATGGGCAAAGTGCGTGAAGTCACGCCAAACTCAGTCCAAATGGAGGTTGAGGGCATCGGCACCCTGCTTTGCTGCCGCGAAAATCAGCCTGCTGAAGTGGGGGACTCTGCCGCCTGCTCAGTTCGTAGCGACAGCATGAGCCTCCGGCCCTACCCGCCAGATGATCTGAATGCACCCAACCAGCTCACGGCTCGCGTCGTGTCCATCGAATTTACGGGCTATGTCACTCGCGTTTCGCTGCTGAGTGAAGCGACTGGCGCAGAAATCACCTACAAAGCCCGCAGCGACGACTGGATGAAGCAGCCTGTCGCCGAAGGGCAGCTCGTGTCGCTCAGCTGGTCTAGCGACGACTGCGTGTTTCTCGCGCATTAGCGCAGCGCATGAGTCTCTACTTTCCTCACCGGTTCACTTTATATCACTTTGAGTTACATCACTTTGAGCAACCATGACTAAACTCTCTCGACGCGCGCTCATTCGTACCGGACTGGCCGCAGGTGCAGCAGTTGCCGCCACTCGCTGTGCCAGCCCCAAAGCCGAAGCCCCTAGCGGCACGCCTGCCAACCCAGCTACCAGCCCAGAAGTCAACACCAATCAGACCAAAGACGTGACGCTGCGGCTGATTGGCACGGGCGTTTCGCAGATCAACGAAATTCGCAAGAAGGCGGAAGAAGATCTCGGCTTCAAAATTGAAACCCGCGCCCTCAGCACTGAAGAAAACAACCAGATTGCTATCACTCAGCCCGGTCAGTACGACCTGTTTGACGGCGAGTATTTTAGCCTGCCGCTGGTGGTGCCCTCCGGCAACTTGCAGCCGATCGATATCAGCAAGATCAAAGAATTTGCCAACATCGTGCCAATCTTCACCGAGAATAAGTTTGACGGAGCGAAGGTTGAGAACGCTCAGGGTACTTACCCCTATAAGGTGATGTACGTCAAAGATCAAGACTCTAAAGAATTTGCCAGTGAAGCAACGGGCTGGGCGACTCTGATTCCGTTCCAGTACAACGCCGACACGCTGGGCTACCGTCCTGACCTGGTTGGCGGCACCAAGATTACGAGCTGGGCGCAGCTGTTTGATCCCGAATTTAAGGGCAAGACTTCGATTCTAGATATTCCGTCAATTGGCATCATGGATGCGGCGATGGTGACCGAATCGGCTGGGCTCGTCAAGTTTGGCGACAAAGGCAACATGACCAAAGCCGAGATTGATCAAGTTACCGATATTCTCAAGGAGCAAAAGAAAAACGGTCAGTTCCGCGCTTTCTGGAAGACGTTTGATGAGTCAGTCAACCTGATGTCGTCAGGCGAAGTGGTGTTGCAATCTATGTGGTCGCCTGCGGTTACTGCCGTTCGCTCCAAAGGGGTTGAATGCATCTACGCGCCGCTGAAAGAAGGCTACCGCGCCTGGGGCGGCGGCGTGGGCTTGTCCAAGAATCTCTCCGGCATTCAGCTCGATGCCGCCTACGAATACCTCAACTGGATGTTGGACGGCTGGATGGGCGCGTTTCTGGGTCGTCAGGGCTACTATAGCGCCGTGCCCGAAAACGCCCAGAAGTTTATGTCGCCCGCTGAGTGGGACTTCTGGTACGAAGGCAAGCCCGCCGCCGAAGATATGGTTGACCCCTTTGGCAAAACCCTGGAGAAGAAAGGCGCAGTGCGCGACGGCGGCTCGTTCAAAGAGCGGATGGGCAACGTCGTTGTCTGGAACTCCACGATGGAAGAGCAGGTATATTTGGTCAAGAAGTGGAACGAGTTTATCGCGTCGTAGTCCAGTTATAGTCCAGTCGCAGTCTAGTCGCCCCCACGACATGGGGGCGTTTCTAATCAACCATGACCAAAACCTGGAAAACTTATCAGCCCTATGCGCTGGCGCTGCCGCAGACGCTGGTGTTTCTGCTGTTTTTGATCCTGCCGATTCTGATGATTGGGCTGGTCAGCTTCTGGCAGTTTAACGGCTACGCGATGGTGCGCGAGTTTACGCTGGGCAACTACACCGATATTTTCACCTCAAATGTCTATGTCTCTACCTATTTGAATACGTTTAAGTACGTGCTGCTGGTCTGGTTCTTTTGCTTAGCAATTGCCTTTCCGGTTGCGTACTTCCTAGCCTTTCATATCCAGAATCAGTCGCTGCAAATTATCTTATTTTTGGTCTGCACTGTTCCCTTCTGGACATCCAACATTATCCGAATGATTTCCTGGATTCCGGTTCTGGGCAAAGAAGGGCTCATCAACAGCCTGCTGATGCATCTGAATCTGGTGCAGGAACCCGTGACCTGGCTGCTCTACTCCGATTTTGCCGTCGTGCTGGGCATGGTGCATCTCTACAGCTTTTTTATGATTGCCCCTATTTTCAACAGCATGATGCGGATTGAGCGAAACCTGATCACGGCAGCTGAAGATATGGGCGCGTCGGGCTGGCAGATTTTGCGCGAGGTGATCTTGCCGCTCTCAGCTCCCGGCATCGCCATCGGCTCCATTTTTGTGGTGACGCTAGTCATGGGCGAATATGTGACGGTGCGGCTGATGGGCGGCGGGCAGTCGGCCTCGGTAGGCAAGCTAATTCAGACTCAGATTGGCAGCTTGCAGTATCCGCTGGCGGCGGCCAACGCAGTGATTTTGCTGATCGTGACGCTAATTCTGGTGATTGGCATTCTCCGCGTGGTGGATATTCGCAAAGAGCTGTGACTAAATGCTGTGACTAAACGCTATGACTAAACGCCCGCTCTCTTTTTATCTATTGGCTGCATTCTTCGGGCTATTTGTGCTGTTTCTCTACGGCCCGATGTTCGCAATTTTTCTGCTGTCGCTGCAAGGCGAAGAGGGCGGCCTCACCTTTCCAATGCGCGGCTTCAGCTTTTACTGGTTGGGGCAGGTGTTTCAAGAGCAGCGGGTGGGCAGCTTCACCGAATCATTTGTCCGCTCAATGGCGCTGGGCTTAGCTGTCGTGCTGCTCTCGGTGATTGTGAGCGTTATGGCGGGACTGGCGTTTCGGTCGCGATTTCGGGGGGCGACGCTGCTGTTTTATCTGACGATTTCTAGCCTAATTGTGCCGAGCGTGCTGGTGTCGTTGGGGATTGGCATTACCTTTCAGGTGTTGGGTCTCGAAACTCAGTGGTTCTCGTCGGGGCTGGGGGCGCATTTGACCTGGACAGTGCCGTTTGCCTTTTTGATTGTGCTGGGTGTCTTCAATCGCTTCAATCCATCCTACGAAGAGGCGGCACGCGATCTGGGCGCTAGCGATCCGAAGACGTTTTGGGAAATTGTCTTTCCGCTGATAGCGCCGAGCCTCATTGGCATCAGCCTGCTGGCGTTCACGCTCTCATACGATGAGTTTACGCGCACCTCGTTGGTTTCTGGTCAGAAAAACACGCTGCCGCTGGAGGTGTTTGGCATGACCACCAACGTCACCTCACCCGCTCTCTATGCGTTGGGCACGTTGACGACGCTATTTTCGTTCACGATGATTACACTCGCTTTCCTGACCTTCCGATTTTTCTCGAAGCGGCAGGCGCAATAGCCTCATGATGTCACTTCCAAGCGCCAGACTCACAGTTGACCAGCCGCTCAATCACGGCAATTTTGTCGCTGTCTCCCTGAGCGCGAAGCTGCTGCTCCATGCCAATATTGACCAATTCCATCCCCAAACGCACCAGATAAGCCTGATCGTTTTGAGAGGGCGGTGCGCTCAGAGCGGTCATGTTATCGCGAAATGACTGGCCAGCATCCAGGTCAAGCTGCTGCGTCAGAGTTTCCACCACGTATTTTTGCTCAGGTCGCGCGGTGGAGAGCAGTGCCTCCATCGGCTGATTGAGCAGCTGCTGCTGAGTCTCGCCCGCCTGCTCTTGCAGCCAGACTTCCAGCGTCGAAACGGGCAGGTCTGTGGACTGCTCGTCAACTTTAGCAAAGGCGTGAGCCTCAGCATAAGAGACTCGCCCGTCCTGGTCATAGTCGGCTGAAGCGACCGCTTTACCTGTACGGTCGCGGCCACTCAGCCCTGCAAAAAAGCTAGAGCTGTAGTCGCGGTAGTCGGCCTCATTGACTTCGGCAGTGCAGCCGACCGAGGTGCGCGTCTTGACGGTGGCAAAAAAGCCGCAGCGGGTTCGTAGCGTCACCGGATTTTTGGGATCGCCGCCCTCGTAGATTAAGTTGGCAAACGAGCCGGAATAGCACTGCGACATCATTGTGACGACAGGCGTGGTGGCGGGCAGCTGATCGAGCGCGGTGGTAAACTCCTGCACCGAGAGCGGATCTTCGCCCCACAGGATCATGGCGTTGTTGTTGGAGTCGGCTGGGTTGCGGTAGCCATGGCCTGTGAAGTAGAAAAATACGGAGCCGCTCGCCTGCTGCATCCAGCTGTAAAAATTATCCCGCGTCGATGCGCCAGCCAAATGCGGAATTTCGGGTGGCTTAAACTGCTCTTTCGTGCCATTCAGGTAGCGAACCGTAGCCTGCCCGTCGGTGCCATTGGCGAAGTAGGTGCTGGCAGCAGCAGGGTCAAAGCCCAGCGTCTTGAGGGTGCGCTGAAAGTACAGCACATTTTTCTCGAGCGCGATTTCGTTGTAGCTAGGCGCACCGCCACCCGCCATCACGAGAAAGTTAGGTGTTGTACTCTGACAGGTGGAGACTGTCGCCGAGGCCGGATGTGCTACACCACTGCACCAGACAGGCAGCGATATCCCAAGTAATATGCCTAGAGCGCGATAACGGCAAGCAACCATTTTAGCTATAGTCCAAGCGTGAGGTTTAGCGAGTGCGCTCCATCTCTCGACCATCGCAGCTGAGTTGGAACTCAATCCTAGTTTAGTCAGTCTTGGCATTTAGGAACATTTTGCTGTCGAAGTCGTACTGTTTTGTCAGAGGTAATGACTGTGAAACTTTTAAAATCAGCAATTGCAACCAGTATGCTGCTCATTGGCGTTCTAGCCGGAGCACCGCAAGCTTCAGCCGAATCCGTATTTGACAGAATTGGCAATTGGTTTGATCGAACCGTTAATGACACGGGTGAAGCCATTGATCAAACTGCTAATGATGTCGAACCTGCTGTTGACAGTGCTGTTGACGATACGGGTGAAGCCATTGACGATGCCGCTAATGCTGTGGATGATGCTGCCAAGGATACGGGCGAAGCTATTGATAACGCAGCAGATGATACTGCTGATGCAGTTGATAGCGCAGCAGATGATACAGGCGAAACCGTGGATGATAGCGCTGATGCCGTAGATGATGCGGTGGACGATACTGCTGACTCGGTTTCCAAATAAGATGCTTACTGCATCTCTACTACATCTCTAGATCTAAATTACGTCCGAGTGAACAACAAGGTTATATCAGTCACCTGCACGTTCAGCAGTGTCGCGACTGTCTGGCCTGCGTAGAGCAGCACTGTATTTTGGCCTGAGAGTTGCGCTGAGATTTGCCCTAGCGCATTTTGATTCTCCCAGCTCAGCCAGTCTTCTGCGACGACGAAATCTTGGATGATAGCAGTGCCCAACTGGCTCAGCACAAACTGATCGCTGCCGCTGCCGCCATTGAGCTGGTTCAGGCCAGCGCCACCGCTGAGAATATCGTCTCCAGTGCCGCCCCAGAGCGCATCGTTACCCTGACCGCCGCGTAGCTTATCATTGCCACTGAGACCGGCCAGCCTATCATTGCCCGCTTGTCCATCAATGATGTCGTCTGAGTTTTCAAGTCCCTGCGTGATGTTATCCAGCCCATTCAAGAACGTGACGATGTTGGGGCGCAAGACCTGCTCTAGCGTCTGATCTGAGTTGATTACATCAAACTGGTCTTGAATGGCCGTTTCACTCGCAAACAGCAGGTTGCCAACTGTGACCGCCGCTGAGGTGGCAACCGATAGATTATCTAAGTTTTCCAGGCTGAAATTCTGGAGTGTGATGGTTAGCGCTACTTCAGATTCAAACCTAATGACTAAATCGCCACCCTGCTGCTCTAGCAGCATTGAGTTTGCGGTCAGGTGGCTGTCTAGCAGTTGCAGCATGTCGATTTGGTCAATTGCCAGACTTGGTACCACACCCCGCCCCACGCCATCAAAGTTGCTGATGACGTAGTGCCCGATTGGCAAAGCTAAGGTGCTGTGCCCCGCAGGCAGAACTAACGCTAGTGACTCAGGTTCGACAGGCAGCAGTTCTGAGCTGGTAGGGTCTGGCTGAGCATCGGGTGTTGTGTCAGGTAGGACATCGGTGACGGGCAATTCAGAATCAGACGGCACTGGATCAACTGGAACAGCCAACTTGACGGGATCTGCGGCGGGCGGCTCATTTGGCAGTTCATTTGGCGTTTCACTCGGCGGTTGATCAAACAGCAGCAGGTTGGCAGGCGGCAGATCGATCGGCAGAGTTTTAGGTGGAGAGCGCCACGCTGCTGGAAGCGGCAGTAAAACAGGTGAGAAACTGGGCAGCGAAGCGAAGGTATCAGCTAGGTTTGCAGCTTGGAACGGCAAAATTATCCACAGCGGGACAGCCTGAAGCGGTTGGTTCAGCCTTATGCTAGCTAAATTATCTGCGCCCCGATTGAGGCTGATTCGTAGGGCTGGGTTGTGCCGCTCTAGATTTCTGGCCGATAAGCTAAAGCGCTGAAGCCTGACCCATGCTTGGATTGGATCGACTAGCTGGCTGGCTGGTTGACTAGCTGGTTGACTAGCTGGTTGACTAGCTGGTTGACTAACTGGTTGACTAGCTGGGAAAGACGAGTCGGGTATCAACTGGCCGTCTTGGTCAAACAGCAGCGACTGTGAGAGATCAAGGGAGAGATGATCAATTGAGAGATCAAGCGATAAATCAAATAGCGGCATGATAGGAGCAGTGATCTGCTGAGCCGGAGCTTGCTCCATTTGCCCCAAGCGAGTCACCAACAAGTCGATTAGCAAAAGCTGTGAGAGCCAGAGCGCCAGCAAATAGACTGACTCAGCGCCGGGGGGACGCAGCGAAGACGAAAAAGCAGGCGATAGGAAGCTAACCCGCGCAGGAACAGCAGGACTCGGCTCGGCTGAACCTGGCTCTAAATTCAGCGATTCAGAACTAGGTTCACTGAGAGATGCTGGCTCATTGGTTGGCGCTGGCTCTAACTTTAACTCTGACTTTAGCTCTGGCTGGGGCTGATCAGACTCAGCCGCCTGCAAAATCTGCTGAAGCTGCACAGCCGTCGCCCACTGGTTTAGAAACTGGCTAACGGTCAGAATGCTGCTGGTATTTTCAGGGTGATTAGCCTGCTGGTAGCGGCTGGGATTGAAACAAACCACTATCAGCTCTCTGGCGTTGGCATACTGCAGCTCCAGCGCCTCTAATTCGCCCCAGACAAAGCTCGACTGGCGGTAGCGATAGTTAGGCGGCAGTTGCAGCACTTGGGCGAGCTGAGTGAGCCAGTTAGTTTTGGCACTGCTAGTCAGATTGCTGGCCAGATCGCCGGTAAGATGATTGGCACGACCCAGCAGATAATCTAGCGTCTCCGGCATCACGTAGGCCGTTAGCTGCGGATAGCGCTTGAGTTCAGCGAACAGAAACTCTGCATAGATCCAATGCAGGGACTCCGGCTGATTTGCAGCTTCGAGCAGGTCGTGTACGACCAGTAAATTCCGGAGCATGAGTGCCGATGTTCAGGGGAATTCAGGAGATAACCGAACTGTTGTCGAGAACTTCAGGGATGGCTGCGGGCAGCGGGTTGCCGGTGAGCGGATCAAAGCTAGCGGGCGTTGGCTCAATCAAGGGTAGCAAAGGTGCAGCCTGATCCCGAATTGAATCTAGGCGGCGGCTAATCTGCTCGACTTGATCAATCAGGACAGCCAAGTCTTTGTCTTTGAGAATTGGCTTAATTTGATTCAGCAGGTCGGCGAAAATACCGGGTTGCTGCTTGAGATAAGGCATCAGTGTCTCTTGCAGCAAGTTAATTTTAGCTTGCAGCTTGGTGAGCAGATAGCGATATTCGGCCAGCGATGGCTCGCTTAGATCTAAGATGTCGGGGGCGACAGTCTGGCTGGACTGGCTGGCTGGCGGAGTCAAGCCGATCTGGTTTGCATTCAGCTGGCTCACGTTCATCCGGTTTACAGCAGCCTGACTCAAAACAGCCTCCATCCAAGCGTTAATGCTGAGATCAGATCGGTTCGCCGCAATGTAAATGTCGCGATGAATTTCTGGCGAGGTGCGAAAAGGCAGCTTCCCCGAAAACGGCTTTTCAGGCTCTTTGCCCTGCTCGTCACAATGCTGGAGGTAGCGATCAACCGCCCGCTGAAAGTCAGCCTCCGCCTGCTCGACCGTCCTACCCGAAAACTCAACGAGATCCGCAATGTTGAGCAATCGTCCTTGAATCAACCGCGTTTCTGTATCGACCTCCGGCTTACCCAAATAATTTTTATACCTAAACATTCAGGGGATTATTGAAGAGCTAGTTGGAAGATATCAACTCAAGATATCAATGTCAATATCAGCAGCGAAAACAGACCGCTACCAAAGTTACGTTGAGGCGGTTTGCCATCTGGCTTTTTGTTCATTTCGACTGGCATCCCTGACCTCCCGGTTTGAGCATTTCCCTCATTTTAGAGTCTTAAATCGGCCTGCATCTTGCCCTGCATCTTGCCCTGTATTTTGCCCTGCATCTTAGCGATCTGCCGCTGACGTTTAGCTTTGCTGAGCCGATCAAAGCAGTGCGGACAGGAAACTCCTGCCTCGTACTCTGGCGCTTGCTGATTAGCTTCTGAAAGCGGATGTCCGCAGCCCAAGCAGAGTTCATGCGTTCCTGGTTCTAGCCCCTGCTGGACGGCAACTCGCTGATCAAACAAAAAGCATTCGCCCCGCCAGCGGCTTTCGGCGGCAGGCACTTGCTCCAGATAGCTCAAAATGCCGCCTTTGAGGTGATAAACCTGCTCAAAGCCCTGTGACAGCAAATAAGCCGAAGCCTTCTCGCAACGAATGCCGCCGGTGCAAAACATGGCGATTTTTTTATGCTGAGCCGGATTAAGCCGCTGCTGCACATAGTCAGGAAACTCGCGGAAGGCATCTGTGCCGGGGTTTTCGGCTCCCTCAAAGCTGCCAATAGCCACTTCATACTGGTTGCGTGTGTCGATTAGCAGCAGATCCGGGTCGGCAATCAGCGCGTTCCAGGCGGTAGGCTCCACGTACTGCCCGACTTGATTCGGGTCAATTGGAATGCCCAGCGTCACAATTTCGCGCTTCAGCCGCACCTTCAGCCGCTCAAACGGCATCTGCTCAGCGGTCGAGAATTTGGCACTCAGGTCGGCCAGCCTGGAATCAGATCGCAGATAGCTCAGCAGCGACTCCACAGCCAGATCGGTTCCAGCGACTGTGCCGTTAATTCCTTCTACAGCTAGCAAGACTGTGCCGCGCAGGCTCTGTGTTTGGCAAAATTCCAGCAGTCGCGGCTGAACTTCGGCAGAGTCGGGCAGCGGCACGAATTTGTAAAAGGTGGCAACGGTAAACGTCATAGCGATCAATCAGCTCAATTAGCTAGCTCAATTAGCAAATCTGGTTCAGCAAACGAGCGGTCTAGCGTCTAGGCTGATCCGAGTTTAGCGCTTTCCGGTTTGCCAGCTTCAGCGATAGGATAGATGCTCAAACTTGGCCGTATCTGTCTGACCGTATCTGTGGCCAACCTTGAACACCCAATCTACCCTCGCTTGGAGTTGCCCTATGGCTGAAAAACAACCCGTTTCGGTAAAAACAGGCGAATTCTATCAGCCCGTGCGGATCTACTACGAGGTTTTCAAGCCCAAAACAGTGATAGCCGCGCTCAAGAAGCTGAAATGCATGGAGCGAGAAGGCGAGCGCTGGAACTGGCTGTTTGAGGCGGAGGCTAAGAAGCTGCGGTTTAACCGACCTTACAGCAGCCTTAGCCCTGCTGACAAGCCGCTAATTTTGGGCTACTTCACCTTTCGCAGCGAGTCAGAAATGCTGCTAGATCTACGTTCGCAGCAGCGTGCCCTGCAAGCGCTCGACTTTTTTGAGAAGCGGATCAACCGCTATGCCGCCACCCCAACCCGGATGCGCGTCGTGAATCGGATTTTTGCGGTAGATGAGATGCCCAACCGCGCCATCCACCCCTCGCTCGATCCGTTTTTTGACCGCGACGATGTGCCCTGTCTGGCGCTAGAAACCGAGCATCAGCTCGCCGAAATTGCGGCTCAGTATGCAGACGACCCGGAAGCCAAAGAAGCTGCGACCCATGACTTCTTTGACGAGCAGTTCAACCGCACCCATCCCGAAATCGAAGAGATCCTGATTCATGCCGACAAGCTCGATCGGCTCAGCCTGCCAATGGTGCTGCAAATGCGGCAGGTCGAGGCGTTTGAGCATTGGCGCGGTAACTTCACGTTCCGGGCATCTGATTTGGTGCAGCAGTGGGTGGCTGCAATCGGCGATGAGGACGAAGATGAGGAATTCGAGGCAGACGAGGAGATGGAAATTGCCGCAGAGGGCACTGAGTTGGCGGCACCCGACCTGCCACAGTCTTGATTCACGCTTAACTTCCGGCGCAAAAAAGCGGGCAATCACGCCCGCCTGCTATAAACTAAAACTCGCTCAAGGCTCAATACTGCGGCACTGAAGGGTCAACTTCTTGACTCCAAGCCGTGATACCGCCCTTGACGTTGATGCCGTCAATGCCAGCTCGCTCTTTCAGGATGCCGACTGCTTTAGCCGAGCGTCCGCCCAGCTTGCAGTGCACAATCAGCTTGTGGCCGTTCAGCAGCGCTTTGACTCGCTCTATCCCGTCGCCGTTTTCGATATCGGGCAAGGGCACCATCACCGCTCCCGGAATCGTGGCAATTTCGGCCTCGTTAGGGTTGCGGACATCGAGCAGCAGGTAGTCATCTGCGCCGCTGTCGAGGATTTGCTTGAGTTCGGTAACGGTAATTTCTTGCATGGCAGATTGCTGTTGTGCTTCGGCTGCTTGAGCTTGGGGGATACCACAGAATTCTTCGTAGTCGATCAGCTGTTCGATCACCGGGCGCACCGGATTAGGCCGCAGCTTTAACTCCCGAAAACTCATCTCTAGAGCATTGTACAGCAGCAGCCTGCCGCTGAGCGTCTTGCCCTCACCCAGCACAATCTTCACCGTCTCGGTAGCCTGGATCAGGCCGATAATGCCGGGGAGAATGCCCAGCACGCCGCCCTCCGCACAGGAGGGTACCAGTCCGGGCGGCGGCGGTTCAGGATAGAGGTCGCGGTAGTTGGGACCACCTTCGTAGTTGAACACCGTCGCCTGCCCTTCAAACCGGAAAATCGAGCCGTAGACGTTGGGCTTGTTCAGCAGCACACAGGCATCGTTGACCAGATAGCGGGTCGGGAAGTTATCGGTGCCGTCCACGACAATGTCATAGGGCGCGAGGATCTCCAAGGCGTTCTCAGCGCTCAGCCGGACGGGGTGCAGATCGATCTGGCAGTAGGGGTTAATCTCCAGAATCCGATCTCTGGCCGACTCAATTTTCGGCTTGCCGACCCAAGATGTGCCGTGGATTACCTGCCGCTGGAGGTTGGAGGTATCGACAATATCAAAGTCGAGGATGCCGATGCGGCCAATGCCAGCCGCCGCCAGATAGAGCAGCAGTGGCGAACCCAGACCGCCCGTGCCGACGCAGAGCACGCTGGCTGCCTTGAGTCGCTTCTGACCTTCAACGCCCACCTCTGGCAAAATTAGGTGGCGCGAATAGCGTTCGTAGTCGTCTTTACTGAGCTGGATTTCATCCAGATTGGGATTTAGCATGGTGAATTGAATAATTCATAAAAGGACGAGGGGTTTGAGGGGGTGAACGTGGCTCGTCTTTCTATTAGAGCAGGTGTCTTGAAAAAAGTTGAATTCTTTATAAAATCGTCAGGTCAATCTGCGTCGGTCTAGTCAGCAGCAGGACGAGCTGCTGGTTTTGCAGATCGAGTTCTCGATCCCCAATGCCTCTAGCGGGATCGCGCCCAGCAGCGAGTCTTGACCGTCAGGTAGCTCCAGACATTCAAACGTGCCCTCGCGCCCCAGCGAGAAACCGCGCCTTGCCGATCCGGTAGCGGTTCCCAGATCCACTTCTTTGCGCAAATCTAGACCCAGCTCGTGCCCCTTCATGAACTGCTGTCATGGCGGATCTCCTAGGGCGCAGATGCTAATGCGGCAGAAATGCGGCAGAAATGCGGCAGAAATGCGGCAGAGCGGATTGGCTACTCCATCTTCAGGTACTTGATCACGCTCTGCACATCCTTGTCGCCCCGCCCAGAGCAGTTAATCACAATCTTGGGGCTGCCGGAAAGCTGCGGGCAGAGGGTATCTAGGTAGGCAATGGCATGAGCTGTTTCGAGCGCTGGAATAATCCCTTCAAGCCGCGAGAGCTGCTGCAACCCCGCTAGCGCCTGTTGGTCGGTAACGCTGTAGTATTCCGCCCGACCCGCATCTTTGAGGTAGCTGTGCTCCGGGCCAACACCGGGATAGTCCAGCCCCGCACTAATCGAATAAGGCTCAATCACCTGGCCGTCTTCGTCTTGCAGCAGGTAGCTCATCGCACCGTGCAGCACGCCAATTCTGCCCCGCGTCAGGGTGGCGGCATGTTTTGCGGAGCCTACGCCTTCGCCTGCCGCCTCCACGCCAATCAGCCGGACGCTGGCTTCGTTGACAAACTCATGGAACAGCCCCATCGCATTCGAGCCGCCGCCGACACAGGCCAGCAAAATATCTGGCAGGCCATCCCACTTTTCGAGGCATTGCGCTCTGGTTTCGCGGCCAATGATCGCCTGGAAGTCGCGCACAATCATCGGGTAGGGATGCGGCCCCGCCACCGAACCCAAAATGTAGTGCGTCGTTTCCACGTTTGTCACCCAGTCGCGGATCGCCTCAGAAGTCGCATCTTTGAGTGTACCTGTACCCGATTCGACCGGACGGACCTCTGCCCCCATCAGCCGCATCCGAAACACGTTTAGCGCCTGCCGCTCCATGTCATGCACGCCCATGTAGATGATGCACTGCAAGCCGAAGCGAGCGCAGACGGTGGCGGTGGCCACGCCATGCTGTCCGGCTCCAGTCTCGGCAATGATCCGCTGCTTGCCCATGCGTTTGGCCAGCAAAACCTGCGCCAGCGCGTTGTTGATTTTATGAGCGCCCGTATGGTTGAGGTCTTCGCGCTTCAGGTAGATTTGCGCGCCTGTGCCGTCGGGATTAGCGTAGTGCTGGGTCAAGCGTTCGGCAAAATAGAGCGGCGTGGCGCGTCCCACGTAGTCGCGCAGCAGGCCGTTTAGCTCTTGCTGGAAGTCGGCTTCATCGCGGTACTGATAAAAAGCGGCTTCCAGTTCGCTCAAAGCAGGCATCAGCGTTTCGGGCACATATTTACCGCCGAACTGACCGAATCGACCCAACGCATCGGGGCGGCTGGTGGAGGTGGCAGTAAAGCTGGCGGTGGGGTTAGGCGGCGTGGCAGAGATAGGAGTCACAGGCTGAATTAGGATAGGAGAATAGTCCCCACATTCTAAAACCATTCTGGGCTGAAAAAAATCCCTATGGCAGGCAGCAGCAAATCAAGCGGCAAGAATCCCACCCCTAACCCGTCAGATCGGCCAGATCGACCTCGCGTCGTCTACTCCGAGTTTGGCGCTAACGCCGATGCGCTAGAGCGAGCCGTCCCTGACCTGCCGCCCAACCAGCAGAACCTGCGGGTTCAGGTCAGTCGCGCCGGACGCAAGGGCAAGACGGTCACAGTAATCACGGGCTTTCAAGCCTCCCCTGAGCGCCTTAACGTCCTGCTGAAGCAGCTCAAAGCCCAGTGCGGTACGGGCGGCACCCTCAAAGACCAGACGCTAGAAATTCAGGGCGACCACAAGCAAAAGATTCTGGAGGTTCTGGTAGGGCTGGGCTACAAGGCAAAAATCAGCGGTGGCTGAGGATCTGTCTGCGCTACGATCTCAGCCCCTAGCATGGCAGGCAGATCAGTTGCCTGAGCGACTCCATTCACGGCAATTACCTAATTACCTAATTGTTTAGACAGGCTTGATATTGAACAGGCTTGTAATGCCGTCTGAACAACTTGCAGGAGTTCCGGGCGACTGGCTCCACTGGCTGCTTGCCCAGACAGGCCAAAATTGACCGTGAGCACAAAGAGGAAACAGTCACACCATAAGAATCTGACAAACTGCCCTAAGAATCTGAAAGAAACCGAGCATTAGAGCTGACTAAACTCCAGATATATATGTAGAAAAGAACTTAGACACCATGAGAAAGCAACTTGTTAATCCGCCACAACTCTATGATGGTAAACCGCACGGATTGTCTCACGCTGTTGTCGATACCGCATTAGGTATCGTTTATATTTCTGGTCAGGTTGACTGGGACATGAACTTCCAAGTTTCGTCCCATACTGTTGAAGGGCAACTCAAGAGCGTGCTCAATAACCTGACAATCGTCCTAGATGCAGCGGGAAGCTCAGTCGAGAATTTGCTGAACCTTCGCATCTACATTCGCGGTGAACTTGGAGAATTCCTTGAGGATATTGCACCAATTCTCACAGGATTTCTGGCAGACTCACGCCCCGCGCTTACCGGCATCGGTGTTGCCTCGCTTGCCTCCCCAGAAACATTAGTTGAGGTTGAAGCAACAGCAGCTCTTAAGTAATTCACTTAAGTAATTCACTCATTCGGGGATACCTCACGCCTTTGCCACGATCGAAGATGCGCCAGCGTGGGGATTAGTTGTGGTTGCGCCCAGTGTCTTTGGAGCTTTACCTCCTACTGCCACAGAAATGTAGTCATTGGGAAACCTTAAAAATCCATCCAGAAGCTTAATTCTCTGGAGTTTGGCAAGCGATATACTTTGGGAGACGGCTGACAGTCCTTCGTCGGGGGAGCGTTCAATGATCTGTTTCGATCAATTGATTGCCACATTGATGCAGGTGATGATAGAAAACGCAGGAGCTGAAACAGGCGCTCTGGTTCTCCTAGAAGATAATCAACTCACTGTGGTAGCTCAATGCAGTGGGAGTAGACAGTGTGACCTAAAAAAGCTTGCTGTTGCTGACTGTGCAACGATTCCTTTCTCCATCATTCACTCGGTAGAATATACTCAAGAAACTTTAGCGCTTGATGATGCCGTCAGCGAATCGTCTTTTTCAACTGATCCTTACATTCAACACCACCAAACGCGATCGCTCCTTTGTATGCCCATTCTCAAGCAAAATCAGCTGATTGGCATTCTTTATTTGGAGAACAATCTCAGTACTGGAGTATTTACCAGCGATCGCTTACAAGTCCTCAAACTGTTGATGACTCAGGCAGCGATTTCGCTGGAAAATGCTCGGTCGTATGAACATTTAAAAGACTAGACCTGTTGCGGAATAAAGAATCTACACTATTAGCAGGGTCTTAAAAGCCAAAAACTTCAGATTTCAACTCCACGAATAGCGTCGTTAGGCTATTCCGCAACAAGTCTACTATACTAAAACGCTGGAACGGGAAGTAGAAGAGCGCACTCAAGCTTTACAGCAGGAGATCGCTGAACGTCAACAAACCGAAGCTGCATTACGACAAAGCGAAGCGAATTATCGCAACCTGCTACAAACCGCGAATTCCATCATCATTCGCTATGATCCACAAGGACGGATTCGCTACATCAACGATTATGGAGTAAAACTCCTGGGCTATGAAGAACGCGAGATTTTAGGGCGAACCGTAGTTGAAACCATCATTCCAGAAGCCGAACTCTCTGGACGCGATATGAGACCCTTTGTCCATGCTTTACTTCGCGATCCTCAATCGTACCCGCAAGGCGAGGGTGAAAACCTGTGTCGAGACGGTCGGAGAGTTTGGATCGAGTGGTCAAATCAAGCCATCTTCAATGAACAGGGAGAATTAGTTGAAATCTTATCGGTTGGCAATGACACTACCCAGCGTAGACAAGCAGAAGAGGCATTACAACGCAGTGAAGCCAAGTTCCGAACTATCTTTGAAAACTCGCAGGTCGGCATCTTCCGAACTCGCCTCTCAGATGGATTACTTCTCGATGCTAATCAACGCCTTGCCAATCTATTTGGCTTTAATTCACCCGATGAGATGATTGGGATCTTATATTCCACAGACTTTTATGTAAATCTGGGCGATCGCCAACAAGTCGTTGAATTGCTGAAGCGTCATGGCGACCTGCAAAACGTTGAAATTCAGATGCGAAAACGAGACGGCACAGCGTTTTGGGGGCTTTACTCTTTTCATCTGAATGCAACCGATGGATATATGGAAGGTGTAACTACAGATATTAGCGATCGCAAACAGGCAGAAGTCGCTCTACAAACGAGTGAAGAACGACTACGCTTAGCATTAACTGCTTCAAATAAGGGACTCTATGATATCAACATCAAAACTGAAGAAATCGTGGTTAACCCAGAATACGCTTTGATGCTGGGCTACGATCCGGCAACATTTCATGAGACCAAATCTAGGTGGATTGAGAGTTTGCATCCTGATGACAGAGAATCAATGGTTGCAACTTACAATGGTTTTATTACTGGAGAAGCCCCCAACTATCAAGCAGAGTATCGCCAGCGTACCCAAGATGGTCAGTGGAAATGGATTCTTTCTGTCGGCAAAATTGTCACCTGGAATGAATCCGGTGAACCCATCCGAGCGTTGGGAGTTTATACGGATATCGACGATCGCAAGCAAGCAGAAGAAGCACTACAAGCCTCAGAGTCAAAGCTACGGACTCTCATTAAGGCAGTTCCCGATCCATTATTTGTACTGACTGCTGAAGGGCGATTCCTTGAAATAATCGTACAGGAATTAACTCTGCTATGGCAACCGATTGAGGAGATGATTGGTAAAACCATGCATCAACTCGGAAAGGAACAAGCCGATGAATTTCTAAGTTATATTCAGCAGGTGCTGAGAACCCAACAAATCCTCACAGTCGAGTACAGTGCGTTGCTAAGTGGACGAGAAGTCTGGTTTTCGGCTCGCATTGCACCAATCGACCATGATCGGGTGATTTGGCTAACGCGAGATATTACGGCGCTGAAGCAAGCAGAAGCAGCCTCAATTTTAGAGGAGCGCAACCGCATGGCACGCAAAATTCACGATACACTTGCTCAGGCGTTTACAGGCATTCTGGCTCAGGTAGGAGCGGCAAAACAGGTGCTAACGGATGATGTAGAAGCAACTGGGGCACACCTGGATCTGATCAAAGAATTGGCGCGAACTGGACTGATTGAAGCACGGCAATCGGTCGTCGCTCTCCGTCCTCAGCTTTTGGAGGAGGGCAGTTTACAGAGCGCTCTCCATCGTCTCGTCGCTCAAACCAGGGCTACCACAACTGATATCACTTTGTATGATGAGATTAAGGGTGCAGTGTATGCTCTACCCATTGAAGTCGAGAGTAACTTACTGCGGATGGGGCAGGAAGCATTAACGAATGCGATTAGACACGCGAATGCTGACGAAATTCGAGTCGAGCTAAAATACGATCGCGCTCAGGTTTGCTTACGTGTGCAAGATAATGGGCAGGGCTTTGGAGTGGGGAGTATTCCAGCCTCTGAGGGTTTTGGCTTACTCGGCATGAGCGAACGGGCCGAGCGCATTGGCGCACAACTCACGATTCGGAGTCAACCAGGGCAAGGAACAGAGATTATTGTTACCGTCAATCGGGAGTAGCACGATGAGCCAAGCCACGACGATTCGGGTTCTGATCGCAGACGATCACGCCATTTTTCGGCAAGGATTAGCCACAATTATCAACCGTGACCCAGAGATGCAGGTGATTGCCCAAGCTGAAAATGGGGAACAGGCGATCGCCCTCTTTGAGGAACACCAGCCAGATGTCACGCTGATGGATCTGCGAATGCCTGAAGTGGAAGGAGTTGCTGCCATCGGTGCAATTTGTGCGACTGCTAAATCTGCTCGGATTATTGTCCTGACCACCTATGATAGTGACGAAGATATCTATCGGGGATTGCAAGCAGGCGCAAAAGGGTACTTGTTGAAAGAAACTGAACCTGACGAGCTTCTAAATGCTATTCGTACCGTTTATCGAGGTCAGCAATATATTCCGCCCGATGTGGGAGCAAAGTTGGTACAGCGCCTCAGCAATCCAGAACTGAGTGAAAGAGAACTGGCGGTACTCCGCTCACTGGCACAGGGAATGAGCAATGCCGAGATTGCGGCGGCTTTGAGTATCGGTGAAGGCACGGTTAAATCCCATGTCAATCGGATTTTGAATAAGTTGGATGTGAGCGATCGCACCCAGGCTGTGATTGTTGCCGTTAAACGCGGCATTGTCAGTTTGTAGAGTGTACTTTCGAGCGAATTGGGATTCTAACTTAAGTTATAACCAGCCTTCTACTCCGCGATGGCAGGGTTACTCTATCAATTTGTACTCTAAAAAATTTAACTCGCTATAGACGACAGCTTCAAGGCAATCTCCTATATTGAATTTGTTCTGAAAGAAGCTGAGTCCTAAAACTGGCTACACTTCAGATGCCTAGGAAAAAAAGACATTGACTGAATTTGAATGAAAAAGGAGACAAACCCGTGAGCAACACCATCGACACAATGATCGATCCCAACGACGCCGTGCTGCTGCTGATTGATCATCAGAGCGGACTCTTCCAACTTGTGCGTGACATCGAACTCCCAGTCCTTCGCTCCAATGTCACGGCGCTCGCCAAGATTTCCCGACTCGCCAAGATTCCGACCTTCACGACTGCTTCGGTGCCCGATGGTCCCAATGGCCCCCTGATTCCCGAAATCCATCAGCACAATCCTGACGCGATTTACATTCCGCGCACAGGCCAGATTAACGCCTGGGATAATCCGGCTTGGGTAGACGCGATCGAGAAGACTGGGCGAAAGACTCTCCTCATCGCTGGAACTCTCACCAGTGTGTGCATGGCGTTTCCGACGCTGAGTGCACTGGCCGCTGGTTACAATGTCTTCACGATCATTGACGCTTCCGGCAACTGGAGCCAGATGGCGACCGACCTCACTCTGGCCCGCGTCGTCCAGGCGGGAGCCATGCCCATCGACACTTACGCAGTCATCGGCGAACTCATGAACACGTGGAACCGTCCGGACGCAATGGAGTTTGTCACTGTCATGGTTGACCACATTATGCCACCTTACCGCGCTCTGATGGAGAGCTATGACAAAGCTCAATCCGTGCAGCGAGATGGACGGGAGACCAAGCTCGATCGGCAAATGGCACATGTGTAAAAGCAGCTAATTGCAACGCGCACGCGCAAAACAAAAAAGGCGAGGAGTTGGCTATCAGTTCCTCGCCCCGCCTTCCCGATCAGAGTGTCCGTAACGCCCCGACAAGCGGGCTAAGTTGATTAGCTACGGATTGTTGCGATCGCGCAGCGTGTGCATATCACGTATCGCCTTTTCCAACCAATCTAAATGAGTCTGTTCCCGTTGCTTCACTAAGTCCAAAACTAGTCGATGCAGTTTTTGTTCACGCGATGCAGTCGGATTACTCAAAGATAGAGCCGCGATCGCCTCACACTGGGCCTCACACTGGGCTAGCTTTTCTTGCCTTGCTTCCAGTTCCTGCTCTAGCAGATACACGATCGCCTCGTTAGGCAACTGAGCCGCAAAATAGAGTTGCACTAGCAACGGCTCTCGCAACATGGGCAACGGATGATGTGTCTGAAGCCAGTGGGTTAACTCTGCTTCACCTGCTTCGGTAATCTGGTAAACCTTGCGATTTGGGCGATCATGCTGAATCTCGACGGTACAGGTAATCCACGCCTGTGACTCCAGTTTGTCTAAAGTCCGATAAATCTGTGCCTGATCGGCCTGCCACAGATGGGAGATGCAATCGTTAAAGCACTTGGTTTTGAGGTCGTAGCCTGTCCGCTCCTGTTGTTGGAGCAGACCTAGAATCACATGGGCAAGAGACATAGGCGGTTTACCGAACGAATAGGGAGGACAAGCCCTACCCCTAGAATTGATACACTTCTATGCTAATATATGATTAATCATATATAGGACAAGTTTTATTAACTGTCTGCCTGGAGGCAACTATATGACAACTCAAACTCAAACCCTCCGAACCGTTGCTGGAATCATTAATAGTGTAGAAACGCTTGAAGGAGCAGGCTTTCTGGTGCGTCGTCCCTTTCCCAAGAGTAGCTTTTCCGAGTTTGACCCCTTTCTCCTCCTCGATGAATTGGGGCCCGTGAATCTGAAGTCCGGTTAGGCAAAGGGCGCACCGGATCATCCCCATCGTGGCTTTGAAACCGTCAGCTACGTCCTGGATGGACGGCTGGAACACAAGACTCGGTCGGGCATGCCGGACTGCTCAATCCCGGTGATGTGCAGTGGATGACCGCTGGGGCAGGCGTAGTGCATTCCGAAATACCAGAAGCTGAGTTTACCCGCACGGGCGGGCGACTGCACGGCATTCAACTCTGGGTCAACTTGCCGCAGCGGGACAAGATGATTGCTCCTCGCTATCAGGAAATTCCATCAGCGCAGATTCCGGTGGCTCAGACCAAAGATGGGTCTGTGACGGTGCGCGTGATTGCGGGAGAAGCATTGGGGGCGAAAGCGGTGATTGAAACCCGCACCCCGATTATCTACCTGCACTTCACGCTACAACCGGGAGCAAGCCTTGTTCAACCGGTACCGAAAGAGTATAACGCCTTTGCCTATGTCCTCGATGGGTCTGGTTTGTTTGGCACTGAGCAGGAACGGGGTGAGGATGGGCAAATGGTGCTTTTTGCACCGGATGGGGAGGAAGTAGCGATTGCCAATCCTGCGGATGCCACCCAACCCCTTGATCTACTGCTGATTGCTGGAGTACCGCTGAATGAACCTGTAGTACGCTATGGTCCTTTTGTGATGAACACTGAAGCCGAAATACTGCAAGCAATCGACGATTACCGAAATGGAAGGATGGGACAGATTCATGTTTAACACACTTCAACACCGCATTACCCAACATCAACTGCTGACCGATATACGCATCAAGCTATTGCATTTGCATAAACTGTTGTTGGATACAGAGCGTATTCGTTACGAACAAGTGCGCGGACAGGTTTCTAAAGGTGAATTGCTGCAACTGGTGATCAATCACGATCAATTTGCCTGGTTGCATCGCCTTTCAGAATTGATTGTGCAAATTGATGAGTCAATCCACTCTGATGAGCCTGTCACTTCCGAGGCGATCGCTGCTCTCATTGCTGATATTCAGATTCTACTCACACCTGATGAAGCTGGAAGTGACTTTGCTGTGAAGTATGATGCGGCGTTTCAACGCAACCCCGATGTGGTGTTAGCTCATGCTGATTTGGTCACACTGCTAAGCGACTAAAGTTCAACTATAAATTGAGCAGTTCGTCTAGATTGAATTTAATCTGGACGAACTGCTTTTATGCATTGTATTTACCGAATTGTAAACATTCGCGGCCTGTTCAGGTGTTTATTGATTTCCCCGATTCTAACTTAAGTTAGAGCCAGCCTTCTACTCTACGATCGCATGGCGACTCTATCAATTTGTACTGTAAAACTTTTAACTCGCTATAGACGACGGCTCGAAGGCGATCTTCTATATTGAATTTATGCAAATAGAGATGCAGTTAAGTGAATCGAGCAATTGAATTGCAAGGTTTCCTGTCTGCTACGGATGTAGAAAGATGAACGACGATCGTAGTTACAGTTCCTTACTTGTCCCGCCTTCAAGCCAAGATTGGATGCAAGGTGTGCTGAGTGCCAAGGTAGTACTGGTGATGTATGGAGACTATCAATGCCCTAGAAGTGTGGACGTTTACAAGCTAATTAAAGGGATCAAACGAGAGCTTAGTGCTTCCTTTGGAGAGGATTATTTATGCTTGATCTTCCGTCACTTTCCGCAGGCACAAATTCATCCTCATGCTCAACGGGCAGCCCAAGCTGCCGTTGCCGCCGCTGCCCAAGGACAGTTTTGGTCAATGCACGATACTTTATTTGCCCATCAACAAAATTTGGAGAATGGTTATCTTGTCGAGTACGCCAATGATTTAGGGCTTGATATTCCTCAGTTTCTCAAAGACTTGCCTAAACAGGTACATATCGATCGCATCCATAAAGATATCGAAGGCGGAATACAGAGTGGAGTAACGACTGCTCCAGCCCTGTTTATCAATAGAACTCGGTACACCGGGCACTGGAACACGTTGGAGTTAATGGCAGCCATGATTGCTGCAAGTTCTTAGCCTCCTCAATCTTTGCTTCCAATTCATAACTTAGGAGATTGCAATGCCTTACGTTACTGTTGGTCAAGAAAATTCTGCAACCATTGATCTCTACTACGAAGATCTGGGGACAGGTCAACCGCTTGTTCTGATTCATGGATTTCCCCTCAACGGTCATTCCTGGGAAAAGCAGGTCTTAGTGCTTCTGAATGCAGGGTATCGAGTCATTACCTACGATCGCCGAGGATTTGGTGCTTCTAGCCAACCCTCGTTTGGCTATGACTACGACACCTTTGCAGCAGATTTGAACGCGCTGATGACCAAACTTGACTTGCAGAATGCTGTGCTGGTCGGCTTCTCAATGGGAACAGGCGAAGTCACGCGCTATCTTGGCAAGTATGGCTCAGAGCGGGTGCAGAAAGCCGTGCTGATGGCTCCAGTGCCACCCTTCCTACTGAAGACCGATGATAATCCTGAAGGTGTCGATCAAAGCGTTTTCAATGGCATTATGAAAGCGATTGTTGAAGACCGCCCAGCCTACTTCTCGGCATTTTTCAGGGAATTTTTCAATGTGGATGTGCTGCTGGGCGATCGCATCAGCAATGAAGCAATTCAGGCAAGTTGGAATGTGGCAGCAGGTGCTTCTGCGAAAGGGACTTTGGACTGTGTCCCGTCCTGGCTCACCGATTTCCGCCATGATCTGCCCCGCATTGATGTACCAACCCTGATTATTCATGGCGATGCCGATCGCATTTTGCCACTTGAGTCCACCGCAGCAAGACTGCCAAAGCTGATTAAAAACAGTCAACTGGTGGTCATTCCTGGTGGGCCGCACGCCATTAACTGGACTCATGCTGATCAAGTCAATCCCGTCTTACTGGACTTTCTTCAGCAGGAATAATCAGTGATCTGCTAAATTCCTGACTTGTGAAAAAACTCTGTGATTCACCCCGTTGAGTCAGAGGTGATGTCACTTTGAATTACTGGATGACTGGCGTTGCTTTTCCCGACTTGTTTAAGCAAGGGGCGATCGCTGGGATTGCCGCCGGTCATCCGATCATTGCCTCTGAAATTGGTGACGTAATCCAAGCCAATTTTGAAGCGGTTTATAACTTGTCTGTAGCTCAGAAGGTAAGCCACTGGTTTTACCAGTGCGACTTGAACAGCTTTTAGCGTTTCTGGCGTTCTTGAGCGCGTGTAAAGTAACTCCCACGGTGGCTTGAACCAAACCGTAGG
>JAHHHV010000091.1 GCA_019359155.1 Pegethrix bostrychoides GSE-TBD4-15B
ACTCCTCACTTCAGCACTATCGCTCGAAGCTCCTCAATGCGCTCCTGAAGGTGATCCTCGTCCAGTCTGTAACTAAGCGGATGCGCAATTAGCCGTGCCGTGCTAACAAAAATTTCCTCTACCTCTATCAGGTTATTTTCTTTTAACGTTTTCCCAGTAGCTACTAAATCAACAATTGCCTCAGACATCCCAGTGATAGGCCCTAGCTCAACTGAACCGTAAAGAGGGATAATCTCAACTGGGAGATCCAGCTGATTGAAGTAGTCAGCGGCGCATTGTACGAACTTACTGGCAATTCGGGCGTGAGGCGGTAGATCGAGCGCAGACCTATAGGGGCTAGAGGCTTTCACTGCTACAGATAAGCGGCATTCTCCGTAGCCCAAATCTAGCAAGTGAGCCACGTTCGGGCGTTTCTCCTGCAAGATGTCATAGCCGACGATACCAAGCTGCGCCTGACCATACTCAACATAGACAGGGACATCGTTATTGCGGACTAGGACTGCTTTCGCGGTACGGCCTTTGTCCCAAATCTCTAGCTGTCGGTTGGAAGAATCTAGAAAAGTACTGAAGTCAAAGCCAATCGACTTTAAGAGCTCTATGCTGTCCTTTAGCAAGCCACCTTTTGGCAGGGCAACCGTGATCATAGTTAGCGTTTTACAATTCTTCTTATAGATACAGCTATATTACCAGGCTACGCAGAAACTCTAGAGCTGTTGCTTAATTCAGGGTGAGTTGAGTTCAGTGAGGTGACAGGCTCACCACAGCATACAGGATGTACAAATGTTTGGTGACGCTATATGTTGCGAAATTGTCCTGAAAAGTTGCACCGTGAGTTAATTTATGATATTCGTAGAATAATAGTGATCCAAAAACAAGATTTGCCTGTATGGCAGTTGAAATAGCTCAAGGTAAGTAATTCAGGTTTAAGCCTTTTGGTGGTCAACTGATTTTAGGTTAGTAAAGTCTTAGGATCACGACTGGCCTGTAGAGTTGGTTCACTTTGTCTCTTTTGCTTTTCTGTAAGAGGGGAAGTTTCTGTTTCTAAATTTAATCTTCTGATAGCTGTCAAGACTAAATATGGCACTTCTCTAGTTATTACAGCTACATCTATCAGGCTCTTAGTTGTTACTTGGCTGGCTATAGTCTTATGGCTGTCAAGATGTTTTAATGCAATCTTGTATCTAAGAGCTAATACAGGATCTGATGAACCACGCTGCTTTTAAAAGTAGTAAATAACAGATACTTCTCAAGACTACAAGGCAATCCTTGAGTGCAAAGTTCAGGCTGGACGCGGAGCCGAAGCACTTCAGTTGAAAAAGAAAAGCTCTATCCGTAGCGTGTTCAAGCTGAAAATATTCAATTTAGACCACAAATGTTGATTTTTTTATTTACAACAGATTTAATCGTGCTAGATTGAAAAGGCACAGAGAAAAATTAAATGCTCTCTGTTCAATCTGGAAATGTTTCACTTCTGCTCTTTACTTCGGTGAATTGGTCTGTCGGGTATTTAATCACTGTGGTGAGTTGGTAAAAGTAAAGAGCGAGACATCTGAATCCGGCATCGTAAAACTATCGATGGATAGATTCAGTTCCAAAACATGTTACCCAATTACTTGAGGAGAAGAAACCTATGGAAATGCTTGCATACCAGGTAGATGAAGCGGCTTCTGAGAAAGAGCTAACGCTTCGGGCGCTAAAAATGTCCGGCAAACTGACAGGTGTCATGCTGGGCGCTGCGGGTGCTGCTATTGCAGTCGGTGCCGCACAAGCACCTGCTCAGGCCTATGGCTATGGCGGCGGCTATGGCGGTGGCTATGGCGGTGGCTGCGGTGACTACTGCGGACCGACTTTTGTGGGCGGCGGCTACCAAGTCACTTCTTACAGGACCTATGATGTCAGCTACAGCGGCGGCTGCGGTGACTACTGTGGTGTCAGCTATGGCGGCGGCTACGGTGGCGGCTACGGTGGCGGTTGCTATGACTACTGCGGTGTGAGCTATGGTGGTGGCTACGGTGGTGGCTACGGTGGCTGTTACGACTCATGCAGCATTGGTTGGGGTGGCGGCGGTAGCGACTGCTATGACCCTTGCGGCGTTGCAACTCCCTATGGCGGTTACGGCGGCGTCAGCTATGGCGGTGGCTATGATGATGGTTGCTACGACTACTGTGGCGTCAGCTATGGCGGTGGCTATGATGATGGTTGCTACGACTACTGCGGCGTCAGCTACGGTGGCGGCCACGGTGGTTTTGGTGCCTATGACATCCAGTCGGCGCTAAACTACGCTGGGTTTCACGTCTATGTCGATGGCGTTTATGGTCCAGAGACGCATCATGCAGTCATTGCCTTTCAGCAAGCGGTTGGGCTGATCCCCGATGGGATCGTTGGACCAGCCACCGCAAGCGCTTTGGGACTCTACTAGGGGTAGTAATTGAGTCGTCTAGGCTGTAATTTGAACAGATTGTTCTCAATTTGTCAAGTCTCAGCTTGAATAGAGCTGCGGGAGGTCAGTAACTTCCGCAGCTTTTTTGGTAACTTAGAGTCAGTATTTTCTAGAGCTGAAGCTGATGTTTTCGAGACTGCTGATCTTTTGTGAACAGCAGAGAACTGAGCGTTGCCGGAGTAAATCAAAATACTTGAAGTGACTCAGCGACTTGTCTGGCCTGCTGAAATTCCACTTTTATTCAACGGCTAAAGATAAAACCTTATTAATTTTTTTAAATTCTACATCTGGCGCTGGTCTGAGAAATTTCCGTGATTGAATGCCAGCAGTAGCGTTGTACTTAAAATGTAGTTGCTGAATATCTATTAAAAATGCCGTTAATCCTTCCCCGGCTTGGATTGGAGGACTACTAATTTTTCTGCATCAGTGTAAAAATGAAGCCGAAGCTGATTGTTGAGATCCAAATTGGACGTGATGCAGCAGCTTCGGTTCACCTGTTAGAGCAGATCGAATTAATCTCTTTCAGTAAGTTAAGGCAAGGTCTAAATGGAAATAGTTGCTTACCTTGAAGTGGCTCAAGAGTTTGAAAACTCCGAGTTGGGTCTAGAACGGGAATCCGCTGTGGCTGGCGGTATATTTGGCCGAGGCACATTAGTGGCTGGTGCTTCTGCTACGGTTTTGGCTGGCGCTCTCATTGGCACGTCACCTGCAATAGCAACCTACGGCTGCTGCCGCCCGATTTCGCGGCCAATTGTAAATCCCTGCTGCCGTCCGATTTCGCGGCCAATCGTTCAAGATCCCTGCTGCCGTCCGGTTTCGCGCCCGGTTTACCATCCGATTAGCTCAGGTGGCTGCCAGAGTTCTTGCTCTTCTGAAGAGCCGAGCTACGGCGAAGGCGACTACAACGAGGTTTCATTTAATCCCTATACTGACGGCAATAACCTGAGCTTGGGAGATGCAGGTCAGACGGTGGCGCTTTTGCAACAGGTGCTATCTGATTTGGGCTATCCCGTCAGTGTGGACGGTCTGTTTGGCCATGAGACAGAGGCTGCTGTGGCTGCCTATCAAGCCAATCAAGGTCTGTTCGTGGACGGGATTGCCGGTGGCCAGACGCTAGATAGCCTAGGAATCGCTGGCTTTGGTGCGTAGGATTCCTAGGCGGACATGAGCCAGCATCTTAACTGGCTTGCTGAACATATGGCATTGCCACAGGTGGCTGCACAGGCGACTGTAAAAGCCAATTGCAAAATCAGAGACGGCAATCTCTAATTTTGCGCCCTGAGCAATGCCGCTTTATTTATAAAGTAATTTTGTGAACTTGAACCTGTAAAATCTTGACAGACTCCTGATCTAGACTTCTGCCAAACACGCTTTATTGAGCCTCATTGGGCTGAGCAGCGATCAACCTGCCGGAAAAGTAAACCAGGGTACCCTGAGAAGTTGAGGAGTTGTTAACTAGTACAATAGTACCATATCATGCGCCAGCTTCAAGCTTTAATTTTCGACGTGGACGGAACGCTGGCGGACACCGAGCAGGACGGGCATCGGGTCGCGTTCAATCAGGCATTTGTGGCAGCTGGACTGGACTGGAATTGGTCGGTTGAGCAATATGGTGAGCTATTGAAGGTGACGGGCGGCAAAGAGCGGATTCGATTTTACCTTCAGAAATATTTGCCTGACTTCCAGCCCGATTTGCCGATGGGCGTGAGTGAACAGGACTGGATCGCAGGGCTGCACAAATCTAAAACGCATTACTACACCAGCTTGATGCAGGCAGGCGAAATCCGGCTGCGTCCCGGCGTGCGGCGGCTGTTGGCTGAGGCAAGAGCGGCTGGGCTGCGGCTGGCGATTGCCACAACTACTACCCCTGCTAATGTGACGGCTCTGTTAAAGGCAGTGCTGACTGCCGATAGTTTGGACTGGTTTGAGGTGATTGCGGCGGGAGACATTGTGCCCGCCAAAAAGCCAGCTCCAGATATCTATCTCTACGCGCTGGAGAAAATGCAGCTCGATCCGGCTGACTGTTTGGCGTTTGAGGATTCGGAGGCGGGTTTGCGCTCGGCACAGCAGGCTAATCTGACGACAGTGATTACGCTAAATGACTACACTCGCGCTCAAGACTTCACCGGGGCAGCTTTGGTGTTGGATCACTTGGGCGAGCCTGATCTGCCGTTTGAGGTGATTCAGGGCAAGACGCAAGCTAGCTATTTTGACTTGGATCTAGCTGCCAAACTGCTATAGCTTAGAGCGCGATTCAAAAAGATTTTTGCACGATTGGCCTGCAAATCGTCTAAGCTAGCTGGAAGCCTTTACCTATTTCAAGCGATTGACCTGTGTTGAAACGTTCTTCCTTGATTTCCTTAGCGGTTGCGCTCAGCCTGGGCATGGTGCAATCGCTGACTCAGCATGCACAGGGACAGGCGCTAGTACCGCATGTGTTGCAGCTAGACGGCGAACAGCTTGAGCAGCAGGGGCTGATTTTGGTGCAGGAAGCCGCGCAGCTAGCGCAGTTCCAGCAGTATCAGCTGGCGCTGGTGCGGGCACAACTCGCTTCGCAGCTCGTCCCTGACAATCCCCAGGCTTGGGCGCTGTTGGGCAGTCTATATTTACAAACCGAGCAATATAATCCAGCGATTCAGACCTTGCTGAAGGCTCAGTCGCTGGATAAGGAAAACGCCGCAATCTTGTTTGCGTTAGGGTCAGCCTACTTTCAGCAGGAAGACTACACTGCTTCGGTGCGGTATTTTCAATCGGGGCTAAAGATTCAACCTGACATGCCGGGAGCGCTGTTTGGCTTGGGCAATGCCTACTACAAGCTGGGGCAGTATGACGAGGCGCTAGCGCAGCATGAAAAGGCAGTCAAAATCGACGAGAAATTTTGGCCAGCTGTGAATAATATTGGCCTAATTTTGTATGAGCAAGGCGAAATTGAGGATGCAATCGCGCAGTGGCAGCAGGCTATTGAAATTGATGGCAACCAGCCAGAACCCATGCTAGCACTGGCGATTGCGCTTCACGCAAATGGGATGGACAGCGAGGCGCTGAAGATGGGTGAGGCGGCATTGAAGCTGGACAGCCGCTATGCAGACGCTGAATTTTTGCAGAAAAACCTGTGGGGTGAGCGACTGGTAAGCGCTGCTGAGAAGTTTTTTGCGTTGCCGCAGATCCGTGACGCGCTCTCAGAAATCAACAGCGAATCGGTGACGCAGCAGTAGGGCAGCCTAAACCTGTAAGAACTTATATGCTGCAAGAATCTATATCCTGATCCTGCAAGAATCTATACAAAGTGATAGGGCGGCAGTGCTTCACTCAAGACAAGTTCCCAGGTGCTGCACTGCTGCTGCCACCGACTCAGCTGCTGCTGCAATTCGATCTCTCGCTGCTGGTCACTGAGCAAATAGAGCTTTGGGTGAGTCTCTGCCTCTCCTTGCCGGATTGGATAATCAGCGCTAGCTTGAGCAATCAGCGCCTCTAGGTCAGACTGCTGCTGCTGCTGCCAGTCAGCTTGCTGCTGGTAAAGGCGTTTTTTGGCCAGGAAGTACTCTTTGCCTTTGCTGTCGGCGGCAATCGGATTTTCTGGGAAGGGCGTTGGAGTTAGCTTCAGCGTATATTCTGCTTTGCCACTGAGCTGAGCGAGCTTAGTTAAGTAGTCTTGCTGATGGGACTTGAGGTGATCGACGAGTCCCTGCCGCGAGATGAAGTAAGTGCCAAATCGCAGCGGCAGCACGGTAGCCTGCTGGAAGACTTCCTGAATGATCCGATCATGCGACAGCACAGCCTGCATCAGCTGGCGATCGGCTTGCTGCAAAGATTCTGCTGGGAGATCAGGCTCAACCAATGCGGCTAAACTCTCGGTTTGAACCAGCTCTAGCGACCCCCAGATGCCTTCTGGTAGCTCTAGAGGCTGCGAATTGGCTAGAAAAGCATAGGTGTACATTATTTGGATCTGGTTCTCTCTGGATTCACTCTGCTACGGCTGCTGTAGAGAATTGTGGCATTGCTCGCGTCATCTAGGGCGCTATTTGGCTACGAATTCGCCACACCAATTCGCCACACTAATTCGCCATAGAGCAGAGGCTATTGCATCAAGCAGCTTCCCGGCGGCTTCCCGGTGGCCTGCTGTCGTTCTGGGCCGATCTGCCCAATCCGATCCGGAGCAGCTCTAGTTCAGTATCTAGTTCAGCAACTTGGCTCAAATTGTTGCGATATTTGGCAGATTTGTGAAATTCTTGAAGAAGCAACCGCAGTTTCATGCAGCCCAATCTCCCAATATCTAGTCATTCAAGTTACCGTCATGGTTTTCTGCCTATGCCTGCTGATTCAAGTTTAGACCTAGCCGTCCAGCTTCCCCTGAATATTTTGGTGGCCGAAGATAATCTGGTGAATCAAAAGGTGATGCTGAGACTGCTCCAGCGATTTGGCTATGCGGCTGATCTGGCTGCAACCGGGCTGGAAGTGCTGGCATCTGTTGAGCGTCAAGCCTCGCTGGCTCAGCCCTACGACCTAATTTTGATGGACGTACAGATGCCCGCACTAGATGGACTCAGTGCCGCACGCCAAATCTGCCAGATCTATCCGCCAGCCCAGCGCCCCTGGATCGTTGCAGTCACAGCCAGCGCCATGCAGGGCGACCGAGAGAACTGTCAGCATGCGGGCATGGATGACTACCTCAGTAAGCCGCTGTATCCAGAAGCGCTCTATGCTGCACTTAAACGCTGCGGGGAGCGCCTCTAAACTTCTGAAGCCTTGCAGGGAGTGCTGGGGTTGCGTCAAACTGAGCGATGTAAGCCCTGTCAACCGTCGCCCATGCCCAACCGTCTCGCCCAAGCTCAGAGCCTCTATCTGCGTAAACATGCCGAAAACCCAATCGACTGGTGGCCTTGGTGTGATCAGGCGCTCGCGCTAGCCCGTCAGCAAAACAAGCCGATTTTTCTGTCGATTGGCTACTCTAGCTGTCACTGGTGTACGGTCATGGAAGGCGAGGCGTTCTCAGACTTGCAGGTGGCTGCCTACATGAACGCCCAGTTTCTGCCCATCAAAGTAGACCGCGAGGAGCGCCCGGACCTCGACAGCATCTATATGCAGGCGCTACAGCTTCTAACCGGACAGGGCGGCTGGCCACTGAATGTGTTTTTGTCGCCTGTGGATTTGGTGCCTTTTTACGGTGGTACTTATTTCCCGCAGCAGCCGAAGTACAATCGCCCTGGCTTTTTGCAGCTGTTGCAGGCGCTGCGGAACTTTTACGACACCGAAGCTGAAAAGCTGGATACAGTGAAGGGCGAGATTTTGCAGCGCCTCCAGCAAAATTCAGGGCAAAATTCCCAGCAAAATTCCCAGCAAAATTTAGGGCCGGATAGCGCCAGCGAGCTGAACCAAGAGCTGCTGCTGCAAGGTCTGGACTACAGCGCCAAGATTCTCAGCTCACGCGGTGCAGGAACCTGCTTCCCGATGATTCCCTATGCCGCAACGGCGCTGCGCGGCATCCGGTTTGCGGCTCCAGAGAGTGATGCTTTAACCCCTGAGCCTGCCCAGATGCTGGTCACCCAGCAGCGAGGACTCGACCTGGCGCTGGGCGGTATCTACGACCATGTGGCCGGGGGTTGGCATCGCTACACGGTCGATCCGGGCTGGACGGTGCCGCATTTTGAAAAGATGCTCTACGACAACGGCCAGATTGTCGAGTATCTGGCCGATCTCTGGGCCGCAGGCATGCAGGAACCAGCCTTCGAGCGCGCGATTCGGGGCACGGTGGGCTGGCTAAAGCGGGAGATGACTGCACCCGCCGGATACTTTTACGCGGCGCAGGATGCTGATAGCTTTCTCTCACCTGATCAGGCTGAGCCAGAAGAAGGCGCGTTTTATGTCTGGCGCTACGACGAACTCACGGCCAGCCTGAGCGCCGACGAGCTAGCTGCACTCAGCGCTGAATTTACGGTCACGCCCAGCGGTAACTTCGAGAGCCAAAACGTCTTGCAGCGGCGCAGTCCGGGACAGATCTCTGCCCAGACCGAAGCCATACTGGCCAAGCTCTTTGCGCTGCGATATGGCAAGCTGCCAGATGCAGTGCCCAGCTTTCCGCCTGCGGGCGACAGTCAAGCTGCCAGAACTCAGCCTTGGCCGGGGCGGATTCCTGCCGTCACCGATACCAAAATGATTGTCGCCTGGAATAGCCTGATGATCTCTGGGTTAGCTAGAGCGGCAGCGGTGTTTCAGCAGCTGGACTATTTTGAGCTAGCGGCTGGGGCGGCTAAGTTTTTGCTGACGCATCAGCGGGTGGCGGGTCGCCTGCATCGGCTCAATTATGACGTAGAGCAAGGCCGTCAGCCCAGCGTCATGGCGCAGTCAGAAGACTACGCGCTGCTGATTAAAGCCCTGCTTGACCTTGACCAGACAGCGACGGGGCTAGGGCTGACTGACTCAAACTGGCTAGAGCAGGCCGTTGAGATCCAGGCTGAGTTTGACACGCATCTCTGGAGTCTGGAGGGCGGCTACTACAACACTAAGGCTCAACCAGATTTGCTGGTGCGTGAGCACAGCTGCGAGGATAACGCTACGCCTTCAGCCAACGGTGTGGCAGCGACCAATCTAGTGAGGCTGTTTTTGCAAAGCGAGCAGACTGCCTACCTGGATCGCGCCGAGCAGAGCCTGCAAGCCTTCAGCGCCGTGATGCAGCAGGCTCCCCAGAGCTGTCCCAGCCTGTTTGCTGCACTCGACTGGTGGCTGCACCTAACGCTAGTGCAGTCGTCTCCCGGTCGGTTGGCCGGACTGGCAGCACAATATTTACCAACTGTCGTCTATCGCCCTGCGTTTGAACTGCCTGCTGAGGCGGTGGCGCTGGTCTGTCAGGGGTTGAGCTGTCAGGAACCCGCTCGTTCTGAAGCCGAGATGTGGCAGCAGATTCAGCAGAGCTTAAGGCGCTAAGGGGCTCTTTAGTCAGGTTAACTCTAGCGACCAATCAGCTTCACCAGCCCAATCCCACCAAAGTACAGCGCCAGCACCGCACCTGCCAGCAGGCTTTGGGTAACTGGATCGGTAGAAGGGGTCAGCACCGCGCCCAGCACCGCGCCGCCCACTACTACAAACCGCCAGCCGCCCAGCATTTGCCGCGAGTTGACGATGCCCAACGCCCCCAGCAACAGCTGAATAATCGGGATTTGAAACGCTAGCCCCGTGCTGAACAGCAGCAGCAGCACGAACTCAAAGTAGCGCTCAATTGACCACATCTGCTCTACGACTCCTTCACCATAAGTGACAAAGAAGTTGAGCGCCGCCGGAATTAGTGCGGCATAGGCAAACACCAGCCCTGCCACAAACAAAATCGTTGAGCCAAACACAACCGGAGCTAGCAGCTTGCGCTCACGGCGAGTGAGTCCCGGCAGCACAAACTGGACGATTTGGTAAAGCACAAACGGACTGGCTACCACCAGACCGCTATAGCCCGCCACCTTCAGCGATACGAAGAAATATTCGCCTGGAGCAAGCTGCAAAAACTTGATGCCCTGCGCCGGGACTTCGAGCAGCTGCACAATCGGGTTGACGAATATGAAGCAGGCAATGATCCCGATAACAACCGCAATCAGCGCGTAGAAAATCCGCAGCCGCAGCTCTTCGAGGTGATCGAACAGCGACATTTCTACATCGTCGGGCAGATCATCTGAGTCGTCTGAGCTGTCTGGCTCAGCAGCTAAACTGCGGCCTGCCTGACTAGAATCAATCTCAGCCTCAGGCTGGTGATCGGAGTCGAGGCCTGAATCTAATGCAGTTTCGAGTTCGGAAGGAACAGTCATAGCAGCAGTCAGTGAGGGGCGAAGGGTCAGGGGCGACGGGCGGGCTAGCCTTGCCTCATTCTATCTGGATCGGAAAAACTGCGTTAGCAGAGAGAGTGCAAGATGCTGAAGCATCCCAGAAGTAAGCGTCTCTAGAAGCCGATGTTCTGGCTTAAAGCTAGTTTAGAGCTAATCTTAAAGAACGTATATTTTGCCTCCTCGCCATCTTGCCCCCTCATCTCCTGTGCTGCAAATCGACCGTCTCTCTAAATCGTTTGGATCACGCCCGGTGCTACAGGAACTGTCGTTGCAGATTATGGCAGGCGAGGTTTACGCGCTGCTTGGAGCAAATGGTGCAGGCAAAACCACGACAATCAACATTATCTGCAACTTGCTCAAGGCAGATTCAGGCCAAGTGCTCATCAACGATCTGCCTGCCTCTGAACGCACCAAGCCGCTAATTGGGATTGCGCCTCAGCAAAATCTGCTCTATGGTCTGCTGAGCTGCACTGAGAACCTGCGGTTTTTCGGGCAAATCTATGGCCTGCGGGGAGAGCAGCTTCAGCAGCGGGTTGCGGCCTGTCTAGCTGCTGTTCACCTGAGTGACCGGGCTGATGCGCCTATCGAAACGCTGAGTGGCGGCATGCAGCGACGGATGAATCTAGCTGTAGCGCTGGTGCATCAGCCTAAGCTGGTCATTCTAGATGAACCCACGACTGGACTTGATCTGGAGGCTCGCTATGAGGTTTGGGAGCTAATTCGTCAGCTTCAGCGCCAGGGCATGACGATTTTGCTGACGACACATCTATTGGACGAAGCTGAACAGCTGGCCTCACGAATCGGCATTTTAAAGCAGGGACAGCTGATAGTTGAAGGCAGTTTAAAGCAGCTACAGCAGCGCATTCCGGCTCAGGAGATTGTCCTAGTACAAACGCCAGAGCCAAGACGCGCTATCGAACGCGCCCGTCAGCATGGCTTTAGACCTCGCAAGTACGGCGGCGACTTGGCTTTTTGGCTCCCCAAGACGCTAGAACTCAAGGAAATACTAGAGCGCTTTGACGGTATCCCGATTGATTCAGTAGCGCGTCAACCTGTGCGACTGGAGCATATTTATATAGAGTTTACGCAGAACTTGAAAAAATCTGCCCGCAATTAATCCCAAACCCGATTCCCGTCTTCATCCATCCGAGCCTGTCGAATTACATCCGAAATCTCTTCTGCATCTTTGATATGATGCAGTGCCTTTTGCGTACCGTCTGGCTCATCTACTACAAAGTAAGCAGGTACAGTAATGTGATCGCCAGTGATATCGGGCGCGTCCACGGCGACCTGCTGCGCCTTTTCCTGAAGCGTTTTACTTTCGTCAATTCGGTCACCTGGATTTAGCGTCAGGTTATTGCCTTCGCGCTCTAGCTCCGCCTGCTGCTCCGCTTTCTGCTGCGGATCGACTTCTTCGGGCGACATAGGCTGTTTCGTAACGCGCTCTTGATCAGATATTTGATTAGATACTTGCTCAGACGTTTGCTCAGACATCTTATTCTCCAGTTTTTTTAATCCAATATGAGCAGAGTAAGCGCTATCTAACTAAACGCTCATCTTTCAAACGGGAGATCTTGCAGGAGATCTGGCGGGGGGGTATCCCCAGTTCTCAGCCAATCCTCAGCAAAAATTTAGTCAAATATCAAGTTTATGAGGGCAACAGGTTGGATAATTAATACTCCCAATGCTCAATTTAGCGACTTATTAGCGACTTGGAAATTATCTATGACTTATCTGGAAACCACTGCCCAGTTCTACGCTGAAGCTGCTGAAGTCCCGCAAGTCGGGCTGTGCTGTGTGAGCACCCCGCCCTTGCAGCTACCGGGACTGAAGATTCCAGAGATCATGCAGCAGATGAACTATGGCTGTGGCTCAACCGTGCATCCAACGGAATTATTTGGTGAGCCTACCGTTCTCTATATTGGCGTTGGCGGCGGGATTGAGGCGCTGCAATTTGCCTATTTCTGTCGCCAGCCTGGAGCCGTGATTGCCGTGGATCCGGTGGCCGAAATGCGAATGGCAGCCGCGCGCAACTTGGAGACTGCCGCAGCGGAAAACGATTGGTTTGATCTAGACTCTATCAAAATTCTGGCTGGCGATGCCTTTGCCCTGCCAGTTCCCGATCAATCGGTGGATATTGTGGCGCAGAACTGTCTGTTCAACATTTTTGAACCGGACGACTTGCACCGAGCTTTGGCTGAAGCCTATCGCATCCTGAAGCCCGGTGGACGGCTGATTATGAGTGACCCGATTGCCACCTGCCCGATCCCACCTCAGCTTCAGCAGGACGAGCGGCTCCGTGCCCTCTGCCTATCTGGAGCGCTAACCTACGACGAGTACATTCAGCACCTAGTCGCGATGGGCTTTGGGCAGGTCGAAATTCGCGCCCGTCGTCCCTATCGCTTGCTGGATACCTATCAGTACAGCTTGGATACCCCCCTGCTGCTGGAAAGCCTCGACTCCGTAGCGTTTAAAGTGCCGCTGCCGGAAGATGGAGCCTGCATATTTACCGGGAAAACTGCTGTTTACGCAGGCGCAGAGTCGCTATTAGACGATCAGGCCGGACATCTGCTGCAACGGGGCGTTCCCCTAGCGATCTGCGACAAAACTGCGGCCAAGTTTGCGCTGCAATTTCCGCAGGATGTGATGATCACAGATTCTACTTGGCACTACAGCGGCGGCGGATGCTGCTGAACGAGTCAGCCCGATCTCCCGATCTTTAGTACAGTCTTGTATATTTACATTGGCATTTTGACAGATGACCTCCACAACCCTTTCGCTCAAACAGCGCAACGCGGCGCTATCCAGTCCAGCACGACAGCAAGAGCTGCTAGAGGGTGTTGAACTCACAGGTGCCCCAGAGCAAGGTGATTTTGATGCGACGCTGGCTTCGCATGGTTGGGAAGCGCTGACTCCTGCTCAGCTTGAAATCTTCCAAATTAATCTCGGCAAACTCTGCAACATGACCTGCCATCACTGTCATGTGGATGCTGGCCCCGACCGAAAGGAAGTCATGGATCGCGAAACGATTGATGCCTGCCTTGACGCGCTTGACCAGACGGCAGCGCATACGGTTGACCTGACTGGCGGCGCACCCGAACTCAATCCTCACTTCCGCTATCTGGTAGATCAATGCGTTGGGCGCGGTAAGCATGTAATTGATCGCTGCAACCTGACGGTGCTGCTGCTGCCGCGCCTCGAAGACTTACCTGCTTGGCTGGCTGAGCGCGGCGTAGAAATTGCCTGCTCCCTGCCCCACTATCGCCAGCCCAACACTGATGCTCAGCGCGGTGACGGCACGTTTGCCCGTTCAATTACGGCGCTCAAACGGCTGAACGAGGTCGGCTATGGTAAAGCCGATCCAAATCGCCCGCTGACGCTAGTGAGCAATCCCGTCGGGGCAGTTTTGCCAGCTCATCAGGCCAAGCTAGAGCAAGAGTGGAAGGCGGGACTGCTCGAAAATTACGGCATCACTTTTGATCGGCTGATCACGATCAACAATATGCCGATCTCTCGCTATCTGGAATGGTTGGAGCAGTCCGGCAACTTGCAGGCTTATCTGGAACTTCTGGTCAATTCCTTTAGCGCCTGCACCATCAAAGGTTTGATGTGTCGCAACACGCTCTCTGTTGCTTGGGATGGCCGTCTGTTTGACTGTGACTTTAATCAAATGCTGGAACTAGAAGTTCAGCAGCCTGACGGTCAGCGTCCTCATGTTCGCGAGTTTAACCTTGATCAAATTGCCCAGCGGCAGATTGTCACGGGTCGGCACTGCTTTGGCTGCACAGCAGGAGTTGGGAGTTCTTGTGGCGGGGCCATTGCTTAAGCTTAAGACGGTGAATATCCGCAGGCGTAGCGAATGGCTGCTTCAGCCCCGCTGGCTTTGGGCTGGAGTCGGCCACCCGACTCTTCGTAGTTGACTCGCCTGATCACCTGACGGTTTTGATTGAAGAGGACGAGGCGCTGCATCCGGCTCTCTCCTGAATCACAGGTCACTGAGCGGTAAATCATCATGCCGTAGACGGGCTGGTTTCCTTCGGTGCGGCGGCTGTTGGACTGGCGCATATCGCGATATTCCCAATAGCGTAGGTCAGTCTCTGTGCGCTGAATCGAATTTTGATCGACGAGCGTTCGATCGCCTGTGGCTGTTACCGCTACCTCAACCCAAGCTTCTGCCGCCACAGCCGGAACCGGCAGGCTTGTCGCCAATAGGCCAAGCAAAATGACGTTCAGGAGTTTCATGGTGCTGTTGAGTTGCTTTCAGCTAATCTTCTCACGATTCGCTGGATTTGCGCAGTGTGGTCAGTGCCCATGAAAGTTGTGGGCTTTGCGTTCTGAGGTCACGTTCTGCGGTCAGACGCTGGAGCTTTGAGGGCAATTGCTCGCCCATTTGAGCCAAGGTTGGGATCTTTTCAGCCGAATTGTTCAGAGCAGGGCAGTTTGAGCGATCATAGAGGCAGAATTCTCGACTTGAGGAAATCTATGTCTGTGGATCGCCTGGCCCAGTTTCAAGAAGCTTATCGCAATCTCGACCTGCTGCCCTTGGTTGAGCCACTGGATCTGGAGCGGTTTTGGGTGCCCTATGGCGAAGAGTCGATTGCCGAGTTGCAGCAGCTGGTTGAGGATGACTTTACCCTCAGCGGCAAGACGATTTTTTCGGGGCATCGGGGCTGCGGCAAGTCCACGCTGCTGGCTGAGTTCGGGCGGCGCTGTCGGGACAATGGTTTTTTTGTGGTGCTGTTCTCGATTGCTGACTTGTTTGAGTCTTCGGATGTGACGCATACGAATATTTTGTATTCGATTGCGATCAATCTGGTGGCGGAAGCGACAAAAAATGAGGTATCGCTATCCAAAAGCCTGACGGAGCCGCTGTTTAAGTGGTCGGCTAAGCGTAGCCGCACCGAAACCGATATGCCAGTCAGCGCTGGGATTTCTGCTGGGTTTGATTTCAATTTTATTAAAGGCATTCTCAAGACAGAATCGACGGTGCGCGATGAAATTAAGCAGGAGTTTGAACCGAAGATTTCTGAACTGGTGAATCGCTTAAATATTTTGGTGGCGCAGATTGAGGCGAATGCGAAAAAGAAAGTCTTGGTGATTATTGACGATCTGGATAAGCTGGATCTGGGCGATGTGGATAAGATTTTTAAGAACCACATTAAAGCCCTGTTTCAACCTGCGTTTCGGATTATTTATACTGTCCCGATTGCGTCGCTGCGGGATGCGGTGTTGCAGTCAACGCTGGTGAGTGAAACGAATGATCAGATTGTGACAATGCCGGTGAGCAAGCTGTTTACCAAAGGCGCTCGGCGGTTGCCTGATGCGGCTCCGATTGACGAGACGATGCAGCCGCTCTGTGAGATTTTGCACCGCCGGATTTCTGCTGAGCTATTGCCGCCTGAGATTGCCACGCAGATTACGCTTTACAGCGGCGGCGTGTTGCGGGAGCTGGTGCGGCTGGTGAATATTTGCTGTCGGATCTGTCTGCGGCAGGTGCGGCGCGGCCAGGATACGGTGATTGATCAGACAGTGCTGGGTCAGGCTGTGAAGGAGATCCGACTCGACTTTGAAACGACGCTGAGTAAAGCTGACTACGAAACGCTGCGAATCACCTACGAACGCTTTACGCCGGATGATCCGAAAGCCCAGGATTTTTTAGACTTGCTGCATGGGTTAGACGTGTTGGAATATCGAAACGATCAGGTTTGGTATGATTTGCACCCGATTGTGATTGACCTGATGCAGCTCAAAGGACTGATTCCTGATAGCCCATGATCAATTCTGAGTCAGAACCTAGTCCGGAGGCGCAAAACCAGGATGCCTATGACGATCTCCTGACTGCGATTGAAACCAGCGATGATCGGCTGTCGCTGCTGATTGCGGTCTGTGATGATCCGAGGCAGCGGCAGGAAATTATCCAGCGCTATGAAGCGGATCTGTCGGTTTCTCACCCTGCTTATCGGGTCAGTATGGCTCGCAGTGAGCCTAGCCTGAAGCTGGCGTTGCAGGAGCTGATGACGACGGAGCCAGCGCTGCGGCAGGGCGAGCGGGCGGTGATTACGGTGCTGGACATTGAGCAACTGTCGTTTTGGCGGGGGAATGAGGCGAAGTCGCAGCAGGATGCGTTTTTTGGCTATCTGCAATGGACAAGGGAGGCGCTGCGAGAGTTTCGCTTCCCGATTGTGATTTGGGTGACTTATCAAATTCTGAATCGGCTCAGCCGTCAGTCGCCTGACTTTTGGGGCTGGCGCAAGGGTGTGTTTCGCTTTGCCTCCCGCACCAAAGCCGCGATTCCGGCTGCTGAGTTTACGGCCATTCGTGACCTGACGCTGGATTCCAACATCACGGACGAAACGCTGCTGCCGCTGGCTGATCTGGAAACGCTGATTCAGCAAACCGCCGCTCAAAACCCCAAAAGCCCGCTGCTGGCTTCGCTATACGAGCAGCTAGGACGGGTCTACAATAATCGCCTTGATCAAGGTGAATCGGCTGACTATCCGGCAGAGCAGGCCAAAGCAATTGAGTATTTCCAGAAAGCAATTCAACTTCTAGAAGAACTAGAACAACCCCTAGATTTAGCCAACAGTCTGAACAATCTGGCTGGGTTGTACGAGTCACAAGGGCGCTATGGAGAGGCAGAACCGCTCTATCTCGATGCGCTCAACATCTATCGCAGCCAGCTTGGGGCAGAGCATCCCGACACGGCCAACAGTCTGAACAATCTGGCTGGGTTGTACGAGTCACAAGGGCGCTATGGAGAGGCAGAACCGCTCTATCTCGATGCGCTCAACATCAGACGCAGCCAGCTTGGGGCAGAGCATCCCGACACGGCCAATAGCCTCAACGATCTGGCAGAGTTGTATCGTGCTCAAGGGCGCTATGGAGAGGCAGAACCGCTCTATCTCGATGCGCTCAACATCAGACGCAGCCAGCTTGGGGCAGAGCATCCCGACACGGCCTCAAGCCTCAACAATCTGGCGGTGTTGTACTCTTCACAAGGTCGCTATGGTGAGGCAGAACCGCTCTATCTGCAAGCGCTAGCAATTTGGATGGAGAAGTTAGGCGAGAACCATCCGAATACGCAAACAGTTCGGGGAAATTTCCGGGGCTTGTTGCAGCAAGCAGCTGAGGCAGGGCGAGTAGCGGAACTGTCAGATCATCCGACGACGCAGGAGATTCTGAACCAATTGGAGCAAGACAAAAAAGTATAGTTAGCAGATTAGGATCATTTTTGAGGAATTTCTGGCGATCCTCGCGGTAAGAAGTTGAGGCAGGGCGAGCGGCAGAACTGTCGGATGCTCCGACGACGCAGGGAATGTTGGCGGAGATTCAGGCAGAGCAGGCGGGATCAACTAGAAGCCTTTCTTGAATGCCGCAGGCTATATTCTGGGGGACTTTTAGAAATCCGGGGGAATATCCACTTTTTCAGGGTATGGTCACTCAAGCAAAAGTCGCTGAAGCAGACAGTTCAGCGCCTGATTACCCCATCGCTAGCCCTAGTTTCTTAGTGAAGCAATTAGACCCCATGGATTGGTGTGCCCTTCTAGTTCCTTGACTTTGTAAAATGCCTCCTCTGGCTTCATCCCTTGTTCAGTTGAAATTTTCATTAGCACAACAATTGAGGCGCCACTGCTTAGTTTCTAACTCGGAAAAGGAGGCTTCAGAAAAGGGGGCATCCTCGACGGCTTGACCCTCGACTTTTTCAGGGACGACTGAGTAGACGCTTGAGATCATCTATCTCTATGGGTATCCCTATGGGTATCCTATGGGTATATAAGTTCGATAGATGTTAAGAGCCGTTAACAGAATAGCGCCAACAAGCTTGCATGTACGCAATTTATAACTTTAGATATACGTATCAGTGCGGATGCATCTTGGCGCTAACTTTGGCACCATAGTAGATGGCACAAAGCCCCTAAAGCTGTTTCTCTTTAATCAACGCTATCAAAAGCTTGTAAGCAGCAATTGGTTCTCATCGGTATATGCAGGAATTGTGCAAATTTGAATCGCTTTATTTTATTCACTTTGATCATCAAAACGCGGTTATCAAAAATTTAGAAACTTAAGTTGAGAAAAAAATGAAAGCTAATAATCCCTGTCCTTGCTGCTCAGAGCCGCTGCTACGCCATGCTCGGCACGGTTCGATTTACTGGTTTTGCCCACACTGCTGGCAGGAGATGCCAAACCTACAGCAGGTTCTAGCCGCGCGCCAGACTGCGAGCAAGTCGATTGGTGTAGCGGCAGGACAGAGCGCATCGCGCCTTTTGGCCTATTCGGTATAGAGACTTATATAGAGATCTACCGCGATGCCGCTGTCTGAATCGGTCGGTAGAGCGTATCCCGCTGCTGGGTGGGGCGGCCAATGGACTGAATGGCAGCCTGCAAAGCCTCCGAGGTTTGACAGGTGCCGCCCTGCGCTCCCGCCATGCTGGTAATATGCTCTTCCATCAGGGTGCCACCAATGTCGTTACAGCCCCAGGTCAGAGCTGTAGTTGCGCCTGCTAGCCCTAGCTTTACCCAGCTTGGCTGATGATTAATGATCCAATTGCCCAAGAAGATTCGCGCCACCGCCATTAGCAGCAGCGCATCGGCCAACACGGGCTGGTCGCGGCCAACGCGGTGGCGCAGCGGTTTTGGTGCATCCTGTCCAACAAACGGCAGCAGAATAAATTCACTGAACCGCGCCGGATAGTGCTGCTGCTGAAGCTTGCGGAGCTGCGCCAGATGGCTAATCTGCTGCTGGGGCGTTTCGATATGGCCAGAGAGCATTGTGCTAGTGGTGGGCATCTCTAGCCGATGCGCGGTGGCAACAATTTCTAGCCAGGTCGCGCTATCAATTTTTTCAGGACAAAGAATTTTTCGCACCGAGTCATCCAGCACCTCAGCCGCTGTTCCCGGCATCGAACTCACCCCTGCTTCCTGCAACGCCACAATTACTTCAGCATAGCTGAGGCTATCCAGCCGCGCGATGAACTGCACTTCTTGGGGCGAAAAGGCGTGTAGGTGCAGCTGCGGAAAGCTAGCCTTAATAGCCTGCACGAGCTTTACATAGTAAGCCAGCGAGCTGTCGTCAATCTGAGCCTGTGGGTTTAAGCCACCCTGCATACAGATTTCGGTCGCGCCCGCCTCTACAGCCTCGGCTGTTTTTTGGAGGACGGCAGCTTCATCGAGCCAGTAAGCGCCCGACTGTCCGGCATCCCGACGAAAGGCGCAGAAGCTGCAATGCTGCTCGCAGATATTGGTGAAGTTGATATTGCGATTTAGCACGTAGGTCACTGTATCTCCCACCTGCTGTTGCCGGAGCTGGTCGGCAGTCGCTTGAATGGCCGCGAGCGCTGCTGGCTGAGTCTGCTGAAGCAGCACTACGCCCTCCGCTTCGCTCAAGTCTGCTCCAGCGAGGGCGCGGTCTAAAATTAGATCGAGAGAGAGAGCTAGGACAGTCACGGCATTGCGTCTAAACGGGTATTCCCTCATGATGACGCGACCCAGCCAATCCCACCAGGTCTAGAACCTGAATCTTAAGGCTGAAGCTGCACTGAAGCTGTACTGAAGCTGTACTAAAGCTAGCCCAACTGCATGATCTGCTGGTTTACTTTCGGCTGACCAAATCTTGCCCAGGCGCTGCCGCCCCGCAAAAATAGCTCCATCCAGCGCACAGGTTCTCCGTTGGTTCCTAGCCAACCAGAGCTGCCCGGCGCAAAGGCCAACGTGCCCTCCGGGACGCGAAAGCTGCCGTCCGAGTAGATTGCGTCGCTGACGATATCGCCAATTCGGATCACGATCTTGCTCTGGGGCTGAAGGTTGAGGCTCGCTGCCGGAATTGTGGTCTTAATATTGCCATAGCCGTCAACCCAGGCGACGCGATCCAGCGGCAGATCGGGAATCTGCTCTAGCGCAATTGCTGCCCCCAAAACGCTGAAGTCATCCTGAGCAATCGCTGCTGCTGCCGGGGGAAACACATCGCGTGAGCGAAACTGCGAGCCGCCCCGCGCCACGTCAATCACGTACAGCTTTTCGGCGTGATCCTTAATAAATGAGAGCGTGTAGCCCGCATTCACGCCGACGACTTTCACGCCGTTAGGCAGAAGCGCGTAGGTTAGCCCTTCGCCTTCATTGTTTTGACGAGCCTCTAGGTCATCTTTGCGCGGGGCACAGTTGTGATAAATCATCCGGTTGGCGGGGCCTGGGTTGAGGCCAAGCTGAGCGATCCAGAAGCCAGTTGCCAGGGTGCTAAAAGGCGGGACGGACAGCTCGTGGATCTGGGCTTGGGGGATACCGCCCAGCAGACGCTGCTTGACTTCGGCAAAGGCCGGATCGCCCGTGCCGTAATCTGCAATGAGGGAAATAAACATAAGGAATTGCGGGTCTCTAAAGTGCGGGTTTCTAAAGTGACTCTGATACGAATTACACCCTAGCGTAGGGTAGCGCAAGCCCAGCCTCAGTCAGTAGCTTCTGCAACACAGAAATTACAGCCCAGAATCATAATCTCAAATCACAGCTTAGCTGGCCAGCGATTTCAGCAGCCAGCCAATCACCACGCCCAGCCCGCCAAACCGCACGGCCTGCCAAAACACCTCGCGCAGTCCGCTCCAGGAAAACAAGCGGCTCTCTAGCGCCAGCTCTAGATCTTCGAGCTGCTGGCTGATCTGCTTGAGTTCACGTCGCAGGGCTGGGCTAGGGCGGGACTCGCGTTCTAGCTGACTCTGGCGCTGCTGTAGCTGCTGCTGCTGCTGCTGATCAAGCTGCACTTGGCTATAGCGGGCTTTCAAAAGTTGCAGCGATTGCTCGACGGCTTGCAACGACTGGTCAAAGTCGAGTTCATCGTCTGGATTTGAGTTGAGCGGCATAGAATTTGCAGGGGATTGAGTGAGCGCTATGATCACAACATGACCAAAATTACATGACCAAACTGACGCGCAGGTTAACCCCCGATATTACTATGCTTGATTCTCCAGAAACTCAAACTTCAGCCAAAATTATCTCCGACGCGCTCTCCACGCCGCAAGATCCGCTGGCTAGCGTCAGCACGCTTGAACTCGCCCAAGCTTTAGCCGCCCGCCTGTCCATCACGCCCAACGACTGGCATCGCCTCAAAGCTAACCGCCAAGCTAGAGCCAGCGAACAAGCCGCAACTGCTCTGGTCTATCTGCTCAAAGACCAGCCCGCCGAAAGCCTTGCCCGTCTCCAGCAGGCCGCAGGCTGGCTCGACCGCTCGATCTCGGCTCCGCCCTGCCCGACGCACGGCAAGTAGCTACAGCTAGCCATACTGCCGATGCAGATCGCTGGCAACACGATGCAGGATGGAGTGGCGATAGACCAGCGCTTCAAAATCATCGGCATAGCCGCCGCCAATCACGCAGGCGACTGGATAGCCCTGACTCAGGCAGGTGCTCAACACCTGCATTTCCCGGCAGCGTAGCCCCTGGTCGCTGAGCGATAGCTTGCCGAGTCGGTCGCCCTCATGCACATCCACCCCAGCATCATAAAACACCAGATCGGGCTTGACCTGGCTGAGCAGATTGGGCAAATAGTCGGCCAGAGTTTGCAGATAGGCGGTATCTTCCATGCCTTCAGGCAGCGCTACGTCTAAATCGCTGGTTTGCTTTGTGCTAGGAAAGTTGATGCCGCAGTGCATCGAAAAGGTGAAGACGCGCGGCTCCTGGGCAAAAATGCAGGCCGTGCCATCTCCCTGATGCACATCTAAATCGACGATCAGAATTTTCTGTACCCGCCCTTGATGCAGCAGCAGCTTGGCCGCAACCGCCAGATCGTTAAAAATACAAAACCCGGAGCCATAGCTGGGAAAGGCGTGGTGTGTGCCGCCCGCTGTATTGCAAGCCAATCCCTGCTCTAGTGCCAACTGAGCCGTGAGGATTGTGCCACCCACTGCAATCCGGGTACGCTGGACGAGCGCCGGACTCCAGGGCAACCCAATTCGCCGCTGCGCTTTAGCATCCAGCGTCCCCTCACAGTAGTCGCGCACATAGTCAGGCCTGTGCACCTGCTCAATCCAGTCGAGCGGCGGCAGCTCCGGCGCATAAAACTGCTGAGGCCGCACTACGCCATCTGCCAGCAGCAAATCACGTAGACGGCTGAACTTTTGCATCGGGAAGCGATGTCCAAGCGGCAGCGGCGCGACGTAGCTGGGGTGATAGATGATTGGCAGATCCATCTAGGTGGCCAGAAATCTGACAATCAGGGCTGCTAGGTGCGGGGCTGCTACGGCGCAATCTGCTGAGAAGAGTTCTGACAGCAGTCTGAAGCGTAGAGTTCTTGTAATCAGAACGGAGAGAGAGGGATTCGAACCCTCGTTAAAGTTACCCCTAAACAGCATTTCCAGTGCTGCGCCTTCAACCACTCGGCCATCTCTCCAAGACGACAGGCCATGGCAAACTGCCACAGGATCACAAATATAGCTCAACTTGAACCCGTTAGGCTCTAAAATTTCAGGCATTTATCTCAGCGCTCTTTCAAGTCGCAGAAATTCGGGCCGCAGAGATTCAGAGCCAGACTGGTTTTTAGGCTAGTTCCCAAGCTGGTTTTCAAATCGCTCAACTCACGTTAAAGTTTGGTGAAATTGGGTCTGGTGAAATTGGGTCTGGTGAAATGAGGCGGCAAAGCCTGAGCTGGGATCACTCCACTGCCGAGTAGGCAACCTGGGTAGAGCGCTGCGCCTGGGCAATCGCGGCGGCAACCTCAGTCAGCTTTTGAGCCGCTTGACCGCTGGCAATCAGGGCTTTAGCCTGCCCAAGCCCGGTCGCTAAGTCGGCAGCGTGACCACACTGCCAAAGATAGAAGCCGCCATTCCAGATCGCTGCTGCGGCCAGGGAACTGTCTTGCCCTTGCAATAAAGCCTGCATCGCGTCAATTAGCTTTGAAGCTGAACCCAGTGGCTCGTCGGTTCCGGCAAAGCCGTAGTCGCGGGGGTGCAGCAGCAGGCGCTGCATCGGCAAGCTGGAATCAGATTGGCTGAGTCCAACAATGCAGGTGCGCTCGCGCGGCAGATCGCAGCTGCCTTCTAAGCCTTTGACGGTGACAAATAAGCGAGTGCCGCGTAGCCCAAATGCAGTTCGCGCCATTTCCTCAGTCGGCGGATGCACAAACCCAGAGACAATCAGCGACTCACCTCGATAGGGACACCAAAACAGCTCAAGCGTGGCAAAAGGTGGTCGCTTGCCAATCTGCTCTCGATAGGGGACTAGCTGTTCGGCCAGCGGAAACTGCTGCGGCAGATAGAGAAAGCCGAGCTGCGTTTGCTCAAACACCTGCTGCACCTGCGGCAGCGATAGTCCTGTCCAATCTAGTCCCAGCCCCTGCCAGATCTCAATAAGCGGCAGGCCTTCTTTGGTGGGCATTCGCCGTCCGCCATGCATCACAACCGGACAGCCCACTGCCGTCAGCAGCAGCGCCGTAATCGGTGAGAGGGGAGCCGTGCGGCTGCGCCCATCGTAGGGAATTCCCATCACGAGCGGACGGTAGCGAGCGGCAATTGGGCTGAGGCTGGGGCCTAGTTCGTCGTAGGCATCCAGCATTCCGGCTAGCTCTACTCCGGTGGGGCGCTTGATCCGATGCGCGATCATAAAGGCGCCAATCTGCGCGGGCGTGGCTTCTTGTAGCAACATCATCCGCGTGGCTGCTGCCGCTTCAGATCGGGTTAAATCTTCGCTGGTGTGAGGGCCACTCCCCACTTTGCGGAGCAGGTCACGAAAGGCATTACTCATTAAGTTAGATTTCTAGACTAGGGTGTTCAGTCAGGCTGACGCATGATCATCACGGCACAGCATCATCACGGCACAGCATCATCACGGCACAGCAGCGCCCATCACAGGCTGGATGGGCTGAGCAAGCTGAGCAATTGGATGATCGGCGGGACGGGCGATCATCTGCTGCACTAGAGTGCGGAAATGCTGGATCGGCGGAATTTCAATCCGATCCTGCGTCGTCACCAGAACCACTTCTCGGCTCAGCAGCGGCTCCTCGGTCGAGCGAACGGCCAGCGTCGGGTCGTGGGTGGCTTCTAACAGTGCCGACTGGGGCAACAGCGCAATAAATTCGCCCTGCCGCACCATACCCCGAAATCCATCTAGCGTATTCAGCTCCACAATCGGCTTCAGCTCCAGCACATGTCGCTGAAATTGCTCATGCACCAAGCGCTGCATCCCGTAGCCATCTTTAAAAACCACCTGCGGATACTGCGCGAGTTCTGCCCAGGGCACCTGCTGGTAGCAGGTGAGGGGATGCTCTGCCGCCATCAGCACCTCAATAGGCTCCTGATAGAGCCAGTCCACCAGCATTTCCGGGCTAGCTGTCAAGAATCGATTGTTCATGACAATCGCCAGATCGACCAAACCATCTCTGAGCACCTTTAGCGCCCGATCGCTGCCTAGCGAGGTGACGCGCAGCTGCACTGCCGGATAGTCCTGGCAAAACTGTTGCAGCACAGGCGGCAGATACTGCGCCGACACCGAGTGGATAGCCGCTACGCAAAGTTCCGACTGCTTTCCTTCCAATAGCTCGGTGAGTTCAGCTGTGGCATTGTGCCACTCTTGGCAGATGCGCCGCGCGCGGGGTAGAAAGCGCTCTCCGGCCAGCGTCAGCTTTGCCTGCGAGGTGCGGTGAAACAGCGGCAGCCCTAGCTCGACTTCCAGTCCCTGAATCTGACGGCTAATCGTTGATTGAGTGACACGGCACTGCTGTGTGGCCTGCTGAAAGCTCCCCGTTTCAGCTACCGCCAGAAAAGCTTGCAACTGTTCCAGGCGCATGAGTCATTTCTCCGGCAGAATCAGGATGGGCAACTGAACAATCGAAGATAAATTAGGCATCTCAGATGATGGCTGTAGAGCTACGGTAGAGGAATTATGACGGTCACTTCGTATCGCCAACTACCATAATCACGATCGGGATTTGCAGTCTCTGCCAAGTGAGAATCTCAGCCTGAATCTCAGCGTGAATCTCAGTATGAACGCGGTAAGCCCTCTATGGGCAGTCCCCAGCGCCCAATCTGCTGAGCCAGCCAGCCGTTAGTCCGCCAGCGCTTAACCGCCTGACTCACCTGCTGCCGCAAGTCCTGCTGCTGCTTGCCTTTAGGCGTGGCAATAGCGAGCGGTTCGGCTGAGATTAAGGTCGGCAGCAGCCTATAGCCAGGGTTCTCTTGCGCCAGCCCCGTCAGCAGCGAGGCATCGGCGGCAAAAGCTGTGACGGCTCCAGAGGCCAGCAGGCTCTCACCTGCCTGGTAAGAATCAACGCCGCGTAGCTGTACCTGGGGCAGCAGAGCGCGAACCGTGGAAATTGTGTCTGAGCCGTTCAAAACAGCCACTGTCTGCGGCTGGAGATCGCCCAGCCGCAGGTCGCTCTGGTCAGCTCGCGTCAGGAACGCAGCTCCATCAACGTAGTAAGGATCGCTAAAATCGACGAGCCGCAGACGGGCATCGGTGGTGGTCAACCGCGCTACCAGCAGATCAACCTCGCCATCAAATAGGGCTTGCAGTCGGTCTTGATTGAGCAGCGGCTTAAACTCAACCGCAGAGGCATCGCCTAGTAGCTCTACCGCCAGCTGACGAGCAATCTCGATCTCTAGCCCTTGGAGCTGATTCTGGCTGTCTCGAAAGCCTAGCGGCGGCAGGTTCTCTTTCACGCCCACGATCAGCTTTCCCCGGCTCTGGATCGCAGATAGACCCGTCCGGGCAAGGCTAGGGTGGGGGTTGAGTAGCCCAATCAGGCTAGCGGTTAGCAAAATCAGCAGCCAAAACCCGATTTGCTCAGGCGTATGCGCCTGAGCAAATCGGGTGAGGCGTTGAAAAAACAGATTCAGCAAGTTGGGTGCTGCCGATGACGAATGTGCTCTGCCTCTAGCCTAAGTTAGGCCAGCGCTTTGCCCGCGATTTCGACCACTTTGCTAAATCCAGCCGGATCGAGAATGGCCAGCTGAGACAGCATTTTGCGGTTGATCTGCACGTCTGCCTTTTTGAGACCACCCATCAGCTTGCTGTAGCTCATGCCATGCTGACGAGCAGCAGCGTTGATGCGGGCGATCCAGAGGCGGCGAAAGTCACGCTTCCGGTTGCGGCGGTCGCGGTAGGAGTTACGCAGGGCTTTCATCACCTGCTGATTGGCGGTGCGGAACAGTCGCGAATGCGATCCGCGAAAGCCTTTGGCCAATTTGAGAATCTTTTTGCGGCGTTTTCGGGCAACATTACCGCGCTTAACACGAGCCATAGTCTGTTTCCTTAATGATTAAGTAGAGTTGGAAAATCCAGGTACGGGTGGCGGATAACCCGATCCCATGGGGCGTGAGGCGTCAGCCCACGCATTGGCTAGCCTTGGTTAGCTTTAGTCCTAGCTAGATTCAGTCCTGGCTAGCTTCAGTCAATTTAACAGCCCAGCAGCAGCCTAAAGATAAGGCAGCATCATCTGTACGTTGTCAGCATCCCGCTCATTCACCACAGCCATATTGGAAATCCGCCGCTTGCGCTTGGCAGACTTATGCTGAAGCAGGTGGTTTTTGAAGGCTTTGCGGCGCATCAGCTTGCCAGTACCGCTTTTGGAGAAACGCTTGGCCGCAGCCTTACGAGTTTTAAGCTTGGGCATGGTGCCTATTTTTCATCTTTTTACACAGCTTACTATTCTAGGTTCAAAATCAGGTTCTCCGCAAGGCTACGAACAGAAAAAGCGGCGGGACTATTCCAAATGTTGCAACAGCCACCGGATCTGCTGCGCCTGCTGCTCGTCTAGCGTTTTGGGAAAGGTGAGTTCGACCGGAACTGCGGCAGCAATGATCTGGCTGGTGACTGGTTGGATCTGGCTCGAACCGCCTTGAAGCAGCGTCATCTGGCGTGTGCCGATGGCTGCGACCTGTGCCAGCAAATTGGCTGGATTCGGATCGCTGACGGTTTGGCTGAGCAGAATGCCAACTGGCTGAGTGGACTGGCGCAGCGAGGTCAAGTCAGATGGATATTGGTCTAGCTCAATTTTCAGGCTGCGGGAGCTGATCTCAGTGGCAACACCGGCATAAAATTGGCCGTTCCAATAGAGCTGAGCTGCCGCTCGAATCTGCTTATGAACCGAGGCGCTGCGGGCTGGCTTCACCTCCCGAAACACGCGCCCCAAGCCAGTTGCCAAAAACTGGAATGACTGCCAAGGGCGATCGACCTCCTGCCGCTGCTGGGTGTACCATTCCGCGACATCCGAGTACAGCACTAGCACCAGCTGATCATGCTGGGCTGGGGTCAGGTCAATGAAATCGATTGCCAAAACGGTTTGGCCTGCCGCCTGTTCACTTGCCGCCTGTTCACCTACGGGCAGTCGGCGCTTGATTTGGCCGTTCAGCCTGATTTGGCGGCCAAAATCACCGGTTAGAACCAGCTCCACCACATCGGGCAGGTTGGGGCTGCCGTCAACCAAAATCTGGGCGCCGCTCTCGCTGACATCGAGCGTTTCACCGCTGAGCTGCGACTGCTGAGAGCTAGAAATTTGTACCGCGAGCCGCCGTTCGAGCCGATGCGCCCGCCGGAGCTGTGGCTGCTCTAGCCCCACCAGCAGCGCCGTCCCCAGCAGTAGGAGATTAAACAGCGCCCAAAAAGCGTTGATTAGCGTGGCTTCGGTGAATTCGGGGCGCAGCACCAGCCAAAAAGGGACGGCCAGCAGAGAGAGCAGCAGCAGCAGCACCAGCCCAAACGAAATCCGAGTCGAACCCCAGTCGAAGTAGCGCTGCGTGACACTCACGCCCTTATCGGTGACGTTAAAACGGCCTAGCTTTGGGTTGATCACGGCCAGCAGCGTCACCAGCCCTTCCTGAAATGCCATCGCATATTCAAAAATCTCGTTCCAGAACGAGAAGCGAGCAGCTTTGTTGGTGATGTAGTTAGCGTTGAGTCCCAGCACAATATGTGGCACCGCATAGGCCAAGGTCTCCACGCCCAGACCCCGCACCAGGTTGATGCCAAACAGCAAAAACAGCATGGGAGCCAGCGCATACATCAGTCGCGGAAAACCAAAGAAAAAGTGAGAGGCCGCCGAGAAATAGCAGAGCCGCTGCGGAATCGTCAGCTTTAGCCGGGGGTTCAGCAGCGGATTCTCCAGCCTCAGGATCTGCGCCATCCCCCGTGCCCAGCGCACCTGCTGCCCTACATAGGAGGAGAATTTCTCCGGCGCGAGACCCGCCACCATGATCTTGTCGTAGTAAACCGTGTCGTAGCCCTGAGAATGCAGCCTCAGCGAGGTGTGGCAGTCCTCGGTCACGGTTTCAACCGCGATTCCGCCCACCTCCAGCACATAGTCCCGCCGAATCACCGCCGCCGAGCCGCAGAAGAAAGCCGCATTCCAGAAGTCGTTGCCTTTCTGGATTACCTTATAAAATAGCTCGTTCAGCGCCGGGACGCGCCCGTGGGTCAGCAGGTTGCGCTCAAACGGATCAGGGTTGTAAAACCAGTGCGGAGTCTGCACCAGCGCCACCTTTTGCTGATAGAAGAAGCCAACTGTCTGCTGCAAAAACTGACGTGACGGGATATGGTCACAGTCGAGGATCAAGATCAGCTCGCCAGCCGTCAGCTTCAGGGCATGGTTGATATTGCCCGCCTTAGCATGAGCGTTGTCAGTGCGGGTAATCAGCTCGCAGCCTAGCTCCTGGCACATCTGATAGAGCTGTTCGCGCCGCTCGGCAAACTGCCTGCCGTCGTCTAGGATATAGACCCGCTTTTTGGGGGCAGGGTAGTCGAGCGCCAGAGCCGCCAGAGCCGTTTTCCGGACGATATTCAGATCTTCGTTGTAGGTCGGAATATAGACATCGACGGTAAACCACTGATCCTGGGGCACCGTGGCCAGATCGATGGGGTGGCGTGTCCGCAGCCGCAGCGTCTGGAAGTAGGAGAGCATCAGCGTTGCAATCGCGTATAGCTCGGCTCCGTAGAGCAGCAGACTAAAGAAGCCCTCCAGCCAGTTATCGAGGTTGAGCGTATAGGCCGTGCGATAGAACAGATAGCGCAGCGTTGCGACAATGCTCAGCCAAGCCAGTAGCAGATGCAGATATTCACTGACCCGCTGCTGAGGCTGCTGTTGCTCAAAGCGCACCACCAGCGAGCTAAACAGGATCAGGCCAAAGGCAACCACCATCTGCTGCCACAGCTCTAGCGGCGTGACAATAAACGGAATCGAGAGCGCCAGCATCAGCATCACCAGCAAAAACAAGGCACGCTTGTTGGCCCAGGGCATCAGACGCTCTAAGCCCTGCGGCAGCGCCATCAGCCAGCGGGTGAGCCGAGCCGGACGGGGAGTCGGAGTGAGGGTCATGGTTTCAAATTTGGGTGGCGGGATAGGGGATCTGGGCAGCAATCTGGACGACAGTCAAGTCAGCAGGGGCGAGCTGTCGCACTTCAGCTCAGGCATCGCCTGAATCTGCGACTCGGTTTAGGAAAACCTGCGACAGCCCGTAGAGCAGAATCGCCAGCAGCAGAATGCCAACCAGCATCAAGAACCAGTAGTCTTGCAAAAACAGCACAATCTGCGTAAACGAATTGCTGCGCTGCACCCGCCGAGTCTGGGCATCTTGCAAAAATTCTAGGTTGTAGCCGCTGGCATCGTAGGCTGAAGGATTCGGTCTGTTGCGGCTAATCAGCACCGTATCGCCTTGCAACTGCGAGAACAGCGAGTCTTGTTTCAGCAGCGCCTGTACCTCCTGAAGCCCTACCTCCGTCTGTGCCGTCAGTGCCACCAGCGTCCGCGCTCTGTTCCAGGGCGAATGGGTCTGCTTAAGTACGCCTTCGCGCTCAGGCAGGGCGTGAACTTTGCTGCCCCCCCAAAAGCGAGTAAAGGCTTCAGCCAGGTTAAAGCCCTGATCTTGCAGTGCCTCGGCAACCGGAAAGCGAGCCTGCGTGCCGAGGCCGACAATGTTTTGGCTGTCGCGAATCTGGGGCGGCAGCTCGCCGCTGTACACCTCGTATTTCACAGACTCAGCCTGACTCAGCCGTCCTAGTCTGTCGCCCAGTGCCAGCAGGGTTTCGACTTCGATATCGGTCGGGTTGGCCGGGAGCACGACGGCGGTACTGGAGAGATCTTGGGGCGAGGCCAGCGGAAAGCCGGCCTTGAGCAACTTCAGGTTCGGCAGGTTGACAACAATATCGCGCACCAGCTTGAAGCTGCTATCGCTATGCAGCGTCCCCCAGAGCTGCTGGTCAGATTCGAGTCCGCAGATGCCCAGCTCTTTGGAGTTCAAGATAAAGTTGACGCTGAGCCGAGAGTCGGGCTGCACCAGGTTTTCGGGCAGATTTAGCCGAAAAGACTCCCGCTCGCCTCGCCCCGAATCTAGCCGCTTCGAGCCAATGGTCACCCCGTCTAGCTTGACTTCAATTGCCGAACTGCGCGGATTTACCTGGGGGCTATAGCTATATTGCAACGTCATGCTGCTGCCTCGCAAAAAACGGTCATCTGGCAGCGCCTGGAACGGAATATTGATTGAAGGCGCGTTGGTACCGCGCACCGTTACCTCTTGAAACAGCTGCTGATTCGGGTTCGTGAGGCTGCTGAGCTTAAACTCATTTTCAGGCGGCAAATATCCCGGCCAGCTGCGGGCATCCTGCGCCGGAATTTCAGACACCTGATCAACAATGATCCAGGTTCCGGCACCGATCTGCTGATCGCGGGACTGCACCAGCGACTGCACCGCCTGCCGCACCGCCGCACCGCTGTTGCCCGTCGCCACCAAAACGGGCGTACCCTGGTCTTTGAGCGTTGTCAGCATCAGCAGACCGGCATCGTCAGGAACGGGGCTGCCTTTGCTATCGACGAGCTGACCATTTTTGACCGGAAAAGTCAGCGCCAGCTTGCTCAAAATCGGCTGCTCGGCAGGTGTGCCAATCACCACCAGATGGTCATTGCGCTTCAGAGCCGTCAGGTCTTTAACCAGCTGGCTTTGCAGGGGGCGATAGTCTAGCAGGCGGGTAGCGGCAGTCTGGAAGCGAGCGGTCGCCGTCAGCCAGTCGCTGCTGTAGGTTTGCGGACGTAGGTAGGCCAGCCGATTCGGTTCGAGGCTGAGCTGATCCAGGAATGGAAAAGGATAGCTGCTGAAGTCAAGCTGAATCGGCTGAGGGCGGTAGTCCATGACCAGCTTCGAGTCCGGCAAAATTTCTGTCCAGAGCATTGGATCGGCTGGATTCGAGCAGGTTTCTGCGGTGATCTGCTGCGCCAGCATCGAGATTTCGTTGTAATCCTGAATCAAGTTGGGCGGAATGGTAAAGACTGCCTCGGCAATCTGCGAGTTTTTCTGCGCCAGCGGCACGCTGCCAATGCTGGTATCGTTGACCCGCAGCACGAGCTGCGATTTGTCAGGCAGCAGCGTCGGAGAATGCTGATAGCGCAACAGAATTTGAGCGCCCTCCAATTGCCAGTTGCGAGGCCGCGTAAAGCCCAGCCGTGTCTGGGGATAGACTCCCTGCAAGCGGAGGCGATTGCCCACCACTGGGCTACGGTTAAATTCCATCACATATCGGTTGGACGGAGGAGTTCTGCGCTGAGCGGTCTTAGACGCATTTGGGGCAGCGTTCGCAGCAGGGGCAGCAGATGGGCTAGCTGTCGGAGCCGCCGCTGGGGATGCTGGAGATATAGCTGGGGATACGGCTGGGGTCACAGCTGGGGTCACAGCTGGAGAGACAGTTGAATTGGCCTCTGGATCAACGTAGGCCACCGGACGAAATCCAGAGGTAGACTCAGCGCCACCCTCAGCACCCCCCGCATCGGGATAGTAGATAATGGGCTGCTGCGATTTGGGAACTGCAACGGCTGGGATAGCGCTGAGCTGAGCGATCTGCCCCTGCGCTCTTGCCAATGCTGCCAGCTGGTTGACGCTGATGCAGGTCAAGCAGACCGCACCCACAAAAGCTAAGATTCGCTTAGCCTGACGATGCCCAGAGACAGCGCGCAGGCTAAGCGCCGAGAGAGTCGAAAGCCGATTTAAAAGTGAACGAAGCATAGGATTCAGATAAAGGAATAAGCTATACGTCAAGGCCGCGAGGAAGCTAATCTGAAACTCAAGCCGGAAGTCGAACTGGGAAGTAATCAGAGAACAGACGGGAGAAAATTAGAGGAATTAAGCTGAGAACATCAAACTGGGAAATCAGGTCGTATCAGGCGGCAGCTCAGCGCTGAACCAGTCTGGGGGAAGCTGTTCAACTGGGAAAAGTCCTAGCCAGCTCAGGTTTTGGACATAGTAGGCAGATTCGTGATCCCAAAACCCGTCTCTGTAGGCTGGCAGGAGTTCTTGCTGATAGATCGCTACCGCAGTCTCTGGATCAACAACCCGAAAAGCCGCGTAGAGCATCGCATACTGCGCCGTCGATTCGTAGCTGACCAGCGGCTGTCCCTGCAAATCGATTTGGGCAACCAGTTTTTGCTCAGCCTGCCACTGCTGGCGGATTGGCTGAAGCCGCTGGAGATACTGACGGGCGCGCGGGGCATCAAACCAGGCCGCATCTAGCGCCACTCGCCACCAGACGCGGTAGGCATCAAAGCCATAGCGGCTGGGCAAGTTGAGCAAGTCTGAGGGCTGAACCTGCCCGGTTGCCAGATCGAGCTGCACCCAGTCGCTGGGCAGTCCGCTGGCCGAAAGCTGGCTGCTGGACTCCAAAACGGCATAGCTGCTGTCAACCAAGCTGAGCCAGTCGCGGCGGCTGTCCACCTCGGCAAACAGCCGAAATGCGTAAGGGGCAAAGTAAGACGGGTTGAGGATGACCTGATTGGGCTGCGGCTGGAAGGCAGCTTTGGGTCCGGGAAGCAGATAGCGACTGTCGGCAGCAGCCACCGTCGAGAGATCCCACAGATCGCGCAGCTTCTGGCGGGCTAGCTCTAGATACTGAGGCTGATTCCAGCGACGACTGGCCAAAATCAGAGCCGTGATTGCGTCAATATCGCCATCGCTGGCAAAGTTAGGGTCAAGCAGTCCCCAGCTCTCGTTGGGCTGCTGTCCCCATTTCCAAGCCCAGAGGTGATCCGCGCCGCCGGGACGCTGGAGATTTACCTCTGACCATTGCAGCACAAGCTCAAAGCTCTCCTGATCGTCAATCCAGACCGCCCGCAGCAGCGCGTAAGCCTGACCCTCTGAAGTCGAGCGGTCGTCGGCCTCGCGGTCAATAATTCGGCCATCGCCCTGGATAAATCGACCTCGATAGAGCTGCCAGCTTTGCAGCAGTAGCTCCGGCGAAGCGGCAGTAGAGTCAGCTATCGGCTGATAGCTCGCCTGAGGCTGATTAGTCTGGTGAGTCTGATTGGGCTGACTCTTAGCAGCAGGTTGACGCAGCAACGGCTGAACACAGCCAAAGCAGAGTCCAATTGTTAGCACTGTTGTTAGCACTGTCAGACCTTTAGGAACTCGCGGTAAACGCATTTGCAACTCCTAGTAACGCTCCCAGGGCGGCTGAAAGCCACGCTGCTGTAAAAAGCCCTCCTCAATTCGCTGCTGCTGCTGCGCCAAAGCGCGATCGGGATTTAGCTCCTGCATCTCTTCTAAGCGCTCTAATGCCGCTAGCCGATAGCCTTGCGCCACTTCCAGATCGATCAAGGCCACCTGCGCCAAGCGGTTGTTGGGTTCCAGTCCTAGCACCTGGCCATACAGATCTTGGGCACTGTCATAGCGCCGCTGCTGAAACCGCACGCCGCCCAGTGCCGTCAGGGCATCCACGTTGTTGGGGTCGCGCTCTAGCAATCGCTGATAGGCATCGCCTGCCTGCCGCAGATTGCCTTGGCTCTGAGCAAACTGCCCCTGCAAAAAGTAGAGGCTGGGGTTCTCCGGATCGCTGGCTGAGAGCTGGGCGAGGTAGCTTTCGGCAGCATCAGGGTCACGCTCGGCTAGCTGCTGCACATAGCGCAACTGAATGCCCGTAGCGTTGGGATGATTCTCCAGCAGCGTTAGATAGAGCGACTCGCGGCTAGCGCTGGGCGGCAGCGCGGCCACCAGACTGTAAAGTTCGGGGGGGGTATCGCTGCTGGGACGGCGGCTGAGCCACTGGGTGAGCGCCAATTCTGCTTCGGTTTCCGAAATCAAGCCGGCCTGATAGGCCAGACTCGCCCGGCCCAGCGGCTTGGTCTGATCCTGCGGGTTGCGGGCAATCAGCTCGTCGTAGATCGCGACTGCTTCTGGTAGTCTGCCTTGGCTTTGGCGAACTCCCGCTAACCCCTGCAAAGCGCTGTCCACCAGCTCTGGCTCAGCCGGGTTGCTGGCGATGATCGCCTCGTAGCGGCTGGCGCTGGCTTCTAGATTGCCTCGCTGTCGCTCTGCCTCAGCCCGCAGCAGCTCGCTGTAGAGCGGCGCAAACTCGCCGTCGCGGGTATTGGCGCTCGCGGCGGTGTAGCTCTGCAAGGCGAGATCGGCAGCGGCGTAGTCGCCCTGCTGCACGGACATCTGGGCAATTCGATAATAGAGGCGCGGTTCGTTGAGGTTGGACTGCGCCAGATATTCGTAGTAGGGCAGCAGCGAGGCATCGGGCTGGTCGAGCCGCACCAGCGCGCGCGCAATCACTGTCTGCTGGGAGCGGTCGGCAGGCAGCGGCTGGAGGGCAGCTTCGAGCCGGTCGCGCAGGGCAATCTCGGAAATCTGCCCTTGACTGCGCTGCAAGACCGCCTGTGAAATTTGCAGGCTGCGGTCATTGGGCTGCTGTTGCAACAGCTGGCTGTAGATTTCCAGGGCGTAGGCTTTGGCTTCAGGCTGCGGGAAGCCTCCCAGCACGTCGGCAATTTCTTTGCCAATCGCCACTGTCAGATAGTCTCGCTCCAGGGAGAGCACTTCTTCAAACAGCGGAATCGCCTGGTCGGTATAGAAATCATCGCCGCTGTAGCGACCAATCGCAATTAGCGACCGCGACAGAATCATCCGCGAGTCGCGCCGGCCCCGCAGCGGATCGAGAATTTGCAGCCCCGCCTCTGTTTGGCCGATTGCCGCATAGCCAATGCCTAGCTCGGCTCGCTGCCGAATCGTGATGCCGTCTAGCTCGCTAGATTTGGCCAACTCGCGCTCCAAGAGGGCCACAGCCTGCTCGGCTTGGTCTGTTTCACGCAGCACCACCGCATAGGCAGTTGCCGCTCCGCCCGTGATCTGGCCGCCCGTGGCTTGATAGCGCTCAAACAGGTCGAGGCTGATGTCGTAGTCACCGTTGTAGGCGTAAACCTGGGCGGCACCGATCAGCACGTCGGGCGTGGGGTTATCGCGCAGCAGCGGCTCATAGTCGGCAATGGCGGCGACAAATCGCCCCTGATAGCCGTAGAGCAAGGCGCGTTGAGCCAATGCCTCGCGGTTACCAGGTTCTAGCTCCAAGAGCTGATTGAGCGCCGCAATGCCGCGCGGCTGCCATTCAATCCGAAAGCCGCCCAATACGCCCAGACTTTGCAGCGCAACGCGATTGTTAGGGTCGAGCGCCAGCACCTGCTCATAGGCAGCAAACGCCTCGTCAATGCGGCCAGCGCGGCGATAGGCAATCGCCAGTCCTAGCCTCGCCTCCACCGAGTTAGGATTGCTGCGGATGGCGGCTTGAAACAGCGGAATCGCTTGATCCACTAGCCCTTGATTCAGCAGACTGTTGCCTTGCTGGAGCGCTGACTGAGCCGCAGATTGAGCCGCAGATTGAGCTAGAACAGGCTGAGCCAGCAGCAAGACAGCAAGGGGCGTGCTTTGCAGCAGCGCCAGCAGCAGGCTAATTTTGGGGAATAGCAATTGCTTGAGCATCACTGCGTCCTCCGGGGAATCAGGTCAAAGTCAGTGTGGATGCGGAATCCAGCCATCGTTTCCGAGAATTCGTCTAGCACCTGGAAGGTCACGCCCAGCCGCAGGAAGTCTAAGATGCGGAAGTCGTAAAAAGCTTCTAGTACGTCCGGGTTATCGCCCTCGCGCAGCCGATGACTAGAAAGCAGTCGCCCATAGCCCAGACCCAGCCTGTCTCCCTCCATAAACAGATCCAGCAGATTGGCTCCAACGCTGTAGGTCGTGCCGCCCTCGTCAATATCTCGGTTTTCGTACCAGCCGTAGCGGGCAAATAGCCCCAGCCTGATTTCTGGGATAAAATATTCAGCGTTGATGCCGTAGCCATCTTCCCGATCGCCGTCCCGCAAACCAAAGTCGCCGTTGCTGCGCCGCTGCCCAAAGATTTCGTCAAAGCCTGTGTCGGCTCCAGAGTCAGTGCCCGTGACGTAGGTGCCGCGCAAAATCAGGTTGCCTAGCCTGCCGCCCAGCTCTCCGGCAAATCCGTTCAGCTCAAAGTCGCCAATGTTGCGATCTGATGAAAAGACAGCCGCTTTCGCTTCAATTTCGTCAATGATCGTCCAGTTCAGCACTGCAGCTTGACGTGAGCCGAGTCCTGCGGCGGAAAGCGCTGGATTGGTAGCAAAAACCGGGTTGAAAAAATGCGTAGCCGAATCTTTGGCAAAGCTGTTGCGGTCAAAATACGAAGTCAGGTCGAGTTGCCCCACAATCAGGCGCAGATTCGGATAGTTGGGCAGCGAGGCCACCGCGTAAAGCTCGTTGATTTCCAGACCGTTATCGCCGGGGTCGCTGATGCTGAAAACATCGCCCTCGGTGAAGTCAAGGCTGCCACCGACCTGAAGCTCCGGCAAGATTGGGTAAACGCCCGTCACCCGAAAGCGAGCGGAGTCTTCATCGCCTTGCAGCAGATAGACGGCCTGAAACGTCAGCGAAGGCGGGGTTAGCGGTCGTCGCGAGCCTCCTGTTTCGGGTTGGCCTGAATCTGGCTGGCTGGCATCAGCAGGCCTGGTCTGAAGTTGCTCAGCCTGTCCAACTGGATTGGGTGAAACTGGACTGGGTGAAACTGGACTGGGTGAAACTGGACTGGGTGAAACTGGATTGGGTGAAGCTGGACTGGGTGAAACTGGATTAAGCGACTGGGCAGGTGCTGAACCGAACGGCGAACTCTGAGCGACTGACCGATTCGGATGGGAGCGTGGGGGAATAGCCAGGTTGGTTGGGGACGTAAAAAAGAATGGCTCGGCGGGATTGCAGTCAGCCAGACATTCTGCCGCGCTAACGGTGACTTCATTTGTGACTCCCGACCTAGGAGCAGCCTGAGTCTGAGCGGTTAGCTCTGGGCTAGACAGCTTAGTTGTAGCGACCGGCGGCAGAGGCGGCAGAGGTGGCGGATCAGCTTGCTGAACTTCCGAGGTGCTGATTATGTCTTCTGGTAAAGCTTCTGGCACAGTTTCGAGCGCGCTGGCTGTCGACCGTTCCAGCGAGATAGCTTCCGGTTCGGCAAGCTGAGCGGCAGATGGAGAACAGATGGCCACCAGTCCCAGGTAGACAACCCCAGAACTCAGCGTCATCCAACCGTTCCAAAAGACGGTTTTAGATAAACTGGGCATGATCACTCTCAAGTTAATTCAGGTTAATTAAAGTCACTGCTCTAAGTCATGGCTGCTGCCGCGTAACAGCCTACGCTAATGAAATTGCTGATGAAATTCAGGATGTCTTCAAGTTGTCTTCAGGTTGCCTCTAAATTGCTCTTAGTCAGAGGGCTGATCACCTGGCCAATTTGCTCTATTAAAGACCAATTTGCCCAAATTTGTTCAATATTAGGATTTAGCTGCAATCTGTCCCCCAATTTAGGCCGTCACTACGTTGATAAATAAGCTGATGAATAATTTTCGCCGCACCTCCGCTCAACTCATGGCTCGTTGGATTCGCCCTAGCTCAGTCTGTATGGGGATGCTGCTGGTCTTGCTGACATCCGGCTGCCAGACCATCCCGGGCTGGCTGAACTCACAGTCCTCACAGTCCGTGACGCTGACCATTTCACAGGTCAGTCCCGGCACAGGCGGCAGCTACAGAATCTCAGGTAACAGCACGTTGCCGAACGCAACCCAGCTCACGGTGGCTGCAATTCGCTATTTGAATCTGGGCGCTAATGCCGCAGACTCGTCAACTCCACCGACCTACGTAATTCTCGATCGGCAAATGGCGGTGGTTCAGGCGGGAACTTGGGATAGTCGGCTTAACCTCTGGCAACCTTCGGCAACTGGGCAGCTCCAAGAAACCTGGCAGACTGACTCAGCGACCTCAGCCACTCGTAGCTCTGTGATTCCAGATCCAAGCGTCACCTTTTTGGCAACGTTAGATCCGCCACGTCAGAAAGCCAATCTCAAACAGCAGATCGAGTCGCTGTCACCGATTGCTCAGACAGAACTCAGTCGATTTACGTCAGATGGTGAACTGTATATTCAGGCGAGTCAGGTGATGGCAATTCCTCCCCCTCAGAGTCATGCCGCCATTCCGAATCGAGCTGCTCCCCAGCTCGTCTCGGTTCCGGTGACCAAACCTAGTGCCGACTCGACAGCCGATTCGACAGCTGCTGCACCAACTCGCTCCATTGATCAGTTAGTCTTACCAAACGCTATGTTTCGCTAGCGCAAGTCGAAATTCATGCTCAGGCCTGTCTTGAGCATGTCTTAGGTCTGTTTAGGCAGAGGGCTTGAAAGCTACCTGATGGTCGTTTCGCAGTGGCTCTACGCCGAACTGCGACCTAGCCGAGCGCGGCTCTTCGGGCAAAAAGCGCTCTAGTCCGGCAGCTTGGAGTCGGCTAGGCGCAAATTTGAGAGTTTCAATCAGGGATTCTTTTTCAACGATTTGCTGCTGCAAGGCAGCCAGCTGCTCAGCAGAGAGTTTTGCCTGACGCGATGCCTGATACCAGCGCAGCACGGCTAAATTCGTCACGCCTGCACCGATGCTGAGCGTTAAGGCCAAACCCAGGTAAGGGGCTGCTAAATCTTTCAATCGTCCTGTCAGAACAGGCCGTCCTTCAAACTGAATGGCTACGGATTTGGAGCCGAACGTTGCGAGCGGTAGAGTTGCTGCTGCAAATACTGTTCCGGCGAGCAGCACAGATGCAAACAGATGCCTATAAAAACTCATATCTTTACCTTGCGTAAATGGATCACCTGACTCAACTCGTAGACCTGAACCGATCAATCTAGGCTTCCGGCTCAAGATTTTTGCCTTCACCTCTAGATTTGGCGGCATTCGAGAGAACGCCGATGTTAAATTTTTGTCATTCTATCAACCGGGAAAACACTGAATTTCGAAATTCAGCATTCATACCTTTCGGGTGTTCAAGATTAGCTGTATCTTCAGTGATTTAACGTAAGGATTCTAGCAGAATACAAGTTTTTGTTTAAATTTTTGATGAATTTATCTGACTTTTAGTCCAGTTAAACAAGCTGAAGCTCAATAACCTGAATGATTTCTAGGCATTAAACCACTGGTGCATGGAGGGTTTGACCTCTCTTGCCTGTATTTCCACTCAGACCATTTTTTGAACAATCTTTTTGGCCGAGGAGGTTCCGAGACAGCAGCACCGAAAATTTAACGATGCGTCATCAGAACTTCACAGCTTTCTGAAAATACCTAAGCTCTCTCAAAGTCCAGCCAGCCTAGCAGTTCAAATTAGGGGCATTGGCTAAATCCCCGCGCTCGCTCCCGATCTCACGCGCAGTCTGGCTTAAGATTGAAAGCTAACGCTGATATGCCGGCTGATATACCTGTCGAATTTGTCTTAACTTCCCTGACCTTCATATGACTGACAATTGGATGACTTCTAGCCACTGGATCATGGTGGCTTTGATTGCTGGCTTTGCAGTCGCTCACAGTGGCCTAGCCGCGCTGCGCCCGCAGGCCGAAAAGCGGGTTGGTGCGCGTCTTTATCGAGTCCTGTTTGCGCTGGTTAGCATTCCCTTTGCCACCGTCTTGATCCTGTATTTCATCCAGCACCGCTATGACGGGCTACGGCTCTGGAATCTACAAGGTCAGCCCGGTGTAGAGCCAGCCGTATGGATCTTGTCGGCTATTTCCTTCATTTTTCTCTATCCAGCCACGTTTAATCTGCTGGAAATTGCGGCCATTCAAAAGCCAGAAGTCCATCTTTACGAAGCGGGGATCATCCGGATTACAAGGCATCCCCAAATGGTGGGACAGATCATTTGGTGCATTGCTCACTGCCTCTGGCTAGGCACAAGCTTCATGATCCTGACCTCAGCTGGGCTGATCCTGCACCATTTATTTGCAGTTTGGCATGGCGATCGTCGTCTGCGATCCCGCTACGGCGAATCCTTTGAAATCTTGAAATCTCAAACTTCTGTGATCCCGTTTTTGGCTATCTTGCAAAAGCGTCAAACCCTGAAGCCGCAAGAGTTTCTGCGGCCTTCCTATGCTGGCATCGTCATTTTTGTGCTGATTTTTTGGTGGGCACATCCGGTTTTAATCCGTGCGTCAAGCGGCCTAGACTGGTAGCATGATCCCAAAGTAGAGATTAAATATTTCAATAGGCTGAGAGCTGTGATGACAATAGCAGTAAGTCAACTGACCTTTAAATCAGAAGTTTTAGAGGCTTCCACGCCAGTTCTGGTCAACTTTTGGGCACCTTGGTGTGGCCTTTGCCACCTGACTCAACCGATGATGGCGGACTTGCATTCAGAATGGGGGGATCAAGTCAAGCTAGTCAAGATTAACGCAGATGAAAATTTGAGTTTATCCAGCAGCTATCAGATCAAAACCTTGCCGACAATCATGCTGCTTGAGCGAGGCAAAGTTCTCTGTCGGCTGGAGAAATTTGGAAGGCGTGAGGACTTTTCTCAGGCTGTTAATGAACTCCAGCTGGCCCTAACGCAGGCTATGCTGGCCTGCAGCTGCCCAGCTTAAAACACCAAATCCAGCCCCAAATCAGGCAGCGCAATGCCATAGAGCATACCTCGATCCAGTTCCCAAGTGGCAATCCAGAGCTGATTTTGCCAGACTGCCAGGGCTGTGATTTGGGCAGGACAGTTGAGCTGACCAATCTGCTGCCCCGTTTGATCCAGAAATACCAGCCTGCCGCTGGCTGCCGCTAGGATGTAGCCCCAGTCAGCGGCCACCAAAAACTGCGGCGAGATTTCGACCCAGATCCGCCTGATCCGATAGGGCTTCAGGTCGAGCAGCAGCACTGTCCCGGCACAGTCATCGGTTGCCAACAGGCGGTAGGGGATGGGGGTGAGGCTAAGCTGGCACAGCGCTAAAGGGATGGTCAGGCTGCCCAGGTAGCCGCCGCGTCGGGTGATTAAGCTAACGGCCGTGGCACTGCCCTGCCGATTGCTAGATTGGCTGAACAAAGCCAAATAGCGCCGATCTAGCGCCAGCATCTCCAGATATTCACCGCCCGTGACTGGAATAGCGGCTGATGCTATCCAAGCTGGAGCTGCCTCAGGTAGCCGCCGAAACGTCAGCTGCCGGGGCAGCCTAGATCTGCTAGGAGATGCATCAGGAGAATCTTCGGTTTTTAGCAGCGCCATCCACCTACCCGTTGGGTCGATGGCCACAGCTCGATCTTGTGCCCAGCTATCGATCACTTGCAGTCTAGCTGCTGGCTCAGCGGCGCTCAGCAGCCCCAGCGACCGCCCCATCACAACAAAGCAACCCTGTGGCCGCACCAAAAGCTGCCGGACTGGCGCGGGAGCCACACCATGCGTCTGCAACTGTAGCGCCGTCCCTCTGCTGTCGGTTGATATCCAACAGTCGATTTGGGTCGTAGTAGCCTGCCAAAGCCAGCCTGAGGTGGGGTTCTGAGATGCTGGCTGAGACGCCGCCAATCGGATAATAGCCTGCTCAAGCGGCTGTTGAGTCGTCGGCTTGAACTGACAGGAGGGCGGTGCAATAACTGTAGAAAATAGCGGGGGTTTGAGAGTAGCTCCGGTGGCTCCAGATAGATCTGCATCCTGGGCGAACTGCAAAGCTTCTAGCATCTCTGCTGCTGAGAGAAACCGTCGCCGAGCGAGCTTTTGCAGCGCTTTGGCAATCACGGGCTTCCAGATGGGCAGCAGGCTATCCGGCATCTGCAAGGGACGGTTGAGGTGCGCTGACCTCAGTTCTGCTGGCGTACCTGAAAACGGGCGATAGCCAGTCATCAGCTCAAACATCAAAATGCCGACCGAGTACAGGTCAGAGGCTGCTGAATACTGGCCGTAGAACCGCTCCGGAGCCATATAGGCGGGTGAACCTGTCACACCTTCCTGCACCTTGATTTCCTGGCTGAGCCGCGCAATCCCAAAATCTGAAATCCGAGCCGTCCAGCCTTGCGGATCTAACTGTACCAGAATGTTTTCCGGCTTGATATCGCAATGCACAATGCCGCGACTGTGAGCATGATCGAGTCCGGCGAGCAGATCTTTTACCAGGCTGATGGCATGGGGCAGGCTGAGCCGACTCTCTTCAGCCATCAGCCCGCGCATCGTACCGCCTTCGCAGTAGTCCATGACGAGATAGCGCCCGGTAGAAGTATGCTCTAGAGCGCGACAGGTCACAATATTCGGGTGCTGCAAACTCAGCAGGAACCGCAGCTCTCGCAGAAACTTATGGGTTGGGAAGCGATCATGCTCCAGATTTTTCAGCGCCACAAGCTGGCCAGTTGGCCGATGCAGCGCACAAAAGACTTGGCCAAACTGACCCTGCCCGACCAAACCTAGGAGGCGATATTTTGAGCGCCTTAATTCAACTCCGGCTGGATGTCGCACGGGATCTACAGGGTGCTAATCAGACCTTCTTCGGCATTGGGCTGATGGCTATCCCCAAACACAGCGATCTCACAGGCGAGCCGTCAGCTTATGGGCCTTATGGGCAAAGCTGGCTCATAATCGCATCGTGATCTTGGGTCGCCGCCATGGCTTCAACTGGCGCAAGCCGAGGAGCAATCCCCAGCAAAAATCGGTTGCAGTCTGCGCCCATTGATTCACAGCTCGTCTGAATGCAGTGTAGATCTTTTCCGGTGAGCTGGCTAAAAAAAGCAGAGAGTACACCCGCTTCTAGATGGCAGACCGGCTGATTTTTGCGAGGAGCCAGCCTCGCAAACGCTGAGTTCCAGCCTTTGACAATCAGAAAGCCCTGCTGCTGATAGCTCTGGTCTAACGCAATTTTACCCCAGCCATGCGCCATCCAGCATTCTTGCAGCGCCTGCAAAAACTCAACCATCGGCAGGTTGGCAATGGGCTGACTGTAGTAGCCCCCTACCTGTTCAGAGAAGCGCGTATAAAAGCTCTTGCCCCACCATTTACCGCAGTTGAACAGCACCAAACTCGCGGCCTGTCCGGTTTCGGTAGCTAGCCCAGAATAAATCGCCTGAATCAGCGTTTCGGGGATGGCCAGCAGCCGATCGCCCTGACGATTTTCTAGCAGCCCCACTTCCAAATCGCCGCGTACATAGACATCAGGCGCAAAGAAATTACCCGGAACTCGATTGTTGATTAGCAGATCGGCGACAGAAATCATAGCGCTTAAGGATTGGTGCAAGGATATAGAACTCAAAGCGGAGCTGTGCTAGCCTGCTAGATATTGTCAGCCTGCCAGCCATTTTTAGAGAACCCGCTATCGTTTGGCAGTCTGGGAGAGCAAGCCATCTTGAGCGAGAGACAGGCTCGGACTCAGATAGCCCATCTGCTTCGGCGATAGGGCTTTGGAGAGCTGCTGATTGAGCAGTCGATAGAGCTTGCTGTCAACTGCTTTGGTTTCGTAGGCTTGAGATAGCGGCTTCACCCAGTCTAAAAAGCGATGCTGCACGATGGTTTCGTCATTTACTAGCAGGCTGAGACCGCAGTAGCGCAGCATTAGCAGCGCATTTTTCAAGCAGCGCTCCAGGTTTTCTTCGCTTTCTTGTGGGAATTCGGCCTCTAGCTGATCGACCACGGCCTGCATGATTTCGGGTTCGCGGTCGCGCAGATTGCGATAGGTATCGAGCCGTTCGGGCATCGAAGCCACATATTGCCCAATCAGCTTGATTTCATCGGGTTTCAGGTAGCGGTTTTCGGCCTCATCAAAAACAGATGCGATTTGAGGATGCATGATTTTAAGGACACAGAGTAGAAATATAGACAGAAGCAAGCTAATTAAATAGGCCAGAAAAATCATCAAGCGTGAAGGCATCGGTACTGGCATCAGCATCGGGCAGACTGGGAGCTGCCATTGGCTGCGCTGCACTGTCCCAGCTAAAGGCAGAGAAAAACTGGTTGACTGGCAGCAGCAGGCTGAGCTGTTGGTTGGGTCGAGCCGCCGCCCGCCGCAGATTCTGAATCTCAAGCGGCTGATTATCCCAGTTAACACCCTGCAAAAACTGCTGCACTGACTGCTTCAGCCAAGCTGGCGATGCGGCTCCGTTTGAACTGCCGTTGAAAGCATTCATCGCAGCATATCTCCAGTCCGCAGCCGCTTTTCAATATCGCGGGCAGTTGCGCCTTCATTCATCCAGAAGGCTGCCGCATCGATGCGGTCTTGACCACCCAGCAAAAACTTACAGTAGGTTTCGCCCATTGAATAGCACTGAATCTCAATGCAGCTCAGCTGCTTTTTGACTAGCTCCGTAAAAAAGCCAGCGAACAGTCCTGCATAGAGATAGCAGACTGGCTTGCCCACGTCGCCTAACGTCCGCGCTACAGCAGAGTCAAAGATGTTCACAAACATAAAACCCTGCTTGCGATCGCCCATGTCGACCTCCCAGCGCCCCCAGCCCTGAGCCGTGAACGGCCACCACCAGGTTTCGAGCAAAAACAGCAGGTTTGTCTGGCGCATGTTGCGGTCAAACTCTTTTTCAAACCATTTCTCGAAGAAGAACGCATCTTTTTGACCCCATTCGCAGCCGATGGTGTACATGGTGGCCGCAGAAGCATCGCCAACCTCTTCTTGCAGCCCTTCGACGAGACCCACAATAAAGTCTTCGGTGGTGAGGATATTCTGGCCTTCGTTCCAGTCAATGATTGTGCCCTTGTCAGGGTCAAACTGAAAAAAGTCGCGGAAGCCGTAGTGGTTGTGCTTTTTGGGATATTTGCGTTTAATCGGGTTCTGAAGTTCGGTTGCAATCACCATGGTGGGTTCTCTAGTGAATTCTCTAGTGGGGGTTGTGGCTGCTTGTGATCCGTGACTGGTGGCTGCTGGTCTCTCGCTCTGGGTCTATCGCTCTATATTGACTATATCTAAACGGATTTAAGCAGACTAAGCGGTCGAAATGATGGTCTAAATACCTCGCTAGAGATAGCTCTAGGCAATTGTGCCCAATGTCCGCCGACTGAGTTCTAGCAGAGGACAGACTAAGTTCGCCTGTGGAGCGGTCAAAGATTGTTTAATCACATCCTGCATGACTTGATAGGTGAGGTTACAGCTGCGCTGGGCGCTGAAGGCCCGCATAATTGTCTGAAACCAGAGCAGCAGCCGCTCTCTGAACGTATCGGCATCGTCCATCAGAACCGCAATCGCTACGTAGCGCAGCACTCTGAGCGTATCCCGCTTCCACTTAGCGCTGATGTCGGTTCCGGCGCTGTCAAACACCGTTGGATCGAGGGTGCGCATTTTACTGTAGGTCTGTTGAACCAGCATAGACTCAATTTCTTGCAGCTTTTGATAAGTCTGCACCCGCAAATTAAACGACCGCACATAGTCAATCGCAAAGGTCAGCTCGGCATCGCTTGCATAACGGCCATCCACTTCCCGACTCAGACGTTCAATCTGGCTTAACATGGTCAAACTCTCTCGATGACAGATGATAAATCCGATGCTTGCCCCGACGGTCGCCCGATTAGTCGCTGTTGCTGACCAGTCGGTTAGATGTGCAGATGGATGGGGGCAGTCAGCACTCGGTCGATTGGCTCCATTGTTCCCCAATTTACGACCGACAGAGCTTCCCAGATTAATTTTGGCAAGATTTGTCACAGAGAGGTCAATCCTGCTCTCAATCCCCCTATTTACTGCCTAAATATCACTGCCTAAATAGCAATCTTCTCAATAGCGATCAAACATCGCTGCTCTGCGAGAGAAAATCGCCCATCTTAAAGCTGGTTGTGGTTTCAATTTGCTTCATCATAGAGCGGGTGATCAGTTTACCTTCTTCGACCAAGATCTGACCGGTGAGGGGGTGCAGCAGGTTTTGCTCAGCGCGGCGACCAATCAGAGCCTCGATATCCTGAATCGAGTTGACATACATGCCGGGAGGAAGTTCGACAATTACCCCGTTGGCCATGACTCGCGCCTGACAAGCGAGTCGAGAATTGGGCTGACAGGTGGTAATCACCTCTAGGGTTCTCTGTTCCCGGCGGTTGATTGGCGTGAGGCCGTCCATGCCCTGCTTCACGTAGATGTGGCAGGTGGCGCACATGCCGCGTCCCCCACATTCGCGCAGCACATCTAGGTCTTTTGCCATCAAAACAGAGAGCAGGTTGCCGTTTGTCTCAACCGAGGTTTCTTGAGCAATCGGCTCAAGGCGAACAGTTTTTACCATGAGTGCATTCCGGAAAAGAGGGAGGGGAGTTGAAATTCAGGGGGCAAAAATAAACGGTATTTCTACGGTATTTCTAAAGTATTCATGAGACGGTGTTAAACAGCAGCGCAACCTGCGACTGGTTCAGGCTCCGACGCACAATCTTAGCGAAGTCCCGCACTACCTGAGAACAGCGCTCTATAAAAAACATCACCCAGGTTTGCAGACTGCGATATTGCTCGGTGGTCAAAATCGGCAGCCGCTCAGAAGGACGCTGTACGGAGTAGGTCATTTGGGCTGAGCGTTCGACCTGAAACTGATTCAGCCAATCGATTGGCGGACGGGTAGCTTTCCAATAGTTAGATACCACCATCGTACCCAGATATTGGGTTGTCAGTTGACTCAGCTCGTTGATAGCCGCTAAAACATCTTTGAGATCTTGCTGTGGCTCTGGTTGCTGTGGCTCTGATTGCTGTATCTCTGGTTTCCGTGGCTCGACCAATCTCAGAACCACTGATCCAGAGGATATCGGTTCGGAAACCTTTGGCTGCTCCGCTGGCTGGCTCGGAAGAGGCCGCAAATCAAGCGCCCGAAGCGGAACAGGGGGCAGCAGCGACATTTCTAGCGCAATCTCCCGGAACTCGAAAACCGGATTGGCTTGATCAATCTGTAGCTCTAGCAGCAGTCTCCGCACAGACTGGGTATAGCGTTGGTGCGCTAGTTGATTGCTGGTCAAGACCAGCAGAGTGATGCCCTGATTCAGCTTGTGGAGATAGACGCGGTGGAAGTCAAACTGAAATTCAAATGAGTTGAAGCCTTCAGGAGTGGTCTCTAGAACTTGCTGAATGCTCTGAGCTATCGCGATCTGCTGAGCTGGTAAAAACTCAGTCTGCTGGCGCAATTCAAATCCCCGGAAGTATGGTGAAGATAGCCCATCCATGAGAGCAACACCCACAATTCCTGGTACATTCAAAAAGTCTTGAATAATCTCCCGTCTCATAGATTTGGAGTTAAGCCATCGCTGTCTCGCCTGTTTTGGATCCCTCGTTGGGTCACTCGCTGAATAGCCGTCCTGCCGGAGTCTTCTCCTCATTATGAGTCTTTATTACCAGATTTTGAATTGATCCCAAAGGATTCTAGACTGATGGCAGAACTTGACGCTGGGAGCAACTACCATCCTCAGCGCTAGCAGGATAATCAGCATAATCGCGACAGCACTAGAACTCAGAGGCGAGTATGTACTTCTTCAACGCTGCGCGCTTTACTCAGGCAATAGCTTGTATGATGTCCATCTCGGAGAGTTTACGGATCGAATGCTTCGGGCTTCTTCAATTTTTTCTCAGATTTCTCCCACAACGGCTACATATCGGTAGCCACAGCAACTAACAGTCATGTCTGATCTCCCTTTTACCTTAGATCAGCTGCGGATTTTGAAGGCAATCGCCGCTGAAGGCAGCTTTAAGCGAGCCGCTGACAGCCTTTATGTCTCGCAGCCCGCCGTTAGCCTGCAAGTGCAGAACCTAGAGCGTCAGCTGGACGTACCGCTGTTTGACCGGGGTGGGCGACGGGCACAGCTCACCGAGGCAGGGCATCTGCTGCTGAGCTATGGCGACCGGATTTTGAGCCTTTGTGAAGAAACCTGCCGCGCCATTGAAGATCTGCAAAATCTCCAGGGCGGGACGCTAATTGTGGGAGCTAGCCAAACCACAGGCACTTATCTATTGCCCCGGATGCTGGGGCTGTTTCGCCAAAAGTACCCGGATGTGGCGGTACAGCTGCATGTGCATTCGACGCGCCGCACAGCTTGGAGCGTCGCTAACGGCCAAATCGATCTGGCGATTATTGGCGGCGAGATTCCGCCGGAGCTGCAAGATTCGCTGGAGGTGATGCCCTACGCCGAAGATGAGATGGCACTGATCTTGCCCATGTTTCATCCGTTTACGCGGCTGAGCCATATTGAGAAAGACGATCTCTACAAGCTGCAATTTATTGCCCTTGACTCGCAGTCTACAATTCGCAAGGTGATTGACCAGGTGCTGACGCGCTGCGGTATCGAAACCCGTAGGCTGAAGGTGGAAATGGAGCTGAACACGATTGAGGCAATCAAAAATGCGGTGCAGGCAGGGCTAGGTGCCGCCTTTGTCTCGATTTCGGCCATTGAGAAAGAGCTGCAAATGGGCGTTTTGCACCGCTCGCGGATTGAAGGTGTTGTGGTCAATCGGACGCTCTCGGTGATCTACAACCCCAGCCGCTACCGCTCTAAGGCCGCAGAAGCCTTTACCTATGAAATCCTGCCTCAGTTTGCCACCCACGAGCCTCTGGCTGTCGAAGAGCTGCTAGACCACAAGCCTGAAACGAGATCTGAATCTAAACCTGGATCTAAACCGGAGCGGTTGTCGCTAGAAGCGACTGTTGCTCATCCGAGTAGCAGCTAAACTTGACTTAACTGAACTGAGCGTTGTTCATGGAGATTTACTGCACCCGTCCGGGCTGTGCGAAACCGCAAAATTCTTTTCCTGACCTGGACGATATCAGCAAGCTGAAAACAGTGCCCCAAAAGTTCTGTATGGCCTGCGGGATGCCGCTGATTCTGGACAATCGCTATATCTCAACCAAGCTGCTGGGCAGGGGCGGGTTTGGCACAGCCTTTGCCGCACGCGATCGCCGCACGCCCAACATGCGCCACTGCGTGATCAAGCAATTTCAGCCCACTGGAACGCTCTCAGCGGCGGCACTGCAAACGGCTCAGAGGCTGTTTAACGAGGAGGCGATTACCTTGGAGCGGCTGGGCAACCAGCATCCGCAGATTCCCGACCTGCTGGCTTTTTTTGAACTAGACGTGCCCGCTCTAGCCGCAGGGCAGAGCAATCAATTGTTTTACATCGTGCAGGAGTTTGTAGATGGCCAGAATCTAGAGGAACTGCTGGCTGCCCAGGGTCAGTTTTCGGAAGCTGAGGTGCTGGAGATCTTGGTTGAAATGCTAAAGATCCTTAAGTTTGTGCATGAAAACGACTCGATTCACCGCGATATCAAGCCCTCCAACATTATGCGGCGGCGAGATGGGCGGCTGTTTCTGTTAGATTTTGGCGCGGTGAAGAAAGTTAAGACGGTGGCACAGCCCGGAGGTCGCTCAACCGGCATCTACTCGCAGGGATTCGCGCCGCCTGAGCAGATGCGCGGCGATGAGGTTTACCCTTCCACTGATTTTTATGCGCTGGCTGTCACCTGTGTAATGCTGCTGACGGGCAAACAGCCTGAAGAACTCTATGACCCCTACAGCGACACCTGGAATTGGCGCGGCTACGCTCAAGTCAGCGACCGCCTAGAGGCTGTGCTGAACCGAATGCTGCTGCCAACTCCTAACCAGCGCTTTGCGACCGCTCAGGATATTTTGGATGCGCTGAAGCCAAGTTCGACCCCGCCGCTATCCCCCAGTCTGACTCCCACTCCCAAACCAACTCGGCTCCAGTCAGGGCAAGTCGCCAGTCAGGCTCAGCCATTGCCCAGCCCTGCACCTACGCCGATGCAGCCAGCTCCCCGGCCAATTTCCCAGCCTAGCCCCCCGGTCTATGCGCCTGCGCCGCGCTTTACGCTGCTCGAAGTCCTGTCGAGCGCCGCTTTTACGGGCGCAGAGGGTGGCCTGCTGGCCATTGCAATTGCCAGTCTGCTGGGAACTGCCGGACTGTCACCGCTGTTTTGGCTGCTCTTGCTGGGAGGAATGAGCAGCATCGTCTATGCTCAGTCACAGCGCTGGATTGAAAAAGTTGATCTGCTGATTATTATCGGCGTAACGCTGCTGCTAGTCTGGCTATTTCCGTTTGGGCTGCTCAACAAGATTCTGCTGCTGCCGCCGCTGAACGCCATTGCCCAGGCATTGGGGCTAACCTCCGCGATTGGCATGATTTTGCTAATTGCCGGATTTGCCTGCCTGCTTGCGGTGGCGGCTACGGCGATATTTCGCTTAATTTATAATCTAATGTCCCGCTTTTTGTAGTCCTATAAGCCAGCTGGTCATGGCTGCTGTGATTTCCCCCTATGTCTAGAAAAGAAACCCTGCCGCTCGTTGTGGCGCTCTTGACAACCGCTTTGCTGATTGGCGGCGGCGTTTGGTGGTTGAGTCAGCGAGTCGCCAAGGTCGGGGATGCGCCATCAGGTGCATCATCAGGTGCGCCATCAGCTCCGGCTCTTGATGGGACAAACGGAGAGCGGTTCAGCGCTGGTGAAAAACTGCTGGCTGCCGAGGCTGGTACTAGCCCAGCGCTGAGCCAAAAACAGGCAGGTATCGCCGCCTTTGCCGCCCAGAATTATCCTGAAGCCGTCACCGCTTTTACTGCCGCCTTGAAAGCCAAGCGCAATGACCCAGAAGCGCTGATTTATCTCAATAACGCCAAAGTTGGTACGCAGCCCGCCTTTGAAGTTGCGATTGCTGTGCCCCTAGATTCTGACTTGAATGGCTCGCTAGAGATGCTGCGCGGCGTGGCTCAGGCGCAAACCGAGTTCAACCAGGCGGCGGGCGGTAAGCTGCTGAAGGTTTTGATTGTCAACGACGGCGGCGAGACAGGCATGGCGCGGCAGGTGGCGACAGCACTGGTGAACAATCCGGCAGTGTTAGGAGTCGTGGGTCACAACAGCAGCGATATGTCGCTGGCGGCGGGCGAGATCTATACGCAAGGCAAGCTAGTGATGATTTCCCCAACCAGCACCTCGGTGAAACTCAGCAACTTCAGCCCCTATGTATTCCGCACCGTACCCAGCGATTTTGTGGCGGCGCGAGCCTTGGCTAACTATATGGTGACAGAGCTGAAGCAGCAGCAGGCCGCCGTGTTTTTTAACTCCCGCAGCGCCTACAGCCAGTCGCTCAAGTCAGAATTCGGGGCGGCGCTGTCGCTAGAGGGTGGACAGGTCGTCAATGAGTTTGATCTGGCTGGGGCAGACTTTGACGCAAACAGCAGCTTGCAGCAGGCGCAGCAGTCCGGCGCGGCGGTCTTGGCACTATTCCCCAACTCAGATTTGCTGGATCGGGCGCTACAAGTCTTGCAGCTCAACCAGCGCCGACTGCCGCTGCTAGGCGGAGACGACGTTTACTCTCCCAAAACGCTGTCAGTGGGCGGGGCGGTAGCGCAGGATATCAGCATTGCCGTGCCCTGGCATATTCTGGCCAACACCAACTCTAGCTTCGTCAAGACTTCACGTCAGCTCTGGGGAGCTGATGTCAACTGGCGCACGGCTACCTCTTACGATGCAGTTTCGGTCTTTACGGGCGTGGCTGCCGCCGAGCCGGATTTGAGCCGTGAGAAGATGCATGCGGCGCTGGCTCGCCCTAGCTTTTCAGTGACCAACGGCTCAGGAGTCGTCAAGTTTACGACATCGGGCGACCGCAGCCAGAGCATTCAGCTAGTGACGGTGACAGCAGGCAAACGCTCTGGCACTGGCTACGATTTTGTGCCGCTGCCCTAATTCCGCTGGCTATTTCTCTATCACTGCTAGCTGTCTCTGCTAGCTGTTACGCGCCACCGCCTCAGCAGGCAGGCAGAGCAGATTATCGCCGTAGGTGCGAATCAGGCCGCGCTGCCTTAGCTTGCCCATGAGCCGGGTAACGGTGACGCGGGTTGAGCCAATGGCGCTGCCGATTTGAGCGTGGGTCAAAGCCCAAGGCAAGCAATAGCCTTCCTCGCAGGGTTCGCCAAATTCTTCGATCAGCAAGGTCAGGAAGCCCAGCAGCCGATCAATCGTGCGGCGTTGACCGAGCGTACTCAGCCAGAGCAGCTTGCGCTGATGCTGATAGCGGAAGGCATCGAGAACTTCGCGGCGAAAATGCGGCCAGTTGTCCAGATCGTGCCAGTAGAGCCAGATCACCGAGGTCTGATCGACGTGAGCAAAGCTCTGGATAGTGAAGGGCGACTGCGCCACAATCTCAAACGGCTGTCCTGCGCCCACAAAGCCTAAGAAAGCTTCCTCAGAGTTGATGCGAGGCACGCGCGAACTAGCTGTGGCGCTAACCTGGGCTTCGCCGACTAGCCGCACCGCACCACGCTGCACTAAATAGAGCAGTCCAGCTCTAGTCGGAATTTTCTCGTCTTTGCTAAATGTGCGGCAGCGATAATGCTCCTGCGCCCAGTCCAAGATTCTTTGCCAGGTGAGGAAGGGGCGAGAGGCTTCAGATGGCGAGGGGGATGACACTGAAAACATAGGATGACACTGAAAACATAGACGAGAGCGTTTACTATCAAGCAATTTGCAAAAAGTTTGCAAAGAAGTCTGGATCGAGGTTTAGCAGGAAATCCTAATTAAAGCCTACTTGAGGCCATTAGCTCCTTCTCATCTACAGCACATTCATTTCGACTCTGGCTACTTCTAGCTATCTCTAGCTGGTTCTTAGACTTAATCAGGACATCTCAACAGTTCGGCCAAAACTGTAAAATTAGGCGAAGCACTCGCCAAGTTTAGCCTTTTTAATCGAGTGTTTCCAGCCCTAACATTTTTTAATCTTTAGGAATTGGTGCTCTCCTGACTGCAGGGCAACAGTCTATACTTTGCAGGAAGACTTTGCAAAAACCCCGGTCGCGCTAGCGTTTCGTAGCCTCATGAGCAATCATGCAAAGCCAACGCAATTTGTGGCACTGCAACCGATATTAGCTGAACAGATACAAAGCGGCCTAAATCTTCAAAGTTCAGGCTTTCAAGCTAGCGATCTTCAGGCTGGCAGAGCTTCTCACTCCTCTGTAGATATTCCACTCAAACGAGTCAAATCAGGAATTAGCCTGAAATATGTCTCGGCTATTGCGTTTAGATTAGCATCCGACCCTGCCTCCGTTCCCAGAATAGCGCAGCAAATTGTCGAAAATCTGCATCGAACTATCCCATCTGATCAATCTTCACCCTTGGCGCAGCTCGTCGCTCAGAATCTCCAGATTTCTGTCGCCGCTCCGGGCTGGATCGACCTAGAGCTAAGCAGAGCGGGGCTAGCAGGCTGGTTTTATGAGCAGCTGAATGCGCCAGTCGCTTCTGTATCAGAGCTGAGTTTAAATCTGCTTGCGGCTGATCGGATGCACCAGTCTTGGCTTCAGCCCAACATGAGTTCATCTGCTGAGGTGCTGGCAGTTTTACATAGCCATGCCCGCTGTCACAGCATCTTGAATGCAGCCGATCTGGCTCACGACTGGCGGCTCAGCTTAACGCAATCAGCGCGGTTTTCCGCAGCTTGGCGAGCTAACATTTGGCATCCGGCTGAATGGCATCTGATCGAGCAGCTTGTTGATCTGATCGACTACCTTAGCTCCGACTGCCTTGGCTCCGACTGCCTTATACCCGACTGCCTGACGCAATCTAAATCCGTGTCCCTCAGAGTCCGACTCAAGAAGCTGGCCGACGATCTGAGTCAGAAATTCCAGCTCTTTTATGCCGCCTGCCCCCCCAACGGCGCGGCGGTTCAGAATCAGGCAGTAGCAGATCGGCAGCTCGGACTTGTGCTGCTGACTCAGAGGCTGTTGCTGTTGCTGTTGGGTTTACTTGGCCTCCCGGCACCAGAGCAACTCTAGCGAGCTGTGAGAATTTTTGTGGACGAGTTGTCACAAGTTTGTCACATCTGCTCCAAGTGGCTGACAAATTATCAGCTGCTTGCTATACTCGCTTATGTGTGAGGAGCGAACCAGAGAGAGCGCCGAGACGAAACACGGAAAGTCGTCGGCGCTCTTTTTGATTTTAAACTGGCAAATAGCTAGCCATGACCCTTCCTGCACCCCGTATCTGTCGCATATAGGTTTGGCTAACCAAATCTGCGGCGCTATCAGAATTTTCCAGATCCAGCAGCCGATCGATGCCGATGCCGTTCCGCCCCTGCGCTTTGCCAGAGCTGTGGATATAGCAGCCGTCGCCCAGATATAGTCCGACATGCGTGGCGCGCTCAGCTGTGCCAAAAAAAATCAAATCGGCAGGACGCAGCGCCTCTAGCCCAATCGGCTGCACGAAGGCTTCCTGCTGGTAGGCGTCCCGTGGCAGCCAGATACCAGAGGCCATAAACGCAGCCTGGATCAGCCCGGAACAGTCGTAGTTTGGCCCAACTGCCCCACCCCAGAGATAGCGATTGGGCTGTTGCATCGCCAGATGGCAATAGGCAATCACCTGCGGCAAGCAGCGCTGAATTTCGGCCTCTGCAACCGACTGAGCACGATAGTCAGTCTCGGCAAGTTCTATCAGATCAAGATCTTCGGCGGCCAGCCAGCCCGGATAGTCATCTTCGCAGAGCTTGACCTGAATGGCCTGCGAATTTAGGGTATGGGTGATGCGGAACTGCCGCCCTGCAACCGCCTGGGTTGCCAATTTGTCCAGAGCTGGAGAATCATAGAGGTTGAGATTCCCTAGACACTGATACTCGCTGTCCGTTTGAGCGGCCTGAATTTGCGTCAGAGAAACCATAAGCTGCACCTAGAGCTGAAATAAAACCGCAGTGGAGCCGAATTTGCGGCAATCTGGATTAGATCATCTTCGCGTCCCATGCTTTTTTTTCACCAAGACAAATTGCTAGACCAGCTCGGCGACCAGATTTTGGCGACGACTTGGGCAAAATTCCCTGGACTGGCACAAAACCAGATTGCGCTCACCTGGATTGTCTATGACGAGCCAGTGCCAGTCAATACAGGCGGAGCGCTCACACCCGCCGAGTTTTGGCGATATGACCTGCGCGGCTATGCCTGCCGAGGCGGGGAACCCATCTATCCGGCCAGCGTCGTGAAGCTGTTTTACCTGGTGGCAATTCACGAATGGCTCGACAAAGGCATGATTGCTCACAGCGCTGAAGTAGAGCGGGCGATCCGCGACATGATTATAGACTCTAGCAATGATGCCACTAGCCTCGTCGTCGATCTGCTCTCCGGCACAACTAGCGGCCCCGATCTAGCCAGCGAGCCGTTTAAGACCTGGCAGTATCAGCGCAATATCGTCAACCGCTACTTCCAAGAACTGAACTGGCTGGAGCTAGAGAGCATTAACGTTAACCAAAAAACCTGGTGCGATGGAGCCTATGGACGCGAACGAGCCTCTGTGGGCGACCAGCGCCAACACCACAACCGACTCACGACAAACGCTACGGCGCGGCTGCTGCACAGCATTGTCGGCGGCGTGGCAGTCTCGGCGGGGCGCTCGCAGACGATGATGACGCTGATCCAGCGGAGTCTTGACCCGGCAGTCTGGCAGAGTGATGAGCAGAGTGAGCCTGAAAATAATCAGATCACTGGATTCTTGGGGGCAGGACTGCCGCCGACCGCAAGCCTCTGGAGCAAAGCGGGCTGGATGAGTCAGGTGCGCCATGATGCCGCTTATATCGAAATCCCGGGACTGCGACCCTATTTGCTAGTGGTGTTTAGCGAAGGTAAAGCCCAGAGCCAAAACGAGGAATTGCTGCCATTTATTTCGCAGCAGGTGGTGGCGGCAATGCAGAGCTTGGAGTGAGGAACTTGGAGTGAGGAACTTGGAGCGAGATTCAGAGTGCAGCATCCAGGCACTTTAGGGCGGCAAAAGTCTGTTCGGCCTGTTCAGCAGCGTTCGCGCCCAGTGCCGAAACCACGACAATGCGGCTCTCGGTTTCTAAAGGCTGGATGAGTTCATATTTGACCGCAGGCAGGGCGGGCGCACCGTTGGGCGGCAATAGTAATCCGGTGGAGACTTCGACGGGCAGGATTGTGCCGCAAAAGGCTTTCTGCTGAGTTTCAGTGTGATCGATCTGAAAGGCAGCAATGTCTTGATTTGAGAACGAAAAACCGGAAAACAGCTCATTGACTGGTTCTGGGACTGACTCTGACTCAGCTCCGGGCTCAGCCTTTTCTTTGGTTTTGGCAGCTTCAGGCAGCGGCATTCGCGCCAAAAATAGCTCGACCGCAGGCGACTGGCTCTCCGACTGGCTGGCAGGCACTCTGCGCTGGCTGACCACCGCCGCCATTTTGCCACCGCCAATATTGGCCCCAAAAAAGCCCTGCGAACCGCCTGCCACCTCATAGCGCATCAGGCTTTGGGCAATCGCTTCAGCCCGCTCTGGATTAAAGGCATTGCCCAGTGCCTTAACGCCTAGCCCCAGCAAACCTGCTGCCACCAGCAGCCCAGCCCCCAGCGTGATCGCAATTATTTCCCAGAGGCTAACGCGATGAGCAGGTTCGCTAGATACGTCAGGCTCTGGGGGAACAGAAAAATCTGGCGTTGGATCATGCATCGCTCTATGCTGCTCCAGTTAAACTAGCTTCACCGCTTGTTTCGCCGCTTGTTTCACCGCTGGCTTCACTCACCCAGACCTGCATATGGGTGAGCTGCATTGGCCCAAACTGGGTTGCCAGCGCCACATCAGCAGCATCCCGACCGTAGGCAATGGTGATGCGGTTGCCGCGCGGCTGGGGTTGGGTGGCGTCAAAGGTATACCAGCGGCCTTCGGTACTGTCGCTGTCGCTGCCTAGAGAAGTGCCCAAATAAGCTTCAAACCAGGCGTGCAGATCCATCGGGTCGAGCTGGTAGAGGTAGCCCACCACCATGCGGGCAGGAATATTTAGGGCGCGGCAGAGGGCAATGCCAAGATGGGCAAAGTCGCGGCAGACCCCGACTCGCGTTTCGGCAGTATCCAACGCCCAGGTTGAGGCATTGCTGGTGCCATATTCGTACTTAATTTGGCTGTTGATCCAGTGGCGAATCGCCTCAGCCTGGGCGTAGCCCGGAGCCGAATCGCCCACAACTTCCAGCGCCAAATCCGCCATCCGATCTGCCGGACAGTAGCGGCTGGGTAGCAGAAATTGCAGCACGTCGTTGGGCAGGTTTTGCACGGGCAGATAGGGCGCTCCGGGCTGAACATCAATCGTATCGGCAGTTTCAACCACGGCGGTGGTTTTGACCTGAAAGCTGCCGGGCGCAATCACAAGCCGCTGACAGAGATTGCCGTAGCTGTCGGTATATTCCACCACCGGAACACTGGGCGTGAGCAGATATTCCTCTTTAGTCACCCACTGACCGCTACCGCTGCGGGGTCTGAGCATTAGCACGGCAGGGGTGAGCGCTTCCGCCTCAAAGCTAATCTGACAGCCTGCTTCTAACCGCATTAGATGGACTCCCTAAATAGTGGCAAATAGTGGCCTGTACTAGCGTAAATCGATTCCCAAAAATCGATCCAGAAACCGGGTGCGCCAGATCATCCGCAAGATCAAGCACCATTCCAGCGCTACTAGACCGATAAATAAATAGTGAATTGGGTCGAGCGGGTAGAGTTCAAAAAAGCGGCGCAGTGGCGACAGGCTCACAACCAGCAGATACAGCAAGAATAGTCCAAAGGCGACAATGCCATAGCGCCGATCGCCACTCAGCGGTTCGCCCCCGACCCAGGCAGTGGTGGGCGGCTTTAAGAACGGGATCAGCAGCAGTTCGCCCATCACCAAGATCGCCACCAGAGCGCTGCGGGGAATCGCGTGATTGATCTGAGCAGAATTCGCCCCCGGCGGCAGATTTAGCACCGCCACCACTAGATAGAACAGATAAACCAATAGCGCCACCAGCGTCAGCGTCAGCGTGGCCGGAACCACAAAATGCAGCATCGAACGCACCATGCTGCGGCGCGGCAGCAGCCCAGGCTTCGCCCAGAGCGGCAGGCACATCGTCGGGAAACCCACGCCCAGCAGCGCCACAATCGCGCTTTGCTTGTTCTGTAACGGGAAGCTGTCGGTGACAATCGAGGTGGCAAAAATCAGCAGCGTCACGCAGAAGGTGCGGACCAGAAACAGCTTCAGCACATCCTGAATGCCGTTACGAATGCGCTGGCCTTCTAGAAAAGCGCGAGGGAGCGCCCCAAACGAATCCTTCAGCAGCACAATATCGGCCACGCCTCTAGTCGCCTTGCTGCCGCTCTCCATCGCAATCGCCAGGTTGGCCTGCTTCAGCGAGAGCACGTCGTTCACACCATCGCCAATCATGGCCACATAGCCGCCAGCACGGCGCAGCTCTTTGACCAGTCGAGCTTTTTGCTCTGGCGTAATTCGGCCAAATACGGTGCAGGTTTCGGCGGCCTGAGCGAACTGGGATCTGTCCATTTGCGCCAGCGCCGCCCCTGACACCATTGAAATTTCGGCTCCCAGCCCCGCCTGTCGAGCTAGCGCCAGTACGGTTTGGGGATTGTCGCCTGAGATAATCTTCACCCGGATGCCAGCCTCAGCGAAGCCCGCCAGCGTTTCGTAGGCTTCGGGGCGGAGCTGGTCGCTGAAGCGCAGAATGCCCATGGGCGCCAGATCGGCAGGCAGATGTGGATCTTCAAACTGCAAAGCCGTCGGGTCAGGACTATAGGCAAACAGCACCACCCGTAGCCCTTGCTCAACGCCCGACTGAATGTAATCAGCCAGCTCTGAACTCATCAGCCCGGTCGTGGTCAGCAGGACTTCTGGCGCACCCAGCAGATAGATCCCGCGCCGCTCGGCCTCATCAAAGGCCACTGCACTCCATTTGCGAGCCGAGGAAAAGGGCACTTCGGCCTTGAGGTGGCGGCTCTGGCCGGGGCAGGCAACAGCAATGGCCTCGCTGGTGCGGTTGCCGCTGCTGAGGTTAGCGGCATAGTCGCCTAGACATGCCCGCAGCTCTGCCTCCGAGATGCCGATGGGGCGCAGTTCTTCCAGGCAGATTTGGTTAGTGGTGAGCGTACCCGTCTTGTCAAGGCAGAGAATATCGACGTTGCTGAGTGACTCGACGGCGTTGGCCTGCTGAATCAGCACATCTTGCCCCAGCATCCGCACCGCGCCCAAGCCATAGGCCAGCGTAATCGCCAGCAGCAGTCCGGCAGGCACCAGTCCGGCAATCACGGCAAAGCGCTGGGCAATTTCGTTGGCCGAATAGCTGCTGCTGAGAAAGCTGATCCCCACCAGCATCCAGAGAAAGCAGGCGATCAGCATAAAGATTCGGATCACCACGTTGATCTCGACCTGCAAGGGAGTCAACGACCGCCGGAACGCCCGCGCCCCGGACATCAGCCGATAGGCCACCGTCTGGCCGCCCACTTTCTGAGCGCAGTAGCAGGCCGTACCGCTGACGCAAAAGCTGCCGGAATAGACCAGATCGGCGGCCTGTTTGGGGATCAAATCGGATTCGCCCGTCAGCAGCGACTCGTCTACCTCCACACGCCCCTCGCCGACAATCTCGCCGTCCACCACAATTTGGTCGCCCGGTTGCAGCAGCAGCAAATCGCCGCGGACAATCTCGCTGGGATCAATCTGTCGCTCCGTTCCGGCTCGGATCACGGTAGCTTGGGGGCGGCTCAGCAGCGCAATTCGATCTAGCTGCCGCTTCGCCCAAATTTCCTGGTAGATATTCACCAGCACGCCGCCAAAAATCACGATGACCACCAGCACCGCATCGCTGAGCCGCCCCAGCTTAAACATCACCAGACTGATTGCAAAAAAGGCAATGTTGATCACCGTGAACAGGTTTTCTTGCAGGATTTGGCGGTAGGAGCGGCTGGTTTCGAGCCGAGCATCGTTGCCATCTCCAGCAGCGCGTCGCCTGATCACCTCTGGATCAGAGAGTCCTAGCAGGGGGAACGGGGCGGGGTCAAGCTGCGCGCGGTTAGTCATGCGTCGGGATCACGGGGTCGGGATGTAAGGATCGAGCTGTCACGCTAGCTAATGCCAGTTTAGAAGCAACAAGCGATAATACGGGAAAATTCTGCTCCAGTTCTTTGACTGTTCTTTTAGCGCTTTAGCGTTCCCTAACCCGCATGTCTGAAACTGTGGAGATTCTCTCGGCTGACGAGATCCGCCGCACGCTGAACCGTCTGGCTTCGCAGATTGTCGAGCGCTCTGGCGATTTGACGAAGCTGGTGCTGCTGGGCATCTATACGCGCGGCGTGCCCTTGGCGCATCTGCTGGCGCGGCAGATTGAAGCCCTGGAGCAAATTGCGGTACCCGTTGGCAGTCTGGATATCACCTTCTACCGCGATGACCTCGACAAAATTAACCTCCGCACCCCCGAAAAAACCGAAATTCCGTTCGATCTCTCTGACCGCACCGTGGTGCTGGTAGACGACGTAATTTTCAAAGGCCGCACGATTCGCGCCGCGCTCAATGCCGTCACCGAATATGGTCGCCCAGAGCTAATCCGACTGGCCGTACTCGTCGATCGCGGCCACCGCGAAGTCCCCATCCACCCTGACTTTACGGGCAAAACGCTGCCGACGGCCAAAGAAGAGAAGGTGAAAGTTTACCTGCAAGAGATAGACGGGCGAGATGGCGTGGAGCTAGTGACGCGGGGGTAGAGCCGTCTACCCCCCGCCTACAATCGTTACGATTTCCAGCCGATCGCCTGCCTGCACCTCTCTGGTTTTCCAGAATTGACGGTGCAGGATCTCGCCGTTGTACTCGACCGCCACCAGTTGGGGGTTGAGGCCGAGCTGCACCAGCAAATCAGGCAGGTGGGTTGGAGCCACGCGCCGCGATTCGCCGTTTACCTGAATTTCAATCTCGTGCATGGTTGCTCTCGCGCCTGCTAATCTCGCGCCTGCTAATCTCGCGCCTGTTAATTACTGCGATGCTCTGCGGCCCGAATGGTTTGTACCCGGCTGAGCTGCGAGACAAAAAACTGCGTCATCAGCGTTGGTGGGTTGGCCTCCATAATGGCCCGCACCACTGCTACCCGCTCGGCTCCTGCCGTCAGCACATCGGCCAGCGTCTCGGCGTTGATGCCGCCAATTGCAAACCATGGGATTGTGGCATTTTTGACCGCGTGCTGCACGTACTCCAAGCCTACTGCGGTTCGACCCGCTTTGGTCGGCGTTGCATAGACTGGGCCAACGCCAATGTAGTCTGCACCTTCGGCAATCGCTCGCCGCATTTCTTCAGGGCTTTTAGTCGAGCGACCAATGATCCGCTGCGAGCCTAGAATCTGCCGCGCCAGCCCAATCGAAATATCTTCTTGCCCCAGATGCACGCCATCCGCGTCCGCCGCCAGCGCAATATCCACTCGGTCATTGACAATCAGCAGCGCGTTGTAGCGATGGCAGAGCGCGCGCAGCTGGATCGCTGTGCGGATGCGGGTCTGGTCATCAGCCTGTTTTTCGCGGTACTGCACCAGCATCAGGCCGCCCTCTAGCGCCGACTCCACCACAGCCAGCAGATTTTCAACGGGCGAAGTCACCAGGTACAGATAAGCCTGAGCCAGCTTTTGGTGCCGCTGCTGGCCAGTCAGATCGCTCTCCAGCACATAGACCCGATAGCGCATCTGCTTACAGGCCGCCGCCATTTCCTGCGAGTAGAGCTTGCCATATTCTTCCAGCACTCGCAGCGCTTCCTGAGTGCGGCAGAAATTACTGCGGAGCAGGTCGTTGATGCTAGCACGCTGCTGTTCCTGCGGATGGGTGAGTTCAGTGCCCGGATCGTGGAGCGTGTCACGGGCGGCGCGGATTTTGGGGCTGTGCCACTGGCCGAGTTCCTGCCGCAGATTTTTGCACTCCTCAGTAAACTGCGCCTGATTCAGGCCAAACCGACACCATTCTTCAATCGCCCGCAGTCCCTCTCTGGCACGATCTAGGTTGGCATCCAGAATGCGATAGATCTGAGCCTGCGGAGTGGATGGCGGGTTAAGCGCGTCAGGAGCGGAGCCAGAGTGAGTCATACCAGAAGCTGCATAGGGTAAAGAAGCGGAGTCAGCCGGAAGCACAATCGGCAGAGTTGGGCGAATCAAGCGGTCGAGTAGGTGTTTTCCCATGCTACGTTAACGGGCTGCGGGTAGGGTGATTTTTGAGTTGAGCAGCCACAATCCAAAAAATTTACTCGCAATTGCTTCGGACGGAGAAAAATCAGGCAAAATTTAATGATTGGTTTTTTGCGTTTATTTTGCGGCTCAGGAGATTGTTCATGCTTCAGCTCCCTCCTCATCGGTTTGGCCAGAACTTTAGCCAGAACTTTAGCCAAAGTTGGGCATCCAGTTCAGCTCAAAAATTAGCTCAAAGAATCGCCGCACCCTGGCAAAATCGGCTGCTCTTGGTTCTGGGCATCTCGGTAACGCTGCTGTTGGCCGATCGCAACTGCAAGGCGCTGGCTGAAGCTCGTTCGGCTCTCGACAACACACCCTCCACCCGTCGCCCGTCTGAAGGTTCCGAAAAACCGCTCTCTAGCCTTAAAACAATTTGGGTGAATCCGCAAAGCGGCAGCGATGCCAGAGCCGACGGCAGCGAGCAGTCACCGTTTCGCAGCCTCAGCCGTGCCCTAGAAGCGGCGGCTCCCCAGAGCATCATTCAGCTCGCTGCTGGAACCTACAGCGCCGAGAGCGGCGAACAATTCCCGATTCGGCTGAAGCCTAACGTTACGGTGCAGGGCAACCCAGACAATTTGGGACATGCGGTCGTAATTCGGGGCGGCGGCAGCTATTCCAGCCAGAGCGCAGGTCGCCAAAACGTCACGGTTCTGGGCGCAAACCAGGCTGTGTTGACGGGCGTAACGGTGACGAATCCGGCGGTGCGTGGCTACGGGCTGTGGGTGGAAGCGGGTAGCCCGACGGTCGAAAGCAACACGTTTACGGGTAGCAACGCTGGGCTAATCGCAGTCGGCAACAGCAGTCCTGTAATTCAAAACAATCTGTTTATGCTCAACCGCAGCGGCTTGCAGATTACGGGCGAGTCACGGCCTCAGGTTCAGAGCAATATTTTTCAGCGCACGGGGACTGGCATCACGCTGGGCGGGACGGCAGCAGGGCAAATTATCGGCAACCGGATCAGCCAAAACCGCGACGGGATAGTTGTCCAGGATCAGGCCAGCCCGACGCTCAGGCGCAATCAAGTTGAAGACAGCGAGCGCGATGGATTGGTCGTCACGGCACAGGCTCAGCCCGACTTGGGTAGCCGCCGTGACCCAGGGCAAAACCAGTTTCTCAACAGTCAGCAGCATGACGTGAATGCCACCACCCGCCAAACGCTCTCTGCGGTGGGCAACCACATCACAGGCTACGTCGTCGGCCAGCTAGATCTGACAGGTCAACAGCTGGCTTCAGCCGCCCCATCTTCTCAGGCCAGCTGGCCTGAGGCAAATTTGCCTCAAGCTAATTTGATTGCCAACCTGCCGCCCATCTCAGTTGCCAACAAAGCCTCAGCTCCAGCGCGTCCGGCCACTCATGCCGCTGCTCACTCAACAGCTCAGCCCCACCAGACGATTGCCCTCACTGCGCCTGCCAATCTACCCATTAACATTGTCGTGCCCCCACCAGAGAGCGTCAGGGTCGCAACCGCACTCCGGCCAATTTCCAGTTTGACATCGTTGGCCAGTTCTGCTGCTCGTCAACCTGCCAGCCAACCCGCCAGTCAACCCGCCAGCCAGCTTACCAATCAGCTTACCAATCAGCCCAGTCCTTCTCCAGTTCAAGCTGCGGCAACTCCGGTTCCAACCGCCGCTCTCTTGGGCAACGTCGTTGTCACCGCTGCGGCCAGCTTGCCTCGGCAAAATACTGCCGCTCCCAGCGCTCCGACGTTGAGCGGTTCGCCAATTAATGTGCCAGCACCACCCGCTGAACGCCGCTCCAGCAGCCAATCTAGCAGCCAGCTTGTGAGCCAGCCAGTAAGTCGGCCAGCCGTAAATCGATCGCTGCTACCCGTGCCAGCAGGCGAGATTCCTATCGGCAACGTAGATGGCGTAACTCGCGTCAGCTTGGCACAGACTGGCTCACGTAGATCTCAGTTTGGGGCGCAGTCTCAAAGCTCGCAGTATCGAGTGCTGGTAGCCGCTACTGATGACCAAATACAAAGTCAGGTGCAGTCGCTTGTGCCAGATGCCTTTTCGACGACGATTCAGGGACAGTCAGCCTTGCAGGTCGGCGCATTCAGCAGCTATCAAAACGCCCAGGAAGCCGTGCAGCTGTTGAGTCAAAATGGATTACGGGGTATTATTCAGCCTGTAGAGTAATTCCGGGCTTTATGGCACAGCCTGAGTTAGCTACAGTCTAAATTGCAGCCTGAAGGCGATGAGCAGGCCATGAGCAGGCCATGACCACAAACAACGATCCGCTCAAGAGTAGCTTTATGCTGCTGAGCTTTGTAACGGCAGCGCTACTAGTTGGCGTTCAGATGCGTTCGCTGGTTGCCAAACCTGTTGTCACGGCTGTGCCTGCATCGCCTACTCCTCTAACGCCTATACCCCTCGCGCCCTTGCCGACCGCAACTGCTTCAGCGCTCAACCCACCTCCAGCAGCGCCAATAGCCACTCAAGCCGTTCAGCCGGGACTCGACCAGATTCTGTCAAATTCACTGCATCCAGTCGCGCTGATTCATCAAACCCAGCTCGTGATTGACCTCAGCGATCGGCAGCTCTTGCTCTACCAAGATGGTCGGCTGCACAGCCGATTTGAGATTGCAGTGGGTAAGGCGGGCTGGGAGACCCCCGCGGGCAGCTTTAACGTGATTAGCATGAGCAAAGATCCGGTCTGGCAAAATCCGATCACCCGTGAGGTCGTCACCGATCCTGCTAAAAATCCCCTGGGCTCGCGCTGGATTGGCTTCTGGACAGACGGCACGCATCAAATTGGACTGCATGGCACAAACGAAACCGAGCTAATTGGGCAGGCAGTCTCGCATGGCTGCGTCCGGATGCATGACTCAGATGTACAGGCGCTGTTTGAGCAGGTGGCGATTGGTACGCCCGTTTTGGTTCAGCCGTAGCGACCCAACTGGAGCGACTCAATTAGAGCAACCCAACTAGAGCTCCTAAAACAGCGGCAGCGCGGCGGAAAAACTGTCGTCACGATTACGGTTTTCCACCTTGAGCTGCAAGTTTTGAACTGCGTTAAGGCAGTAAACTAGAAGAGTGATTTTGTAACGTTTAATTAAAAGTTTGGTTAACTTTGAGGTGGTTAACTTTGAGGTGAAGTTGAGAGATTGCCGCTCCTGCGACCTCGGATTTGATGCCGCAAATTCAGCCAAAGTCGAGTTTTGATTTCAACATCCGATTGGATAGGCAAGAGACTATGCTCAAAAAACTTTCTCACTGGATCAAACCCTGGATCAAGCCACTGCTAACGGGAGCGCTAGTGCTGATGCTGGCCTTTGGTCAGGCACAGGGCGCTTGGGCGGCCAGCGGCGGTCGGATTGGTGGCGGCAGCTTCAAAATGCCTAGCCGTCCTATGCCCAGCCGCACCTATGCACCTCCAAGCGGCGGTGGCGGCTACTATCCTGGTGGTGGCTTTGGCTATCCCTTCTTAATTCCCTCGTTCGGCGTGGGCTTTGGCGGCAGCGGCTTGCTGAGCCTACTGGTCTTCATGGCAGTCGCTGGCTTTCTGGTGAATACCTTCCGCTCAATGCGTTCCGAGGACGGCATGGGCGGCTATGAGTCTAACCCAACCGTGTCGGTGGCAAAGCTGCAAGTTGGCCTGCTCTCCGAGGCGCGGAGCCTGCAAGCTGATTTGAACCGGATTGCCGAAATTGCTGATACCAGCACCAAAGCAGGTCTAACGCAAGTACTCCAAGAGACCACGCTAGCGCTACTGCGTCACCCGGAATATTGGCGCTATGCCAGCGACCAAAGCCAGATTACCAGCCTCAGTGCTGCCGAGAACCAGTTTAATCGGCTGGCGATTGCTGAGCGCAGCAAGTTTTCGGGCGAGACGCTCTCGAACGTGAACAATTTGCTGAAGCATGGCGAATCAGGTCAGGCGCTTCCCGCTGTGGGTGACCTGGCGACGTTAGACAAAGATCCAGGCGAATATATCGTCGTAACGCTGCTGGTGGCAAGCCAGGGTAAGCTTCAGCTGCCGGCCATCAATAGCTCTCAAGATCTGCGGCAGGCGATCTCGCAAATTGGCTCAGCTTCTGGAGAGAGCCTGCTGGCGCTTGAGGTACTCTGGACGCCTCAAGCAGATGGCGATACGCTCTCGGCAGACGATGTCTTGGCTTACTATCCTGAACTGAAGCTGGTTTAGGCAGCGCGGCTGAAGCCGAAAATCACTTACTTAATAGTTGGAGACAGCCGGAGTTGATGCGTTCAGCTCTGGCTGTTTTTTGGCGTCGCTGGAGTATGCGCCATTGGAGTTTGTGCTGGACTGCCGTACCACCGAGCCAGATGAGCTGGCGGCACGCCTAGAAAATAGGCCAGAATCACCAGCTGATTGATTGCGGTCGTTTTGACCATCCCCAGCTTTTGCCAGCGTCGCGCTGAGGTCGTCACGGCACAAGGCGCGATGGCGATTTTGCCTAGCTTTTGTAGCCGCCGCACCAGCTCAAAATCTTCCATAATTGGCAGCTGAGCAAACCCGCCTAGCTGCCGAAATGTTTTGGCCTTGAGGAAAATTGCCTGATCGCCATAGGGCAGCTGGAGCCAGCGCGACCGCCAGTTCACGCCACGTTCGATCCAGCGCAGGCTAGGCTCTGGTGCCGCAATCCGCAGCTCGAAGGCTCCAGCGATCGTGTTGGGCTGAGCCAAGACTTGCTGGACAGAAGCCACAAATTGAGGCGGCAGAATGCTGTCAGCATGGAGAAACAGCAGGATTTCCGCCGCTGCGACCTTTGCGCCTGCGTTCATCTGGGCAGCTCGCCCCTGCTCTGCGAGAATCACTTGGACACCCAGAGCACTGGCCAAAGCCACAGTCTCGTCACAACTGCCGCCATCAACGACAATCACCTCAAGGCTGGTTTGCAGAGTTTGGGTTTGCAGAGCTTGAATCACCCGCTCAATACCGTTGGCTTCGTTCAGGACTGGAATGATTACTGAGATTGCTGGTTTGGAGGCTGATGGTGCTTGACTAAGTCGATTGGCCTGCCAAACAGCCAGATCTTCCGGTCGATCCACATCGGCCAGGGTTGGGAGGTAGGCAGTTGAGAGTCTGAGTCTAGTCGCAATCTCAACGGTCTGCTGTAGAACCCATTCACTACTCCAAGTGATATTGCAAAACAGCTCTGGGCAACAGCGACGTAGGCCAATCAGGTAGTAGCCGCCATCTTGGGCAGGCCCCAGCACCAGATCATGCTGCTCCAACAGCTCAAATGCCTGCTGCATCAGTTCTGCCCTCAGTCCTGGACAGTCTGAGCCAACGGTAATCACTTGCTGCATTCCGGCATCGAAAGCTGCCTGATTGGCGACCGACAGCCGTGTGCCTAAATCTGCCTGCGGCTGTGCCCGGTAGCACCAGTCACCGAGCCAATTTCGCATTTGATTTTGGGTCTGGGCTGCCTCCTCAGCGCTGTTGCCACGGCTCGCAAACCAAATTTCGACTGAAAGCTGAGCCTCAAGCTCTAGGGACTGGATCTGAAGCCGCTGGATTTCAGCCAGCGTTTGCTCCACCATCTGACGATGCAGATCGGCGGCTCCGGCTGCACCCAGCGCCGGAATAAGTCGCGTCTTGGCCATTCCTGGCTCCGGATAGCGCGTGAATAAAAGTAACCGACGGCTCATGCCAGATTCCCAAAAATGCAGCCATTTCATCATGGCATCATGACTATGAGTTTGCTCTGAGCGCCTGCTGAGAACTTGCTGACTGCTACAGGGTATAGGCCGTAGGGTGAATGCCCTCATCGAGAGCTGAGCCAGTCACGCTATTTTCGATCGATGGACTAGATCGAAAATAGCGATCTAGTTCAGCAAATCTCAATCAGGCATACCGCTTTGAGCCATGTGGAGTAAACCATTTTTTATGGCGCTGGCCACCTTTGCGGTCCAGCTCGGCCTCAATTTTCTGCTGGCTGTTCTGCGAGACTGGCTAGGGTTTAGCAGCTTCAACAGCTTTTCGTTTGGCATGTATTTTGGCGTACATCTATTGGCTGCCACAACCGCTGGCTGTCTTTATGCGGCAAGACATAGCCAAGAGCCTGCGCCAGCGCTGAGGCTAAAGACCGCAATTTACTACGGGCTGATCTGGGCAGGCTTCGTGGGGTTCACATTCTGGAGCAATCAGGACTTGCTGGCTGGCACGAGCCACTGGGCAAGCCTGCTAGCGCTTCTGCCCATCTCTAGTTTATTTGGGCTAATTACCTATACAGCAGTGGGCATCGCTGCTCATTTCTATCTCAGAATGCAAAAAAGGCGGCTGTAAAATGCGAGCACTCGCGTCAACCCGCCTAGCCTCTAAGCAGCCGCTCCACCTCGCCACGTCGATACATCCAGGTTCCCCCCCGCCCTTTGCCGACAAACCGCGAAGCCGCACCAGCGTCGTCTAGCTGAGTTCTGGCCGCAACCTGCGGGCAGTTCAAAATCCCTGCCGCCTCGCGCAGCGAAATCCACTGCCGACCAAACCGCGCCAGCAAAGCTGCATCCGGCTCGTTCAAGAGTTCGGTGAGCAGACGTTCGGCGAGTAGCCAGCAGGCCAGTGTATCGGCTTCGGCGCGGTGAGACTCGCCTACTGGAAACTGAAAGTGCTGCACCAAGTTGGGTAAGCTGCGCGAGCGCAGATCGGGGAGCATCAGCCGAGCTAGCTTGACGGTGCAAAGCTGATCCGGTTCTGGACGCAAAAACTTTGTGCCTAACCGCGCATATTCAGCCTGCAAAAACGGGTAGTCAAACTCCAGGTTATGCGCTGTCAAAATCCCCTGCTCTAGCAGCGGTAGATAATGGGGATACAGCTCTGCTGCTGGCGTGGCGCTGTCCACCATGCTCTGGGTAATGCCCGTAAACTGGGTAATCTTGGCTGGAACTCTGGTTTGAGAGTTCACTAGATCGGTCTGCTGATGCTTAACTCCATCCGCTAGCGTCGCGTGAATCACCGATATTTCAGTGATCCGGCTATCCCAGGCGTATAGCCCTGTCGTTTCTACGTCCACAACTGTGATGAGCTGCTGACTCAAACGGCGATAGTGGAGCAAAAGTTCAGTAGAGCGCACGGCAGTTTTCAAAAAGGGCAGAGGGTAGAGCTGGTTGCTAGAGGTCAGTCCTCGTCAATCATACCTCCACCAACTCTGCCCTTTGACAGTTCAGCTAGCGCGGAATCCGCTACGAAACCGGAGAAATGCGCCGCTTTACAGGCTTAGACTTGGGTTCACTGTTCTGCGGCGAGCGGTGCTTTGAGTCACCAGATGGCTCATCGACATAGCCTTGATCTGAACGCATCCAGCTGGGGCGAGTCTGGTCATATGCCATTTGCAAGGCGGCAGCGGCCACGGTCTGCGGCTCAAACTCCTCGCTTAGCTGTGCCACAATCGGCAGGAACGAGGCAATCCGCTCGCTCTCAATTGCTTCGCGAAGCTGATTTTGCAGCTTTTGCAGGTAGCGTGCCTCAATCTGAGCACGAGTTGGGATGGTGCCAATCTCAATTTTCTGGCGAATATGGCGCTCAATGTCGCGCAGCTTGCGTTTGTCGAGCGGGTGCAGCAGCGAGATCGCCTTGCCTTCTTTGCCGGCGCGTCCAGTGCGGCCAATCCGATGCACATAGCTCTCCAGGCTGTCCGGCAGGTCGTAGTTGATCACATGCGTCAAATCATCTACGTGCAGACCTCTAGCCGCAATGTCGGTCGCCACAACCCAGCGCACCTGACGCTGCCGGAACCGCAGCAGCAGCCGTTCACGTTGGGACTGGCTGAGGTCGCCGTGGTATTCATCGACGCTATGTCCAGCAGCCTGAAGCTGACGGGTCAGATCGGCAGCGGCCTTGCGGGTTCGCACAAAGATCAGCGCCGACTCTGGATCTTCCATTTCTAGAATCGGCTGAAGGGCACGGGGCTTCGACCAGCCGCGGGGGATCACATAGACGACTTGATCAATGCGGGTGGGGGCAGCTTTGGGCTGCTCAACGTTGATCGTAATGGGGGAGCGCAGGAACTTGGCGGCGAGTTCGCGCACTGAAGATTCCATCGTGGCGGAGAAAAAAGCTGTCTGCCGCTCGGACGGAGCCTGGGACAGAATTCTTTCCACGTCTTGAATAAAGCCCATGTTCAGCATTTCGTCTGCTTCGTCTAGGACTAGCCAGCTCAGCTTGTTGAGCTTCAGGTCGCCCCGGCTCAGCAAATCCAGCACTCGACCCGGCGTACCGACCACGACCTGCACGCCTCGGTGCAGTCGTCGAATTTGAATGTCGATGGCCTGTCCGCCGTAGAGCGGTAGCACTTGCAAACGGCGATCATCGCTAAGACTGCGGATCGACTGGTAGACCTGCACCGCTAGCTCGCGCGTCGGCGTGAGGATCAGTGCCTGTACCACATTACTGTTGAGATCGATGCGCTCCAAAATCGGCAGCGAAAAGGCGGCGGTTTTGCCAGTGCCAGTCTGGGCTAAGCCCACAACATCGCGTCCGGCCAACAGATGCGGCACAGCCTGAGTCTGAATGGCGGTGGGGCTAGTAAAGCCTGCTGCTTCCAAGTGGCGCACGCGCGCTTCTGACAGGCCCAGACTATTGAATGAAAGAGTCATTGATTCTCCTTAACAGGGTGAATTAATTAAATGGATGGTGAGTAGATAGCAAACAGATAGACAGAGCGAGGAATATTGGCAGTGTCAAACCAGGTCAAAACCAGCTAGGAAGGCTAGTTGAGAGATGACTGAAATTCAGTTGAGCGAGAGCAGAGTCTCTTTGAGAAGCCAGCTAGGCGCTAAGAAACAGCAGCCATCGCCATCCTGAGCTGATTCGAAACATCGGCAATCTGGCCATGCAGGTCGTAGATGTCGGCATCTACAATCTCAACTGGCACAATCGCACCGAGACGGGCTGCCCCCTTGACATAAACCAGACCATCTACGTCAGGTGCGAATCGAGCCGAACGACCGATTAGCTCTTCCGTTGCCGGGTTTTCCTGCTCAATCAGCACATCCACCGTCCGACCGACTTCAGCCCGGTTGCGCTTCAGCGAGATCGGCTGCTGGAGCGCCATCAGCGCATCGCGGCGTTCGTCCATCACGGGTTGCCCGATTGGGTTGGGCAAATCGTAAGCGGCTGTGCCCTCTTCAGACGAGAAGGTAAACACGCCCACATGGTCAAACTCATGACGCTGTACAAACTGCTGCAAATGCTCAAATTGCTCCTCAGTTTCGCCCGGAAACCCGACGATAAACGTCGTTCGCAGCACGGCATTGGGGATTGCGGCCTTGATCCGCTCGATGATGCCGTCATTCACCTGACCTTGCCAGGGTCGGTTCATGGCTCGCAGCACTTCAGGATGTGAATGCTGAAGCGGCAAATCGAGGTACGGCAAGATGTTGGGCGTGGTTCGCATCGCCTCAATTACCTTCTGCGTCAGGCCAGTTGGGTAGGCGTAGTGCATCCTGATCCAGGGCACATCTACTTCCCCCAAAGCCCGCAGTAGCTCGGCCAGACGCGGCTCACCGTAGAGGTCTAAGCCGTAGTTGGTGGTAATCTGTGAGATTAAAATAATTTCTTGCACCCCTTCGGCGGCGAGCTGCTGAGCTTCGGCCACGATCGATTCGATGGAGCGCGAGCGCTGCTTGCCGCGCAGGTGAGGAATGATGCAGAAGGCGCAGCGGTAGTCACAGCCCTCGGCCACTCTTAAATAGGCCACGCCCTCGGTTGTTGTGCGGTAGCGGGGAGTGGTGTCGTCTGCAATGTAAACCGGCTCGGCGGTAACTTCCTGAACGCGCTCGCCCATTTGGGTGCGCTCGATAACATTCACAATCTTGTGGTAATCGCCCGTGCCAACGACCGCAACAGCTTCCGGGATCGAGTCCAGCAGCTCTTGCTGAAAATGCTGAGCCATGCAGCCCGTGATCACCACTTTTTTATTAGCCTCGGCTAGCTCCACCAGAGTACGTACAGACTCCTCGCGAGCGACCTGGATAAAACTGCAAGTGTTGACGATTACATAGTCGGCTAGCTCTTCATTAGAGTCAACCGCATAGCCCGCCTGCACCAGCAGCCCCAGCATATGTTCGGTATCAATTCGGTTCTTTTCGCAGCCTAAATGAGAGACGGCAATGGTTGGTTTGTTGCCCATGCGGTTGGTATGAAGTTGAGACAAAGCATCCTAAAAGTCAGCGTCGGAGCGATCGCGTCATCAACGGACTAACTTTGTCTCTCACTCATAGCTCTTAGGCTGAACCCAGAAGCGTGAATGAATCCCGTTAATTGCAATCGCGTTCAAATCTTATTCTTTCAACAATCTTAACACAGCTCGGCCAAGTTGCATCACAAAACTACATGATTTCCCAGCACCGGCTAGCGCTGAGAATGGGCGCTCTGCTGACAGCCTTGATTCTAGTCTCGATCTAGCCCTCGATTTAGCTTAAGTCTGGCATCAGGCTGGGAAATCTATCAGACGCTCTATTGCTGTTATTTTTATAGAAGAGCGAGCTTAACCTCAGTCCGAATCCCCCAAAATCTGTGGATCTCAAACAAACCTTCAAAACCGCCAACCCCGTGATCGGGGTGATTCACCTGCTGCCGCTGCCGACTTCTCCCCGCTGGGGCGGCAGTCTCAAGGCCGTGTTTGACCGGGCTGAGCAAGAAGCGGTCGCCTTGGCCTCAGGTGGCGTAGACGGCATCATGATTGAAAACTTTTTTGATGCGCCCTTTCCCAAAAGTCAGGTTGACCCAGCGGTGGTCAGCGCCATGACGCTAGTGGTGCAGCGGGTGATGCAGCTGGTGACGCTGCCGATGGGTCTCAACGTGCTCCGCAATGATGCCCGGAGCGCCATGGCCGTTGCTAGCTGCTCGCAGGCGCAGTTCATTCGGGTGAATGTGCTGACTGGCGTAATGGCGACCGATCAGGGCTTGATTGAAGGCCAAGCGCATGAGCTATTGCGCTATCGGCGGGAGCTGGGCAGCGACGTGAAGATTCTGGCGGATGTGCTGGTCAAACATGCGCGGCCTTTGGGGTCGCCCAATTTGACGACCGCCGTGCAGGAGACGATTGAGCGCGGCTTAGCTGACGGCGTAATTCTGTCAGGTTGGGCGACGGGCAGCCCGCCTAGCCTGGAAGATCTGGAGTTAGCCAGCGCTGCCGCCGCCGGAACGCCTGTGTTTATCGGCAGCGGCGCGAGTTGGGAGAACATTCCGCAGCTAATTCAGGCGGCAGACGGAGCAATTGTCTCTAGCTCGCTGAAGCGACGCGGCCAGATTGAGCAGCCGATTGATCCGATTCGGGTGAGCCAATTTGTCGAGGCCATGCGCCGCAGTTTATCCTTGAAAGAGCAGAATCTGAGTCAGCAGCCTGCAGCTGCGGCTCCTGCGGGTTCGGTTTCGGCGCAGGTCTCTTGAACCTGCTGAATAACTTGAAGCTGTTGGATAAAATATATCCCAGGCATTCCGACGAATCCTTAAGATTGACTTACTTTTAGTAGTTCGCGCCAGAATTAGTAGTTTGCGCCAGAATAGGTTTCTCAGCAGTCACCTCTTGACTTTGTAAACCTCTACCCCAGCCAAAGCCTATGAGTAGCCGTACTTCCAAATCAAGCCGTATGAATAGTCGCCGCAGTAAGCAAGTTCCCTGGATACATCGCTGGTCACGCCCGATTTTGGGCACGGTGGCCGGACTAGGAATGCTCAACACCGGATATCTAACCGCGACCAAGCTATTTGGCGGCGAGGCGGTCTGCCCCACAGACGGCTGTAAGCAGGTGCTCTCCAGCAACTATGCCGAGATGTTTGGGCTGCCGCTGGCGCTGTTTGGATTTCTGGCCTACACCGCTATCCTGTTTTTTGCGCTGGCTCCATTGGCCGTCAGCCCTGAGAAAAACAAGCCGCTGCGTCAGGAGCTGGAAAACTGGACTTGGCTGTTCTTGTTTTTAGGCTCCACCGCCATGCTGGTGTTCAGTAGCTACTTGATGTTCATTATGTTCACCAAGTTTGTAGCGGTGAGCGGCATCGGCGGCATCTGCTACTACTGCTTAGCCTCGGCGCTGTTTGCGCTGACGCTGTTTGTGGTGACGTTGATAGGTCGCGAGTGGGAAGATTCAGGGCAATTAATTTTTAGCGGCATTATTGTGGCAATGGTGACGCTGGTTGGCACGCTAGGAGCCTATGCCATTAGCCACCCAACAATGGCCAGCAGCGGTGAGCAGGTGGGCGAAGTAGACGGCAAGTATATCCCGGCGACCAGTTCGGGCACAGCTGAGCTTGCTTTGGCCAAGCACCTCAACGATACGGGAGCCAAGATGTACGGAGCTTACTGGTGTTCGCACTGCCAGGATCAAAAGCAGCTGTTTGGCAAAGAGGCATCAGCGCAGATGCCCTATGTAGAATGCGATCCGGCTGGGGCAGATTCGCAGACTGCTGTTTGTCAGAGCGCGGGCGTGAAGGGCTACCCGACCTGGACAGTCAACGGTCAAACCTATTCCGGTACGCAGTCGTTACAGCAGCTCGCCGAATATTCCGGCTATCAGGGCGCGACAGACTTCAAGAACTAGGCGGTTGCCCAGACTCTCAGCAAGCCTGCAAAGCTGGAGCTTAGTAAGCCTGATCCATCTGCGTCAGGATCAGCGATCAGGCTTTGTAGGCCTGCCAAAGAATCAGCGCTGTACCGCTCAGCAGCATCGCAATTCCGGGCGTGACGCAGAGGAGCCAGATTGATCCGGTGAATAGTCCGGTAAACATCAGGTAGCTGCTACCCACCAGAATTCCCGCCGCTGCCATTGACGCAGCCACCAAGTGTAGCGGGCGACGGATCGTCCAGACCAAACTGCCGCCTACCACCGCCCAACCGGCAATCCACAGCAACTCTGCCCAATCCGGCCATGCTCCCAGCAGCGCAGTTTCACCTTCTGCCAAGCTGAGAATTTGGCTGACCATCTGAGCATGAACTAGGACACCCGGCATTAGATAGGAGCCGTCTGCCTGATGGAAGGGAGTACGAAAAAAATCTTTGCCGCTGATAGCAGTTGTGCCAATCAGCACGATTTTATCTTTGACCCAGTCTGGCTCCAGCTTGTCCTGCAAGGCTGCTGTGAAATCCACCTGCCGCGCCGGAGCCTGCGGCGATCGGTAGTTGAGCATTATCTGGTAGCCTGCGGCATCAATCGTTTGGTAGCCGCCCAGTGATGCGGTAAGCGGCGGAAAATCAGCTTTCCCCAGCCGCATTATGTCGGGCTGCTTAGGGCTTGACTGAGGCTCAGCCTGAAGATATTGGATAGCCAGCTTCAGCGCAAATGAGCTAAACGTTTGCTCTGTCACCGTGGCGTAGAGCAAGTTGCGGCGTACAACCCGGTCTGGGTCAATCGGAAAATCATTGAAGCCGAGCTGCGCTGCATTCACGCCTGCGGGTGGCGGAATGTCGAAAGTTTGCGAGTCGCTGCCCAGCTTCATAATCGTCACCAGATTTTTGGCTTGCAGCGCCTGCATTAGCTCGCGCTGACCGGGCTGCTGTGGCAAATCACGGTGCAGATCCAGCCCAATCACCCGAGGCTGGTACTTTTGCAAATTGCGAATCACGGTGGCCACATCTGCGTCTGAGGGCGTACCGCGCTGAAGCGACTGCAAGTCCGCCTCTCTAATTTCGACGATCAGCAGCCGAGGATCGGGTGCGGTGGGCGCGACTTTAGCCTGAAGCCGCACCCACCGATCATAGACTGCCAACTCTGAAGCCTGGAGCCAACCTAGCTGTCGGGGGCCAGCCAGTAGCGCTGTCACACTCAAAGCCGTGATGGCAACTGCTCGCAGCGCTTTGTTTGGCCAGCGATACCGCTTTGGTGTATCAATTGGCGTATCAAAAACCGTCTCGTCCCCGATCGGGTGATAGAGCAGGCTGGGCGATAGTGATAGCGACGAACCCGGAATGATTGTCGAGTCGAGCGGGGCAGCGGTCAGCCGATCGAGTGCTTGCAGCACTTCCTGCGCCGACTGGTAGCGCTGACTGAAGTGGTAGCGCACCATTTTCTCCAGGATGCTGTGCAGCCCGCGACTGATCGGAGCCTGCCAGATGGGATCGCCCGTCTCCGGATCGGCCAGGATCTGCGTCGGCTGGATGCCGGTCAGCCCCTGGATTACCGTCATGCCCAGCGCATAGATATCGCTGCAATAGCGCGGTCGTCCGGCTAGCTGTTCACTCGGCGTGTAGCCCTGCGTGCCAATCCCAATCGTAAATTTCTGCTCTTCCTCGCTTAAAAGCTGCGTGTGAATCTCTTTGACTGCGCCAAAATCTATCAGCACGACCCGGCCATCCGACTGACGGCGAATCAGATTGCTGGGTTTGATATCGCGGTGGATCACCTGCTGCGAATGCACAAAGTTGAGAATGCCTAAAACATCACGCAGCAGATCAATCGCTGCCGCTTCACTCCACTGCCTTGTGCACTCCTGGCTGATCGAGTCACCTGCAATGAATTCCTGCACCAGATAAAACTCATCGGCTTCCTCAAAAAAGTCCACAAAGGTGGGAATCTGAGGATGCTGCCCCAATCGCCGCAGCGTAGCGGTTTCGGTATCAAACAGGCGGCGAGCAATCGCCAAAAACTGCGGATCATTTTTGACAGGCTTAAACTGCTTAACGACGCAAACTGCATCAGCCGACAGCCCGTCTTTAGCCAGATCTTTAGCCAGATAGGTCTGCCCAAAACCGCCTACTCCCAGCACTGAGATTAGATGATAGCGCTCTTGCAGCAGTGACTCCAGCATGGGTTCTCGGCCTGCACTAATCCCGCACTTATTCCTGATTGTGGCACAGGCCGTACCTGTAGCAACTCTCTAGCTGCCCCTATAGGTGGGCGCAGGGTTGAAGCGGGGCCCAGGCTGAAGATAGGTGGGCTGATGCGGCGGGATGGCGGGTGCCAGCCGGGGCGGCGTTGGCTGACTGCGTTCCAGGTAGGTCTTAATCACAACGAACGTCACGATAATCAGCAGCAGTATCCAGAAGTCTTTCATGGTCGAGTTCAGCCGGAACAGTTTGGCAGGGGGTAGGGACTTGCTGGCGGCAGGGGCTTTGCCTGCTTCAGGCGGCAGCACAACTTCTGGAGGTTTGGCTTTGGCTGGGCTAGCTTCAGGTGTTTTTTCGGCAGATTTTTCGGCAATCTTTTCGGCAGCCTTCTCAACCACTTTTTCGGCCACTTTCTCAGCAATGTCGCCAGTGATCGAAGCTTGCACGGGTTCAAACGGGAGGCGGGCTGTTGGCTTGCTGGTAGGCTTGGCAACGGGTTGGATGGTTAGCTGTGTCGCGGCTGATTGGCTGACTGGCTGAACTGGCTGGCTGACTGGCTGGCTGACTGGCTGGACTGGAGCCGAACGCCCTGTGAGTTGCGCCCACCAGCCGCCAACTGAGGCAGCGGCAATTCCCCAGCTGGGATCTTTGTCAATGAATACGACCTCAACGCCTTTTGTCCGGATATTTTCCGCGATCCGCTGCGCTTCCTGATATTTAGACTCTGAGGTGGGTGCAAGACCAATAATCAGCAGCTTCGGCTTTTTCAGCAGCTTTTGGTAAGCAACACCCTGTCCATAGGCTTGATAGATTGCGCCTCGGTTGAGCCTGCGCTTGACTTCTATTACCATGTCAGATGTAACCAAATCCGCCCGGATGCCGTTACCGCAGGCAACTTCTCGCTGGGTTTTGATCCCCTTTTGTTGGAGTCGGGCTTCGATATACTGCCGGATATCTTCTTCTTGCTGGAGCTGCATGGGGGCGCGGTGATCTGATGTTCAGGCCGAATTCTCTGAGATGCTCCTTTATTAAACCGAATTAAACCCAATATTTTCCAATCCAGATTTTTCCTGAGCTGCTAGGGCTTGAGCTGTATGAGTTAAAGCTTTATGAACTAGAGCAGGGCTTCCCTTGTTACCCCACCGCTGCGTCCTAATGAAAGCCTCAAAAGCTTCAGTCGCCTCGATTAAGTTAGCTGCTGTTGGCTTGCTCAGTTCCGTGATGGCGGCGGTCGGCATCACGGGCTATTGGGCTTGGAATAGCCTGCGGGGTGAGCCTGAGTACGCGCCGATTGCCCTCTCTCAAGCGACAATCGTCACGCCCATTGCACCAATCGCGCCTCCAGACCCCGTCGTGACTGCGTCAACTGCTGCACTGCCTGCTGCCAACCTGGCCACAGTCCCGGCTATCAGTTCGGCTGCTGTCCCTCAGCCCACGACAGCGTCCCCGCCGATCTGGACTGCCCCCGAAAACGACTATTTATTTGATCTCTCTCGTGCCTTGCAGCCCATTGAATATCAGCGGCTCAGCTCGGCAGAACAGCTCGAAATTGCTCGTCAAATTCAGCAGTGGGTGCAGTCAGGCGAAAATTTCTGGAGCATTCGACAGCGATTTGATGCGTCCTACGGCAGATCGCTGCTGGGCGACTATGCCCACAACCGCGAAGTCTATATTCGGTTCGCCACTGAACGCTTTGCGCCGGACTATCTTGCGACGCTGATTGCGCCCGTCCCTTTCGCAGCACCCTATAGCCAGCAGCCCGTCCAGCCCTATAATGATCCACCTCCGGGCTACTGGATACCCGAAGCAGATACCTACGCGCCAAATCCCTATGCCAACCTAGAACCGTCCGACGAATGGCAGCGAGCAAACCAGATGCCTCAGCTCTACCAGCAGCCTTATCAGCAACCTGTCCCGCCTCAGTCACCTGATCCCAACTTGGTCGAGGCGGCGATTCGGTGATTGAGACGCTCTACGACTATCTACGACTAGCGCTCTGCTGACTTACCGTCCCGCCGACCCAGCTCATAAACCCCGCAGCCAATTGCCGCAATGATGCCCATGCTGATCGTCCAGCTCTTGCCTAGGCTCTCGGCTACACCCCAGTTGCAGAAGCCGCCCAGCACTAAGAAAGGAATGATGCTCAGCAGCGAGGCGTAAAACGCATTCATCGACTCCCGCGCCTCTCTGGTGCGATCAAACTCTGCCTGAGAGCTATAAAGCGACTGCTCCACTCGATTCATCCAGGCTTCCAGCTTTTCCATCACCCATTCGCTCAGCGGAAAAAACGCTAGGTAGAGCGCCAGTCCCCAAAGGCTAATCCCAGTTAGGGTCGTGATGTCAATTTGAAACTGGAAGGGTGGAATTTCAATAGACATAGAGCGAGCTGCCTCAGCGCTAAATCAAAGTCTTTTGATTGTAACGCGATTGTAACAGTGATCAAGTAAGCCCGCAGCTCTAAATCTTAAACGACGGCAGGCTTTGCTCTAGCCACTCATGCTGATAGCGCTCGGCCACATGCGGACGCACCACAAACCGAGGCGGACTCCCAGCCTGGACGTCGATTCGCAAAAACGAGTAGGGACGACGCTTGTGGCTACCCTGACCGCTGCGCCCGACAAACAGCCGCGAGCGCGCCATCAGCCGCTCCTGCCCGTCCAGGCCATCTTCCCAAATCTCCGCGCCTTCGGGTCGCTGTCGCCGCAAGCTATAGCCGCTGCCGCCGCAGACCAGCCAGTTGGTGTAAGCATCGCCGCCGCCCGTATCGCCCGTTTGCAAATGCTCGAAGCAGTGAGCATGGCCGTTGAGCACCAGATCTACCACGGGACGCTGCTGATGATCAACGGCGACTGCCACCTGGTCAAGGGCTAAGCGCAGGCGTTGACGCACAGCTAGGGTCTGTCCCTGATGCCATTTGGTCGCTTCGGTGACATAGGGCGGATGGTGGAAGAACAGGACTCGCCCCCGCACCGCCTGGTTCTGCCAGGATTCAATCAGGCGTTGGGTCAGCCAGCTCAGCTGATCGGTATCCACAGGCTCGCTGGAGTCAGCCTGGAGCTGTTTGGTGATATCTTTTTCAATCTCTTCGAGCTGCTCTAGCTTGGTGCGGCAATCGTCGAGCTGTTCGGCTTCGTCGGGACTGTTCGCGTTGAGCTGCATGGAGCGCTGCACCAGCTCGACCTGCTCTTGCTGCACTTTAGCCCGACGCTGCTCTAGAATCTGGCGCTGGGCTTTGCCTGCTTCGCCTGCTGAGAGCGGCAGGGGGACGCTAAACGTGTTGGAGTCCAGCGCGAAAAAGTCGATGCCGCCATAGCGAAACTGATAGTAGCGGTTGGGCTGGCGCGTAAATACTTTGGGCTGGTAGCGCAGGCATTTGCCTGCGCTACCTTGCGCCGTATAGTGCTCGTCGAGATGACGGGCGAGTTCGGCGGATGTTTTGAACCGCAGCAGATAGTCGAGGAAGGCTTGGGCGTAGACTTTGCCCTGCTGCGAGCCGCGCAGGCCCACATCTAGGTCGATTTTTGAGCGCAGCAGATAGCGAATCGGCAGCGTCGTCTGAGCCAGCAGGCCGTAGAGCAAGGGCAGGTCGTAGTAGTCATGGTTGCCAGGAACAGTCAGAAACGGCAGCTTGAACCGCATTTGATCAAAGCCAATTGTGCGGGGTTGCTCGCCACCAAATAGAAATTCCCGGTAGGGTTCAATAAAATTCCGGTAGTAATATTCTTGCGAGCCGACGAGGTAGATCACGTCGCCTGTATGCAGCAGAAACCGACAGCCCTGCATTCGCTCCAGCATCATCTCGGCAATTTTGCGCTGCGGGTTGTGGCTGCGGTGCGCCCCGGAGCCGCTGTCGCCAATCACCAAAAACGAAAACTCTGGATCATCCGATTCGCCGTCATCAACCACTAGCTGAGTCTGGTCAATGCCGCGCGCCAAAATTTCTGGGTGCTGCCATCTAACCCGCTGCTGCATTTTTTGGATTTTGACGGCAATCGGCGGATCGCTAATAAAGTCCATAGCTGGCTGAAACGCAATAGCCTCTGGATTCTAAACCAGGTCAGAACGGCTTGGCCATAGCGCAGAATACGCTGCACGATCAGCCGCAGATCTCACGGTTCGTCCTGCTGCGCCTTCCAAAATTGCTCGGCGAAGGCAACTGCCGGATGTGCAGGCGCTTTCGGCTTGCTGCGCGGCACCATGTTAGCCTCATGCGGCAGACGGTCGCCCTTCAGCGAGTTGCAGCGGTCGCAGGCGGCAACGACGTTATCCCAGGTATGCTGACCGCCTTTGGAACGCGGAATCACATGGTCGATGGTCAGGTTTTTGGTGCTGCCGCAGTATTGGCAGCTGTGGTTATCGCGGCGCAGCACTTCGCGGCGATTGACCGGCGGCACCTTCCACAGCCGCTCCGGGTTGCTCACCGTCAAGCGAATATGTTCGGGCACTTCCAGCACCACCGAGGGCGAGCGCACCTTCCAAATATGCGGATTGCCAAACTCCAGCGACTCAGCCTGTCCGGTAATCAGCAAAACGATGGCGCGCTTGATATTGATGCGAGCCAGCGGCAGGTAGTTGCGAGAAAACACGACCACTGAGTTTTGCAGAATCGAAGGCTGGCGAGGCTGTTGGGCTTGCATGGATGACTCCTAGAAAATGAGGGAGTGGAAACTGCGGGCAGCGAAACAGGCAGATCTATCTGGACTCAAAAAAATCCCCCGTCTCTGGCTGAAACAGAGCGGGGGAAACAAGCGGGAAGCCTCCCGGTCGTCATGCACCTGCACCTCTGCGTCAGCAAACCGTTCGGCTTTATACAAAGCTGATGCAGCGCTGTGAGAGATGGCTGTCGCAACAAAGACATAAAATTCTAAAAAGATTAATACCTAAATACTACAGCGTGTAACACTTACTGTCCAGACTGAATCCAGACTGAATCTAGACTGAATCTAGACTCTGGACAGCCCCAGCGCGAAAATTCTCGCCGATTTCTCCATCGTATCGTACTACAACTTACCTACATAGGATTACAGAGCGGTGGCTCACGAATGCCTAGAATCAGCGTTAGCCTTCCAGCGTCTTGCGGTAGTTGGCTAGCAGCTGCGGCAGATGATCATAGTCGTCAACACCAATCACCGCAGTAAGTTCAGCTCTGAGCTGACGGCGCAGTTGCTCAAAGGTGATTTCGCCGAGCTGCCCCTGCAAGACGATCAGCAGTCCCGCAGGCTGTCGCCATTCGGCAGCGTTGATTTGCTCCAGCAGATACATTGCCAGCAAAGCTGCCAAAACCGCCCGTTCGCGCTCTAAACGCGCATGACAAGCTTCGGCGAGGTAGGCAAAATTTAGCCCCTGCAAGTAAAGATCGCCGGATGCCATCGCGGCCTTCACGCCTTTTTCCAGATAGGGAATTGCGGTCTGCGGCTCAGCCAAAATCACGTAGGCGATGCCTAAGCTGTTGTAGCAGAGCGACTGACTCTGACGGTCGCCCTGCTTTTCGGCTAGCGCTAGCCCCTGCTGGAGATAGTTCACCGCCAGCTCATAGTCGTCGCGATCTAGGCGCTCTAAGGCTTGTGCTGAGAGCACTTCGCTGTAGCCAAGGTTAGTCAGCGCGTTGGCTTCACCGAGTCGGTCGCCTGCCTGCCGGGCCAGAATTAGCGCTCGCTGGCTGTAGTTGATCGCTTCGCCATAGTTCTTCTGCGCCAAATAGATGCGGCTGAGGTGGTTCAGGTTAGCGATTTCGCAGGGCTGATCGGCGGCGCTGCGGGCAATGTCGAGCGCCTGCTGATGGAAGTCAAGGGCGCGGTCATAGCGTCCTACGGTTCGCTGCGAATAGCCCAGCAGCGTCAAAATCCTTGCTTTCTCCTGCGTGCCTTCGACCCGCTTCAGCGGCTCGTCAAGATAGCTGATTGCATTCTTGAGATAGTCGCCGGAGAATAGAGCAAAGATACCGCCGTACATGGGAAAGTAACTCTGCTGGGAGAAGCTGCGAAGAATCTGCATTAAAGTCTGGAAACATCCCTGCACGAGCTGCTCGCGATCGGCGCAGGTAATGTCGGCAGCATCGTTGAGGCCGTTCAAAATCTCACACCAGATGGCAGCAAAGGTGAGGTAAGTAGACACCGTTTGTTTAAGTCCCCATTTTGAGTCGTAGGGCTGCTGCTCAAACCAGGTGGCTAGGGCTTGGCGCAAGGACTGGAGCAGCACCACCAGCTCAACCCAGCTTTGCAAATCTAGCGACTGACGACGCACCCATTCGGCAATCGACTGGTTGCTGCCGATGGTCTGGAAGAGCTGCTTGGGAACGGGATGATTAACTCGCTCTGACCAGAGTCTCCAAGGCCCCCAGCTTGTTTCGCCCTCAAAGCCGATTGCGCTGGAAGTCTGATAGATCCATTCAATTAGCACGCCCTCTAGCCGCTGATAGGCATCTATTCCAGCGCGCATGCCGCTGCTGAGCTGCTGAATTTCTCGCTTTACGTCGGCATCTTCTAGGGGTGCTTTATCAAACGTCTGCGCGAGCTGCTTCAGGCCATCCAGCGTCAGCCGATTCGCCTGGTTGGGGTCAAAATAGCCCAGCCAGATTTCAAACCGCTCGCCTGCTGGAGCTTGCAAAATCGCCTGCGCCGCTGTGGTGATGACGCTGCTGGCCTGCTGGGCTTTTTGGTAGCGCTCCCACTCGCCGTTGATCGCCTGCATGGCTCGCAGGCTGCGGCTGGCTCTGGCTTGCTTGGCTTCGTCGGCGCTGTTTTGAACGAGCGCTGCGGTGGTGGTGAGCCGTTCGCTTAAACAGCGCTCAAAGATTTCGCCTGTGCCTGACTCTGTGCCTGCGGCCAGCATTTGGTAAATTTGCTCTTTGGAACGCAGCTGGCCTTTGAGCGTGATCGTGACGATTTGATCGATTAGCTCAAAGTAGCGATCGACCAGAGTTCCAGACGGCTCTGACTGCGGCAGCATAGGCGGGATGCGGGGTGAGGGAATAGCTTTAGGTTAACCCAAATTGCCGCGAGGCTCACGAGATGGCTCACGAGGCTGTGAAAGGCTGTGATGTGCGGCTGTTTTGACTACCGATGCATTTGCGTCTGCCTCATGTCACAGAGTCTACGATCCAGTGTGCATAGTAAAGAGAGCTTCTTATGACGCAAGAGCGCATATGATTGTAAATCTCTGAGGGGGTTTAGCTTTGGCTTTCTCCTTAGAGAATACTGGGTAGAGCACTGGACAGAACGCTGGTCAAAGCACCGGGCAGAATATTGGAGATAACGTATGGCTCATAGATTTCGTACTCCTGGCTACCACCCAATCCGCAAACTAAGAGTCATTCTCTCAGGTCTTCATGCCGCAGTCGTAACTGATTTTAGCGTTGCTTACAAAGTAATTCTATCGATACCCGTTTTAGGTCTTTCGTTCTTTTTTCGTCAGTGGATAGATGCTAGCTTAATCTTGTTGGCGGTGGGGCTGATGCTAATTTCGGAGTTGTTCAACAGCGCTATTGAACTCTTATGTGACTTTGTTGAATCCCAGCAGAACGAGCAGATTCGAGTGATCAAAGATATTGCGGCAGCAGCAGCAGGTCTCAGCATTTTAGTCTGGGCTGCAATTTTGGGGATTGAAAGCATTCGTCTGGTGCAGATACGGTGAGAAATATTTAAGAAATCTGCTCTGTAGTTCTGCCTGCTAATTCAACTCCGACTGATTCAACTCCCACTGATTGGGTTTGCGTACATGCTCCCATCTTTTCGGAATAATTTGATCTGTAAATGCCTTCAAGGCTCGTCCTTCCAGAAAGCTCTGACTCTAGCCTACCCAAGAGAACTCACCGTCGAGCCATACGAGTTGTTCCCTTCTCACTCCTGCTGCTAGCACAGGCAGACCTCGCACCAGACCTCGCACCGTTGACTTCGCAATTGCCAAGAGACTAAAACTTACCAACCGGCCCCGTGCCCACCCTAACAGGAGTTCAGTAGTTTTGTGTACTTTTGTTAATATATGTTATAGTTCGTGATGGAAACTGACAAAGGTTCCCAAAAAACCTTTTGCTTAAAAGGTCAGAGGCTATTGCGCCCAGACTCTCTTAACATCGCAACCCTGAACGAGGTAAGTTAAACTATGCCATTTACAATTGATTCGGCGCGCGGTATTTTCCCCAACACGATGGCGGCTGATGCTGTTCCAGCCACCATTGCTCGGTTCAACCAGCTCAGTGCTGAAGACCAGCTAGCCTGGATTTGGTTTGCCTACACCGAAATGGGCAGCACGATCACTGTGGCTGCTCCGGGTGCTGCCAATATGATCTTTGCCGAGGGGCTGCTGAATCAGGTGAAGCAGATGTCACCGATGGAGCAGACCCAGTTCATGTGCGATCTGGCAAATCGTGCCGATACGCCTGAATGCCGCACCTACGCGACTTTCACCACTAACATTAAGCTGGGTTTTTGGTATCAACTCGGCCAGTTTATGGAGCAAGGCATCGTTGCTCCAATTCCCGAAGGCTATAAGCTCTCAGCTAATGCCTCAGCTGTCCTGCAATCTGTGCGCGAGCTTGATCCTGGCCAGCAAATCACGGTACTGCGGAATGCGGTAGTCGATATGGGCTACGACCCCAGCAAGCTCGGCAGCTATACTCCGGTTGCAGAAGCGGTCGTTGTACCTAAAGCTGTCGCTCAGCGGACGCAGGTCTCCATTGAAGGCGTGACGAACCAGACCGTGCTGGACTACATCAACAATATGAATGCGAACGACTTTGATGTAGTAATTGGGCTATTCGCTGCCAATGGTGCCTTGCAGCCGCCGTTTCAAAAGCCGATCGTGGGTAAGGAGAACGTGCTGCGCTATCTGCGAGAAGAATGCCAGAACCTGAAGCTGCTGCCCGAAAGAGGCGTGGTGGAATCGGTTGACGGTGGTTTTACGCAGGTTAAGGTGACGGGCAAAGTGCAGACTCCGTGGTTTGGTGCAGCCGTAGGTATGAACATTGCTTGGCGCTTTTTGCTAGATGCTGAAAATAAGATCTTCTTTGTAGCAATTGACCTCCTTGCTTCGCCCAAAGAACTGCTGAATCTGATTCGTTAAACTCTGTCCTATCGTTCTTAAACTCCGCTCTTAAACTCGGTAACGAATCCCTCGATTCTCCTAAGAATTGAGGGATTAATTATATCTATTAATTACATCTATTAACTATATCTACTATATCTACTGTATCTCTATATCTACTGTATCTATAGAATATTTGCAAGTTGTCCGTTCTGACTCTCGCCAGATCCATAACACTACTGAAGCCAATATCATAGTTTTCATGACTTAACAGCCTTCCCACGAGCGATTGTTTGAACTGACAGCAAGTTGTTTGAAATTTAAAACCAATTCAATCCTCGGCTCGTATATAGCTGTGAGTAGAACAAGCTTCTGCTGCCGCTCTGGTGATCAGGGTTAAGTAATAGTTGCACAAATTAGTCTCACAGATCTGAATCTCGCAGGTCTAAATTTTGCGACTCTGAATTCAGGTTCAAACAGATTGCTGTCCAACAGAAATCAGAAACATAGGGAGCGAAACTCATGACATCTACTTCAGATAGCGTCCAGTTCTTTGCGTTGAACGATGACAATACGCTAATATCGTTCAACTCTAGCGATCCGGGTAGCGTGACCTCAATTCCGATAGCGGGCATATCAGGAACCTTGCTGGGAATTGATATCCGTCCTGCTGATGGTTTAATTTATGGCCTGACAACCGCCAACAAGATTTATACAATCGATCCTAACGGCCTGCCCGACACCGGCACAACGCTTGTCAGCACGCTGTCTCAGCCTTTTGAAGGCGGCACAATTTCCGGCTTTGACTTCAATCCGGTGGCCGATCGGCTACGGCTCGTAGGAGACAACGATCAGGACTTTCGGATCAACGTGGATACAGGAGACGTAACGATTGATGGAACGCTAGCTTTCGCAGCAGCAGATGCCAATGCAAAAGTGAATCCAAATATTACCGCGGCTGCCTATACAAACTCATTTACTGGCACCACCTCCACTCAGCTCTACGATATCGATACGCTGCTGAACACGCTAGTGTTGCAAAACCCGCCGAACGACGGTACGCTAACCACTATTGGCGAACTGGGAATTAATTTTGACACGCTGGGCGGATTTGACATTCTATCCTCAGTAGAGGGCGAAAATACTGCCTTTGCAGTTTCTAATGCAATGCTGTATAACGTTGACCTAGAGACTGGTGCTGCAACAAGCCTCGGCATGATTGGCGATGATCCTAGCCTGAATTTGCAGGGGCTGGCCGTCATGCGCGTGATGGATGAAACCGAAATGATGCCCCATCCTGAAATGCCTGACGATCTGTTGGGGACTGGGTTAAATCAGCTGATTGATCTAGGGCTAGATGATCTGTTCAGCTCTGATCTAGATGATTTTCTTGCCATCGCTGGAGTGGGTCTGCTGAACAATGAAACAGGCAGTTTGATTACGCTCTTTGATGAAGCGGGTAACGATATCGATTCGTTTGAAATTCCGCCCATTGATGGCACTGTCTTGCAGCAGGTTGCGGGCAGCATTGATCGGTTGCAGGATATCATCCTGGCCGAGACTGGCCCTATGACAGAGATCTCTCTCCTGCAATCTTGATGGCTGTATAGCTAGCTAGATCATGAGCAACTAACACAGTCGCCCCTGACGCTTCGGAGCGTCGGGGGTTTCACTCTGTACCCTGATGAGTTATCTTTTGATTCGCCTGACGAATCTATCTAGAGCTGGTTCTATGCCAAACGAGTAGAAGCTATGCTGAGAGCACTTAGTGAAGTCAACCCACGGCAAGCTCTATGGTTTGGATTCCACTCCGCGAACGGCTGCATCAACTCCCGCTGGTGCTGGCTGGGCCCATTCTGCGTCGCACAGAGCCTGCCTCGGTGACGGTCTGGCTAGCGCTGCGCCGATCCTGCGACGTGACGCTGCAAATCTACGCGACGCATCAGGCCGATGCAGAACTGGCGGCCATTCAGCTTCAGGGGCAGCGCTCTACCGTAGCGGTGGGTCAGCATCTGCATATCGTTGCGGTCACGGCCAGCGTAGGACAAGCACTCCAGCCAGGGCAAATCTATGCCTATGATTTGATTTTCGAGATACCCAATCGCGAACCGCAGCGGCTCAGACAGGCGCTCAACACAGACCAGGCACCGCTGGTGCCGATCAGCTATTTTGAACATGGCCTGCCGACATTTTTGCTGCCGCCCACCGATGTCAACGATCTCAAAATTCTGCATGGATCCTGTCGCAAAACGCACGGTGGCGGCATTGATGCGCTGGTCATTCTAGATGATTTGCTAGAGCAGTCAGCCCAGATTCCACAGCAGCGTCCGCAGCAGCTGTTCTGTACAGGCGACCAAATCTACGGCGACGATGTCTGTGATCCCTGGCTGTTTGCCCTTACCGACGCAGGCGATACGCTGCTGGGCTGGGAAGAGGATCTGCCGATTGATCAAATTCCCTCAGAAACCGTGCCGCCGCTCAAATCCAAGCATCTGCCGCCCGGAGAGCGCAGCAGCGTCGCTGAAAATTTGGCCGGATTCACAGCCGGAATGCCCAACAAATCCAACCGCACCAATAGCCATTTGTTCAGCTTTGGTGAGTACTGCACAGCCTATCTCTTCGCCTGGTCACCTGTACTCTGGCCGAAGCTGAGCGATTTTCCAACGGGCAGAGAACGCTATCGTGCTCCCAAGCTGATCAAGATTTGGGACGAGGAAGTGACCATGCTGCAAAAGTTTTGGCAGCCCTTATGGAAGGTGCGGCGCTCACTGGCGAATATTGCCACCTATATGGTGTTTGATGATCACGATGTCAGCGACGACTGGTATCTGAATCAAGACTGGTGCCTGCGGGTGCTGGGGAAACCGCTCGGTTATCGCGTCGTGCAAAATGCGCTGCTGGCCTATGCGCTAGCTCAGGGCTGGGGTAATACGCCAGAGCAGTTTGAGCCGGGGCAGCGAGGTGAACGCCTACTGAATGCGGCAGTATCTTGGTCAGCTGCGTCTGGCAGTGATGCGACGGCATCCGCCACGATTGCCCAGCTAGTCGGTTTACCTGAAACACTGCCAGACGGCCAGCCGCAGTTTCGCCGCGACCAGCAGGTTTGGATTCTCGACCATCACCCCGACAGTCTGCACTGGCACTACCAAGTCCAAAGCGCTTGCCATGAGGTAGTGGTGCTCGACAGCCGTACCTGGCGCGGCTACCCGATTGCGGCGCAAAATTTGGCTCCCCCCCGGCTGCTCTGTCATATTGCCTTCGAGCAGCAGATCCGGCTGCCGCTGCGTCAGAGTCAGGCTCAAAACCTGCTGACGCTGGTGGTCGCTCCCACGAATTTGATCCATCTGCGGCTGATTGACTGGGCGCAGCAGTGGAGTCTGAAGCAAGGCAAGGTGTTTGATAATGATGTAGGCGATGCCTGGAATCTGCACAAGGAGGCGCTCTCAGAGTTTTTGGGAGCGATGTTTGAGTCACGGGAGCGGCTGGTGGTGCTCTCTGGCGATATTCACTACGGCTTTGCCGCCAGACTTAACTACTGGACGGGCGCGGCTGAGGCGATCCAAACCCAAGGCAAAGACCGGGCGCAAGTGCTGATGCAGCTTACCTCTAGCGCCTTCAAAAACGCCGAGTTCAAAACCCAGCTCGTCCAGACTAAGCTGAAGTCGCTGCTGCCGGAAACGCCGCAGGAATGGGCAGGCTGGCACCAGATGCCGGAACTCTGGGAGGTAAAGTCGCAGCTGATCGGCAAACACTGGCAGAAACGTCCGCCTCAGACCGATCTGCCGATTCAGCCGCTGAAGCTGCGCCCGTTTCAAAAGCCTGCCTGGGAGCTAGCTGCCGCTCAGCCAGAGTCGCTGCCCGACTGGCAGTACCGCGTCGAGTGGATTCACCGTCAGCCTGCTCGCAGCTTGCCCTGGGGTAAAGTCGGCTGGCTCAAAGCCCAGCGGCCTCGCGGCTGGTTGGCGCGACATCGGCACTGGCTCTGGCACAGGCTAAGCTGGCTCTGGCGCAACCGCTGGCTGCAAGAAGGCTCTGAGGTGGTGGGAACTAGCAACTTGGGCTTGGTTCAGTTCCGCGACTTTGCCACAGATCTAAACTCAAAGCCTGATCTAGACAGGCCACCGATAGTGATCCAAGACCTCTACTGGTCGCCACCCTGGCAGCCTACGCAACTCGTCACCAGCCGATTTGAGGGCAAGCTCTATCCTGACGAAAATGCCACGCCCTTTCCGCTGCTGCCCCGCCGTCTGGCCGCACAGGATCAAACTCCAGCTGCCCCTGTCCGGCACAGTTTGCCACCGCCATAGGCAAAATCGCGACCAAACAGCCCGTCCTCAGGACAGGACGAGCTAAGACGAGCCAGCAATTTAATCTACTTTGATCGACAGAGGCGTTGCGATCTAGGTCTTGGCTTGCAGCTCCGCAGTGCGAACCGAAAGCTGCTGCGTATTGTCGCCGCGTTTAATCGTCAGCCGCAGATTTTTGCCAATGCCGCTGCGGTCTACCAGCGTTTGCAGCTGCTCGGCATCTGTGACCGCCTGACCGTCAATCTGCGTCACCACGTCGCCCCGCCGGATGCCAGCCGTTGCGGCAGGTGAGTTTGTGACCACGCCCATCACCAGCACGCCGGACACTTCTGGCAAAATGACGGTTGAGTTGGGGTCGCTGTTGTTCAGCTTAGCCAGCTCTGGAGTCAGCGTCGCGATCTGTACGCCCAGGTAAGGATGCGTCACCTGCTCGCCACGCGCCAAAATCGGCATCACCTCTTTGGCTTTGTTGATCGGAATCGCGAAGCCAATCCCGGCGGCGTTCGCCCGAATCGCCGTGTTGATGCCAATCACCTCGCCTGCGTCGTTCAACAGCGGGCCGCCCGAATTGCCGGGATTGATCGCCGCGTCAGTCTGGATAAAGTCAAGCCGCTTATCGGGGATGCCTGCCAGTGCGCTCGAACGGTTGAGCGTGCTGACAATACCCAACGTCACGGTGTTGTCTAGCCCAAACGGGTTGCCGACCGCAATTGCCCAGTCGCCTACCTGCACTGCATCTGAGTCGGCCAGATTCGCCACGGGTAAGCCTGCCTCGTTCACCTTGACCACGGCCAAATCGGTGACTTCATCCACGCCTAGCACCGTGCCTTCCAGCCGCCGCCCATCTTTGAGAATTACCGTCACCTTGTCAGCATTCTCCACCACATGCGCGTTGGTTAAAATTGTGCCGTCTGTGCTCACAATAAAGCCCGATCCCTGTCCCTGCAAACGCTGCTCATAGGGACCTTGCGGCATCATGCCCTCCCCAAAAAAGCGGCGAAAGAACGGGTCGTTCAGGAAGGGATCCGCCTGTTGGGTAATTGTGCGTTCGGTGTCGATCCGCACAACCGCCTTGCCAACCCGCTCTACTGCCGCCGCCACAAAGCTGCCGCGCTGGATGGAGGCTGGAGCCGGAGCCGGAACCTGCGCCAGCACTGGCGGCACCTGACCCAAAGGCTGCGACCAGACCGGAGTCATGGGCAAAAAAGCCAGCAGGCTCCCCAATAAAACTGCAAAAATCCGAGTAATCATCCGTCGTAGACTCACAAAAGTTAGCTTAAACACCAGTTATAAAGCCAAAAGACTGGCTGATTTTACGAGCCAGCAGCACTACAGACTCGTATTTTAATTTTAGACATGATTGTCCGCAGGTTGATAGACATCCATGTAGAAGCATTACATGTAGAGGCATTAATACAGTTCCAAGCTATCCCATCTGAGACTTCAAAGCGTAATCTCGAAACCGCTCCATATCTGCATAAAGCGTTGATTCAACGACGCGACTGAGCAGACCATTGTCCATGACGCGCCCCAAAATATCGGGAACTCCATAGCCGACAGTTAGCTTCACCACGCTGTGATCGCCTCGGTCATAAAACCGAATCGCACCTCGGTTAGGCAGGCCGTCTACTGATTCCCATTGAATAATCTGATGCGTCACCAGTTTGGTAATTCTCGACTGCCAGCGAAACTCGAACGGATTTGAAGCTAACTTCCAGCGCGAGATGTCCGGATCGTTCTCGTTGACTTTCACTGAGTCGATCCATTTCATCCACTGCGGCATTAGCTCCAGATCCGACCAAAGATTCCAAACCACCTCAATCGGTACTTCAACCTCAATTTGCACCGTATGTTCGAGCCAGTAAGCCATGAGCGCAGGAGATAAGGGTTCGGCAAGCTGATCGTAGCAGGTTCGGCAAGCTAATACTGAAGCTAATACTTGAAGAGGCCAACGCCTTTTACCTTGTAGCCGGTTGGTTCCAAGATCGCCTGCGCTGCCTGTCTGCCCGAAATCGTCGCGCCCTCCATGCTGTCAATGTAGTCCTGCTGAGTGTAGCTGCCCGCCAGAAAGAAATTAGAGACAGGCGTTTTCTGCGCCGGACGATAGGGATCCATACCGGGATTTTCGCGGTAGAGCGACTGCGCCAGCTTGACGACGTTAAACCAAGTCATGTTGAGTTCTCGGGAGCTGGGAAACAAGTCATGCAGCTGCTTCAGGGCATGTTGAGCAATTTCCTCGTTGCTCAGCTTAATAAACGGATCGCCAGGAGTCAGCACCATCTGCATCAGCGAGCCTTGGCCTTCGCGGTAATAGTCTTTGGGGCTGCTGAGCGCCAGATCGCTAAAGCAGGAGAAGTCAGCATCGGCGCTGTAGAGTAGGTTGTTGATGCCCGCTGCATGGTCGAGCTGCCGCCTTGCCGCCGGGTCGTTCAGCTCAGTTACCCAGCCATCAAAGCGCAGCTGCACCGTCACGACAGGTACGGCTTCCAGCTTGTAGATATTGTCGAACTGCGGCCATTTGCGCCACTCGGCAGGCAGCAAGCGCTGAATTCCCGGTACGTCGCAGGCGGCCAAATAGACATCGGCCTGCACCGTTTCTTCGCCCTCGCCAGTCGCCGTGACAATGCCCGTCACCTGGGTCTGGCCATCCTGCTCGGCAAACTGAATCTGGCGTGTCTGACGGCGAGTATAGACCTTTGCACCTTTAGCCTCGATGTACTTGAGAATCGGTTTGCTGAGGTATTCATCCGGCGAGCCAGCCAGCATGTTCAGCCGCGAGGCTTCGGTTTTGGCCGCAAACATCATAAAAATCGTCAGCATACAGCGCGCCGAAATCTGCTCGGTGTCGATAAAGCCCAGCGCCAGCGCAATCGGATCCCACATCCGGGTCAGGCTGTTTTGGGAGCCACCGTGGCTACGAAACCAGTCAGCAAAGCTCACTGAATCCAGCGCCCGAATCCACTTCATCGCCGCATCGTAGTTGACCAGTCCCAGCACAATTGGGCTAGTGCCCAGCGCTAGGGCGTTTTGCAGCTTGTCTTGCAGGGTGAGCTGCTGCGTGGTAAAAAACGCTTTCAGCCCGTGAAACGGCGCGCCCAGCAGAAACTGAAAGTCGAGCTGACCGATTTCGCCGCCTTTGTTAATAAAATTATGCACATGCTCTTTGGGCAGCAGATTCTCGAAAGCTCCCACCTGTCGCATCAGGCCAAACAGGTTGCTGTAGTTGTTAAAAAACACATGCAGCCCCATCTCGACATGGTTGCCCTCAGCGTCTACCCAGCTGCCCACCTTGCCGCCAATAAACGACCGCGCCTCGAAGATCTCCACTTGATGTCCGGCATCTACTAGCTCAACCGCAGCAGCCAACCCCGCCAGTCCGGCTCCGATAATCGCAACGCGCATGATCCAACCTAATCCTTAACGAGAGCTTCATATATTTTAATTTAGCCTAACTCTACAACTGCAAAACGATACAGGGCTGATTCTCCAAACGGGACGGGTTCTGGGTATGCTGAGGACAGAGATAATTGGATACAAATTGGGTGAAGGGTGCGCCAGTCTCAGCATTTATACTTAGCTCGCTTCAGCTCACTTCAGTTTTATTGCAGCAGCTTTATGACCAGCAGCTTTATGACCAGCGGCATCAGTTCCAGCGGCAGTTCCGGCATCAGTCTCGGATGGCAGCATCGCTTCATTGAAACCAACAGCATTCGCCTGCATTGCGTTACCCAAGGCGAGGGCGATTTGGTGCTGCTGCTGCATGGCTTCCCCGAATTTTGGTACTCCTGGCGGCATCAGATTCCGGTGTTGGCCAAGCACTTCAAAGTGGTGGTGCCCGATCTGCGCGGCTACAACGACTCCGATAAGCCCACAGGCGGCTATGACCTAGACACACTCAGCGCCGATATCCGAGGGCTAATTGAACATCTGGGATATACCAAAGCTCACATTGTTGGGCATGACTGGGGCGGCACGATTGCTTGGCACTTTGCCCAGCGGTTCCCAATGCTGCTCGATCGACTGGCGATTTTGAATGCGCCGCATCCGCAGCAGCTCCGCCAGGAAATGCTCAGCAACTTCGATCAGCTCCGGCGCAGCTGGTATTTGCTGGCGCTGCAAGTCCCGGCGCTGCCCGAATGGCTGATCCGCCAAAATCTGCGCGGCATCATTACCAATCTGTTTCAAGAGCAGGCGATTCGCAAAGGCGCGTTCACCGGCAAAGACACCGAGATCTATCAGGCGGCACTCGAAAAGCCGGGAGCACTTTCGGCGGTTTTGAGTCACTATCGCCAGTGGCTCTCGCCCCAAACCTGGCTGGAAACCCTGGGGCGCAGCCCAGCTATTTTGCCCATCCAAGCGCCGACTCTGGTGCTCTGGGGAGAAGATGACTTTCTGTTTAGCCAGCGGCTGACTGAGCAGATGCACAGGCTGGTTTCTGCGCCGCTGAAGCTGAAGCTCTTGCAGCAGTGCGGGCATTGGGCGCAGCAAGAAGTGCCCCAAACTGTGAACCGGGAACTGCTCAGCTTCTTATGCCAGTAGGCTCTCTGGCGTAATACTGGCGTAATGCTGGCGCAATGCTGGTATTTGCGCCGATGGCAACTGGGCTGAGGCTTGCCCCTACAGCTCAATTCCCCGTAATTTTGCGGTTATTCTGGGGGGGCAGACCCCCTATTCTGGGAATAGGTAGTTGATGGTGGCTGGCAGTGATGCTGGCGATTACAGCTGCTCAGGCTCTAGTTCTGTGGGATTGATAAACTCCCTGCAAAGCTTTGATGAGGAAACGCTAGCTGAGACAAAGTGGCCTAGATGGTTCGCTATCTTAATCGACAGGGCATCTTGAGGTGCAAGTCTTGAGATGCTTTGGGTGCCAGTTTGAGGTGCCAGTTTGGGGTGCCAGTTATTCCAGGCAACAGTCAGGTTCTTATGTTTGGTGAAGCCAGTCTGGATTTAAGTTTTGTCTAGCCATTAGCTCACGCTGCAAATCGGTCACGCTGCAAACCAGTCACGCTGCAAACCCCACGATATTAGCCCTTGCATCGCAAGGAATTCCGACTTAGGACGGTCTCAAATGGCAAACCGCAATGAATTAGCTGCCTATACCTCTTCGCTCGTCGATATGAGTCAACATGCCGATTTGCAGGAGCGGCTGCGGCTGTATCAGGTGTTCTCCAAGCTCTACGAGCACCATCGGGCATTGCTAGACGAGATTTTGGAGCTAGAAAGCTCAACGGGCAGCAGCCTAGCCTCCGTGACGCTGCCCTACGTGCAGGGCTTCGCCGCTCAGCAGGGGAGCTATCTGGTCACCAACCTGATGGGCGGCAAAACGCAGGCGATTACTCAGCCTCAGCAGATCTGGGTGATTGGGCGAGATAGCAAGCAGTCGCTGATTTCAGTGCGCGATATTCGGCTCTCGCGTCACCATGCCGCAATTCAATATGTGGCCAACCAGGGCTTCTACCTGATTGATTTAGGCAGTCGCAATCAGTCGATGATCAACGGTGAGCCAGTCCGCCAAGCCTTGCTCAAAGATGGCGATCAGATTCGGTTGGGAAGCGTGGCCTTCACGTTTTTCCTCTGTGAATCGATGCGGAGCCTCCGCTCGCTGCCGCCTGAAATTTTGGCTAAGCTCCAGACTGCCCAGAGCGTTGGCTTTGAGGATGCTGGGCAGCTTCCTGAGTTCTTTTCAGCAAATCTGCTTGAAGAAGACAATTTGCCGACGCTAGAACTTTAGCCAGAGCTTGGGCCAGAGCTTGGGCCAGAGTTTGAGAAAATGTGAGCGCTGGAATTCGCTATCCTGAAGGCCAAACACCTGCTACAATGGCGAAGTTCCGCGTCCATTCATAGTTTTTTAGTCTTTGAGTCAATCTGTAGATCTGCCTAAAGTTGACGATTTTTTGCAAGAGCTCGCCGCGATTCAGCAGACTGGATCGAAGCGCGTTGCTCTGTTGGGTTCACGCCATGTGCCCATTACCCACCAGCATCTGATCGAGTTAATGAGCTACGCGCTGGTGCTCTCCGGCAATCATATTCTCACCTCCGGCGCGGCGGGGACTAACTCAGCCGCCATTCGCGGGGCAATGCGAGCCGATCCAAATTTGCTGACGGTGATTTTGCCGCAGAGTATGGAGCGCCAGCCGCGTGAATCCCGCGAACAGCTCGAGCAGGTGATCCACCTCGTCGAAAATCCAGAGTATGACCATCTACCTCTGGCCGAAGCCAGCGCGGTCTGCAATCAAGAGATCATTTCGCGCTGCCAGCAGCTGATTTGCTTTGCGTTCCACGACAGCCAAATTTTGTTGAAGACCTGCCGCGATGCCGAAGAGCAGCACAAGGTGGTGACGCTATTTTATTTCGACTAGATCTAGATTCTCGTGAATCTGGTAATTCTCGTTAATCCTGTAACGCACAGCCCCTAAACTCATAGCACCCATGCAGCTTTCCACTCACGCCCTGCTGCTCTACTCAATCGCGGCAGCCGCCGCCTTAGTTTACCTGCCGTTTTTGCTGGTAGGCTTTGGGCGACTTCAGACCGGATATGATATGGCTTCCCCGCGCGCCATGTTTGATAAACTGCCAATCTACGCCCAGCGCGCTACCTGGGCACACCAGAACTCGTTTGAGTCGTTTGGCCTGTTTGCCGCCGCTGCCCTGATGGCCTATGTGACGCAGGTAGACACAGCGAACGCCGCCTACATGGCAATCGCCTATCTGATCGCTCGTCTGCTGTATTCAGTTTTTTATATTCTGAATCTGCCGCTGCTGCGTTCGCTGATGTTCGCGGTCGGTTCGGTTGCGATTGGCTCGCTGATGTTGCAGAGTCTGTCGCAGGTGGCCTGAGTTGCAAAGGTTCGGTAGAATATAGCCCCGACTATAGTCCTGGGCAGTAGTTCAGCTTCTGTCCAACTCAACTTCACCTTTGACCTATGGCTTCTAACTATTCGTTTGATGTCGTCAGCGATTTTGATCGGCAGGAGTTGGTCAACACCATTGATCAAACCGTGCGAGAAATTGGGACGCGCTATGACCTGAAAGACACCAAAACCACGGTTGAGCTAGGCGCAGACTCGATCACAATCAATACCGACAGCGACTTCACGCTGGATGCAGTCCATACGATTTTGCAGACCAAAGCGGCTAAGCGCAACCTGTCGCTGAAGATTTTTGACTATGGCAAGGTCGAGTCCGCCAGCGGCAACCGAGTGCGGCAGGAAATCAAGCTGCAAAAAGGGATCAGCTCTGAGATTGCCAAGCAGATCTCCAAGCTGATCCGCGACGAATTCAAGAAGGTGCAGCCCTCAATTCAGGGCGACGCAGTGCGGGTTTCGGCCAAAGACAAAGACGATCTGCAAACTGTGATCCAGCGCCTCAAACAAGAAGACTATCCAGTGGCGCTCCAGTTCACAAACTATCGTTAAGAGTTCTCTCATAATTCTGTGATTTTGGCTAGGGAAAGCGCTCATTCAGTGGCATGATATTGAATGAGCCAGCTCATCTAAATTAGCTGGCTCATGCTCGCTGTGTTGAATTCGCGTCATTCCGATCGGCCTGAACACTGGGCGCATCAGATAGCGATTGCAAAATGAATGATTGTCGAGAAGGACTGTCGAACATTTACTCATGCCCGTCACTCCGATCACTGAGGACGCTTTATAAGGAGAATCATGTTTAAGAAATCTATCTGGCTGATTGCGGCCACGCTGGTTTTGACCTTTCAGCTTTGGGTGGGAAGCGCAACTGCTACTGAACTCGATGTTGCTACCCGCACGGTTCCGCTCAACGGCGATGGCGATACGGTGACGCTGAGCCTGGAGCAAGTCTCGGAAGGCAAGCGGCTGTTTAACTACGCCTGCGGTCAGTGTCACGTTGGCGGCGTGACCAAAACCGACCCGAATGTGGGTCTCGACCCCGAAACGCTAGCACTGGCTACCCCACGTCGGGATAACCTGGAGTCGCTAGTCGACTATATGCACGACCCCACCACGTTTGACGGTGCTGAATCAATTGCCGAACTACACCCCAGTACCCAAAGCACCGATATTTTCCCGAAGATGCGGAATTTGACCGAAGACAATCTGGTGGCAATTGCCGGACATATCTTGCTTCAGCCCAAAGTCGTGGGTGTCAAGTGGGGCGGCGGCAAGATCTACTACTAGACCGAGCCACTAGACCGAGCCATTAGGCTCAGCCAATTGCGCGAGTCTGCATTCCTTCTGGCCATCACCATGCGACTTTTGCCCAAGTTCAGCTCATTGATCGTTGCGCTAGCCACGGTTTGGCTGAGTCTAGCTTTCTGCGCCCCCAGCTGGGCTGAAGACCTGTATATTCGCCGCTATTTGGGCGTGCAGGAACCCGTGCCGATCCTGCTGAATGCCGCAGGCGAAACCCGCCTGTTTTCAGCGACAGAGCTGAGTGCAGGCAAGCGTTTCTTTGAGGAAAACTGCAAAAACTGCCATGTTGGTGGTTCGACGTTGCCCGACCCAACTGTGCCGCTGTCACTCGATGCGCTTCAGCAGGCCACGCCTCCCCGGGACAATCTGCTGTCGCTGGTGGCGTTTTTGCGTCAGCCAATGACCTATGACGGCAGCGAAGAAACCTACGCTTGTCGGCAGATTTCTGAGAGTTGGCTTGCAGCAGGTGAGGTCGAGAATCTAGCGGCCTTCGTCTTGCGCTCAGCTCAAAAAGCGCCCGGGTGGGGAAACACTACCTTTTGAGAAGTCTGTACCCACTGAAATAGAGCTGAATTCAAGATAAAATCTAGATGAGAACGAAATCAATTTAAGTCTCCGAGGTTTTTCAAAATGCAACGAATTTCTGCTGCTCTGAGGAGTTTGACGCTCACCTTTTTCGCGGCTGTACTGGTGGTTGGCAGCTTGTTCATGGCGGCTTCGCCAGCCTCTGCTGAAACCTACACTGTTAAGATGGGTGCAGACAATGGAATGCTGGCCTTTCAGCCGGCAACGGTGACGGTCAAACCGGGCGACACCGTAAAATGGGTGAACAACAAGCTGCCTCCCCACAACATCATGTTTGAAGGTGATGCGGCGAACAAGTCGCACGACCAGCTGATGTTCTCTCCAGGTGAGAACTACGAAGTCACCTTTGATAAGGAAGGCACCTACAGCTACTACTGCTCACCCCACCGGGGCGCGGGCATGGCTGGCAAAGTCATCGTCGAATAAGCCGCTGGCTCAGCCAAAGACCGGCTCAATCAAAAACTAGCTGCGCTGAGGCAGGAGTTCGATCTAATTCAAGCAATAGCTTGGGTTTTGAGCGACTCCTGCCTTAGTTTTTTAAAATCAGCTTGTCTCAGAGTCATTTGCAAGCGTCTTCAAGATCTGCAAACAATCTGCCAAAATTACGCCCTACTCTTGCGCCAAGACTCAGGTTCACGATACTCTTGATAGTACAAAAGTATTAAAACCTCTGTCTAGGGAAAAATATGGCTGACGCAGAAGGGCTGGATGTTTTGCTGACTCATTTACAGGCGCAACAGCAGCAAATGGCCAAGGGGCTGACGGGGCTAGAGCAGTTTTCGCGGGTGGAGGGAGAGCTGCCAATTGATGTTTCTCTGGAGCTAGCCGTACTGACTCTGGCGCATTTTCGCTATCGCGGCATCCCGCAATGGCGCGTCCAGCAGACCTACAGCTTTACCTGTGACGGCGTGTTTGCTCTGACCTATGTGGAGTCTTGGGAGCAGGGGACGCCGATTCGATTTACGCCAGAAGAGACGGTTGTGATTGCGCGGCATCTCATCCAGCAGGAGGATGACGAGTGGTAGGTTGGTCAGACTAGATTGCTCAGACTGTCCAACACTAGATGTCCAACACTAGACTGTCAAACAGTCAAACAAAAGATTTGCGCTCAGATCTACCTGAACTCTGACGAGCGGCACATACCGCAAGGACGGCGCTGCCTTTACAATCTTGATGTTGCAATTGAGGGCATGATCTGTGGTTCCAATCCGTGACGAAAACCCCACCCGCGGCACTGCCTATGTCACCTACGCGCTAATTATCCTCAACATTTTGGTGTTCATCTACGAAGCCACGCTCATGGGGCCTCGCCTAGAGACATTTTTTGATACTTGGGCTATTGTCCCCAGCCAGCTAACCGCCAGCTTTGCAGGCAGTCCTCGCCATTCACTCCCTGCCGAAGCCCTGACGCTGGTGACCTCGCAGTTTTTGCATGGCGGCATTTTGCACTTGGGCGGCAATATGCTCTATCTCTGGATCTTTGGCAACAACGTCGAAGACGAAATGGGGCATACTCGCTTTTTAATTTTTTATCTGCTCTGCGGTATTTTTGCGGGCTTAGCCCAATACTTTTTTGCGGCAGACTCGTCTATCCCTTCGCTGGGCGCGAGCGGCGCGATTGCTGGCGTGCTGGGGGCTTACGTGCTGCGCTTCCCGCAGGCCAGAGTGTTGGCAGCTATTCCGATTTTTATTATCTTCTTCACCTTTCGCGTGCCCGCCATTCTGTTTCTGGGCTTTTGGTTCGTGCAGCAGGCGTTCTATGGCGTAGCTAGCTTTGGCGCACCGACCAATATCGGGATGGAAAGTGGCGGAATCGCCTACTGGGCACATGCGGGTGGCTTTGTGGTAGGTGCAGTGCTGGGGCCGCTATTCGGGCTATTTTCTACCTCAGGCGTGAAGCCGTTTTCTGACGGCAAGTTCTGATCTACTGGAGTGATCTACTAGAGCGACGGCTCACGATTGAGCAAGGCAGGATTGCTGTTCTGCCTTGCTTACCTAGATTTGATCTAGATTTGATCCAGCTTGATCTCACACAGGCTAGCTCAAGATGATAGTGCCGCCGCTAGCTGTGCCAAAGCTGAGAACGCTAGCATCGACACCCTGCACTAACCCCACTAGCTCATGGCGGGTGTCCAGAGAGAATGGAACAAGGCTGATGATGGTGCTAGTCGTGCGGTAGATCGCTGCTCCGCTCACGCCGTCAATCGTGCGGTTGTCAATCGTGTATCTAGAAAAGATCGATGCGCCAACGTCTCGAAGCTGAATGCTGTCTTGGCCATCCACAAAGTCGGTGATCCGGGCGTAGTCGCCGTTGCCGCTAAATCCGGGGTTAGATACGCCATCGTCATAGTAGACTTCAGTTGCTGAACCCAGCACAAAAATATCGTTGCCCACACCGCCCGTCAGGATGTCTTTTTCGCCAACGCCAGCGCTGCCATCGAGACTGTTCACCCCTAGCAGCGTATCATTGCCAGCGCCACCCGCCACAGTGTCGTTGCCGCGACCACCTCGCACATAGTCGTTGCCAGCTTCGCCATCCAGCGTGTCATTGCCATCGTTTCCGCGCAGTTCATCGTCGCCATCGCCGCCATTCACCGTGTCGTTGCCGTCTAGCGCCAAGATAAAGTTATTGGCAGCGTTGCCGATAATCACATTGTTGAGACTGTTGCCCGTACCGTTGATCGCATCTGTGCCGGTGAGCGTCAGATTTTCCAGGAATGCGCCCAGCGTGTAGGTAATTGAAGACTGCACAGTATCAGTACCGCCAAAAGCAGAGGTTTCGGTGACCACATCGCCTGCTTCATTCACCACGTAGGTATCATCGCCTGATCCGCCCAGCATGGTATCAGCACCCAAACCGCCGTCGAGCGTATCGTTGCCGTTGCCGTCTGTCAGTGTATTGTTGGCGCTGTTGCCGATGATGATATTGTCAAAAGTGTTGCCCGTACCGTCGATAGCGGCTGCGCCAGTCAGCGTCAGGTTTTCCAGGTTTGCGCCTAGCGTGTAGGTGAGCGAAGACTGCACGGTGTCAATGCCTTCGCCAAATGCTTCGGTGATCACATCAGCAGCGCTGTCGATGATATAGGTATCGTTGCCCGTGCCGCCAACTAAGTTATCGTCGCCTGTACCGCTGTCGAGTGTATCGTTGCCTGCCCCGCCGCTGAGGCTGTCATTGCCTGCGCCGCCTGCCAGAATATTGTCAGAATCGTTGCCTGTGATGCCGTTGTTAAGCTCGTTGCCTGTGCCGTTGATGGCGGCTGAGCCTGTCAAAATCAGGTTTTCCAGGTTTGCGCCTAGCGTGTAGCTCACCAAAGCCTGCACCGTGTCGTTGCCTGCATTGGCCGCTTCAATCGCGCTGTCGCCTACCGCATCCACAATATAGGTATCATTGCCGCCACCGCCCGCCATCAGGTCGTTGCCTGCATCACCGTTCAGAACGTTATCTGCATCGTTGCCTGTGAGCGAGTTGTCAAGGGCGTTGCCGTTGCCGTTGATTGCGCTCAGCCCAGTGAGCACCAGATTTTCGACGTTGGCAGCCAGTGCATAGCTAATCGAGGCTCTGACGGTGTCGTTGCCTTCCCCGGCGGCTTCAATCACGCTGTCTGCCGCGCTGTCAACCACATAAGTATCGTCGCCAGAGCCGCCAGTCATCTCGTCGTCGCCAGAGCCGCCGTCGAGGAAGTCATTGCCCACGCCGCCGTCGAGTATGTCGTTGTCGGCTCCGCCAAACAGTTGGTCATCGCCGTTGCCGCCGTTCAGCTCATCTTCACCCGCGCCGCCTTTGAGCGTATCGCTGCCGCCGCCGCCAATCAACTCGTCATCGCCAGAGCCGCCCTGCAAAATATCACTGCCGCCACCGCCCTGCAAAACATCGTCACCAGAGCCACCAATTAGCTTATCGTTGCGGCGCTTGCCCTTGATTTGGTCGTCGCCCGCCAAGCCTCTAATAACATCGTCATCAGCTGTGCCCAACAGAATGTCATCGAGCGCTGTGCCTTTAATCTTCGCCATGGGTTGAGTTCTCCTAAGTCTTGTCTCGTGTTTGAGAGGGTCATACTGACCTGACAAAGACTCAATAGGGAGCAGGCTGATGATTTATGCAGGCATTCAGCAAGATTTTCTAGATTGCAGGATATTTAAAGATCGATTGAACCCATAGCTCAGCGCGGCACAGGCACTTGTCCCAGCAGCGAGTTAATCACGCCATCTGGTTTTAGCCCGTCAAGCTGCGTTTCGGGGCGCAAAATTAGCCGATGCCGTAGCAGGGGGGCAGCGGTAGCCTTAATGTCATCGGGCGTGACATATTCGCGGCCTGCCAGCCATGCTTTCGCCTTGCTGACCTGCAGCCAAGCCACCGCCGAACGCGGCGAAGCGCCCAGCAGCAAATCTGGCGACTGGCGACTGCGATGCACTAAAGCCAGCAGATAGTCGAGCAGCGGCTCAGTGACACGCACTGCACGCATCGCCTGCCGCGCCCGCAGCAGATCCTCCGCGCTGGCGATGGGGTTTAGCTGCTCCAAATCCAGCCGTTTGGTTTGTAGGCCAGCCTGAGAGTTGAGCAGCATTTGCCGCTCGGCTTTGGGCTCTGGGTAGTCCACCAGCAGCTTAAACAAAAACCGATCGAGCTGAGCTTCCGGCAGCGGGTAGGTGCCTTCAAATTCCAGCGAGTTCTGGGTGGCGACAACCCAAAACAGATCGGGCAGCGCCATGCTCTCGCCGTCCAGCGTCACCTGCTGCTCTTCCATTGCCTCCAAGAGGGCGGCTTGAGTCTTGGGCGGCGTGCGGTTGATTTCGTCAGCCAGCAAGATTTGGGTAAACACGGGCCCGCGCTGCAAGGTAAAGCTGCGGCTGTTGAAGTCAAAAATATTCGTGCCCAAAATGTCGGCAGGCAAAATGTCCGGCGTGAGCTGGATGCGGCGAAATTCAGCCTGTACCAACCGCGCCAATGCCTTTACCAGCAACGTTTTGCCCGTGCCCGGAACGCCCTCCAAAATTACGTGACCGCCCGCCAGCAGCGCCACCAGCAGATCCTGTACCAAACCGGGTTGACCGACCACAATCTGGCTGAGCGCTTTGGCGAGTTGGGCGAAAATCTGGGCTTCGTTCACGATGGCTAAATCCTGGGCTAAATCCTAAATACAATCCGGGGCAAAACCTGCTCTACTCTAACCGATGCCGGGTCGTCTGAACCTGCGCTAGCCACTGCCGCAGATCGCGATCGCGCCAACGCGGCTTGTCGGCAGCTACCGCATTCAGCCAGTCCAGCTCGCTGGCCGGATATCCCTGCTGAACCCAGGCCTCGATCACAGCCTGCGGGGAGAGCGGAGCCAAGCCAAGCCCCAGCGCCTGCTGCAAGCGCATCTGCTCAGCCCTGCCAATTGTCTGCACCACAAAGTCACTGGAGTTGGCCTTTTGCAGCACTTCAGCCATTGCATCGATATAAGCCTGACTGTTGTTGCGGTTGGGTAAGGGTAAGGGCTGTGGTCGCCCGATGCGTCGCTGTCCCCAGATTGACAGCAGCACCAGTACGATTGCCTGCACGGCGAGCAGCAGCAGCGGCGTTTTAGCTAAATATTCCGGCAGGTTCTCGGTAGCTTTTTGGGAAGCCTTGGAGTCGCGGTAGCCATGCAGAAACTCGTCGATATAGATCGGCTGATCTGCTTTCGTGACGAGCTGCGTCAACAGCTTGAAGTTGCCCGGTGCGTCCTGATAGGCATTTGCGGCCAGGTGCGGGGTAGCCACATAGATAATTTCGCCCTGCCCCAGCGTTTCGCGCCAGATCGCTGCCCCAAACTGATCGGCCAGAATCGCGCTAGAGGTCTGCTTACGGCGGCTGGTGGCAAGTTTGACGGCTCCCACCGGACTCTCCAGCGCCGACTCAAATGGCGCTTTGGTCACGGCAGGTCTTGCGCCCAGTAGCAGCAGCCGATTGCCCAGCTCGATCCAGCTCTGGTTGATGTCGCTGGTTCTGCCACGCGGGTCAACACGCAGCAGCGTGATCGGCTTTTCAAAGAGGTTCTGAGCCGCGATCTGCTGGACGGGGGGAAATTCCTGCGGGGTTTCCAGATCTGGCCAGAGATCGGAGACTGGCCGCTGCCAGCGCTGAACCGGCAGTTTTTGCTTCTGCGCCTCGGCGTACCAGGCTCCGTAGCCATCTGGGGCGCGGCTGTAGGTGGAGCCAGCCAGTTGGCTCGACTGCGGTGCGGCCCAGATTGTGAGCAGCAGCAGCGCTACGACAGCCCAGCTACCTAACCAGAGCCAGCGGTTGTTCAGGTTCATGCTGAAGTTCCTGGAGCCTGGAGTTCAGCCTGGGGTTTAGCCTGCGGTTCTAACGTTTGGTAGGCCTGCCAGCATTCGGCATAGAGTTCGGCAGAGGCAGCAAAGCGATCAAAATAGAGGCGTTCGTGGGTTTGGATCAACATCTGGTAGGGCTGCGGCAGAGACAGCTGACGCAGCAGCGCTAAATATTCGCCATCGGTGCGGCTAGACTGTGGGGCAATCAGGTCTTGTTCGCTCAGCTTTTGCAGGGCTGCCAAATAGAGGGCTCGACAGGCAGCAGCATAGTCACCCTGCGCTTGAGCGAGCTGGGCTTGTCGTAACCAGTTGGTGGCGCTGCGGCTCGGTTCGGGGCGGCTGAGACGTGGGGAACGCAGGCTCTCCCAGAACGGTCGGAGAATCTGATAGAGCTGCCAGATTAGCCAGCCCGCCAGACTCAGCGTCAGCAGCCAGAAAATTGCCTCCAACAGCCAGATTGGCAGCTGCGGAGACGGCTCAGGAGCCGAGGAGCCGCCGCGCGCAAACAGCCGCTCTAGTCCTTCTTGCGCCCACTGCCCCAGCTTCTGAAGCTGCCAGCCGAAGCTGTTTTTTGCAAATTCCTCTGCCGCCAAGCTCATCTCCCTCAGCCAAAACCTATTAGCCAAGACCCATTAGCCAAAGCCCATCAGCCGCCGCTAAGCCATGCTGTTTTCGATTGCCCAGCGAGCCAGCTCTGTGCGATTATGCAGTCCGGTTTTGCCCAGCATATTGCTAACGTGGCTTTCAATCGTGCGCTGGCTGACGTTTAGCTCCTCGGCAATTTCGCGGTTGGCCATACCGCGCGCCACAAACTGCACTACCCGCAACTCGGTTGGCGTTAGCTCCACGTCAAACGGCACCTGGATTTTGGGCGAAGACTCGTTGTTTTTGTCCTGCCGCTGGATCAAGCGCGAAGCCTGCTTCAGCGAGGACTCCACCTGCGCCACCAGCTCCTCCGGCTCAAACGGCTTTACCATATAGACATCTGCCCCGGTGTTCAGCCCCTTCACCCGATCCTGGCTCTGGCCTTTAGCAGAGAGAAACAGCACCGGAATCCAGCTCGTGCGCGGATTTTTGCGAACGTTTTCGACCAGCGAATAACCATCCATCTGCGGCATCATCACGTCGCAAATGATCATGTCAGGAATATCTTTCTCCAAGACATCTAGCGCTTCCTGCCCGTTTTCGGCAGTTATCACTTCGTAGCCGCGAAACTCTAGATAGTCTTTAACTAATAAGATTAAATTTGGATCGTCATCAATCAGCAATAGCCGCTTGTGCTCGCCTACGCTCGTTTCCTTGCTCATGCTTTATTACTCGCCGTATTCAGAGTCAATCGCAGAAACCGCCCGTCATCACATCCAGTCATTCTACATAATGTCTAAAATACTGAGACGCTTTGCTGCTTAAATTTGGGCTAAAGAACATGACTCTAACACCAGCAAAAAAGCGCTGGAAAATCAGATCAATCAGCTATACAAGCCGCAGATTTTGCTTTAAATCACGCATCTCCACATACCGCGACATTGTATATTGCTTTTCCGGCAATCGGGTAGTGGTTACTGAATCTCCTAAATTAATGCTTGATTCATGCTTGACGCTCAGCCTGGATCCGATTCTGGCAGCAGCGGCAGCGGATGTGTCAAAAACGCATAGTCTTCAACCACCTGATTTTGAAGCAAATGCTCCTGGATAATTCGCTCGATTACCGCTGGGGTGACGTGACGATACCAGACTCCATCTGGATAGACTACGAGGATTGGCCCCTGCTGACAGACGCGCAGGCAATTGGCCTTGGTGCGAAAAACGCAGGTGGGGCACTCTGCTGTCGGTTGATCGAGCTTGAGCTGCTTGAGGCGCTGTTTTAGGTAGTCCCAGGCTTCGAGGCTGGCAACTTTGTCGCAGCATTTGGGGTTGGTCTGGTCGGCGCAGATGAAGAGATGGCGCTGGATTTGCGCCAAGCCTAGAGATTTGACCGAGGCTTGCAGGGATTCTAGTGAACTATCGGGTGCAGCATCGGGCATCGGTAGCGGCAGGGTTAGGTTTAATTTCAGGACTGCCCAATTATATCGAACGGGTCGGATCGGGCTGTAGCCAAGCGGCAAATCGCTCGGTAAACTGGTCTTCGAGAATCGCAGCTCGAATGCTCTGGGTAAAGCGCACCAGCTCAGTAATGTTGTGAATCGACAGCAGCGTGTAGCCCAATATCTCCTGCGATCTGAGCAAATGACTGATGTAGGCGCGGCTGAAGTTGGCGCAGCTATAGCAGGGACAGCTAGCGTCTAGCGGCGCAAAGTCTTCCCGGAAGCGGGCGTTTTTCAGGTTCCAGCGTTCGCCCTGCACCAGTGCACTGCCATGTCGCGCTAAGCGCGTCGGAATTACGCAGTCAAACAGGTCAATGCCCGCCGCAATTGCCTGCGCCATCTCGCGGTAGGTGCCAACGCCCATTAGGTAACGGGGTTTGTGGACGGGCAGCAGTGGCGTTGTGGCTTGGACAATTGCCTCAATCAAAGCGGCTGGCTCTCCAACGCTGACTCCGCCAATTGCATAGCCCGGTAGGTCAAACTCCGCAAGCTGTTTGGCCGCCTGCTGACGCAGATCCGTATAGACACCGCCCTGCACAATGCCAAACAAAGCCTGATCGGCGCGTTGATGCGCCTGGATGCAGCGCTCCAGCCAGCGGTAGGTGCGGTCGGTGGCTGCGATGACGGCTTCGCGGCTGGCAGGATAGGGTGGGCATTCGTCGAAGGCCATGATCACATCTGCCCCCAGCGCATTCTGGATCTGGATCGACTTTTCGGGGGTGAGCCGAATCATCTGGCCGTCTTTGGGCGAGCGAAAGGTAACGGCTTCATCGGTAATCGAGCGCAGTTCGCTGAGGCTAAATACCTGAAACCCGCCAGAGTCGGTCAGAATTGGACCTGACCACTGCATAAACTTGTGTAGTCCGCCCGCCTGCTGCACAATCGCCTCACCGGGCTGGAGATGCAGGTGATAGGTGTTGGCCAAAATCATCTGAGCGCCCGTCGCTTGAAGCTGGTCGGGCGTCAGCGTTTTGACGTTGGCCAGCGTCCCGACTGGCATGAAGCGCGGGGTTTCGATTTGGCCGTGCGGGGTAGTAAAAATTCCGGCTCTGGCCTGAGTCTGGGAGCAGCAAGCCTGGGTCTGAAACGAAAAGGTCACGCGCTGAAGGGGTGCAGGTTATCCTCCAAACTGTAGCAAACTGTCGCGCAAGCCCTTCACCCTAGAACGGCAGCTTAAAACGAAAAGTTCTCGTCGTCATCCAGCCGCATATCCCAGCTGGCCGACAGCACCTCAGCCACGACGGCTTCGAGGGCGGCAGTATTCAAGCTGCGATTGCGCTGTTCTTGAAGCGGATTGGAGAGCGGTACAATTCGCAGACGCTGATGCTCCTGGATCAGATCAAAGCAGGGCTGCTGATCGGGCAGACGATCAAGCTTTAAATAGTCAAAGCTGCATACGTTTATATAGAGGGCATGGTTGGCGACTAGAGTTGATCGCTGCGGATCTGAAAAGACTTCCAGTACAAAACCCTCTGCTTCGGGCAGCAAAGCGGTTTCGGGCAGCAAAGCGGCTGGCTCGATCCGGCTGTAGCAGTAACGCACCCGCCCCAAATCAGAAAGAATTCGCAGCATGTCCTGCTTATTGATCACAGTCCCAACATCTACAATGCAGGGCGCAGGCAGCTTGCTGTCATTTGACGAATAATCGTAGCTCATAGACAAAATGCCTTGGTCGGAACGCTGACCCTAGATTGACCGACTCGCTAATCTATAAATTCACAGGATTGAGGAAACTTGAGGACGGATAAGTTTGCCAGTTTAGAACGAATACCAGTTTAGAACCAATACCATGCATCTAAATTGAGGGTCTGTAAGACACTAGACTAACCTGGAAATTTCCAGAATCCCTTGGCTCAGATCACCGAAAAAAATAACTAGAAAAATAGCTGGGAAAATTAGTTTTCGTTCGTTGTGAATGCGGTATAATCTGGCCTCTATGCACGGTGATCAGAGAGCTTATTCAAAACAGTCGCTTCATCAGGTTGGGTTCACCCTTAATTATTGCTGCAACTGGGTTCTGTAAATTCAGCCAGAGCGCTGAACCTTTTTTTGTGAATCAGTGGTAGTTTCCCGCTGAGTATTTCAGCCCCTATTATCGCCGAGGTATCAGGTGGGCTTCACGTCTTTTTTCGCCGCAATTGCCTTTTACAGTCGGCTACCGGTGCCAGCTCGTTGGGCACTTCAGTTTGAGCGGGTGGCTTGCTTTGCACCGCTGGTTGGTATTTTGCTGGGCAGCGGCTTGGGCGGCTTAGACTGGGGCTTGGCAAGTTTAGGAATGCCAGTGCTGTCGCGCAGTGCGGTGCTGGTGGCAGTCTGGCTAGGCGTGACGGGTGGGCTACATCTAGATGGCGCGATAGATGCAGCTGACGGGCTGGCTGTGCCCGATGCGAGCCGTCGCCTCACCGTGATGGCCGAAAGTACGGTGGGCGCATTTGGCGTGATGTCGGGGGCGCTGCTGCTGCTGCTCAAGGCGGCGGCGCTGAGCGACTTGGCAGACTGGCGCTGGCTGGGACTGAGCTTGGCGGCGGGCTGGGGGCGCTGGGGGCAGCAGGTGGCGATTGCCCAGTATCCCTATCTCAAGCCGATGGGCAAAGGCGCATTTCACAAGGCGGCAATCCCTCAGCTTTGGCAGACGCTGCCGTCGCTGCTGCTGCTGCTGGGGCTGAGCGCCTTGCCGTTGGGGTTGCAGCAACCAGCCTGGGGACTGATTGGCGCTCCGATTGCCTACGGAATTGCGGCCTGGTTTGGCGCTCAGTTCGGCGGACATACGGGCGATACCTACGGCGCGGTGGTGGAATGGACAGAAGCGCTGTTTCTGCTGATGATGGTGGCGTTGCAGGGATGGGATTTAACAGCCCTGTGAGCTAGTCTGGCTGCTATGCTAGAGATTCACGGAACTTAACAAACAGCATTTTAGTGTTTCTATGAAGTGCATTATCAACCGTCGGGCGCAGTTCTCGGCGAGTCATCGATACTGGTTGCCGGAGCTGAGCGCCGCCGATAACTTGGCGCAGTTTGGTCTCTGTACGCGCTCTCCCGGTCACGGGCACAACTACGTGCTGTATGTGGCAATGGCGGGTGAGCTAGATGAATACGGCATGGTGCTCAACCTGTCAGACGTGAAGCAGGTGATCAAGCAAGAGGTGACGAGCCAGCTGGATTTCTCCTATCTCAACGAAGCTTGGGACGAGTTTCGCCAGACGCTTCCCACCACCGAAAATATGGCGCGGGTGATCTGGCAGCGGTTGTCGCCGCACCTGCCGCTGGTAAATATTCAGCTTTTTGAACATCCAGAACTTTGGGCCGACTACGAGGGAAATGGCATGGAAGCTTATCTGACTATCAGCACACACTTTAGCGCCGCGCATCGACTGGCTCGCCCCGACCTGTCGTTTGAGCAGAATTCCGAGATCTATGGCAAATGCGCCCGCGAGCATGGGCATGGCCATAACTATCACCTGGACGTGACGATCAAGGGTGAAATTGACCCACGCACCGGCATGATCGCTGACTTGGTGGCCTTCCAAAAAGCCGTAGATAAATGGGTGGTTGAACCCATGGATCACAGCTTCCTCAACAAAGATCTCCCCTACTTTGCCGAGGTTGTGCCGACTGCCGAAAACATCGCTGTGCATATCCGCGACCTGCTGCAACAGCCAATCCGCGAGATTGGAGCGCAGCTTCATAAGATCAAGCTGATCGAAAGCCCGAACAACTCCTGCGAGGTCTACTGCACAAGCGAGTCAGCCAATAGCTTGACGCAGGCTGATCGAGTGCTGGTGCAGGCATAACTGCATCGAGCGGCATGAGCACGATTGTCTGGTTTCGGCGAGATTTACGCATTTCCGATCACGCGCCGCTTGACCGGGCGGCAATGCGGGGCGCAGTGATTCCGGTGTTTATTCTGGATCGAGCGCTGCTGCACCATCCCGAAACGGCGACAGCTCGCGTGACGTTCATGCTCGACTGTCTGCGCAGCTTGGATCAAGAATTGCGCGAACGGGGCGGCAGGTTAATCCTTCGCGCTGGCGATCCGGTGCAGCTGTTGCCAGAGCTAGTCCGCGAAACTCAGGCTGAAGGTGTCTATGCCTATCTCGACTACGAGCGGCTCTATGGCCGACTGCGAGATGCGCGAGTGAGTCGGGCTTTGGCCGATCAGTCGATGAAGCTGCGCTGGTTTGAGCCGACGGGCGGCACGGCAGAGCTGATGGTCTATCCGCGCTACCGCAGTTTCTGGAATGCCCAGATGCGGCAGGCGCTTGTGCCCACTCCTAGCCGCATCGAAGTACCGCTAGAACTCCCCAGCGATCCGATTCCCTCGCTAGCCGAGCTGGGTTTGGTGGCCGACGCTAAGCCGATTCCGCCTGCGGGCACAGCCGCCGCTCGCCAACTGCTGGCTGACTTCTTCGAGCAAAAAGTCGATCGCTACTACTGGGAGCTGTCTTACCCTGGCGCAGAGGCCACAACTGGCATCAGTCCCCACCTGAAGTTTGGTGCAATTTCCACCCGCGAAGTCGTACAGACTGCCCAAGCCTGGGATCTCAGCCCCAAAGCCGAACGCAGCCGCAAGCAGTTGATTTCGCGGCTGCGCTGGGGCAGCGGCTTTGCCCAGCGGTTTCGCTATCTGCCACAGTTGGAGCTGCGCTCGCTCTATTCGGTGTTTGACGAGCAGGGCTGGAACTTTGACGAATCGCTGTATCAGGCTTGGCAGGCAGGGCAGACGGGCTTCCCAATTGTTGATGCGGCAGCGCGCTGCTTGCAGGCCACGGGCGGCTGGAAAGGACTCAACTTCCGCTCGCGGGCAATCTACGCTAGTTTCCTCAGCAACCTGCTGGGTATGGACTGGCGGTTTGGGGCGCTGCACTTCATGCGGCATTTGATTGACGGCGACTGTCCGATTGATCACTACCAGTGGGCAATGCAGGCAGGCGTGACACACTGCGTTGACAAAAGCTGGACGCGAATCTACAACCCTGAACAGGTGGCGGTCGATCGCTGCGATCCAAACGGCGCCTTTATTAAGCGCTGGCTACCGGAGCTAGCCCATCTGCCGCCCTCGCGCTTGGGCGCACCGCCTCGGCTCAAAAACTACCCCGCCCCAATTCTCGACTACAAGCAGGCAAGGCAGGAGCGGGTGAAGCAGCTGGAAGCCCAGCGGCAGGTGTTTCGGATTCAGGAGAATATTCTGCCGCATCTGGCGCGCCTGCCTAAGTCACTCGTCCCGTTTGGCAGTGCTCGCTTCAGCAGCCCGACTGGCTGGGCAGAGTTGCCAGATGCCGAGCTGTTCCCGGCAGCACTCGATTTAGAGGCGCTTGATCTAGAACAGGCGGCATTGCTGCGAACCTGGTTTGTGGCACATCTTGACATCAGGCCGCATCAGTCAGCACGTCAACCAGCACGGCAGCCCAAATCGCGCCGCAAGACAGGCCAGCTAGACGATCGGTATGTGCAGCTGAGCTTGCTGAGCGAGCGAGGCTAGAGGCGAGCACTTTCAGATTTGGAGTGAGATTTAGAGATGGATATCAATATAAATCTCTCGCTCTACGAAACTGATTTCTATGCCTGGACTCAGACGCAGGTCAAATTTTGCCTGAGTCAGAATAGGAGCTAACTGTGTGGACAAAAAAACTGTGGGAGCCGTTCGAGTCAACACAAAGCTGATTAACGCCATTGATGAATCTCTGGTGAGCCGTGGCCTGCTAGCGCCGCATCTGCTGAGACAGTGCGAGGCTAGGGGCTAGTGGATACAGGAGCGCTAACGCTAGTGATTCCGCCGTTGATTGTCGCGCAGCTCGGCCTGCGAATTCGAGGGCGACAAATTGCTCAATATGCCAACGGATATCAGGAGGAAGTTGGAGTTACAGAAGCCGTTATTGTCGAATGTGAAGGTCGACAGACTTCGGTTGAAGCCCTCGTCGTTGGCACTGAAGTTTTGATGGGTCAGGTCGTTTTGGAACTGCTGGATCTGTTGCCCGACTGCAAAAATCAGCGGCTCATTCCAAATCCAGCCCATCCAGACTATCCGGTGGCGATGATTAAGTAGCGCAGCTCAAGCATCAAAAAACAAATAGCAAAAAAAAGGATGAGCCTTAGCCCATCCTGATTACTTAGGAGTCAACGAAACCCGTCCGAACTTTGCCAAACTCTACTGGCCAAACTCTACTGAGCCGGAATTAAAACCTTATCGATGCTAGCGCTGGCCTCCGGGCTGTCAGCCTCAGAAGGCGGCACTACCTGCCAGAATCGGGGTAGCGACTCTGACCAGCGATCGAGAATTTGCTGAGCTTTAGGGCTGCCCGTGCGATCTAGATGCGCCTCAATCAGCGCTTTGAGCTGCTCTTCGCCCGCTGGAGTGACAACTCGCTGCACCTTGACGATTTCTGGGTTGACCTTGGTGGGGAAGCTACCGTCTGCGTCATAGAAGTAGGCCAAGCCACCCGTCATGCCTGCGCCGACGTTGCGACCCGCGTGACCCAGCACCACGATTACACCGCCCGTCATATATTCGCAGCAGTGGTCGCCCGTGCCTTCAATCACGGCTTTACCCAGCGAGTTTCGCACCGCAAACCGCTCTCCGGCCTGACCGTTGGCGTAGAGCGTGCCGCCCGTTGCCCCGTAGAGGCAGGTGTTGCCTACGATCACATTTTCGGCTGGATCGTAGGTGCTGTTGGCGAACGGCTTGATGATAATTTCGCCGCCGTTCATGCCTTTGCCCACGTAGTCGTTGGCTTCACCCTCTAGACTCAAGCTGAGGCCAGAAAGCGCAAACGCCCCAAAGCTCTGCCCGACGCTGCCCTGGAAGCTGAGGTTGATTTGGCCACTAAAGCCCTGATCGCCATATTGCTTGGCAATCACTCCCGAAACCCGCGCCCCCACCGAGCGGTCGGTATTGACCACCTTATAGGTTTTGCTGACTGTGCCCTGCTCCTGAATCGCAGCCAAGATTTCGGCATCCGCCAGGATTTCGTCGTCGAGGACTGCGCCGTTGCTGTGGGAGGATGCCCCATGCTCCAGCCAGCTTCTGTCGGTGCGGCTGTCGGGGAGCTGCGTTAGGCAGTCCAGGTTGAGCGCCTGAGTTTTGGCAATCTCCACGCCCGCGCGAACTTTCAGCAGGTCGGCGCGACCGATCAGATCCTTGAGCGAAGCATAGCCCAGTCTAGCCAGCAGCGAACGCACTTCTTCTGCGACAAAGTAGAAGAAATTTACCACATGCTCTGGTGTCCCAGAGAAGCGCTGCCGCAGTTTTTCCTGCTGAGTGGCCACCCCAACCGGACAGTTGTTGGTATGGCAGACCCGCGCCATGATGCAACCTTCGGAGATCATCGCCACCGAGCCGAAGCCGTATTCTTCTGCGCCCATTAGCGCTGCCATCACCACATCCCAGCCTGTCTTCATACCGCCATCTGCCCGCAGCAGCACCCGGTCGCGCAGCTTATTCTGCATCAGGACGCTGTGGACCTCGGTTAAGCCTAGCTCCCAGGGCACGCCTGCATGTTTGATGGAGCTGAGTGGTGAAGCGCCCGTGCCGCCGTCGTGACCAGAGATTTGGATAATGTCAGCATTGGCTTTGGCCACCCCAGCCGCCACGGTACCAATTCCGATTTCTGCCACCAGCTTCACCGAGACTTGGGCAACCGGATTAATTTGGTGCAGGTCAAAGATCAACTGCGCCAGATCTTCAATCGAGTAGATGTCGTGGTGTGGTGGCGGCGAAATCAGCGTCACGCCCGGTTTGGAGCGACGCAGCATGGCGATATAGGGGCTAACTTTCTTGCCGGGAAGCTGACCGCCTTCACCCGGTTTTGCACCCTGCGCCACCTTGATTTCGAGCTGCCTGCCGCTCATTAGATACTGCGGCGTCACGCCGAATCGCCCGGAGGCAACCTGCTTGATGGCTGAGTTGACCGTATCACCATTGCGGAGTTCCTTCAGGTGCGGAAACAGAGCCGATCGTCCGGTTTCGTCTACGTCGTTGAGCGGATGGAAGCGCGTCGGATCTTCGCCGCCCTCGCCGCAGTTGGACTTGCCGCCCAAGCGGTTCATCGCCACCGCCAGCGTTTCATGCGCCTCCCGCGACAGCGACCCCAGCGACATGGCCCCCGTGCAGAAGCGCTTGACGATTTCTTCTACGGGTTCTACCTGCTCGATCGGCATCGCAGGTCGGTCGCCCTGCATATCGAGCAAATCGCGCAGTGCGGTGACCGGACGATTTTCTAGCGTTTGCTTGTACAGCTCATAGTGATCCGCACTCTTAGTCGCGACGGCTTTATGCAGATATTTCGACATTTCCGGGCTGTTCATGTGGTATTCGCCACCCGGCTTGTAGTTGAAGAAGCCAAAGTTTTCCAGCTTTTTCAAGTTCAGCTCTGGGAAGGCGCGGCTGTGCAGGTTGATAATTTCCTGCGCTAGCTCTGCCACGCTGAGGCCACCCAAGCGCGAGGCGGTTCCCTTAAAGCCCAGATGCAGCAGTTCTGCCCCGATGCCAATCGCCTCAAAAATCTGCGAGGCCTGGTAGCTGGAAAACAGCGAGATTCCCATTTTTGAGAGAATCTTCAGCAGGCCGCCCTCGACTGCCTTACGGTAGTTGTACTGCGCCCCAGTGAGGCTAACCGGGCTAATTTTGCCCGTTTCCATCAGCTTTTGCGTCTTCGCGCTAAACCACCAGTGGCGAACGGTTTCCCAGGCCAAGTAAGGGCAGACAGCGCTGGCTCCGTAGCCTACTAAGCAGGCAAAGTGGTGCGTACTCCAGCATTGGGCCGTGTCCACGACTAGCGATGCCTTCATCCGCAAACCCTGCCGGATCAGGTGATGATGAACCGCACCCACCGCCAGCATCGGCGGAATGTAGGTCAGATCTTCGCTGAGCTGAGCGGCTTCGCCGTCCAGAGTGATCCGGTCGCTCAGGATCAACACTTTCTTGCCGTCACGCACAGCGGCAGTGGCCTCTTGACAGAGCTGCTGCACGGCCTGCTGCAAGCCCTCTGGCCCGTCGGCTAAGCTAAACAGCGTCGAGAGATTGGCAGTCGCAAACTCAGAGCGCCGGATCTGCTCTAGCTCACCGTCGTTGAGGATGGGTGACTCTAGCTTGAGTAAATGGGCGTGCTCCGGCTTGGCTTCTAGCAGGTTGCCCCGCTCGCCTAGCTGTGAGGCGAGCGACATCACCAGACTTTCACGCAGCGGGTCAATGGCTGGATTCGTCACCTGAGCGAACCGCTGCTTGAAGTAGTCATAGAGCAGGCGCGGTTTGCTGGAGAGTACGGCCAATGGCACATCGTCGCCCATACAAAACGTGGGTTCCTTGCCCTGCGCCGCCATGTCCTCAATGATCATTTCCACATCTTCGGTGGTGTAGCCGAAGGCGGTTTGCTGCTGGAGCAGCAGGCTAGACTCAAGCTGCCGTTCACCTGGAAATTCCTGTGGAGCAAGCACCTGACGTGCCTTCAGCCATTCGCCGTAGGGATGCTGGCTAGCCACGCGCTGCTTGATCTCCCAATTTCGCAAGATCTCGTGGTTGACCAGATCTACTGCAATTGACTGTCCGGGGCCAAGTCGCCCTTTTTCAACGATCTCTGCTTCTGGCAGATCCACCACGCCTGCTTCAGAGGCGACAACTACAAAGCCATCTTTGGTGATGCTGTAGCGCGCTGGCCGTAGGCCATTGCGATCGAGGGCGGCAGCGACAATTTTGCCGTCACTAAACGAAAGCAGGGCTGGCCCGTCCCAGGGTTCCTGGATGCCGCTGTAGTATTCGTAGAAGTCAACAATTTCGGGGTGGTTGGCCAAATCAGGCTGGTTGTTGTAGGCTTCGGGCACCATGATCATCGCGGCCTCAATTGGGCTACGGCCAGAATGCACCAGCAGCTCCATCACGTTGTCCAGGTTGGCCGAGTCGCTGCGCTCTGGATCGACGATTGGCTTGATGTAGGCGAGCGATTCGCCCCAATGCTCATGCTCCAAATCGGCTTCCCGCGCCGTCATCCAGTTGATGTTGCCCAGCAGCGTATTGATTTCGCCGTTGTGACCCAAAAACCGCATCGGCTGAGCCAGCGGCCACTTCGGCATGGTGTTGGTGCTAAAGCGGCGATGGTAAATGGCAAAGGCGCTTTCATAGGCGGGGTTGGTTAAGTCGGCATAGAAGCGGCCTAGCACCTCAGAGCGCACCATGCCCTTATAGACAATGGTGCGATGGGAGAACGAGCAGACGTAAAAATCTTTCCAGGCCAGCCGATGCTCAGCACAGTCAGGCGGTGAATGCTGAATCCGCTTGCGAGTCAGATAGAGCTGCCGCTCCAGCGCCTCGCCCTGTAGATCGGACTGCACCAAAATTTGCTCAATCTGCGGCTGGTTTTCGCGTGCCTGCAAGCCCAAGGTTTCTGGCTTGATTGGCACTTTGCGCCAGCCCAGCAGCTTCAGCCCAGCTTCGGCCACCATTTGCTCGGTGACTTGTCGCGCCTGCTGAGCGATCTCCTCGGCCTGCGGCAAAAAGATCATCGCCACGCCAATCTGCTCAACCGACGGAGCGCTAATGCCTGATTCGGCCATCCAGCCGACAAAGAGCTTCCAGGGAATTGCAGTCATCAAGCCCGCCCCATCGCCCGAATCTTGATCGGCACTGCATCCGCCCCGATGCTCCATGCAGGTGACGGCAGTTAGCGCCTTCGCAATTAGATCATGGCTGGCTCGCCCATACTGATCGGCAATAAACCCCACGCCGCAAGCATCGCGTTCCTCAACCAGCCAAGGCTGCCCCGCATAACCCGCCCGATTCTGTTCCCGACTCTCCCACTGATCTTGACTCACGCTTGCATTGCTCCCACAAAATGATTAAACTTAGCGCCCATTCGCCCCAAAACTTCCCTCAAACATGCCGAGACAGCCCCCAGCGATTCTGCAAAATCTTCATTAAGCCTGCTTCACTAAACCTTACAGAGTTAAACCTCACAGAGTTAAACCTCACAGAGTTAGACCTCACAGAGTTTGGCTGGGTCAGCACTTAATGGGTCAGCACTTAAATTGTATCGAATCGCTTTTGTCCTCCGCTTTGCTCGAACTCTTCAGCAGGCTCAGGCTCAGGCATTATTAGGCTCAGAGGTACAGCAGATTCTGCAAAGCAGCAGAGTAAAAATATTATTAAAACCGGGCTCTCTTGACAATCCCTAGTGAGACAATCAGAAGACAGTCGCGTTGGCAGTCGGGCTTTAGAGTGACATAGCGGTTCTTGAAGGTAATCAAGCTGCCTGTTTAAGATTATGAAACCAATTTCCCAAACAAAGTGATTACAGTGACCATTTTGGGCGACTTGCCGGATGCAAAAAATACATGAATTAGGCTGTAGAGTACTGAATAGCGCGTCATGATGCCTCAGATCAAAATTCGTTTCAAAATTCGTTAAAGATGAGCTGTTGATCCGGAGCAGCGCTCGCCCCCCTCGAACATTAGCTACGCATCCCTCTTCACACTCCAGCATTTCACACTTAAAACCCGTGGTTAGAGCTAAAACCCGCCGGCGGCGGCGATCGCGATATCGTCGTGCTCAGATGACCTATTTACCCCAACAGTCTTGGCTGAAGCGATTCCGGCTGGTGCTGATTTCTCCGCTGCTAGTCGTAGCGCTGTCGCTGTCGTTCAATCAGAAGCAGCAGGGAGTTGCTGAACCGTTTGAGCGCTTTGTGCCGCTAGCGGCGCGTAGCCCTGCCTGGGTGCCGACGATTGCCCAAGCCTCGCTGCCCGTCCAGATTACGCGCCATGGTAATCAGGTCGTGCTGAATGGCCGTCGTGTCTCGATGCCTTGGAGCCAGCAGCAGCAGCTTCTGGGCATTGCGGATGCGGGTTTAGTCAGCGAACTGGGACTGGAATTGCTCGACAGCAACAGTCCTCAGCAGCAGCCCGTTTCCTGGTTCTCCGACTCGCTCAAGCTCAACAGCTGGCTGACTAAGCAGTATCGCTATCTAGATCTAGCGAGCCTTCAACAGCAGTTTGGCTGGCAAGTGGAGCTACGCGGCGCAGAGCTCCAAATCTCGACTCCTGCCGCCCAGATCACGGGCTTGCAGCAGGGCGCTCAGGCTTGGGGCGATCGGCTGGTGGTGAATCTAGACCGGGCGACGCCCTGGCAGCTCAGTGAAAATCAAGGCGAGTCAGTGCTGGCGATTGATGCCCAGAGCGATCCTAAAACGCTCGGCAGGCTTCAGACGGGTCAGAACCTGACGGGCTTCAAGCTCGAAGCCAGCGGCAAGCGCACGCTGCTGCGGCTCTCCTATGCAGGTGGTCTGCGACCTCGCGTCTGGACGCTGAGCAATCCCAACCGCATCGTGATCGACCTGCGGCCTGATGCGATGCCAGAGCGCGATATTCTCTGGGCGCCCGGTCTGCGCTGGCAGCAGCAGTGGGTGAATTTGGGGAATAGCCGCTTTCCGGTGGTGGGGCTAGAAATCGATCCGCGTCAGTCGGGGCTGTCGCTGCGACCGATGCTCAGCGGCACCAACAACGTCGGCACGGCTCCCCTATCGGCCACAGCACAGCGCGCTCAGGGAATTGCGGCTATCAACGGCGGCTTTTTCAACCGTAACAATCGCCTGCCGCTAGGAGCAATTCGCAGCGGCGAACGCTGGATCTCTGGCCCGATTTTGAATCGTGGGGCGCTGGGCTGGAATGACAGCGGTGAAGTCACGGTCGGGCGTTTGAAGCTGCAAGAGACACTGACTGTGGGCAGCCAAAAGCGGCTGATGCAGTCTACCAACAGCGGCTACGTCGGGGCTGGCGTAGCGCGCTATACGCCTGACTGGGGCAGCAGCTACAGCAGCATCATCGACAACGAAACGCTGGTAACGGTGCAGAACAGCCAGGTTGTGAGCCAAAAGCAGGTGGCCAAAGCCGGACAGGCAACCGCTATTCCCAGCGACGGCTATTTGCTGGTGGTCAGAGCTGATGCTGATGCGCCAAAGCTGCTAGCCGTCGGCACCCAGCTTGAAGTGACCGCCGAGACGCTGCCCGATGAGTTCAACCAATTTGCTCAGGTGATGGGCGCAGGGCCGCTGCTGATTAAAAATCGCCAGATGGTTCTGGATGCGCCCTCCGAGCAGTTTTCGGCCAATTTCATGCAGGAGGCGGCACCACGCAGCGTCATTGCCACAACTGCTCAAGGCAAGCTGCTGCTGCTGACGGTGCATAACCGAGTCAACGGCGCTGGCCCGACGCTCTCCGAAGTAGCTGGGGTGATGCAGCAGATTGGGGCTGTGGATGCACTTAACCTGGATGGCGGCAGCTCAACTACGCTCTATCTGGGTGGGCAGATCCTGAACCGCACTCCCAGCAGCACCGCCTCAGTCAGCAACGGCATTGGCGTATTTATCCAACCTTGATACCAGCAGGATGCTTGTAAAGACTCGATGTAAATCGCGTGAAGCCCTGGGTTGCGGCCTTCAGAAACCGGGAACATTTTGGTATGGTGGTCTTCGGTTGTCCTAGCTCAAGCTGCAACCCAAAGATTTTATGACCATTGCGACCGCATCTTACCCCTCAGTCAAGCATTTTTAAGGAGAAAGTACCGTGGCTCAAGCGAAGGAAAAAGTAGCGCCGACTGCGCTTTCACTCACCAGTCCCACCATGCCAAAAGGCGTTGCCGCCACCGAACTGCGCCCTTGGGGCTCGTTCACGATTCTTGAAGAAGGCCAAGGCTACAAGATTAAGCGGATTGAGGTCAAACCCAACCATCGTCTCAGCCTACAAATGCACCACCACCGCAGTGAACACTGGATTGTGGTATCCGGCACCGCCAAAGTCGAATGTGGTGAAGAGACAAAGCTGCTGTTCTGCAATCAGTCTACCTATGTCCCAGCCTGCACTAAGCACCGCCTGGAAAACCCCGGCGTCATCCCGCTAGTGTTAATTGAAGTCCAAAACGGCGAGTACTTGGGCGAAGACGATATTATTCGGTTCCAGGATGACTACGCGCGGGGCTAAGCTCCTGATGCGGCCAGCTCGATGGATCTAAACTCAATGGATCTAAAGAAGCCTAAAGTCTTGGCGCGGGGTGGGTGGAATGCCTGCCCCGTTTTTGCAGGCTAGATTAGCACCTCGGCATGAGAAAATGAGAGACTAGCCTCACAGATCACCTCTAGCCATGATTCACATTACTCAGGCGGCAGCCAGCGAAATTCAACGAGCCAAAGCAAAAAATGCGAATCCAGGAGCATTGTTTCGGCTGGCAGCACTGAGCGGGGGATGCGCCGACTGGTACTACAGTTTGTCTCTCAGCGATCAGCCGCAGGAGGGGGATCATCTGCTCGACTGCCAGGGGATCCAAATTGCGGTCGCGGCTCAGAGCTGGTCTCAGCTCGATGGCCTGAAGCTGGACTACTCAGAAGACCTGATGGGCGGCGGCTTTCGCTTTCACAACCCCAACGCCATCAGCAGCTGCGGCTGCGGCAATTCTTTTTCGGTGAGTGCCCCTGCTGAGTGACTTCTAGCTAAACTCAAAGCTTGCCTTAAGCTGCACCACGCCGAGTCCCGGCATTTCGCCGGCTGCAATATTCACTTCTGTACTGGTTCGCAGCAGGGAAATTTCGGGCGCGAGCTGCTCGACCTGCTGCCAAAACTCGGCCTCTAGGCGGCTCAATTCAACAGGCTCCCAGCACCAAGACTGCTCATAAGACTGGACGAGCGCGTCGGGGACAGGCGGCTTGGGCGATTTGAACTCTGTGCGTCGCGCCAGATCAAACTGCCACTGCTGCTGCGGGGTTCTCACTTCTAGATAGATAGCCAGCCGCAGGGAGCCGCTTGCCCAGGGCTGCTGAGGTTGCAGCAGTCGGACGGGCAGACCACTGGTGAGCTGCATGACTTCGTAGGCCGTGCGGTTGATGCCCCAAAGCAGCCGAAACGCCAGCTCGTCTAGCGTCACAGCCTGCTGAGCAAAAGTGCGGCTGGCCAGCGTTACCGAATTTTGCAGCTCGTGAATCGCAGTTTCGGCGCGTTTGATCACGGCTGCGGGCGTTTCGGCCACGGGCGGCATTTGTAGCAAAATCTGCGTGAGCTGCTGCGCTACGGCCACCGACATATGCTGCTCCAGCCAGCTCGGCTGCGTAAATGTGACGAGCGGCGGCGCTGGAAGTTGAGCCTCTTTTTGATCTGGAGTTTGATCTGGGCTTTGATCTGGGCTAAAAGCCAAACCCAGCCGTAGCTTCAGCCTGCCCGTCTGCCAGCTTTGCCCCGGTATCAGCCAGCTTGCCGCATCGCCTCCAAAAAACTGACGCAGCCTGGGAGCCGTGATCACAAACTGGCGCATTAACTGCTGAAGATAAGCCGCCACTGACATCGGCTGTTGCCCCAGCAAACTGCTAATTTGTAAGAGCCAAGACGCAGGTAGCAGCTCTGAAGCAGGTTGCGCCATGACCAGATCGACGGTTTGTCTGGACTGCTCAGCGCCTTCGAGATCCAGCAAAACCACCAGCCGCAGCATTCCAGACTGCCACTGCCCTGCTGCTGAAACCTGAGCCAGCCTGCCTTCGATCAGCTGCAAGGCTTCATGGCTGCTTTGAGCCATCTGCCAGAACAGCCATGAAGTCAGCGACTTCCACTCTGCGGTTTGCGGCTCTGTGAGCAGTTCTGAAGCAGGCTCAGCAGCTGCGGCTCGCCAGTCAGCCTGCTTCAGCAAAACGTCGGCGGCAGCTTCGCTCAAAGCTGGAGCGGTTTCCTTCGCTCCCTCAGCCACCTGAATTTTGGCAATCTGACGTACGAGATCATGCATGGCCACTAGATAGTCTGCTGAATGCCGCGAGGGAGACACCTGAGCGTTCAGCGGCTGTCCGTGCCATCGCACTACTAGCTGGCTGAAGTCTGGAGCCTGTTTCTTGGCAGTTGCTCGATGGCGAGGCTGATCGAGATGCTGGTCAAGATGTTGATCAGGCAGCGGCTTTAACCCGGCAGCTTTGGCAAACGGCACCAAGACAGGCTTTGGCACGGCTTTGAGCAGATCTAGAGTCATAGTGCAGAAATCAGGGCGAGGAGGATAGTTACATCTAGTGCCTTTATAGCCTGATTTTTAATTATTGCGCTATATGTAGGAGCCTAAAAATTGACTCACTCTGCCTCAGCATTCTGCAAGCGCTGGAGCAGCGTCCGAATGGAGTCTGCATCTCTGGCTGATGGAGCCTGGGTAAGATATTGCTTGAGATCGCGTCGGGCACTCGTCCATTGCCCTAGTCTGTAGTGCATCAGGCCGCGATCGCGTTGGTCGGGCAGCGAATCCGGGAACAGCAGCAGCAGTCGGTCGATCACGGCAATGGCTCTGGCTGGCTCGTTTTGCGAGGTGTAGATCTGCTTGAGGTTGCCCAGCATTCGCGCTAGAAACTGCTGGGGGCTGACTGCCGCTGCAAACTCAGGCCGAAACGTCACTGGCCGCCCAAAAATCTGGCCGAGTCGCTCCTCGCAGTCTTCGACAAACAGCACCTCGCCCTGATGAAACGGATCGACAAACAGCTGCATCTCTGCAACTAGCGGTCGAATCAAAAAATGTCCCGGCATATTTATCCCCACCATCGGAAAGCCAATCCGCTGAGCAATCTCCAGGTAGACCAGCGACAGCGTGATCGGGATACCCATGCGGCGGTCGAGGACGCTATTGAGGTAGCTGTTGCGCGGGTCGTAATACTGGCCGCTGTTGCCGTGAAAGCCGAGATCCTTAAACAAATACTGGTTTAGCGCCTGGATGATTCTGAGCGGATAGGCCGCTGCAGGCAGGCGGGTTGCGACTTCTGCCGCCATCGAGTCGAGTTGTTCTAAATAGACTTCGACCTGGAGCTGCGGGTATTCGGCTTGCGCAAGATAGAGCGCGGCTCTAGCCAGGTTGATTTGAGGCTGATGAATTTCCGCGTAGAAGCGCTGGCTGGCGGTCGAAAAGTTCATGGTGTATCTCGGAGCTGGTTCAGCAGCCAGTTGAGTCTGGCCTTCGCTAGATCTAAATTGTCGGCGATTTGGGGATCGACCTCTGGCTCAATTTCCGCAAACTGGGCTTTGGCATAGCCGAGCTGGGAGAGGGCGGTGCGGAGACGGTCGGAGAGAAAAACCGCAGTCGCCTGATAAAAGTGGCTGGCAAACTCGGCATCTTGCAGCAGTTTGGCGGCGAGCTTGCTGCGCGGAATCACCCAAATCAGCGAGTCTTCGGCAGCTTTGACGGTGGCAGAAGGCGGACGGGCATCGACAAAGGACATTTCCCCCGCAATTTCGCCGGGGCCAAGTCGAGCAATTTCCTCGCTTGCAATCTGGCTATCAACACTTGCTGTCACCACCAGCAGTCCAGCCAGCACCAGATAGAGCGCATCCGTCGGTTCGCCCTGCTTGATCAAAATACTCTCTGCCGCCGCCGTCTTGCGCTTGCCTGCGTTCAACAGCCAGTCAAAGTCTCGGTCGCTGAACTCAGCCAGCATATACAGTGCTTTTGTCATGACTCTTAGAACTCAAGCGGTAAATGTGACACCGAGACGCGATATGACGAAACGCTAGGAAATTCAATTTATCGAAATTTGGCTAGATCAGGCGCAGTCTGAAACATAACGCTAATGTTTGGCGGCTGAACTCTCAGCCATAATCTTCCCAAACTCTAAAAACCAAACTCTAAAGCCTTAAAAAAAGGGGGACATGATGCCCACCCTCTTTCAGCTCAGCTAAAGCTTGGCCATTTGCTAGCGGCCAGCCGCCGCAGGCATTCCCAAAATATCTTCAATGCGGGGCAGTTCTTCCAGCGGAATCACGCGGCCTTCATCCTCAAAGCCCGCGATCTGATCGAAGTTGAGGTAGCGATAGAGGTCAGCCGCAAACGGATCTACCTTCTTCTGGACAATCTCCATATATTCAGCTAGCGTCGGGATTTTGCCCAGCAGTGCACAAACCGCCGCCAGCTCCGCCGAGCCGAGGTAAACCTGAGCGCCCTTGCCCATGCGGTTGTTGAAGTTGCGGGTAGAAGTGGAAAACACCGTCACGCCGTCGTCCACGCGAGCCTGATTGCCCATGCAGAGTGAGCAGCCCGGCATTTCGGTACGCGCTCCGGCTGCATCAAAAATGCTGTACATCCCCTCCTCGCGCAGCTGCTTTTCGTCCATGCGGGTCGGCGGGCAAATCCAGAGTCGCCCCTGCACTTGGCCGACACCCTCCAGGATCTTGGCCGCCGCCCGATAATGGCCAATGTTGGTCATACAGGAGCCGATAAACACCTCATGCACCGGATCGCCTGCGCAGTCAGACATCAGCTTGATATTATCCGGATCATTAGGGGCAGCGACAATTGGCTCGGTGATTTGATCGAGATCAACCTCAATCACCTCAGCATATTCAGCATCCGCGTCCGCCTTCATCAGGACTGGGTTAACGAGCCACTGCTCCATTTTGGCCACCCGCCGCAGGATCGTCCGCGCATCGCCGTAGCCGCGCGCCGCCATGTTCTTCAAAAGAGCAATATTGGAGCGCAAGTATTCCGAGACGGTTTCCACGCTCAGATCAATCGTGGAGCCTGCACAGGAGCGCTCTGCTGTGGCATCCGTGAGTTCAAATGCCTGTTCCAGCTTCAGATCCGGCAGACCCTCCATTTCCATGATCCGGCCTGAAAATACGTTTTGCTTGTTCTGCTTCTCCACGGTCAGCAGGCCGCGCTGAATCGCCACATAGGGAATCGCGTTGACAATATCCCGCAGCGTCACGCCGGGTTGCAGCTTGCCCTTGAACCGCACCAGCACCGACTCTGGCATATCTAAAGGCATGGCTCCCAGCGCCGCTGCAAAGGCCACCAACCCCGAACCTGCCGGGAACGAAATCCCCAGCGGGAAGCGCGTATGCGAGTCGCCGCCAGTGCCCACCGTGTCGGGCAGCAGCATCCGGTTCAGCCAGGAGTGAATAATCCCATCCCCCGGACGCAGCGAAACGCCCCCGCGCGAGGTGATGAAGTCGGGCAGGGTGCTGTGCGTTTTGATATCAACCGGCTTCGGGTAGGCCGCAGTATGGCAAAAGCTCTGCATTACTAGATCGGCGCTGAAACCGAGGCAAGCCAGCTCGGTCAGCTCGTCGCGGGTCATGGGGCCAGTGGTATCCTGAGACCCCACGGTAGTCATAATCGGCTCGCAGGCGGTGCCGGGACGAACCCCTGCGAGGCCGCAGGCTTTGCCCACCATTTTTTGAGAGAGCGTGAAGCCTTTGCCCGTATCGGCGGGCAGACTGGGGCGCACAAACAGGCTGCTAGGCGCAAGGCTCAGCGCAATCCGCGTTTTGTCAGTGAGGGTGCGGCCAATCAGCAGCGGAATCCGGCCTCCGGCTCGCACTTCGTCCAAAATCGTATCGGGTTTGAGCGTGAAGCTAGAGAGCAGCTTGCCGTCAGCGCCGATAATTTCGCCTCTGTAGGGATAGATCGTAATCACATCGCCAGTTTCCAGGCTAGAGACATCGCATTCAATCGGCAGCGCCCCAGAATCTTCGGCGGTGTTGAAGAAAATTGGCGCAATTTTGCCGCCCAAGATGTAGCCGCCGGTTCGCTTGTTGGGCACATGCGGAATATCATCGCCAATATGCCAGAGCACCGAGTTAATGGCCGACTTGCGCGAGGAGCCAGTCCCGACAACATCCCCCACATAGGCAACCGGATGACCGAGCTGCTTGAGATCAGCAATGGTTTGCAGACTGCCAGCCTGTCGGGTTTCGAGCATGACCGTGGCATGGAGCGGGATATCGGGGCGCGTGGTGGCGTGGGGCGCGGGCGAGAGGTCATCGGTATTGGTTTCACCCGGCACTTTGAAGACCGTGACGGTAATCGCTGCGGGCAGGGTAGGGCGACTCGTAAACCAGTCGGCATCCGCCCAAGACTGCATCACCTGCTGAGCGTAGAGATTGCCCGTCTGAGCAAGCTCTTCAACATCGTTAAAGGCATCGTAGACCAGCAGAATTTTGCTGAGCGCACAAGCTGCTTCTGAGGCGATTTCAGCCGTCTCTGCCTGCAATAGCGCGACTAGCGACTGGACGTTATAGCCACCCATCATCGTGCCCAACAGCTCAACGGCAGCGAGCGGCGAAATCAGCGGGCTGTTCACTTCGGCTTTGGCAACCGCCGTCAAAAACCCGGCCTTTACATAGGCAGCTGGATCGACACCGGGCGGAATCCGCTCCCGCAGCAGCTCTAGCAGCATCGCTTCTTCGCCAGCTGGCGGGGCTTGCAGCAGTTCGGTAAGCGCAGAAGCTTGCTCAGCGGACAATGGCAGAGGTGGAATCCCCAGCGCCGAGCGTTCTGCAACATGTTGACGATAAGCTTCCAGCATTTTAGTTACTTCTCCAGCAGGATGATCGGCAGATGAGAGTCTGTGCCACATATTCACTATTTAACCTGATTGGAGCGCTGCGACCGTAACCTCTCGTACAGTTCACCCAGTTACAGGCAGATCTGCTCCTATCGCCTTTAGTCTAGGTCGGAGCATGTTGGCTGTAAATTAGCTGTAGATATGAATATTGAAAACTCACGGTTTGGAGCAATACAAAAATAAGGAGATGCTATCTGAGTATGCTAACAGATACTTAAAAGCACACAAAAGTGAAACGGCTCAAGCCGAGCCATGTCGATCTATCCTGTACAACTCAGATAAATAGAAAATAACCCATGACCAGCAGCATTCATCCAGAGTCAATTCATCCAGAGTCAATTCATCCAGAATCACCGGCCAAATCAGCAGCCAGATCAGTCATTGGCATCGATCTGGGCGGCAGCGCCATCAAGCTGGGGCAATTTGACTGGAAAGGCAACTGTCTCAAATCGATCACTGTCCCCACGCCGCAGCCTGCCTATCCCGAAGCCGTGCTGAGCGCCATGATCGCCGCCATTGAGCAGCTTGACCCAGCGCATCAGACGGTCGCCATTGGCGTGGGCACACCGGGGCCAGCCGACGCAGCCGGACGCATCGCTAGAGTCGCCATCAACCTCGCAGGCTGGCAGGATATTCCGCTGGCCGACTGGCTAGAGGCGAAAACGGGCAGAGCCACCGTGCTGGCCAACGATGCCAACTGTGCGGGGTTGGGCGAATATTGGCTGGGAGCCGGACGGCAGTTTCGGCAGGTAATTTTGCTGACGCTGGGCACGGGCGTAGGAGGCGCAATCATTTTGGATGGCAAACTCTTCACCGGCCATGACGGCACGGCGGGCGAGCTAGGGCTAATCACGCTGAATCCAGATGGGCCAGCCTGCAACAGCGGCAACCAGGGTTCGCTGGAGCAATATGCTTCGGTGCGGGCAATCCGGCGGCGCACGGGGCTGGAGCCTGACGAGCTAGGAGTCAGAGCCAGAGCCGGAGATCCAGATGCACTGGCGTTTTGGCAGGCTTACGGGCGCGACTTGGGCGCAGGACTGGCTAGCCTGATCTATGTGCTCACTCCAGAAGCGGTCATTTTGGGCGGCGGAGTCAGCGCCAGCGCCGAGTTTTTCTTTCCGGCAATCGAACGTGAGTTGGCGCGACGGGTGCTGCCGAGTTCGCGTCCGGGATTGCAGCTCTTGACCGCTGAGTTAGGCAATCAGGCAGGCATAGTCGGAGCTGCTAAGCTGGCATGGCAGAAATATCTGGAGCAGGACTCTCACGAATAAACTCAAGCAACACTCAAAAATAGCTGCAGCTATTCGCCTTAGCATTCGCCAACCGGGTGTCAAACTGGCACAGATCAGATTACCAAACCCTCCTGACGCACACTAGGATCAGCGTATTGAAAGAAGTGCATCGCAAAATACTGGAAAAGTATTGGGGATAAGGCCGTTCGCAGCAATGCGGCTTTACCCAGCGTGACCTGAGTTTGCTCTAGGAGAAGTCAATGCAGAAAATTAATCGATGGATGGTGATGTTAACGGCTGCTGCGGCTAGCGTTACAACAGCAACTCTGGCAACAGCCCAAGTGCAAACCCCGCTCAGTTCAACCGTATCCATGTCAGGCAATTCGGGGCAGGTGCAGAGTCAGTGCGGCTTCATTGCCGATGCGCCTGCGCAGGTGGTGGTGGTCACCCAGGCAACGCCGCTGCGGTTCAAGGTGCAAAGCCAAGGGCAGCCGACGCTCTGGATTAAAGGGCCAGTCGATCGCTGCGTCATGGCAGACGGATTTTCGGGCGGCAGCATTGAAGTGCCGGGAGTTTGGGAGCAGGGCACCTATTCAGTCTATGTCGGCAATCAAGCCCAGACAGCCCAGCCCTACACGCTCTCGATTATTCCAGAGTGATGCGCTGAGGCGGCAGCGTGAGAAGCAGCGTGAGAACTAGCCGCGACAGAAACAGCAGCTACAATATTTGCTCACCCAGCGCTGCTAAGATTCAGCTAATCTTTTAATGCCTGCTGCTGTGGTGACTGCTGCTATGAGCGATCCGATTCTGACCATCCGCGATCTCAAGATTCAGTTTCAAACGGCTGATCTGCCGCTCAAAGCCGTAGATGGACTTTCAATTGAGCTAGAGCGCGGGCAGACGATCGGCATCGTCGGAGAATCTGGGTCGGGCAAATCGGTGACGGCGCTTTCGGTAATGGGGCTAATTCCCCATCCGCCGGGGCAGATCACTGGCGGCGAGATCTGGTTTCGCGAATCTGCTGAAGTGCAACCTGTCAATTTGCTAAGTCTCTCCCGCGAGCAGCTCCGACAGTATCGCGGCGGTAAAATCTCGATGATTTTCCAAGAGCCAATGACTTCGCTCAACCCGGTCTATAGCTGCGGCTATCAGATCGTGGAGGCGATTCAGCAGCACTGCCCCGATCTGCCGTTGGTGGAAGCGCGGCGGCAGGCGATTAATCTGATGCAGGAAGTGAAGCTGCTGCCGGACGACCGCGAGCTATTGGGTCAGTGCCTCGCCGAGTGGCAGCAGCTGCATCCCAACGAAACTCTGCCGAACCGGCTTTTAGTGCAGCAGATCAACCTGCAAAAACAGGCAATGTTTGACCGCTACCCGCACCAGCTCTCCGGCGGCCAGATCCAGCGGGTAATGATTGCGATGGCGATCTGCTGCAACCCATCGCTGCTAATTGCCGACGAACCCACGACCGCACTGGATGTTACTGTGCAGGCGCGGACGCTGGATCTGCTGCGTGAGCTGCGCGACCGACGCGGCATGTCGATACTGTTTATCACCCACGACTTAGGCATCATGGCCGAAATTGCCGATCGGGTGGCGGTGATGTATCGCGGCAGGCTAGTCGAATGCGGCTCGGTGCTGCAAATTTTTTCAGACCCCCAGCATCCCTATACCAAAGGCTTGCTCGCCTGTCGCCCACAGCTGGATCGGCGGATGCAGCTCCTACCCACGGTGGCCGATTTTATGGAGGTGACGCTGGATCCAGACGGCGAGCCGCTGATTCAGGAAAAGCCGCTCAGCGTCGAGCAGGCAATCCGGCTGAAGGCGCAGATTGGCAGCGATGAGTCCGATCGGCGCTGTCAGGACTTGATGCAGCAACCACCGCTGCTGGCCGTCGAAAATTTGCAGGTGGGCTTTCCAGTCAGAGGGATGTTTGGCGGCAGGCAGCGCTATGCGATGGCGGTCAATGGGGTGAGCTTTCAGGTGTTTCCGGGCGAGACGCTGGGCTTGGTGGGCGAGTCGGGTTGTGGCAAAAGCACGCTGGCACGGACTCTGCTGCGGTTGATCAAGCCAATCAGCGGCCAAATCCATTTTGACGGCAAAGACGTGACGCGGCTCAACCCGCGTCAGCTTCAAGCTTTACGGCGCGATATTCAAATTATCTTTCAAGATCCGTTCAGCTCGCTCGATCCGCGGATTGCGATTGGCGAAGCGGTAATGGAGCCTTTAAAGATTCACGGCAGCAGCGTCAAAGACGGCAGAACCGGGCGCGAGCGGCGGCAGCGCATGTCGTATTTGCTGGATCGCGTTGGCATCGACCCGGGCTGTAGTGGTCGGTTTCCTCATGAATTTTCGGGCGGGCAGCGGCAGCGGATCTGCATTGCGCGGGCGCTGGCGCTAAACCCCAAGTTTATTATCTGCGATGAGTCGGTCTCGGCGCTGGATGTCTCGGTGCAGGCGCAGGTTTTAAATCTGCTCAAAGAGCTTCAGCGCGAGTTCAACCTCACCTACATTTTCATTTCGCACGATCTGAGCGTGGTCAAATTCATGAGCGACCGGATCATGGTGATGAACGCCGGAAAAATTGCCGAAATTGGCATGGCTGAGCAGATTTACCGCGCCCCCCAGCAGGCTTACACCCGCCAGCTCATTGCCGCCGTCCCCACGGGCAACCTAGAAGCAATTCGCCAGCGGCAGCTTCAGCGCGGTGCGGTGAGTTAAGCCGGTGAGTTAGCCCCCAGCAACCCGATTGGGCATCCTCAGACCTAGAGAAACAATTGGGTAACAATTGGGTTGAGCATGACACGGTTTGCCATCGGTTTAATTGGGCTGGGATTTGCCATTGTTGGGGCAACCTTCATTCCAGCAGGCTTACCGCGAACTCGGACGCTGAGCTGTCAGCGCTTAGAGCCTCAGATGATCAACTGTCAGGAAACCGGCAAGCTGGCGGGCTGGACGATGCGAACCAATACTCTCACCCGCCTCAAGACGATTCAGCTCGCGTCCAAGACAGTTGCAACTGTAGATAGCGACTTTACCGTCTATCAGGTTCAGCTGTTGGGGAGGCAAGGCACAATAGCGCTGAATCATAGTTCTCCAGAAGCCGCAGCCGATTTGGCCGCGAAGCTAGAGCAGTTTGTTGCGACTCCCACAGCATCCTCTTTCAGAGTTCAGAGCGGTTTGCGCTCATGGCTGCATGTTCTCGTTGGCGGACTTGCGGTTACAGGTGGACTAACTGTCGCGATTGCCGCCCTCAAATCAGCTCTCAGGAAAAGGAAAGTTAGTTGAGCGAGTCGGGTGTCTGACTAGTTGGCAGCTCGCAGGACAGACCGACTTTCGCCAGCGAGTAGCCGCAGATTTTGCAGTAGCGGGCATCTGCATCATGAGTCTCCTGTCCGCAGTTGGTGCAGAGCGTTTCAACCTGCTTGGAAGTCTTGACAAGCTGCTTAATCAAATCGCCTACCTGCCAGGGAATCAGCGCAATCCCGCTCAGGATCATCAGCACGGCCAGCAGCCGCCCCACCTGAGAAATCGGCGTAATGTCGCCGTAGCCCACGGTCGTCATAGTGGCCACCGAAAAATATACCGCATCCAAAAATGTGCTGAACTCCTCGGCGTTAATTGAATGCTCAACCTGATAGATCAAGCCCGAATAGACAAAAATAATTGTGAACAGCGTGAACAAGATGCGGGCGAAAATGGCGCTGTCCTGCCGAGTTAAGTAGCCAAATACCGTTCTGCCTTCAAAAAACCGAATCAGCCGCAGCACTCGAAACCAGCGCAGAATCCGGATATAGCGAATATCCAGCGCCGTGAAGATCAGCGGCAGAATCACTACCAAATCAATCAGCGAATACAGGTTGAAAAAATAGCGCAGTGGCCGCTCAGCGCTCCAGAGCCGCAGCAGATACTCAACCGTAAACAGCAGTAAAATTAGGTTGTTCACCACCCCCAGCACCGCCCGCACCGAATCCGGCAGCGGATAGGTATCGGCCACAAAAAATGCTAGCGACAGCAGCACCAAGCCGGTAATCACCAGATTGATCGCTTTGCCAAGCGGCGTTTGGATATCGTCAAAGTAAAACCTGACTTTGCCCTGCCAGCTTTGGATTGTTTTGCTGATTTCTAACATCAAGCTCGATCACCAATCTGGGCAAACTCTGCCGCCCCAAAAATTGCCTCAGCCTGGGCGTAAAACTTAAACTCCATCAGGTTAGAAAACGGATCTTGCAGAAAGAACGTGCGGTGCTCCAAGGGCGACCCCGGAAAGCGATGCTTCGGCTGCTGATAAAACGCCAAGCCCTGCCGCTGCGCCCGCTCTAGCAAAGCCTCCCAGTCCGATTCCGCCGTAAACACTAGCCCAAAATGGCGCGGATAGATACCTGTTTGGGGAATTGCTGGCTCGTCGGTCAGATGCGCCACGAGCTGATGGCCGTAGAGATTCAAAATCATGGAGCTAGCGTTCTCGCGCCCGACTTTGCAGCCCAAGCCCTCGGCATAGTAGGCTTTCGCTTCAGCAATGTTGGTGACGGGAAACGCCAGATGAAAGATAGTTGGGGACATGAAAGCTCAGAGTGAAAGGCCGTTATTCTAGAGTATCGATCTAGCTGCAACACTGCCGTTCGAGGCTAACTTTCTGGGGGCAATCACCCCTTAGTTAAAACAAACAAGCTGCCCTCATTGCCCCGACCAATCCGTAAATCGTCGTCGAGATACGTTACCTCCAGCCAGCCTTTCTGCTCGCGCGCCGTGATGTTGAAGTCAATTGCCGTAAACTTTTTACCCGCCTCTAGCTGAGCGATAAAATGCTGCGCCGAGCGATAGTCCATCAGCCGCTGCAAGCCGATAATCGAGCGCTCAAACCGAACATTCACCCGCTGCTGGCTGACCGGCTCAAATTTGGCCGCGACGCTGACTGTGCCCTCCAGGTAGGGCAGGCCATAGACTTCGGCAATATTGTAAATCGTCGCGCTGTGGATCTCTATATATTGATAAATCTGCCCTAGCTTTAGCAGCGGTACTTGGTCAATTCTCAGCAGGTCGCGGCTGGTAGTGTAAAGCAAGCGCCAGAGCCCGCCCAGCTTGTCTGAGGTCAAGGGCTCTGGCGTCGGGTTGCGCTCCTCTAGCTGAGCCACGGCGGCCAGCACAGCCTGATTATCAGTGGGGCTGGCGAGCAGGCCACGATTTTTGCCTGCGATCACTCCGAGCAGGGCTGATTTTCCAAGCATGATTTTAGCCTCATGAGTATAGGGAGTAGGTCTATGAATAAGTCTATGGATAGACAGGGGCAGACTCGCTGATCTATGGCGAGCCTTGGTTGACATCGATTAAAATTTAAGCTAATAATAATCACTCACGCTACGAGCATAATTGACCCGCATGATCAATAATCCTGCACTGCACGAAGTTCCGCGCTCCCGTCCCGCCTCACCCATTCCGCTCCAGCGCGATGCCTCGATCTTAGACTGGCTAGAAGGCACCGGACGCTTGTTAGCTCGTGAAGTCGCCGAGCCTGACTATCGCGGCGCTGAAGAAGAGATCAACGAGCTGATGTCGGGCGAAGACAACTCCTTTGAAACTGATGATGACGATGATAACGCCATGCAGCTTGACGACTAAGCTCAAGGCATATCTCAAGGCATATAGGCGATTCGAGGCATCTGGCTGTGGCAACCTGCAAACCATGACAGCCTGCAAAAATTGCCAGTCTGGAATGATCCAAATTAAAAGTTTTGTGGCATGATTCCAGCACTGCTGAGCCAGGTTTCCAAAGAAATTTGGAGCAATGTTTTGATTTCCTGAAACTGTGCTGGTAGTCTTTGTATTGTGTGGTGTGGAGTGAAATCTAAAAGATAGTGGATGCTAAGTTAACGCCAGACCGAAAAGCGCCGATAGATTCCCCGAAAAATATCGGATTGTCTGGTTATCGACTGTTCCTGAGTCTGGGTGCTGGATTGGGTATTGCTGCACTGCTGGCCGACTGGTTCGCGGGTCGAGCGCTGCTTTTGAGCTGGAGCCTAACGCTACCGCTGATCGCCTCGGCGCTGGCTGCGGCTGGCTTGGGCTACTGGGTCGTGCCACTACTGAGAAATTTGAAGGCAGGTCAGGTGATTCGCCAGGATGGGCCGCAGGCGCACCTCAAGAAGGCTGGAACGCCAACGATGGGCGGTATCTTCTTTGTGCCAGCAGCGGTGCTAATGGCTCTGCTCTGGACGGGCTTTGCGCCCAATGTCGTAGCAGTTTCGGCGCTGACGCTAGCCTATGCCGGGATTGGCTGGCTGGACGACTGGCAAATTCTGCGCCGCAAGTCAAACAAAGGCATTTCGCCTAAGCTGAAGCTGGCGCTGCAAGTGCTGTTTGGCGGCCTGTTCTGCGCTTGGCTGCTCTGGAGCCAGCCGCCTGACATCACCACGCTTGTCTTCCCGTTTGGCCTCAGCCTGTCATTGGGTCTGCTGTTCCTGCCGCTGGCTTGGTTTGCGCTGGTGGCTGAGAGCAACGCCACTAACCTGACAGATGGCCTAGACGGTCTAGCAGGCGGCACAACAGCGATTGCGCTGCTGAGTTTGGGGGCGCTGGTTGGATCAACTGCACCAGAGCTGATGGTTTTTTGTGCCTGCATGAGCGGTGGCTGTCTGGGTTTTCTAGCTCATAACCACAATCCGGCGCAGGTTTTTATGGGTGATACTGGCTCTCTGGCGCTGGGTGGCGCGCTAGCTGCTGTGGCACTGTTGACTCACTCGCTGGTTGCGCTGCTGCTGCTGAGCGGCCTATTTTTAGCTGAGACGCTCTCGGTGATTGCTCAAGTCGGCTACTACAAAGCCACCAAAGACGCGAACGGCATTGGCAAGCGCTTGTTCAAAATGGCTCCGCTGCACCATCACCTAGAGTTGACGGGCTGGTCAGAAACGCTGGTCGTCTCGCGGTTTTATCTGATTGCAGCTGCCTTAGCCGCTAGCTGTCTCTGGCTCTACTAAGCTACTATATCGATTTTTAACTGAGTATTTTTCAACTGAGTATGGAGCGGCATGGCGAGAGCTGTGCCTTTTCTTTTGCCGCCTTTCTGCGGCCTTTCTCTAGGTCTCTCTGTGGGTCTCTCTGTGAGTCTCTCTGCGGGTCTCTTTGGCTGTATTGCTCGCCGCTATTCTCTGCTCACTATTTAAATAGCTTGACCTAGCTTGCCGCTTGGCGATAGGGTAGAAGCAGCGCAAACGTTGGCCGCTTCCAGCTCGCGGTTGCCACTCACGGTCGTCGATTCCCTTTGGCAAGATTTGCTTAAGCAGAGTGAATAGAGAGCAAAAGGGCATGATATCCAAAAAACTGCTGATGTTTGGGGTTTTACTGCTGTCGGCATCCGGACTTGGTGGAGTGGCTTGGGCTGAGATCAGCCGGGATCGCTCACAGACATCTAACCATCAGCCCGACTATCAGCCTGATCCAGCTTCACGCCTGTCTTCGCTAATTTTGCCGCTGCCGCCGCTGGTGGTTCCCGATCTACTGCTGCCGCCCTATGATTTTCCGTCTTTCAGCAGCGAGCGGCTCGACCAAGAGCTACAGCTTTACCTGAAATATCTGCGGACGCAGGGCAAACCCGACATCTTAGTGATGGGCAGCTCGCGCTCGCTGCAAGGCATCGATCCAGCCGCTCTAGAAGAGGCGCTGGCGGCTCAGGGACATCCCGGCTTGAGAGTCTATAACTTTGGAATTAACGGCGCGACGGCTCAGGTGATGAATCTGCTGGTGCAGCATATTCTGACTCCAGAGCAACTGCCCAAGTTGATAATCTGGGGCGATGGCTCCCGCGCCTTCAACAACGGACGGCCAGATCGCACCTACGACCAGATTTTATCCTCCCCTGGCTATCATCGCGTCGCGGCAGGCGAACAGCCGATCCCCGCCCGCACCTTTGCCTGGGAAATTCCCACTTTTGTCTCAACTTCTAATAAAGCGCTCTCTAGCGCTGCCCGCTCGACCCAAGCCGCGCATCCGGTCAACTCTGATCTAACGGTGCAGGGCTTTGAGAAAATTACGGAAGAATATGATCCAAACCGCTACTACCAGCGGTTTCCCTACGTGCCGGGACAGTTTGACGCTGACTATCGCGCCTTTAACCTGCGCGGTGAGCAGGCTGAGGCAACAACAGAGCTAGCGCGATTTGCGCGGGCAGAAGGAATCACCCTGGTCGTGGTGAATCTGCCGCTCTCCAGAGACTATCTAGATGCTGTGCGCCGAGACTATGAGCGTCAGTTTCAGCAGCATATGTGGCAGCTGGCACGGCAAGAGCAATTTATGTTTCGCAACCTTAGCCAGCAGCCAGAGCTGATGAACAACAGCTATTTTGCTGACCCGAGCCATATCAACTACAAAGGGGCGCGCGCCATAGCGTTTCAGCTAGCCGCCGACTCAACGATTCCCTGGCGAGTGGCTCGACCCGTCTCAAACTCCACTGCTGGAGCGGTAGACTAGGAGGATCGGGCTTTGTTTTGACTGACCGCCCAGCCTACCTTCTGCGCTTATGCTAATTACAATCCAATCTGACTCATCCGAACTAGCCGCCATCGACCGCGAGTTGTCCAATCGCTTCATCGATCTCGATCCAGCCGGATATTTCGTGATCTATCTAGACCGCGAAGCGAAGCTAATCTGCGCCAAGCACTACACCAATGTGATCAACGACAGCGGCATTGCCTGCGACCCAGAAACCGGCAAGCCCCTGCCCTGTAGCCCTAAACTAGAGCGCCAGCCCGCCGCGATCTATACAGGCCGCACTGCCAAAGAGATCTGCGTCAATATTTTTGAGGCCAGTCAACCCTGTCCGCTGAGCTACCTCGACCATGCCGCCTATCTGGGACGCGAGTTTGTGCGAGCAGAGCTAGCTCTGCTGAGCGGTCAGGACTACTGGCAGGATTAGGATGGCACCCGCTCAGCCCACTTATGTGCTGGCGCTCGACCTGGGCACGACGGGCAACCGCGTCATTTTGTTTGACGCAGAGGGTAAAATTGCCGTTCAGGCTTATCGCGAGCTGACGCAGCACTATCCGCAGCCCGGTTGGCTAGAGCATGATCCGCGCCAGATTTGGCAGGATACGGTTTGGGCAATTCAGACGGTGATGGCTAAGTCTCAAGTTTCAACTCGGCAGATTGCTGCGATTGGGATTGCCGTCCAGCGCGAAACCTGTCTGCTCTGGGACAAAACCACCGGACAGCCCCTGCACAATGCCATTGTCTGGCAAGACCGCCGCACGACTGATCTCTGTCAGGCATTAGCGGGAGACGCGGCTGAAATCTTCCACCGTAGCGGGCTGACTCTAGACGCCTACTTTTCAGCCACCAAGCTGCGCTGGCTGCTGAATCGAGTCGAAGCTGGCCTAACTGATGCAGCCAACCCAGAGAACATCTTGGCAGGCACCATTGACAGCTGGATTCTTTGGAAGCTGACGGGCGGCATTCACGCCACAGATCACAGCAACGCCAGCCGCACTATGCTGATGAATCTGGCCAACCTGGAATGGGACAACTGGCTCAGCGAACATTTGCGCGTGCCGCTGTCGCTGCTACCCGCAATCCAGCCCAGCCTCGGCTACTTTGGCGAAACGCAGCTGGATTTTTTGGAGACTCAGATTCCAATTATGGCCATATTGGGTGACCAGCAGGCCGCGCTATTTGCTCAGGGCTGCGACCGTCCTGGCTTGCTGAAATGCACCTACGGCACGGGCTGCTTTCTGGTGGCGCATACAGGCAACGAAATTGCCCGCTCGCAGCATCAGCTGCTCTCTACTGTGGCCTGGACATCAGCTCAATCTAAGCCGGGCTACGCGCTTGAAGGCAGCATGTTCACTACCGGAGCCTGCATCCAGTGGCTGCGGGACGGCCTCCAGATTATCACCACCGCTGCCGACACTGGCGCAATGGCGGCTCAGGTTGCCAATAGCGGTGGCGTTTATTTTGTCCCAGCCCTCAGTGGGTTAGGTGCGCCTCACTGGGATATGGGCGCAAGGGGCGCGTTTTTTGGCCTGACGGGGGGCAGCAACCAAGCGCATCTGGTAAGAGCAGTGCTGGAATCAATTGCCTACCAGGTGAAGGAAGTTGTGCAGGCGGTGCAGCGCGATATGCAGCTCGATGTAGCCAAGCTGGCCTGCCTAAGAGTAGACGGCGGAGCCTGCCAAAACGACTTTTTAATGCAGTTTCAGGCCGACGCGCTGGGAATTCCGGTCGAGCGTCCCGCCATCTTGGATGCTACGGCACAGGGGGCAGCCTTCGCGGCTGGACTGGCAGCAGGCTTCTGGCAAGACTATCCGCAGCTGGTAGCTTCTCGCACCGTCGATCGCTGCTTTTACCCCGGCGCAGGCACTGATCAGGCACAGGCGCAGTTTGCGACTTGGCAAAAGGCAGTCGAGCGATCTCGGCATTGGATAGAGTGATTAGCATAGAGTGATTGGATAGAGTAAAAGTAAGGGAGGATATCCCTACTGATCGGCGGTAAGCCTTAATCGAAATCTGCGTATATTGCATATATAAAGAAATAGAGGGTCGTTTCGCTGCGAGCCTCACCTGCCAGCTTTTACACTTTTCCTCAAGCCACTGCTATCCTCAAGCCCTGCTATCCTCAAGCCACTGCTAAAAGCCATGACTGTCAAATCTCCAGAGATTCTGTATCGCTCAGAAGACGCGCAGCAAATTTTGAATATTGCGATTGCTAGGCAGGCTGAAGCAGGCGAGCTCACCCGGACGCAGCTGCTGGAAGTTGCCGCTGAGCTGAATATTGATCCGGCTGATATTTTGGCGGCAGAGCAGGAATGGGCAACACGTCAGGGCGAGCTGGCGCAGCGTCAGCGCTTTGACCAGATGCGGCAGGGGCAGTTTCGTTCGCGGCTGATTAAGTCTGGAATTATGAGCAGCTTTTTCTATGCGCTAGGAGTTTACGTTGGATCGTTCTTCTTCTTCCCAATCTGGGGGATTGGCTTTAGCATCGCGCTGGCTGCCTGGAAGACCTACGGACTCAGCGAAGATGCCTACAATGCCGCCTTTATCCGCTGGCGGCAGCGACAGCAGCTCAAACGTTCGGTGACGGGGCTGCTCAATCGCGTTTTGGGCATGGAATGAGCGAGGTCTCGCCTCGTACCGTGCTGATCTGTCAATATCGCTCCTGCCAGCGACAGGGATCATCTGAGCTGCTAGCCGCATTTGAGGCTGCTGCACCGGACGGCGTGCAGATTATTCCTAGCGACTGTATGGGGCAATGTGCGACAGGCGTGACGGTGCGGGTGATGCCTGACGACATCTGGTACTGGCGAGTTCGGGTAGAGCACCTGTCGCAAATTGTCCAGCGGCATCTCTGTCAGAATCAGCCTGTCATAGAGCTGCTGCATTCGCGTTTGAATCCCGGCCTGCATCCTAATTTACATCCTGGCCTATATTCCGACCTGCATCCCGACCTGCATCCTGACCTCAAGAGCGCTCCTGAAACTCAACCTGATTCTCGCGAATAATCACGTCATAGTTGCCGAAAAAATCGTGCCCCAGCAAGCCCACACTTAGCTCCGGCCCTGCTACCGCCACCAGCACGTTGTTGGCTATCGCACCTCCGACCTCAATCGACTGCACGTAACCTAGTGGAAACGTGACGTTGCGCTGGCTAGCTGTATCAACACTGGCCTGTGCCACAGGCACCACGCCCAGCTGACTCGCCATTTTGCGGGTAATTAGCGTGCCGCTAGCTCCTGTGTCTAGGATCATGTCGAACGGCTGCTGATTATTAAACATCACCCGAATCACGGGCGTATTGCCCGCTCGCCGCACGATGGGCGCGTAAAATCCCCGGCTCAGAGCCGGGGGAATCAGCTTGGGTGCAGCCTGAGGCGCAGCTGCTGCCATCGGCGAGCGGGGGCGTGGGGGGGCGGCGAGCGGGGGTGACGGCGCAACAGGAAACGGCGGTAGTACTACGACTCCGTTTGGATTAATTGAGTCCGTTGGGCGGTTGGCCTGCCGCTGAGCATAGGCTAAATTCTGCTGATACTGAATCAACTTCTGCTGCGCTTTGGCGCGATTCGGATTAGAAGCGGGCACGGCTTTCATCAAGGTAATTGCCTGCTGCCAGCGGTTGGCAACCAGCCGCCAATCGTCGCGCGACTGAGCCGACTGACCAATTTTGAAGGCGCTAGTCGCACGCGCTATCGCTAGCTGAAACGAGTCTGATTGGGAAGCTGTTGCCTTCTGTGAAGCAGCTTGTGGGGAAGCCTGTAGAGAAACCGGAGTCTGAGGCGCTTCGGCCACAGTCGGACTGGGCGGATCGCTGGATTGGGGAGATGAGCTGGCACAGGCGCTAGTCCAGAGAGCCAGACCAACGATCAGCATCGTCGCCAAATTAAACGAGCAGGGCTTGGGCATGACCAGCATCTTGAAAAAAACAGCGCAGCATCTCGCTGACAGCAGATTCAGAATACCCAATCTGGATACCTAATCTGGATACCTAATCTGGGGCTAACCCCAAAGTTGAATTGCGGTCACGGCAATCTGACCTGCAAAGCAAACTTCTACATCCGAACCTGGATCGCATCTACGTTTGCCATAGTCCCCAGCATACTGCAAGCCCCCGGTTTCTAGCGATTCATAGACCGCAGGCAAAGGCTGAGTGCAGAGCGGACAGAAGACCAGTGCTGGGTCGGCCATGTCGGATGCCAGATGCGGCAAATTGACGTTCCAGAAGCTGCCGGGAAGCTGAGGCTGGTAGCAAAGCTTGTCGAGCACGATCCCAGCAAGACGGTTGGCTCGCGCCCAGTCAATCGGCTGACGGCAGTGGATATAATGCGAGAGTGCAATTCCGGGAATTCGATAAAGCGCCGCCTCTCGCACCGCCGCTACTGTCCCCGAAATGTAAAGATCCGCGCCCAGATTGCCGCCTGCATTAATGCCTGAGAGTACAAAGTCTGGCTTCAGCTCTAGATGGCTGAGGGCAACTCGGATACAGTCCGCAGGGGTGCCGGCAACCGCATAGGCAGCTTCGGAGCGGCGTTCAACTTGCATGGGTCGGTGAGTTGTCACCTGATGGCTACAGCCTGAATGATGATGCAGCGGTGCCACAATTGTCGCCTCTGCATCATCATTCACATCGCGCAACGCCTGCGCTAGCGCCGCGAGTCCAGGGGCATCAATGCCGTCGTCGTTGGTCAGGATGAAGCGCATGGTTTTGAAGATTGGGGCTGCTAATCATCCTACTAGCTGCTCTGACAGACAGCCCGTCGTAGCGACCGCATGTTTCTGGGCAGATCAAACCGCATCCCTTCTTGGATGATCTGAGTGGGAATCGGGATAGACGGCGTGGCTTGCACCGAATAGGTGAGCAGCGTCCCGTCTTGATAGTCTTGAAGCTTTAGCAGCGCCGCAAAATTGTTAAACGTGCCTTTTTCAAGCTGAAACTGAATTTGGTGACGCAGCGGGTGAATTTTTTCCGTCACCTTGAGATAGATTTCAACTTGGGCTGTAAATACCCAAAATGTTTTGCCCGCCGCCTGATAAAGCTGTTTACAGTCTTGAGACTCTGCGAGGACACGGCTTTGGGTCAGGCTGGGGAAATATTGCGTCCAGCGCGGGTAGTCGGTCAGCCGCTGCCAAGCCAAGCCGCGCTCCAACGGCAGATGCATCTGGGCTGTGACCGCTCCACCCCAGGCTGAATGAGGCTGCGTGTCTAGTAGTACGTCTCCCTTGAGCAAGGCTGCTTGCTGTGAGTGGCTCCATCCTAAATCGATTGCTGAATCGGCGAATGCTGCTGTCATATGGCTTTGCACGGTTTTGATTTTCTATCCTGCTTCAGTGGCCGCTGCTTCAGTGGCCTGTGGCAACCCTAAACCCTAACCGATTCTTTGTCTTCCTAGTTGTATAGCTTCAGGGCTGAAGATACAATCGATTTGGCGATAATTCTGTGAAGATCTAGAAAATTTTGCCGTAGTTGGTATTGGCTTGTGGCCAGGAGAATCTGTGAAACAGCCCACCAATCTGGGAATTCAAATCTTTTTGTATGTGGCCGGGATTTTGTTGGTGATGCTGGCTATTTTGCTGCTGCTACAAGCCTTTGGCTACCTCACAAATATTCCGCGCTCGGCGATTTGGGCGCTGGTACTGCTAGCGATTGGCTCTGGAATTCTCTCAGCCCTGAAGGCAAGATAGCTGATGCAGATGGGACGCTCACTCCGACCAACCACTCAACTCTTTCTGCTGACGCTGGCTGTGACAATTCTCGTCTGGACGCTGCGCGGCTTTGGCATCCTGACGTTTTTACCGGGCGGCGTGATTTGGCTGCTGATTTTGCTCTCAGTGGGAACTGGAGTGGTGAATGGCTTGATGGGAACCCGGCGATGAGGCAAACTGGGCTTAGGAAATCGCGCTTAGGATACGGTCAAAGCGACTATGATCATGCTTTCTGCCGAAGATATTGCCCGCTATCGCGCTCAGCTTGCAGATAACGCAGTAGCGCTTCAGGCGCTCGACATGATTGAGGACTGTGAAGGCAACCTAGAAGACGCGGCGATCAATCTGGCCTTGCAGGTGGGTCAGGAGCCAGACCACAGCGATTTCTGGCTAGACGGGCTGGCCAAGCGCTGGCGAGTTTTTCTCTGCCAGACTGGATTAAAAGAAACCTTGCAGGCCGGTTCAGTGGTGAGCGCCGTGAATCTGCTCGCTGCTGAAACCAGCATTCCGGCGATTCTAGCCACGCCTGTTGTGCTCTATGTGACTCAATCAGGAACCGAAAATTTTTGTAAGCCGCTGCAAGAGAAGATCTAGCAAGGGAGTTTTCCCGATGAATCAAATTTCGCTGCCTGCTGATTTACCGCCCGACTTAGTGCGGGTGCATTTGTTTGTGTCGGGTCGGGTGCAGGGCATAGGCTATCGTGCCTCTACCTGGGACATGGCGCAGTTGCTCAAGCTAAATGGCTGGGTGCGAAATCTGCGCGATGGTCGCGTCGAGGCCGTGTTTGAAGGCTCGAAGGCAAACGTTGAGGAAATGATTCGCTGGTGTCATCAAGGCCCACCCACCGCAGGCGTTCAGAGAGTTGAGCTTGATCATGAGTCGCCAGAGGGCTTACAGGGCTTTGAGGTCATGCAGTCTCGCTGAGCTTCAGGCCAGTTCGACAGAAATTGGGCAAAATAGGAGCAGACCCGCTGATTTAACCCAACAGACTCTCACCCCAACAGACTCTCACCCATGCAAGCTCCTCAAGATACCGCTCCAGCTCAAGTCCGCCAGACCCGCCAGCAGTTTGTCACCCCCGAAGATTACCTGTCTTACGAGCTGGGAATGGCTGTACGCGAACTGCCGCCGCTCTACACTCGGCTCTTGGCGGGTAGCCTGACACTGCTGGTGTTTGGCACAATTGGCTGGGCGCATTTCAGTAAAGTGGACGAGGTGGCGACGGCGCAGGGCGAGTTGGTTCCTTCGGCGCAGGTGCGTCCAGTGCGGGCACTCGAAGGCGGCATTATCAACGAGATTCGGGTCAAAGAGGGCGATCGGGTGAATCAGGGCGACGTGCTGCTGGTTCAGGATGCGACGCTAAATCAAGCTGAGGTGACGCGCTTACAAAACGTCAGTCAGTCAGTGCAGCAGGATATTGCCAGGCTCAAAGCTGAAAGCAGCGGCCAGACCAGCACCGGATCCGCTTTGCAGGATCAGCTTTTGGCCGCGCGACTGCGCGACTTTGACAACCAGCAGGCTGGCGCTAAGGCCGACGCTCAGCAGCAGCTCGCAGCAGTCAGCGAGGCCAGAGCCCAGCTTGAAAAGCTGCAAGGCAACTCCACCAACGCGCAAACGGCGCTCACCAACGCTCAGGAGCGGGAGGCTAGCCTGCGCGGCTTGATCGACGGCGCTATTCCGCGCTTTGACTACCTCGAAGCCAAAGATCGGCTAACCGAGGCTGAAGATCGGGTTAACTCGCTGCAAAAAGAAATCCAGGGTCAGCGGCAGGCGATCCAGCAGGCCGAGCAGGCCTACCAGTCGGCACAGCAAACCGCCAATCGCGTCAGCTCCGAGCGCCAAGGCACGGTACTCGATCAAATGCGGCAGCGCCAGGAAGAGCTGACCAACCTGAATGGACAGCTGGCTCAGGCGCAGCTCAAAACCAAAGGCCAGATGATTACCGCCCCAGTCGCAGGCAAAGTCTACGATGTGCAGACAACGCTGGGCGAGCGCTCGGTCGCTCCTGGCCAAGAGCTGCTGTCGATTCTGCCAGACGATGCTGATTTATTGCTAGACGTGAAGGTGCTCAACCGCGACATTGGCTTTATCTCGGTTGGAATGCCCGTGAAGGTCAAGCTCGCTACCTTCCCCTTCCAGGAATTTGGCACGATTGAGGGCGAAGTCACTCAAATTAGTCCGAACGCTACCGCCGACAAAGATCTGGGGCCAGTGTTCAACACCAAAGTGCAGCTGAAGCAGCGCGAAATCCTGGTGCATGACAAGCCCGTTGAGCTGACTCCCGGCATGGCTGCCACCGCCGAAATTGTCACCCGCCAGCGCTCCGTGCTCACTTTCTTGCTGGAGCCGATCACGCGACGCTTCAGCGAAGCATTTACGGCGCGGTAGTTACGTGAGTTACGCGACAGTTCGCAATCTACACGCGCCCTGAAAGGGCAAAGATAAAATGCCAAGATAGAACTGATGCCGCTCCAGATCTTCCAGTCGGCACTTCGTTCAACAGTCTTCGACATCATGACCCTCCAGTTTCGCTTCGCCATCCTCAGCGATCCCCATGTAGCGCTTCCAGCCACCATTTGGGACAACCCCGGTAGGTTTCACCTCGTAGAACTCAGCATTCCAGTTCTCGAAGCGGTCTTTGAACGCCTCGATCCGCTTAACCTCGATTTTCTACTGATTCCCGGCGATCTAACTCAGCACGGCGAACCCGAAAACCATACATGGCTAGTGCAGCGGCTGGCAAAACTGCCCTACCCTACCTACGTGATCCCCGGCAATCACGATGTTGTCAGCCAGTTTGCCACCGAGTGCAGCATTGGTCTGTCTGACTTTCCGCACTACTACGAGAAATTCGGCTACAGCGACCCCAGCCAGCTTTACTATAGCTGCCAACCCTTGCCGGGACTGCGGTTGATTGGACTCAACTCAAACGGATTTGACGCATCCGGTCAGCAGTTTCGCTCTGGCTGGCTCGACCCAACTCAGCTTGACTGGCTCAAGCAGGCATTGGCAGAAGCAGGCGATGACCTGATTTTTGTGATGCTGCACCATAACGTTCTAGAGCATTTGCCGGGACAAAGCCGCAGCCATATGGGGCAGCGCTACATGCTGCAAAATACCAATGCCCTGCTGCCGCTGCTGCAAGCTGCTGGAGCACCGCTGCTGTTCACAGGGCATCTGCATGTCCAGGATGTGGCGCAGCATCAGCAGGGCCACTGGCGACTGCACGAAGTTACGACCGGCTCGCTGGTGGGCTATCCGCACCCTTATCGTATCCTGGAGCTGCATCGGGATGCGCTGGGCTGGGCGCTACAGATTGAGTCCGGTCGTGTTACGCAGGTGGAAGGCTTGCCAGATTTGCAGCAAAGCTCCCGCGAATGGATGGGCGATCATTCATTCGGGTTCATGCTGAAGTTTTTGACCGAGCCGCCGCTAAGCCTGCCGCTGGCTGAGGCCGAACAGCTCGCCCCCGATCTGCGCTACTTCTGGGCAGATATTGCCAACGGAGACGCGCGGTTTGAGTTCCCACATTTGCCTCAGCCGTTGCAGCAATTTTTGACTCGGTTTGGAGCCCTCAGCCCAACTGGCGAACTGCTGCCAATCGACAATAATGCGACGCTGCGCTTCTAGATTCAGTCTCAGTTCTAGAAACTTTCAAAAACATGAATTGACAGTTTTTAACTAAAATCGATATAGTTAGAGACTGTGAAAACCCCCCGTTAACCAAATTCAAAGGGCACCGTTGATTTAGCCTCATGCCAACTATTCAGCAGCTGATCCATAGCGAACGCCAAAAGGCGAAAACCAAAACGAAATCTCCAGCCTTGAAGAGCTGTCCACAGCGTCGGGGGGTTTGTACTCGCGTGTACACCACCACGCCCAAAAAGCCAAACTCTGCACTTCGCAAGGTAGCGCGCGTGCGCTTGACCTCTGGCTTTGAGGTGACAGCCTATATTCCTGGCATTGGCCATAACCTGCAAGAGCACTCGGTCGTGAT
>JAHHHV010000065.1 GCA_019359155.1 Pegethrix bostrychoides GSE-TBD4-15B
ATGCTTCTGCTCAAGGCGAAGAGATTATGGAAAGTGTGGCTGCACTGACCTCTAGAGGATTCGTTGGCGAGCGAAGCGCAGGGTGGGGCGAGTCGATATGTTAGTAGACATCTACTGTCGCCCGTTGCATGGTCGTCACCCACCCTGTTTCCCAGTCTTGAAGTTGAGTTTATCGCCTCTACTTCTGTCCTGTCCCCCCATAAAATCGTTGCAGCGGCGGAATAAGGATGGTCGGAGAAGATGCAAAAGTTAATCGCCGCCGCTGAACTCAATCGTTGTACGGCGTCGCCACAGTTGTTTAGCTGCAACCTTTCATGCAGAATTGGCTGCTCAACCCGCTATCGGCAGTCGAATACAAAACATAGTGCCTCGCCCTAACTTTGATTGCACTTCTAGGCTGCCACCGTGTTTTTCTACAGCAATTTGACGGGCGATCGCCAATCCCAATCCTGTCCCTTTGCCCGCGCCTTTCGTCGTAAACAAATGGTCAAAAATGCGCGCCCTCACCTCTTCTGTCATGCCTTTACCATTATCAGCAATCTGAATCTGCACTTGGTTTGCATCAGCGGTGGTACGAATCGTAATCTGTTGAGGGTGAGCTTGTAGCTGATCGAAAGATTGACTTTGCGTCATTTCATCGAACATATCGATCGAATTCGCCAAAATGTTCATAAAAACTTGGTTGAGTTGTCCGGGGTAACAGTCAATCGCTGGAATATCTCCGTAATCTTGGATCACGTTAATTTCGGGACGATGTTTGTTGGCTTTAAGGCGATATTTCAAAATGAGGATGGTGCTGTTGATGCCATCGTGCAAGTTGCCGCTGACTTTGTATTCCGTATCGGCGCGGGAAAAGGTGCGCAGGCTGGTGCTGATGCCGATGATCCGATCAGTGGCTCCCTGCATGGAGTCCAGCAATTTGGACAAATCTTTCTGGAGGTAGTCTAAATCGATAGCTTCGGCTTTATCTTGAACGGGTGCTGCTGGATTAGGATGGTGTTGCTGATAGAGGGCGACATAATCCAGTAAATCTTTCACATAGTCTTTGGCATTGTTGATGCTGCCGTTGAGGAAGCCGATCGGATTGTTGATTTCGTGCGCCACCCCTGCAACCAAATTGCCCAGCGCCGACATTTTTTCACTCTGTACCAATTGCATTTGAATATTCTGGAGTTCGGATACCTTTTTGTTCACCTCCTGTGCCAGCGTTTGGGTTAAGCGATGTAACTTTAGATGAGTTCTAACTCGTGCTAGTACTTCTTGGGCTTCAAAGGGTTTCGTGACATAATCCACAGCACCCAATTCCAAAGCCTTTACTTTATTGTCCTTATCGGAGAGAGCCGTCATAAAAATGACCGGAACATTTTGTATTAAGGGAAGGGATTTCAGACATTGACAGGTTTGAAAGCCGTCAATCCCAGGCATCATGACATCCAGCAAAATGAGGTCAGGGATTTCTTGTGCAACTTGTTGGAGTGCTCGCTCACCGCTGATTGCGATCGCCACATCAAAACCCTGCTCTTCAAGGACTTCACGAATGATATCAATATTTGTTGGAGTATCGTCAACGATGAGAATTAATCCTCTCTCAGGAGTGTTCATTGAATTGTACTCCTAAAACATTGGATTGCGACTTTAGATGGGTTTGTAGCTGTTGCTCAATTTCCTCGAACTGATACTGTTTAGCCAATCGCAGAATTTTCTCGGCAAAGACTTGGGAGCGAGGATCTTGCTGTCTAATGTCTGTCATTAGATCGGTAAACTTTTTGAAGCGCCCCTTTTGTGCCAAGGAAAGCAGCTCCTCTAGCACTGCTAACGGTGGGAGAACCTCTTCATCAGAATCTGATTGAGTACTGTCTTTCTGGCAATCCTCTGATGAGGGTTCATACATCCAATTCAGATGTAAATGTTCCTCTAAGAGTTGAAATAGGGTACTGGCGGGCACAGGTTTCGGTAAAAAATCGTCCCCACCTGCTCGAAGTGCCATTTGTTGATCGGTTTGAGCCACAGAAGCAGAAGAGACGAGGACTTTTAAATGCTTGAAGGACTCTGATTGCCTGATTTGCTTTAACAGTTCAAACCCATTCATGACTGGCATGGCAATATCGGTAATAATCAGATCTGGCTGAGTTCTCTGAATCTGATCCAGACCTTCCTTGCCATTAGAGGCTTCTAGGAGCGTAAACCCAAGGGGTTCTAAGAGATTGAGTAACACAGAGCGATTTTCCCAGCGATCATCTATGATCAGGATTTTGCGTCGCTCTCCTCCATAACCGATCGGTTTTTTGGTAGCCCAAGTTTGCTGTTGCTGCCAATCTAAGACGATCGGCACTGTAACCGTAAAGAAAAAGTGACTGCCTTGACCCAGTTCGCTACGAACTTGGATTTGCCCCCCCATTAACTGCACAATCTTCTGACTAATGGCTAGTCCTAGACCCGTCCCCTCAGCCTGACGATGTTGCGCCCCAACTTGCTCAAAGGATTGAAAAAGCCTCCCCACATCTTCAGGGGCAATCCCAACACCGGTATCAGTGACCGTAAACGTCAACATTGCCGTTTGCATCCTTGGGTCGTTTTGGCAATTGACACGAAGTGTTACTGTGCCGCGATCGGTAAACTTAATCGCATTGCCTAGCAGATTAATTAAAACCTGGCGGAGTCGCGTCTCATCGACAGCAATACCCTGAGGTAATTCAGAATCAGTTTCATACTCAAACGTGAGCTTTTTTTGTTCGGCTCGCACCTGGCAGATTTCGACCACACCTTGTAGAAAAGATCCAAAATGGAAGGCTTTGGGAACCAATGCTAGTTTGCGCGCTTCGATTTTGGATAAATCCAAAATGTCGTTGATCAACGTCAGCAGGTGGGAACCGCATTGGTGAATGATGTTAATCCCATTCTGTTCTTTGTCTGAAAGGGTTTTGGAGCATCCGAGGATTTGGGCATAGCCTAAAATTCCATTGAGGGGTGTTCTCAATTCGTGGCTCATATTGGCCAAGAAGTCACTTTTAGCTTGGTTCGCCTGATCTGCGGCTTGTTTTGCTTTCTCTAGTTCCGCATTGTAGCGAGCCTGTTCCGTCAAATCCACGAAAACAGCAATACTTTGCGTTTCAACTCTCGATAAATGTACCTGAAAAAGCCCAATTTCGCCATTTTTTAGCTGAATTTCGACGGTTGAAGGTTCAACAGAAATCTCAGATTGATCTGACTCCTGCAATTTAGTACTCCACTCATGCATCACTTGAAACCGATAAGCTTCATTTGGAAATGCTAAGTTCCACCAGTCAGAAATTTCTGTAATTTCCTCTGCTGTAAAGCCTAAAATATCTTGAAAGCGTTGATTAGAAAGAGCCTTGGCACAGCTAAAACCCATTAGATCTCGAAAACCTTGGTTGGATAATGGATTTATATTCTGAACATCATGTTCAAATACCAGCATTGGCAGAGGTGACTGCATAATTAAGCGATTGAGCGTTTTCTCGGCTTTTGCTCGTTGCTGTTCGGCATAATCAATCATGCCTTGAAAATCAATGACTTCTACTGGTTTATCGCCTACAGTCCATGCCAAATGTCCCATCGGCAGGTAAGATACATCTCCAGGTTTGCAATCAAATTCTGTCCCATCATCCATAACAACGTGCAATATACCTTTAACATGGTATTGAAAATGAGGAGCTAGACAGGTGGAAGTATTCGCTAGAGGTTGTACAGATGTTGACCAACTCCATCCTGGCTCAAAAACTGCCCTTCCTACAGTCGCGCCTCCAATCTGCATCAGCGCTAATTTCCCTTGTGGAAAAGCTCGGATATCTTCAACTTCTGTAAAGCTCTTGCATTCTGCACTGTCTTCAAGATATGTCATGGTTTTGGATGGGAGTGCTAAATCCGCATCTAAGAGAATTATTGCCTTAGAGTTCCCAAACGATTAGGCGATCTCACCATACTAAAGTCACAGCCCCACAGAGCACCTGAGCCGCATAACAACGCCCATCACCCGCCGCCGATAACCTCAAACTCCCAGCCAGTCACCTTTCGGCGGTCGGTCTGCATTGGGGTCGTTAGCCCGCTCGCTATTCGAGAGGTTTGCTACACAATCTCTACCTGATAAATCTTTTTATTACAACTACTAATGATTCTCCCAATCCGTAAGCAAAATTATACCAACCTCCAGAAATAGCTTTAGCAAAGCTATCTTCTAGCTCTTTCTCATACTCCACTTGATCAAAGTAAAGTACCCCCCATCCTGGACCTCTTCCCTTAGCATCTCTAATTTTGATAGGACTTGACGAAAAAATATAGAGTTTAAGCTGATCTCTATATTGCTTAAATGGATTGAGAAACTTTATTGTCATTTCTATATTTTTACCAGATAGAGAAACATTTGCATCTTGAATCTCATTATCACTGGAATCTACAATCAGTTTTTCGAGAACTTTGTTTTGAAGATCTTGCGTATCAGTTTTAATCGTAAGAGTAAAGTCTTTAATTGTTTCCTCGCCTTGATTAAATAAATCTAAAGATGTTCTGTAAAGCGAGTTTACTAAATTCCCCTTGTACTCTAGTTTTATATCTTTCTCCACCTGAGAATCTATATTTAGTAAAGATACCTGTTCTTTTTTGACAACTTCTATAATCTGTGGCCTCCGCCTAGTTAAAAATCTGACTATTAACCAGCCAATTATCCCAACGATTATTCCTAAAATAAAAAGTACGTAATTAGAAAATGCTTCATTTAGAAAAAGGTTGTTTAAACCTTGACTTTGAGGATTACTTTGCGCTTGTAATAATAGGAAAAAGATTGTATTGTCCAAAAACATAAAAGTTAGATAAACAAAATATAGATTATGTAGCTTTGTGGACGCCAAACAAAACAGTGTCCAACTGCCTCGTGGTAATCTTAAAGTGTTTTGGCTTTGGACACCAACCAATTATTTTCAAGTACTTCCTCAGCAAAGAACTTGCTGCATAACTACTATGTAGACGGACAACATCCGCATATCTACCCTTCAGCATGCATATAGGCGGACTGTTTCCAACTATATCGCCGCTAGAACTATTTAGGCGGACAGCTATCCGCATATCTACCCAAATCGGGTATTTAGACGGACAACTATCCGCATATTAGCCTTCATATCCATTTGGGCGGACAAGCTTCAGCAATTCTTTAGATGAGCTGCCTGATCAGCCAAAAATCACCCAACGTAAAAAATCGTCTCTCCCCACTTGCGCTCAACCAGAGTTTCAGCTTATGATTTTCCAACTGATTGCGTGAAGCAGTCAGGACAGGTAAAAGCTTAAGGCGTCGCTGACTAGAAGTGTTACCAGCACAACTAGCCAGCTAACCCGGCCTCCTGATTAGTCCCAGAAGGCAAGGCTGAGTCGATTTTACATCGTGCTCGCTTCGTTTTACACGCATGTGGTTAGGTGACTCTACGCCTTAAGCTTTCAAACCCACAACCAAAAATACGAGGAAAATATCATGTCTACAGAGTTCAACGAACGTCTGAGTGATTCGCTTGGCCATCAGGCGCAGATTTGGATCGTCGGAACCCGCGAACAAGTCAACCACATCATCAGCGAAATGTACGTTAAGCAGATGATTACTGATCGAGGGCAATTCTCGCTGTTGGTTCCCGCACCCTTTGCTCAAGGCAAATTCATGAGCGTCTTGCTGCGGTAAGCAAACGGCTAGAACAGCGGAATCACTCAGCTGATGGTGGGCGATTCCGCTGAGATGACCCCAAAGCCATTGAGATGAACAGTCTGACTTTGGATAATGCCGACCATCATCCAGCAGACCGTGGGAACTGGCTCTCCCGCAATTCGTTACCCTGTACACACAAGCGCTGTCAGCCTCCTAAATCCCCCTTTCTTGAATGCCCATTAGGGCGATGAGTTGGGGGGGGTAGGGGGCTGAAAAGCGAAAAATCATTCGCCACGGGTCTATTGAGGCATCCAAGCCGCAAACTGTTTTTCAGCAGCTTTCAATGGCTCTGAGATCGCAGCAAACGTACCCTGAGAGACTGGATCGGGATAAACATCCTCTAGCCCTGCCCCAAGCGCTTGCAGTACCGCTTCTGCAACTTGGCTTGGCTCCACTTTCTGAATCGGCAGTCCTTCAGTCATCGCGGTATCAACAGGCCCCGGAAAGACACCCACCACTTTTGTGCCCTGTGTCGCCAATTCAGCTCGAATGTCTTGCGTCAGGGAATTGAGCGCAGCTTTAGATGCACTGTAAGAGCCAAACACAGGAGCATTCGCCACAGAAACCACGGACATCATGTTGACAATTGCGCCGCCGCCATTCTTCTGCAAGATTGGCGCAAAAGCTCGAACCATCGAAAGCGTCCCGAAGTAGTTGGTATTCATCTCCCATTGAGCTGTCTCTACGCTGCTGGCGGTAAACAGCCCGCCAGAGCCGATTACACCCGCATTGTTGATCAGCAGTGTGACATCCTGGGCAGCTTGGGCAACCGCATTAACCTGTGCGGTATCTGTGATATCCAAAGCGACTGGAATAATGCGGTCGGGGGCGATTGCCACGATATCCTTCAGGCTGTCGATGTTTCGAGCGGCAGCATAAATGCGGCGAGCGCCCGCTTGGATCAAGGCTTCGACATAGGCTGTGCCAATTCCGCGATTTGCACCTGTGACCAAAGCAACTGAGTCTTGAACGTTCATAAAAATCTCCTGGGTTAATGATGAAACTTTTGGCTGGATTGCTCCACTTAGAGTTGAGCTGCTTTCCATGTCTCCCATCTTGATTTATTTCATTTTGTTTGAGAAGACCGGAAAATAGAATATGATTTATTCGTATTTGGAATAATTAAACGCATGGATCGTCTGGACTGCATTCAAAGTTTTGTGCGGGTCGTCGAAACAGGCAGCTTTTCTGCTGTCGCTCGCGAACTCAACATGACCCAACCTACGATCAGCAAGCAGATTGCGGCGCTAGAAGACTACTTAGATGTGCAGCTGTTGAATCGTTCCACCCGCAGGCTTCAGCTCACGCCGGAAGGAGAACGGTTTTTTCAGCATTGCCAAGGGGTATTGGATGCCGCTGCCGAGGCCGAAGCCAGCGTTGGGCAACGCCAAAAACCTGTCGGAATCTTGCGGATAAGCTGCCCTGTAGCATTTGGGCAATATCAGCTGATGCCTCACATTAAGGGGTTTCTAGAGCTTTATCCAGATATCAAGCTGGATCTGAGCCTGAGCGATGGCTTTATTGACTTGATTGAAGAGGGCACAGCGCTCGCCATCCGCATTGGGCAGGTGAATGATCCGAGTCTGATCGCCCATCGCATTGGACTCACAAATCGAGTCACAGTAGGTTCGACCAGCTATTTTCGCAACCACCCGGCACCTCAAATCCCCGAAGAATTGGTAGACCATAACTGTATCGTCTACACTCGCCTTGCGACGGGGAATGAGTGGCATTTCCAACAGCCAGCCAGCTCTATAGGCGGTACAGCTAAGGTGGTGGTAACAGGCAATCTGCAAGTCGATAATTCTATAGCCATTCGAGAAGCCGTTTTAGCGGGCTTGGGGATTGCCGTTGCTCCAGTTTGGCTATTTGGTGATTTGCTTCAATCTGATCAGCTCAGGGTTGTGCTACAGGACTACCAATCCGTACCTTTGCCGATCCATGCCGTTTATCGACGGGGGCGATTTGTGCCCGCAAAAGTGCGCTGTTTCATCGAATATCTCACAACAGAGTTCAAACTCAACCCGTGGGTTTCAGACTATGGAGTTGAGCGAGAGTGACACGCATCCTACGTTTCTCAGCACTTCTAGCCCTGCTCTACTGCCAATTGAAATATCCAAAATCGATGCGAGAAACCAGATGAGGCTAGAAGCATCTCAACGATAAGCTATTAATGCTGCGAAGAATGCTGGGAATAATACTGCGAATACAATCTGGCGCATGGGGTTTCATGGCTAAAGGATGTGGTAATTCTCATGAAACCCCCTCCTGACATCCTTTTGCAAGCTGCCGATTGCTAGCGGTCGCTCTCTAGCCGCCAATCTGTGACATTGTGCGCCCGTAAGCTCCAGTTACACCCGACTCGCGCATCTTAAAGTTGATCTCAGGTTTAGCGGCCAAGAGCTGCTCCACTTCAGCCCGCAGATCCGGCAGCGATACACCAGCCCGCAAAGCCGTCTTCAGGTCAATTTGGCGCGATTCGTTTAGCAGGCAGGGACGCAGCCAGCCATCCGCCGAGAGCCGCATTCGGTTGCAGCGGTCACAGAAGCACTCTGACATTTGGCTGATAAAGCCCAGCGTTCCTTTTGCACCTGGAATCTGAAAAATATCAGCTGGGCCATTTCCTGCCACTTTGCCAATGCTGAGTCCCCAGCGTTCTCGAATCTGTTGCCGTAGCTGTTCTGAATCTACCCAGCCCTTCCGTCCAAATAGCTCAGCGTTACCAATCGGCATAAATTCAATAAACCGCACGTGCCATTCGCGCTCAATACTCAGCGCCGCTAGATCTAACACCTCGCCATCATTCACACCTGGAATCACCACCACATTCAGCTTCAGCGGACTAAAGCCAACTCGATGCGCCGTCTGGATGCCGTCCCAGACCTGCTGCCAGCGCGAACGCCCGCGATTGCCAATAATTCGATCAAACGTTTCGGGTTCCAGCGAATCCAGGCTGATGTTGATTCGCCGCAGCCCTGCCTCATGCAGATCCTGCGCCAGCTCCGAGAGCCGAAAACCATTGGTAGTCATCGACAGATCCTGCGTTTCAGGATAGGCGGCAATCGCTCGCACTAGCTCAACTAGCCCAGTTCGCAGCAGCGGCTCGCCGCCCGTCAGTCGAAAGCGGGTAAAGCCTGCCGGAATCAGCACTTCGCGCAGCAGCAGCAGCAGCTCATCGTTGCTCAAAAACTCCTGACGCTGCAAATAGTTCAGCTCCGCATCGTCGGGCATACAGTACTGGCAGCGAAAATTGCAGCGATCAATCAGGCTAATGCGAAGGTAGTCAACGACTGGGTTCACGGCGGTTGGATTTATCGAACGGAGCTGTTGCGTCAATCTTAACGAACTTGGTTTGAATGCAACTGCTCAGCTCGCGATGCCCTGCTGCAAAACCCGCAGCACCTCGGCCAAGTCGCCCGCCAAGAGCGCCTGACTCGCTAGCCACAGGCCAGAAAACTGACGGCTGCGGAGGATTCCAGCCTCGGCGACCAGCGGCTGATATTCGCCAGCTTCCAGATAAAACCAGTCGAGCTGCTGGCTATAGGTACGCCAGACAATATATTCCTGAACGCCGTTGCGTCGGTAAACGCGCAGCTTGTCGTGCAGGTCGTATGAGGCGCTGCTGGCCGCAATTTCGACAATTAGCTCCGGCGCACCTTCAATGTAATCATCCTCGCTAATCCAGGAGTTCCCTGGCTCCAGACGCAATACCGCATCTGGCTGCGGCTCGTTATCGCCATCGAGGCGGACAGTTGGGTTGTCGTACAGCTCAGCGCTAGGAATGGCCGCACTGTAGGTTCCTAGCCAAGTCATAATCAATCCGTGCGGTTTACCATGCGCTCTGGCACGTAAGGGGGAGGCCAAATATACGACTCCTTCAATGAGTTCAGCTTTCTTGAGTGCAGGCATGGCCGTATAGCGACGCTCAAACTCAGCGCGGCTAAGGCGATCGCCGTTTTCGAGAGGCGGCAGTTTAAGCAGTCGTTCAGTCGTCATGGCAGGAAGCTGGCCTGATTACTTGGCCTGATCATAGCGCGACGAGACTGCCCCGAATCGATCCAGCGGCCAGTAGCGCCAAATCACCCGACCCAGCAGGTTTTGCTGCGGCAAGGCTCCCCAATAGTGGCTGTCAAAGGCGTTATTGCGGTTGTCGCCCAGCAGAATCAGCGCGTTGGCCGGGACGGTGACGGGCCCCCAAGTATAGGCGGCGGCCTCGCTGAGGTAGGGTTCGGCGAGCGGCGATTGATCGATGTAAACTTTGCCCTGCTTGACTTCGACTCGTTCACCCGGCAGGCCAACCACCCGCTTCACAAATACGGTCTGGTCATCTAGCGGCATAGCTCCTTGCAGCATGTCCATCAGCTGCTCAGACGGGCGAAAAATCACAACATCGCCGCGCTGAGGTGCAGCAGTTTGATAGCTGGCTTGATCCGCTAGAATCCGGTCGTTGACCTCAAAAGTGGGCTGCATTGACTCCGAGGGAATGTAGTAGGCGCGGTAGCGACCGGGCGAGCAGGCGGTGACGCAGCCAGCCAGCACCGTCAGCAGGTAGCGTGGACAGGAGGAGCGTGATCGCCAGATTGATCGCCAGATTAGTAGCCAGATTGATCGCCAGATCGACCGCCAAATTAGCAGCCGCTGCGGTTTGAAGATGGACAGTTGCAGAACTTGCATTTAGATCTAGGTCGGGGGCTTTACTTTTAGCTGCGGTTTGTTACCCTAGTGAGAATACTCAAATTCTGAACCCCAGCCTTTTTATCCCTATTTATCTCTGCTTATTAAATTTATTTCAAGTTCATTTTCAAGTTCATTTAAGTTCGCATCGGCTACGGTTGTTTCTACTTTAGGCATATCAGGACAGAACAGTGACTCTCCAAACCGAACAGCCTCCGATTCAATCATCGACTCAAACAGCCCAAGCACCCGCCGAGCGGCTCGACCGTCAAATGATTGCGATTCTGGACTTTGGCTCCCAGTATTCTGAGCTGATTGCCCGCCGCATCCGCGAAACCCAGGTTTACTCAGAAGTCTTATCGTATCGCACCACCGCCGAGCAGCTGCGGCAGCTCAGCCCCAAAGGGATTATTCTCTCAGGTGGTCCCAACTCGGTCTATGACGAAAACGCGCCCCACTGCGATCCCGAAATCTGGGATCTGGGCATCCCAGTTTTGGGGGTTTGCTACGGGATGCAGGTGATGGTGCAGCAACTCGGCGGCGGCGTGGAGCGGGCTGAGCGCGGTGAATATGGTAAGGCAGCGCTGCTGGTCGATGATCCTGACAGCTTGTTTGCCGAAGTCGTGAACGGCATCACGATGTGGATGAGTCACGGCGACTCTGTGACCCACCTGCCGGAAGGCTTCAAGCTGCTGGCGCATACCGAAAACACGCCCTGCGCCGCCATTGCCGATCCGGAGCGTCAGCTCTACGGCGTGCAGTTTCACCCGGAAGTGGTGCATTCGCTGGGCGGTCAGGTGCTGCTCCGCAACTTTGTCTATCAGGTCTGCGCCTGTGAACCCACCTGGACAACCGATGCTTTTGTGGAAGAAGCGATCCGCGAAGTGAGAGCTAGAGTGGGCGACAAGCGAGTGCTGCTGGCGCTCTCCGGCGGCGTAGATTCCTCAACGCTGGCCTTTTTGATGTACCGGGCGATTGGGGAGCAGCTCACCTGCATGTTTATCGACCAGGGCTTTATGCGAAAGGGCGAGCCAGAGCGATTGCTGAAGCTATTTAAAGAGCAGTTTCATATCCCGGTAGAATATGTCAACGCGCGCGATCGGTTTGTCTCCAAGCTGCTGGGTGTCACCGACCCGGAAGAGAAGCGCAAGCGGATTGGGCATGAGTTTATTCGGGTATTTGAATCCGAGTCGAAGCGGCTGGGGCCTTTTGACTATCTGGCGCAGGGTACGCTCTACCCAGACGTAATCGAGTCTGCCGACACCAACGTTGATCCGCAGACGGGCGAGCGGGTGGCTGTCAAGATTAAGAGCCATCACAACGTCGGCGGTTTACCCAAAGATCTCCAGTTCAAGCTGGTTGAACCGCTGCGGAAGCTGTTCAAAGACGAGGTGCGAAAAGTTGGGCGCTCGATTGGTCTGCCCGAAGAGATCGTCAATCGCCATCCGTTCCCCGGGCCCGGTCTGGCGATTCGGATTCTGGGCGATATCACCGACGAGCGGCTGGAGATTTTGCGGGACGCTGATCTAATTGTGCGGCAGGAGATCAACCGCAGCGGTGCTTATAGCGAGCTGTGGCAGGCGTTTGCGGTGCTGCTGCCCGTCCGCAGCGTCGGCGTGATGGGCGACCAGCGCACCTACGCCTACCCCATTGTGCTGCGCTTTGTCACCAGCGAGGACGGCATGACGGCTGATTGGGCAAGAGTCCCCTACGATTTGCTAGAAACCATCTCCAACCGCATCGTCAACGAGGTGCGCGGCGTGAATCGTGTCGTCTACGACATCACCTCGAAGCCGCCAGGAACGATCGAGTGGGAATAGAGCCAGGTTCAAAATAGCTTGAGCCAGCCGCCAGATTCGGTAATCTGGCGGCCTGTTAGTTTTGGGGATAAATGGCTGACTCTGTGGAAAACCTAGCTAAACTCTGTGGAAAACTCCTGTTAGCCTGTGGAAAACCTGCCAACTTTCTGTGGAAAAGCTCAGTGAGCCGCAATCTACCCACAGGACAGAATCAGGACATTTTTCAGGACAGAGGCCAAGATTTGAGTCTATCCCTAAGCTCCCTGATCGGGGCGCTAGATCAGCGGCTCAGCAAGCGGCTCTGAGACAATTTGGCGCAGCGTATTCCAGGCTTTTTGAACATCGAGATAGCCGGCGGCATAGTTTTGGCAGAGCAGCGGCTCGCTCAGGAACTGGTCGTGCTTCTCGCTGACTTTGTTGGCCACCGTGGCAGCTAAGTTCAGCGCCTCAGGACAGTCGGCAGCTAGCTCAGTTAAATGACGCAGCAACTTTTGAGGCGTGATCCGGCTGACAGTGAGCGCCAGGGTGCCAGTTTCCACTTTCAGGCCCAGCCCCGCCAGCTCCAACGCCAGCGTGTTAATCACCAGACTCCCCATCCAGGGGAAAATCAGCGTATCGCCACCTGCCTCGACGAGTTGCCGCTGGTCTAGCCCATAGCGGCGAAAGTTTTGACGAGCTTCGAGCAGCAGACTCCGAGCCGTTTCGTCTAAAAAGACCGGAAGGTCAGAATCGAGATAGATCTGCCACATCTCCTGCCGAATCCGGTCATGCACCAGACCCGCTGCGCCGCTAAAGTAGGGCACGCGCCCCGCCGTAGAGCGCTGCACGTCGATGACGCGATGGCGACGGTCGACCGCCAAAATCTGCCAGCGCTTGCCTGCAAAGATCAAATACATCCCTTCGATCAGCGGATAGTCGATCGGCAACGTGCCCAGCGTTTTGCCAGTCGTGGTAACGCGATATTCCTCAGGGGTTTTGAACGCCGTATAAAAGCTGTAGTGATTGACCAATCGCTCGCCCGTCAAGCCCAGCAGCAACAGCCCTTCTGGAGTTTGCTGAATCAGGTCTTGCTCTCCTAGACAGCGCAAGAGCTGCATGTAGGTAGACTGATCAACGCGGTCAAAAGCGCCAGTTTGGCAGAGCAGCTTCCAGGCGTAATCAGGCCGGATGCCGCTCTGTTGAGCAATCAGCGAGAGCAGCTGCTGGATCAGCGTCGAGAGGTGCAGCCGCTGGATTTGGGGCGGCTCGTACCAGCCTTGCAGCAGCAGATTTACCACCGCAATCGCCTGCACCAAAGCCGGATGTAGCGCTGCTTCGGGGGAGGTTTGGGGCGTGACTTCCGGTTCGCTGATGTAGATCCGCAGGATGGCCGGGTCACTCTGCTGCCGACCAGAGCGCCCCAGTCGCTGCCGGGTGCTGGCCACCGAGTAGGGCGCACCAATTTGGGCAATTGAGGTGACAGAGCCGATATCAATGCCCAGTTCCAGCGTCGAGGTGCAGACGACGTTAGCCGGACGGTTGGGTTCTTTAAGAGCCTCTTCAGCGGCTTGTCTCAGCTCTTTGGAAAGGCTGCCGTAGTGGGGCATAAATTCATTGGGCAACCGCTGCATTTCGCAGAGACGGCTGAGCAGATCAGTATATTTTTCGACTTCCTGCCGTCGATTAATAAAGATCAAATTCTTGCTGCCGCGCATCACCTTGAAAATATGCCGCGCGATATCCAGCTCGTCTACTGTGCCGTCCTGCTCTTGTTCCTGTTCATCCAGAAATAAAGGCGCAGTTCTTCGATAGCCGCGAATTTGCAGCTTCAGCTCCTGTCCGGTGGCGCTGGACAGAATCAGCCTCACCTGGGCATCTCGCAAATACTGCTTGGCAAGATCCATTTCACCCAGTGTAGCGCTGAGGCCAATGCGGGCCACAGGCCGACCCAGAGCTGCCTCTAGCCGATGCAGCAAGGAGCGCAGCTGCTGACCTCGCTCAGTGCCAATGAAGGAATGTAGCTCGTCAATGACGGCGTAGCGCAGGCCGCTAAACAGCTGGGTGAGTTGATGCCCGCGCAGGATAAACATCGCCTCTAGTGCTTCAGGCGTGATCAGCAAAATGCCAGAAGGCTGTTTGAGCAGCCGCTGTTTGCGGGAGGCACTCACATCGCCATGCCACGGATGGACGGCAATTTCCAGGCGTTCACCCAGCGCTTCTAAGCGGCGATGCTGGTCGTTGATGAGCGCCTTGAGCGGGCTGATGTAGAGTACCTGAACGCTGTTGGCTTCTCTGTTTTCAGCTTCTAGCAGCTTTGAGAAAATCGGCAGAAAGGCCGCCTCAGTTTTGCCGCCTGCGGTGGCTGCCGCAATAATTAGATCGAGATTGCCTGCCAAAATTGGTGCAATCGCCTGTTCTTGAATATCGCGCAGCTCTGCCCAGTTTTGCTCCCAGATCCAGCGCTGCACCTCAGGATGGAGCTGGTGAAACGCAGAGGAGGCAAATTCGTCAGGAGCAGCAGCCAAGCTAGAGCAGTGGGGTTGGGGATTGCTTTATTATGGCCTGAACGATGCTCAGGTGGCTTGAGCATCTATAGTTTAGAGATTCTAGTAGTTTAGAGATTCTAGGCGCGCTGAAGATAGGACAAACCTGCATCATGGTTCAACCGGCTGCTTGGCTGGCGCTGATGTTCTTGAGCGGCATTGCGCTGTTTTTGAGCCTCTGGATTCTGCTACCTGCCCCGACCTTCTCTCTGCTGCCGCTGGCGGTGGGCGCACCCGAAGTTTGCCTGTGGCTGCTGCTAGGCAATGGTTTTTTGCTGCTGATCTGGCTGCTGATCTGGTTGTTCTCCTTCAAGAGCGGGCTGGCCAGCTGGCTGATCAGCGTGATGCTGGGCATGACGGCGCTCGGTCTAGTGCTCAGCGGCTGGCCCTTGCTGCAAATTCCGGCGGCAGTTCGGCGGGCTGAGCTGGCAATGCAGGCAATTCCAGTCGCCTCTTCAGCCGCCTCTTCAATCGATCCAGTCGGATTACGACCGCAGCCGTTTGTCTGGCGTGATGCGCTGCGTGGCATTGCGCTGCCCCAGGTGCGTCACAGCTCGGTGGTGTTTGCGGCTCCGGCAGGCGTGCCTCTGACACTGGAAATCGATCGGCCACTGAAGCAGGACGGGCAACGTCTCAATCCAACGCTTATCGTGATCTATGGCGGTGCATGGCGCAGCGGTAGCCCCAAGAGCAATCCGCAGTTCAATCGCTATCTGGCGGGTCAGGGCTACACTGTGATTGCCCTCGACTATCGCCATGCGCCCCAGTATCGATTTCCGGCACAGCTAATCGATGTGCAGACAGCACTGAAGTTTATCTGGGATCACGCAGCTGAGTACGGGGTTGATCTGGGTCGTGTGGCGCTGCTCGGTCGATCAGCCGGAGCCCATCTGGCGATGCTGGCAGGCTACAGTTTGGAGTTGCCGATTCGCGCTGTCGTTAATTACTACGGCCCAGTCGATTTGGTGAAAGGCTACTACGATCCGCCTCAGCCTGATCCCATTGATACGACTGCCGTCTTACAGACGTTTATCGGCGGCAACCCCACAGAATATCCCGATCTGTATCGTCAGGCATCTCCCATCTATGCGGTCAAATCCGGCTTGCCGCCGACGCTACTGATCTATGGTGGACGGGATCATGTGGTGCGGCCTGAATATGGCAGAGTGCTTTATCAGCGACTCTTAGCCAACCAGAATCAGGCGGTATTCATCGAAATTCCCTGGGCTGAACATGCGTTTGACGCGATCTTTAGCGGCCCCAGCAATCAGCTCGCGCTCTACTACACCGAGCGGTTTTTGCGCGCCGTCCTGCAGGAGCGGTAGTCGCTTCTAGCTAAACCTCTACTTAAACCTCTGCTGCATGTTGCTTTAGCTCATCCAGCGAGACATATTCTAGCGCTCTGGCATGGGTGGCGGCTAGCTTGACGCGCGGCGCAACGCCATCATCTAGAGCTTCTTTCCAGCGAGCCGCGCAAAGACACCAGCAGTCGCCCGGTTTCAGCCCTGGGAATCCGTAAGCTGGATTCGGCGTGCTCAAATCATTGCCCTGAGCTTTGGTATAGGCCAAAAATTCTGCCGTGACCTGGGCACAGACAACATGCACACCCTGATCATGTGCGCCGGTTTCGCAGCAGCCGTTGCGGTAAAACCCAGTCATCGGCACGGTTGAGCAAGTCGCCAATAGCTCACCGAGGACATTCCTGGCGACAGCAGATTTGTTGAGCGGTGTAGATTCAGCCATAAGGCAATTTAGATAGAGAGCTACTTGGATCTTAATATTAGGCCAGAATCCAGGCCAGAATCCAGGCCAAAAATCTGTGGCTTCGTTAATCCCGACTATTTTTATCGGGTATGTTTGACGTAGGTTTTGGGCTGTGATACGATTCATCTTCATAGATTGAAAAGCAAACCTCCGAATCACCCCAAGACAAACCCAGGACAAACCCATGACTCAGGCAACGCCCCAGACTCTTGCTCCTACCTGCGCCCGCACCGCCACCTTTACCGGACTCAAATGCAAAGAATGTGGCGCTGAGTACGAAGCCAAGGCGATTCACGTCTGCGAGGAATGCTTTGGGCCGCTGGAGGTTGTCTATGACTACGATGCGCTGCGCCAAACCGTAACCCGCGCCAGCATTCAGGCGGGGCCAAATTCGATCTGGCGCTATCGCCCCTTTCTGCCCGTCGAAACCGATACCCCAATCGATGTGGGAACTGGGATGACTCCCCTGCTGCAAGCCAACCGGCTGGCGCGTCGTCTGGGTATCAAAAAGCTTTACATCAAAAACGATGCGGTTAACATGCCTACCCTTAGCTTCAAAGATCGGGTGGTTTCGGTGGCTCTGACCCGCGCCAAAGAGCTGGGCTTCTCGACTGTCTCCTGCGCCAGCACCGGCAACTTGGCCAACTCCACCGCCGCAATTGCCGCCCATGCCGGACTCGAATGCTGCGTCTTTATCCCGTCCGATCTAGAAGCTGGCAAGGTGCTGGGAACGCTCATCTACTCGCCCACGCTGATGGCAGTACATGGCAACTATGATCAGGTGAATCGCCTTTGCTCCGAAGTGGCTAACACGCACGGCTGGGGCTTCGTCAACATCAACCTGCGCCCCTATTACTCCGAAGGTTCCAAAACGCTGGGCTACGAGGTGGCTGAGCAGCTAGGCTGGGAGCTGCCCGACCATGTGGTTGCGCCACTGGCTTCCGGGTCGCTGTTCACCAAAATCTACAAGGGCTTTCAGGAGTTCGTGAAAGTTGGGCTGGTAGCCGATAAGTCGGTTCGCTTTAGCGGCGCTCAGGCTGAGGGCTGCTCGCCAATCGCTCAGGCATTCCGCGAGAACCGCGACTTTATCTCGCCCGTCAAGCCGAACACGATTGCTAAATCGCTGGCGATTGGCAACCCGGCAGATGGGGTCTATGCGCTCGACCTTGCCCACAAAACCAACGGCAATATTGAGTCGGTCAACGATCAGGAAATTATCGCGGGTATCAAGCTGCTGGCCGAAACCGAGGGCATCTTCACCGAAACGGCAGGTGGCACGACAATTGCGGTGCTGAAAAAACTGGTGGAAGCTGGCAAAATCAATCCCGACGAAACCACCGTCGTCTACATTACTGGAAATGGGCTTAAGACGCAGGAAGCTGTTCAAGGCTATGTCGGCGAACCGCTGACGATTGAGCCGAAGCTGGAAGCCTTTGAGCGTGCCTGGGAGCGTGCCCAAACGCTAGAACGACTGGAGTGGCAGCAGGTGTCGGTCTAACTGCGACTACGAAATCCGAACTCATCGCTCTAGCTGTTCTCTCTATTCTTTTTCTTGTGCCAATATGTCTGTCAAAGTATTAATCCCCACGCCGCTGCAAAAATTCACCCGTGATCAAGCCAGCATCGAATGCAGCGGCGGCAGCATCACCGAACTGCTCGACCAACTGGAGCAGGACTTTCCCGGCATCAAGGCGCGCCTCTGCGATGAGCAAGGCAACCTGCGCCGCTTCATCAACTTCTACGTCAACAGCGAAGATATCCGCTTCCTGGATGGGCCAAACACGGCACTGAATGCGGGCGATGAAGTCAGCATCGTTCCGGCGGTAGCGGGCGGCTAGCGCTAGTTCATCAGAATTAAGCCAGAATTAGGCCAAAATTAGGGGTTGAACAAAAAAGCGACCGGTCTTACAGTTTGATTTGAAACGGTTAAATTCAAAGAGCTTGATCGCCATGCCAGACGAAACCACGCTTAACGCTGATTCTGCGCCCGACTCCCCGGCGGCTAAGCCTGCCAAAGCACCCAAGCCAACTGCCGAAGCAGGTGAGAAGAAGGTTGCCAAAAAAGAAAAGCCGCCAGCTCTGGAAGATAAGCCGTTTACGGAATTTATCAGCCAAGACTTCTTACCAAATCTCAAGTCAGTGCTGGCCAAGGCAGGTCTGCCGAATACCGAACTTCAGTTTGAAAAACGCCGACTGCCGATTGCCGCCTTGGGGACTGACGAGTGCTGGCAGGTGATGGGGCAGATCCAGGGCGGACGGCAGTTTACGATTATCTTCTCTAAAGAAGACATTCAGGCTGCTAAGTTCTACACCTGTGCAGACAGCGGCGCGCAGCCCACAACGATCGAATCTTTTATGATTGACGAGCGCAAGGTCAGCCTTGATTTACTATTGATGTATACCGTGCAGCGGCTGAACGGCCAAAAGTGGCTGGTGATGAATTAGCCAACTGCAGCCCGCAGCTCTTAAAAAAGCGCGCCTCAAACTAAGGGCGCGCTTTTTAGCTGGCGATCTCTGATAACCTCTGGCAGTCTATCTCTGTAGCTGAGAGCTTTTGAGACTGAGACGCAGGTTGTAGTTACCTGTCTCCCCTGCTCGGTAAGCGTTGGCTAGCACGGTGTAGGTGCCGTCTACTGGCAGCGCCATCACCAGTCGAGCGTTGGAGTCGCCGCCGCCGTCATCGTCATGTGCCAAGTCTTGGCCGTCGGGAGCCAGCAGGATCAAATAGGGATCAATCTCGCTGCTGGTCATGTCAATTTCGATCTGCTGTCCCGCCTTGCCCTCAAACGTATAGGCGTTGAAGTAACTGCGGTCTGCTGGATGTACGCCGCTGGCCGGGGTCAGCTGACCTTCGATCGGACGGTTGAGGGCAATTCGCTCTGCTCGCTGTCCGCCTAGCAAGGGTGAGGTTTGCTGCGCCGTGCGGGGAGCCGTGCCGTCCCGCACCGAAACTAAGAATGGCTCGACTCGATCGACGTTAATCGCAAAGCCGATACCGATATTGCCCGCCGCGCCTCTGGGTGAAAAGATAGCGCTGTTGACCCCAATCAGCTCGCCGCGACCGTTGAGCAGCGGCCCGCCTGAGTTACCAGGATTGATCGCCGTATCGGTTTGAATCAGCCCCCGATCTGGATCGACGCGGCTGACGATGCCTGTGGTAAACGTGCCCTGAAACTGCCCAAACGGGTTGCCAATCGCAAAGGCTCGCTGACCTACTGCCACCGACCCCGCCGGAGCAATTGCAATCGTGGGCAGATTGCGCTGACCCTGCACTTTCACAGCTGCCAAGTCAAGGTCACCCTCCCCAAAAGCGACGACCTCACCTGGCAGCTTGGTGCCATCTGACAAAATCACCTTAACGCTGGTTTGGCCGCTGACTACATGAGCATTGGTGAGAATCAGACCGTCGGGGCTGATGATAATGCCGCTGCCGTTGCCATCACCCGCTTCAATAGACACAACAGCCGGACTGGCCGCTTGATAGACTCGGACGTTGACATCTTCTTCTGCATCTTGTTGAGCGAGAGCACGAGCGGGTCGGCCAAGGCCGACTGGGTTCAGTAATTCGACGGGTGAGGCAGCGTTTAAGAGCGTGATGGCTAAGGAAGCCGCAATCGCCGTGAGCCTAGAAAAATGACGAGGAGTAAGAGTTTTTTTCATGCTGAGCTTGGCTTGACTGAGGTTCTGTAAGATGAGCAGAGCGGATCGGGTGAGTGAATGCAGAGTAACTCTGAAAGTCTCTGTCGGAGATCAAAGCAGATCTGCTTCCTCCATTACAGCCTGCGGCAACCCCTACCTGTCAATATCTTGCCCACCCGATCAGTATTAATCGATCAGTATTAATCGATCAGTATTAATAAAGCTGGAATCCTGCTGCAAGACTGTCGCGTCGCACTCAGAATCAGCAATTCAGCTAAATTTCGACTTTATAAAAAACAGCTTCGAGCTACCTGACATTCAGGATGGCTCAAAGCTGTTTTAGCTAACGAAGAATGGAGCGCCGCCTAACGCCACTCGTCTTTTGGACTATTAGAGCCATCTGAACCTTCTGGCAGGTCAATCGGGCGATAGTCTACGTAGTCCGCATCGCCGCCGCGTCGTCTGGGAGAAGGTGCAGGTCGGTCGCTGCCGGTACGTCGGGGTGAAAAGCTATTGTCGCGGATCGACTCTCGCATACCACGACTCGGTTCGCCCCCCTCGTCCCAGCCTCGGCTATCTCGATCTGGCGGCAGCGGACGCGAGCTTTGCCGATGGGAATCGCGTCCGCCTCGCTCGTCGCGGCCTCGGTCATTCTCGTAGCTGCTAGAGCGGCTGTCTAAGCGGCTATCTGCACGATAGTCATCACGGTAGTCGTCCGGACGACCGTCACGGCTACCGCGAATCCGGCGGGTAACATTGCGCTGCTCATCTAGAGGCGTTAATTCGTCTAGCTCAGCTCGATAAACTCGGCTCACCGGACGCTCATCGTCCACCAAAGGCGTGGAGCGCTTGGCTTGTTCGGTGGTGATGCCGCGTAGCCGAATCGTTTCGTAGGCAAACCAAACCGCCGAGCCAATCGACAAAAACTGGGCAAACTGCAAGATCGGATCGAGTCGCCAGCTTTGAAACAGCAAAATGCCGCCGCAGAGGAGCGCCACTGCCGCGAAGACAATATCGTGATCTCTAGCTAGATTGGGGCGCAGCGTCCGCAGAAAATATAGGCCAACTCCCGCCAGCGCCAGCGTGATGCCCAAGATCCCGCCAAGTCCAAGGCTCCAATTTAACATTGCAATTCTCCGTTCTTATGTCCCTATATTAGCGAGTTAAAGCGCAAAGGATATCCAGAGCCAGTCTGCCCCAAAATCCGCAGAACCACCTGATCCAGGCGGGGTCTCCGGATCAAGCGGCTCTATCTCAGATGGCTCTATGTTAGATGGCCAGATCTCAGATGGCCAAATCGCCAAACCTAGCCACGCTGAATTTTGTCTTTCTGGCTGATGAACACCAGCGCCACCGTCACCGGAATCACGACGATGACGATGCCAGCCAGAATGCTATAGAGAAAGTTTGCTAAAGAAGGAGTCATGAGATTTTACCTTTGCAAATTATGCTGAATTAAGAACTGCCGTAACTGCTGCTTAACATAGTATCGATTTGAGGCAGCATTTGGGAAGCTTTAGGCTCGATCAACTTGCCAGTTCTTGATCAACTTGCAGCTTAACGCGCATGATCTGAGCTAGAGTCACCTGAGTCAGTGCAGAGCTGCAAAATCGCCTCGCAGTAGCGCAGCAGCAGGGAGACTCTGGTGCGGATCTGCTGGCAGCGCTGTTCTATGGTCGCAGGCTGACGTGCTGCCTTCAAAAATACGGCATCCGTTTCGAGTAGCCGCATCTGCTTGTTGATCTCAATTTGGAGCGGCTGTAATTTTTCACTTAAATTATTCTCAGCCGAAATCTCTGTGGGCAAGCTCTGCTGAAACAGCCGTTGGAGCTGAGGTAGATGGGTCGCCAGCTTGGCTCTTAGCTGCGGCTCGGTTGAATCAGACAGCATAGCTTGCAGCAAGACTTGAGCCTGTTGGTAGAGAGTTTGATAGGAAGATGCGCTCATGGCTTGACTGCTAATGGGGCTGCGAAAAATCCACCGACCATCGTGGCGAAGAATTTAGACAGTTCGGGTTAAAGTAGTGTTAAGAATACGGCTCTTGAGTTCGACCGGTCTGGGAGCTGAGTTTATTCGATGCATTACAATTCTTAGATCTTGGCTCCTGCAACTCACCGGAGTTCCCTGGCTAGGGCTTAGCTCAAGTTTGGCGATCGCTTAGGCTGTCGCTCTAGCTCTACGTCCAGGGCACATTTCATCGATTGGGTCAGTCGCGCTATTCCTCTATTCTGGGCTTGATGGCATGAATTCAGCAACTTTGATTCCAACTGACATTACGGTTCCAGACTGGCTGCAAGACTGTTTGCGAGAGCAGGAGACTGCATCTATACCGGCGGTTCAGTGGGTTGAGGCTCCTGACAATTCAGCTGAAACCAACCTGGTCTGCGATGCCTTTACCTTCGCCTATGCGCTGCACAAAGGCCAGAAGCGCGCATCTGGCGAACCCTATATCGCCCATCCGGTGGCGGTAGCGGGGCTGCTGCGAGAACTGGGCGGCAGTCCAACAATGATTGCAGCAGGCTTTTTGCACGACGTGATCGAAGATACCGACGTGACGGCTGAGGAAATCGAGCAGCGGTTTGGGGCAGAGGTGCGGCGGCTGGTTGAGGCGGTCACCAAGCTCTCCAAGTTCAACTTCTCTAGCAAGACCGAACGCCTAGCTGAAAACTTCCGTCGCATGTTTTTGGCGATGGCGCAGGATGTGCGCGTGATTGTTGTCAAGTTGGCGGATCGTCTGCACAACATGCGGACGCTGGAGCATCTGCCAGATGCCAAACGCCGCAGCATTGCCCTGGAAACCCGCGAAATCTTTGCGCCGCTGGCCAACCGCTTGGGGATCGGTCAGTTCAAGTGGGAGCTAGAAGATCTGGCCTTCAAATACCTGGAGCCAGAAGCTTACCAGGAGATTCGTCAGCTGATTGCCGACAAGCGCAGCGACCGCGAAGCCCGCTTGGCCACCGTAGCCGCCACCCTGAGAGAACGGCTCGACCAGCTAGGCATCCAGTGCTACGAGATCAGTGCTCGCCCTAAGCACCTCTACGGCATCTACGAAAAGATGCAGCGTCAGCAAAAGAGCTTTGAAGAGATCTACGATATTGCGGCAGTGCGGCTGATCGTCCAGACTAACGACGAATGCTATCGGGCACTGGCCGTGGTGCATGATGCCTTTCGTCCGGTGCCGGGACGCTTCAAGGACTATATTGGCCTGCCCAAGCCCAACCGCTACCAGTCGCTGCATACGGTGGTAATTGGCAGCACCGGGCGGCCCCTAGAGGTGCAGATCCGCACCTTAGAAATGCATCACGTTGCTGAATATGGGATTGCGGCGCACTGGAAATACAAAGAGAGCGGCGGCAGCAGCGCCAAGCTGACGGCTGACGACGAAAAATTTACCTGGCTGCGGCAATTGCTCGACTGGCAGAGCGATCTCAAAGATGCCCATGAATATCTAGAGAGCGTCAAGGGCAACCTGTTTGACGACGATGTCTATGTGTTCACGCCCAACGGCGACGTGATTGCGCTGGCGCAGGGAGCAACACCCGTCGATTTTGCCTACCGCATCCACACCGAGGTGGGAAACCGCTGCGCTGGAGCCAGAGTCAACGCCCGGATGGTAACGCTGGATCGGCCTTTGAAAAACGGCGATATCGTTGAGATTATTACCCAGAAAAACTCACACCCCAGTCTCGACTGGCTCAACTTCACCGTCACGCCCGGTGCTCGTAACCGCATTCGGCAGTGGTACAAGCATTTTCATCGAGACGACAATATTTTGCGAGGCCGCGAAATGCTGGAGAAAGAGCTGGGCAAGCGCGGCTTTGAAGCCTTGCTGAAGTCAGAGCCGATGCAGGCCGCCGCCGAACGCTGCAACTACCAGACCCCCGACGATTTACTGGCTGCGATTGGCTACGGCGAAATCACTCTGAATCTAGCGATCAATCGGCTCAGGGAAGCGATTAAAGCCCGTCAGCCGATTGTCGCCGCTAAGGACGAAAAGCTAGAGACGCTGTTGCGTCCGGCCAGCGCTCCGTCGCTCACGCCCCATCGCACTCCCGCCAAATCTTCGCCAATTAACGGGGTCGAGGGGCTGCTCTACAGTCTGGCTGGCTGCTGCAATCCTGTACCGGGCGAGGCGATTATTGGCGTGGTCACGCAGGGCAGCAGTCGCGGCATCTCAATTCACCGCCAGAAATGCAGCAACACCGAAAACATTCCGGGCGAGCGGCTAATCCCGGTGAGTTGGAACTCTGCCGACTCGCATCGTCCAGCGACCTATCCCGTGCAGGTGCTCATTGAAGTAATCGACCGGGTAGGCGTTTTGAAAGATATCCTGTCTCGGCTCAGCGACTATGATGTTAACGTTCGCAGCGCTCAGGTCAAGACGTTTCCGGGGCAGACGGCGGTAATTGACCTGGGCATCGACATCACGGATCACGAGCAGCTAGAGCGGATCTTCACCCAGATTCGCAAGATGAGCGATATTTTGCAGATGCGTCGGGTGAGTCAATTTGAAGAATCCGCAAACTCAGACTCCCCAAGCTAGAGATTCTCAGCGCTGCTTTTTCGCTCTATTGGGCTTCAGAGTTTTAGCTTTTCTTTTCCGCACGGTGCCCGTCTGAGCGCCACCCAGTCCCGTCCAAGCAATCGCAGCATAGCCTGCGGCAAACAGCAGACTGGCGAGGGTCGTGTAAATTCGGTCGCGCTTTAGCCCAGATTGGAGCTGGGTCAGCGCCTCTTTCTGGCGGGTTTCAATTTGCTGCAAGCCCTCGGTACGCGCCTTTGCCGCCTCTTGCTCTAGCGCCTTGGGATCAGACTTAACTTGTTCCAGTGTCGTTTTGATTTGCTGAAGCTGCGCCTGCTGGTCGGCGGGTAGCTCCAGACTGTCGAGCTGCTGCTCTAGCTGCGCCAGCTGCGTTTTATTGGAAATAATGCTGCTCACTCGCTGCTGCTGCTGATCGATCAGGCTATTGAGCTGTCTCTGTGCCTGAGCCGCCTGCTCGTTGATTTGCCGAGTCTGAGCGGCACTGGTCAGGCGACTGCTGTTGAAATAGAGCGGTGCCATCACCAGAAACAGCAGGCCGAGCAGCGCCGAGAGCAGGAAAGCAGCGGTGGGCAGAGGGCGATCGGTTCCCACAGCGTCAGGGTCACGATCGAGCCAGACCCCCAGAAATAAAACTGCAATGCCGAGCAGCGGCACCGTCCCTCTAGAGACATATTCTTTGATGAGAGCTGCTAGCCAGGTGCTGTCTAGAAAGTTGGGTGGCACCAGCATCACCAAATAGTCGAGCAGCGTCCCTATAATCAGCACCACCCCGACGGCCTTGAGGATCAGCGCGTTGTAAGGTTGAGTGAACAAGCTGCTGGTTTTCATGACAGGAGTGGGTTGATAAGGAACAGAGCGTCTGAATCTGATTAAAGCCTAGATTGAGCCTAGAACGCTTAGAACTGCGCGCCCAGCCTCAGAATTCCCTGTTAGCGAAGCCCTTCAACAACATAGCAGGAATTCAGCGGCCTATTGCAGCTTACAAAACTTGCGGTTGCGGTCAAACTCTGGCTCCTGCCAAGAAAAGGCAAAGTGGCTGACTGACTGAAGTTGCGGAAACGCCTGCCGAACTGCCTGCATCTGCTGCTCCAGCGGCGGGTGGCCATTCAGCGTTTTGCCCCAAAGACCCGCCAGCACAGGCTGCACGTCAGTTCCCGCCGGAGCCTGCTTCATTACCCGCTGGATCTGAGCCACAATGCAGCTGGAGTCGGGGCAGGTGGCGTAGGACATCGGGTGCCATTCGATTGTACTCGGGAAGCGATCCCAGGGCTGCAAGCGCGAGTCAAAACCCTGCGCCCCGACAGTCTGGTTGCCGTCTGGGAAAAATACCGCGCCCGCTTTAATTCCCAGCTGCTCGACCGGAGCCACCGCTAGATTTAGAAAATCGAGCACGCCCTGGATCGCATGCGCCACGCTCAGCCGCCAGAGTTCGATCTGCCAGGAACCCGCCGACGAATCACTGTCTGAGGGGTTGAGTCCTTGCCAGAGCGGAGTTTGGTCAGGATAAAGCGCATCTAAGCCGTCAAGACTGCTGGCGCTAACATAGCCCTGGCTGAGATATTGCTGAATCAACGCCGCCCCTTTCGGGTTCAGCGCCCGGTCGAACAAGGCTTGCTGAGCCGCAGCGCCAAAAATCCACAGATCCTGCACCCGACTGGCCACCGAAGCAGATCCGGTACCCTTGGGATAGCGGATATAGTCAAACAGCACGCCATCTGGTCGGCGCTGCAAGATCGATTGCAGCAGCGTTACGTAGTCTTGCTTGGCTTGCAAGCTGTAGGGATCGACGAATGTTTCGTCGGCATTGGCCTGCGGGCCGTCAGCTTCAGGTGGGCGGGCGGTGATGCTGCTGTCGCCCGAGCCGTTACGCGCCAAAACTTGATCCGCACCAGGGCGCTGGCTGTAGGTATAGCCAAAGTTGAGCGTGAACATCCAAGCATCAACTTTGAGCCCTCGCTCATGGCCGCTAGCAATGGTGCGAGCCAGCAGATCGACGGTTTCGTGACCGGGCGTGCGAATCACAGACGGCCAGACGGTTGGGTTTTGGGCTGAGGGCAGCAGCACCTGACCGTTATAGAACACTTCTAAATAGACCTCGTTGTAGCCCCGCGCCACCACGCGATCCAGCAGCTCTTCCACCACGCCATCTAGGGCATCGCAGGGATAGAGCCGCAGCCAGACTGCCTGAGCGCGCGGCCAATTCTGGCTGCGACATTGGTTGAGCTGCTGGGAATGCTGCCGCACTAACGCCTGATACTGCTGGGCTGCCGCCGCATCGCCCTTGAGTGCTGCCTGATGCAAGGTACTCGTCTGGGTGATTTCAGTCGGGCTGAGCTGGCAGTACAAATTAGAGATAGGCAGCGCCGCATCGCCCCGATCCAAGAGCAAAACTCCCAGTCCTACCCAAATTGCCAAGGCTACCAGCAGCAAGCTGCGGCCTCTGCCGTTGAGTCTGGTTGAAAAAACTCTGGCTAAGAAACCTCTGGCCCCCAAATTAGTTAACCCAGTCAGCAGTCGGCCAGCAGTTCGGTTCAACAAGCGCGTCATCAGAGATTTGTTCAGCCCCTAAAGTTCTCAGCCTCTAGTTATAGCGGATTCGTTCTTTTCTGCCGTAATTTGTTTTGGCTACACACTGGCTACACAGAGAAAACCAGATCAAAAATTGGTATCTGATTCAAGAAATGCCTTGATGGTTAAATTTAGAGTCTTGCAGGGAAATCTGAGCAGAGCAACAGTTTCCTGGTGATCTCCCTTAAATTTGGAAATTAAATTACTGATTAATCCACTCTGTCAGTGTCTTAAATGCGACATTAAAACAAACTTTACAGAAACTACATAAACTTCAAAGATTCGACAAACTCTCCGCAGTTTCACTGACTAGGGTCTGATCCAGCTCTTATAGTGTCAGCAACTAGCCGCTGCTATCGACCTACAAAGGAGCGTCACCGTGATTACTGCTGAGCCGACTTTATCCTCACACTACCGCTCGACTATGCTTGCTCGAACCGAAAGTTTCTTCACTCCGCCGCAGGTACATCCTTCTGTTCACAGTCGGCTAAAGCGTTTGATTGACATTCTAGGGGCGCTGGTTGGGTTAACCATTATTGGTCTGCTCTACCTGCCCATGGCGCTTGCGATTCAGCTGGATAATCCTGGCCCCATCTTTTACAGCCAAATTCGCTGCGGCCTCTATGGGCGCACGTTTCGCATCTGGAAGTTTCGCTCCATGGTAGTCGGGGCAGATCGGCTGAAGCATCTGGTCAATAATCAAGCTAAGGGCAATATTTTTAAAAACCGCAACGATCCCAGAATTACGCGAGTTGGCCGATTTCTCCGCAAGACTAGCCTGGACGAATTTCCCCAGTTCTGGAACGTGCTGAAGGGCGATATGAGCTTGGTGGGAACGCGCCCGCCAACCATCGATGAGGTGATGAACTATGAGCGCCATCATTTTCAGCGGCTGCTAGTTAAACCGGGCATCACAGGCGAGTGGCAGGTGAACGGACGCTCTCAGGTCGAGGACTTTGAAGATATTGTCAAGCTAGATGTCGCCTACCAGCGCAAGTGGTCTACTCGCTACGACCTAATGCTAATTTGCAAAACCGTGCTGGCTATTTTCAAAAAAGACGGTGCTTTTTGAGCTGGCTCGCTGGCTCAGCGCACTTCAAATTCCACTCCTTGCCAAGTCCCCCTGAGTCAACTCAAGGGGACTTTTCTATCGCTACCACCAGCGAACCGTCAAAGGCCCTCGCTCTGGCTGGCTGAGCTCTGCTTCGGTAAGCCAGTCTACGGCCTTATAGGTGCCAAAAATGTGATCCCACCAGTCTAAGGCTAGCCCAAAGTTGTGATGCCACATGCCGTATTTGTGGTGAACGTAATGCACCGGCATTTTCATCCAAAAGCAGCGCGTGGGGTTGTCATGCTGCAACTGATGCGCGTAAGCAGAGAAAGCTGCAAAGACCAAAGCGCCTAGCAGCCAGCCTGCTCCCGCAATCGGCGAAACAAAGAACATGAGGCACATCACCAGAATCGTGCCCTTAACATAGTCTAGGAATTCCCAAAGCACGCCCTGCCCTGTACCGTCCCGGTGGTGGTTTCGGTGTTTTTCGCTGATTTTGAGCTTGGGAGATCCATGCATTAAGCGATGTACCCAATACTCAACTAGGCTAGCCAGCACAAAAGCTAGGACAAAACAAATGCTGAACACAAACGCATCAGCAGTCATCAAGCGGGTCATAAATTTGATTCTCCATTGCAGTTCTCCAGTCACACCAGTCACGCCAGTCACACCAGTCACGCCAGTCACCAGACGAGGACGGCACAGGATCAGCCAGAGTTTAGCCTGACCACCTTTGCACCTCCTTGATTCTATTTGATTCTATCGAAGCATCCGTCAGAAGTGAAAGGCTGAGGCAGCTCCTAACTCACTGAGCAGATCTAGCGAAGGATATACAAGCTTAAATGTGACATTAATCACGGCAACATGCCTAAAAAATACGCAAACAGCTTGTTTATAGCCATCTATAGCTGTTATAAAAGCTGCATTTAAATCACCGAATACCGTATAAATTCGGATATAATAAGTTGAGTGCTTCCAGATTAAGTCGCGATCCTCGAATTGTGAAAGCCATCTATGTTGGGCTAGAGAGTTCAGCACATTGTATAAAAACTCACATCAACTGCAAGCTGCTATGAATCTGGAGGAATTTGAAGACCAATCGCGTGAGACAATCGAACAGACCTTAAATCAGCTCCATACTGCCGCTTTGCTAGCTGGACAGCTAGAGACTCAAATTGCTGAAACTGGCAGGCAGATTCAGCAGCTCAGCCGAGTCATTGAAGCCTTTGTCGCTCAACAAAAAGCGCAGCGCCCATCGCAGGAATAGCCATCGCAGGAACAGCTGTCGCAGTGACAGGCAATTGCAGCAACAACTCAGTGCCCAAGTTTCTCAGGGTCAGACTGCTAGCTCGGTAGAGGTTGCTAGCTCGCGGCGAATTGCCTGCGTGAGCTGAGTCAGGCTGACTGGCTTGACCAAATATTGCGATGCACCCAGCTCCAGCGCCCGCTGCTGATCGGCCTGAAAAGCAAAGGCCGAGATCACGATAATAGGCACGTCTAGCGAGTCTGAGGAGCGCTGCTGAAGCAACGTGAATCCGTCTATATCAGGCAGCTTTAGGTCTAACAGCACGAGATTGGGGCAGAACTGCGTCATTGCCTGAGCAAACAGTGACCCTTTGGCTAGCGCCAGAACTTGGTAGCCGTAATATTCGAGATAGTCACTCATCAATTGACGGCTGGCCTCATTGTCTTCAATGAGTAAAATTCGGGTATCTACCTGCTGGTTTAATCCTAGCGTTTGAGTCATGCTTAGTTTCGTTTTGGATTGTCGAACAGCTCACGCAACAATTCGCCAATCATCACCTGCGGAACACACTTGCCGTTGTTGAAGCTGTCGTCGAAGCTGCGATTTAGACAGCAGTTCAGCGTTGAGTCAGAACCACTCACTCAATCTTACGACTGAAAGAAAAGCACCTATGCCTAAAACTGTAGTGTTTGGGTGAAGATTGCAGCCTAGCAGTTTGGCGAGTCAGCAGTCTACCTGGGATTAACTTGCTAACTCGAATTTACCTTCTCTTATGGTACGGCACTGAGTCGAGAATGGACGGGCGGCATCAGCTCCGCCTATTCCAACAGAGGCTAAGCCTAGAGCTGAGGCAGGATTTCAGCCAAAAGCTGACTGGGTAACCGCGAGAGCGCCTGGTTCTGCCCCGGTAGCTCTAGCTGGCTATAGAAAGCTCGCACTGTCTGCAAAATGCAGGTCAGCGCTACGGAACGCGATTCTGTCTGTTCCCAGCCTTGCAGCGCCAGCAGATGATACCGCAAAGCGAGTTCTAGATGCTGTGAGATTGATTTGATCTGGCCAGCCTGCTGGCCACCTGGTTGAACGTCAGACTTTGACTCAAGTGCGAGGTGATAGTGAGCTAAGCCCAGATTATTCTGGGTTGAGCTGAGGTCAAAGCTGAGCTGAGCCGCAGGCTGATCTAGCCTCAAGGAGTCGGCTGCGGCCAGCGCTGCTTCGTAAGCCGCAATCGCCTGTACCAGATAGGTCTGCCGTTCGACATCCTGAGTTTGGTTGGCCAAATGCCACTGCGCCGTGCCCAGATTATTTTGGGTGGCGGCAAATCCGGCTGGGTGGGTTTCCAGCCGCCGATACTGCAAAGCCGCCTGATAGGCCAGCGAAGCCAGCATCAGATAGCCTTTTGCTTCTGAGGGTTCATACTGAGCCAGATTCCAGTAGGCCGTGCCCAAGTTATTTTGGATCATGGCGTAATGCAGCGGATCATCGGCGGCGCTGTAGTGATTTAACGCCTCGGCATAGGCGACAATGGCCTGCTTTAAATTGAAGGTGGGCTGCTGCTGCTGCGCTAGATTCCAGTAGGTTGTGCCCAGGTTGTTTTGAGTAGAAGCATAGCGAATGGGATCATCCTCAGCAGTTCGAGACTGGAGCGCCTGCTGATAAGCCTGAACCGACTGCTCTAGATTGACTTGAGGGTTTTGATAGCGCGCCAAATCTGCGTAAGCTCCGCCCAGGTTGTTTTGCAGCATGGCGTAGGTGTCGAGCTGCTGTGGCTCTAGGCAGTCTAGCGCTAGCTGATAGAGCTGTAGCGCCCGCTGGAGGCAGGCTATGGCATCTGCGGCAATATCTGCGGCGGCATCTGTGAGGGCATCTGTAAGAGCATCTGTGGCGATATCTTGAGCCTGAACCTGAGCCAGATTCCAGTAGAGATTGCCCAAGTCGTTGAGCACCTCGGCCTGCTGATCGCGGTATAGACCGGGCAGCGACTGCTCGTAAGCCTGAATTGCCCTGGCCAGATTTTCGACTGTTACATCGCCCTGCTCAATGCAGTCACGGTAGAAATTCCCCAGCGTTCGGCAGGCGATGGCCAGCGTTACGGGCGATTCTTCTCCCGATTGCAGTAGGGCAATCTGCTGTTGCAGTGAGCCAATCTGCTGTTGCAGATCGCTGGATTCTAAGCCGCTGCTTTCTAAGGCTTGATCGGGCAGCGGCATCGGCTGAACCAACGTAGCAAGCTGGTTGGCTTGAAGCTCTACTGCATCCTCGGTTTGCAGCCAGTCTGTCTGGAGCGAGCCTAAACTAGGGTCGCTGAATTCAGAAATCCAGGCTGTCCAGTCTGGTGGGGCTAGTCGATCTAGCGGGTCGGATGAGTGGGGATCGAGAGCTTCTAGCTTGGCTTGCTTGCCCTCGGCTGGCTCGTCCAAACGATCTGGCTCGTACCAGAGATCGAGATTATCAGCCAGGTCATTGGCGAGGGTCAGCCAGGGATTCTCAGTCGGAACTGCGGGTGCAGCGTCGGCGACGCGAGGGCGGCGGTCACGGCTGGGAGTCACTGGATCGAGCCGAATCCGCTCAGGGGAAGTGGTCAACAGCGGAGTCGGATCGCCCGCAAACTCGAATATACCCGTGCGGCAGCGCCAAAATTCGGGGGCAGCTTCAGGCAGCATTCGGAACCAGGGCTGAGTCATCCAGAGCAAAAGCCCTGACTCCAGCAGCGGCAAATCCGGCTCGATTTCCTGGAGATAGGCCAAAAACAAATTTTGATCGGCAGCGGATTGGCGCGTCAGCCGTTCGATCCCCAAAATCTGGAAAGCAGGAATCTCCGGTCTTCTGCATCGCCTCTGGGGAGCTGAACTCAGCCAGCTGTTGACTAAGGCAATCGGGTCTGGATCTTGCAGATCGAGATCCAGCGTCACCAGTTTGGGAGAGTCATTGGCACGGGCAGTAGCCTCTATAGCGGTTTCTACAGGAGCTGAGAGATCGGCCTCAAGCTGTCTGGCCAGCCGATCCCGCAGCCAGAGATCGTCACAAACTCCAATAAAGATCTGCCGCCGCAATCTGAGGCTGAGGCTAGTTTTCAACCGTTCATAGGTCTGCTGATTGACTCCTAAAGGGGAGGCTGGAAGGTCGGTCACGGAAGTGCCAAATGCAGAGGACAGATTAAGGAGAGGCGCACAAGTCATGGATGGACGTGAGTCAGAGGTCAGGAAATCACAGCAGATACCGGTATCTTTTTTACTTCAACGGCTCTGACCAGCGTTCAGGAAAAGACGCTCTGCCGCAGGTTGTAACCTGGTAAGTTACTGCTATTGTTCTGAGAGCGATTTCTTAAAGAAGTTAGAGACTTTTGGCGCAATCCTATCTATCTGCGTCAGGATAAATACAGCGCAGAGCTAACCCAATTCATTGCCCCAGCCCACTCAAATCCCCTTCAAGCAGCATGATTGAGCATGACGTAGTGATTGTCGGCGGCGGACTAGCTGGCTCGCGAGCCGCCGTTGAAATTGCCCGCACCGATCCGAGCCTCAGCATCGCCGTAATTGCTAAGACTCACCCGATTCGCTCGCACTCTGTGGCGGCACAGGGCGGCATGGCGGCCACCCTCCGCAACGTTGACGAAGCCGACTCTTGGGAAGCGCATGCCTTTGATACGGTGAAAGGCTCTGACTATCTGGCTGACCAAGATGCGGTCGAAATCCTCACCCGCGAAGCGCCAGAGGTGGTGATCGATCTTGAGCATATGGGCGTGCTGTTCTCGCGTCTGCCGGATGGCCGCATTGCTCAGCGTGCCTTTGGCGGCCATTCTCACAAGCGTACCTGCTATGCTGCCGACAAAACCGGACATGCGATTCTGCACGAGCTGGTAAACAACCTGCGCCGCTACGGCGTGGCAATCTACGACGAGTGGTACGTGATGCGGCTGATTTTAGAATCGGGGCAGGCCAAGGGACTGGTGATGTTTCGCATCCGCGACGGGCAAATGCAGGTGGTGCGAGCCAAAGCCGTGATGTTTGCTACAGGCGGCTATGGTCGCGTCTTCAACACCACGTCCAACGACTACGCCTCGACGGGCGACGGGCTGGCAATGACTGCCGCTGCCGGACTGCCGCTAGAGGACATGGAGTTTGTCCAGTTTCACCCCACCGGGCTGTATCCGGCAGGCGTGCTGATTTCAGAAGCGGTGCGGGGAGAGGGCGCTTATTTAATCAACAGCGATGGCGAACGCTTCATGGAGCGCTATGCGCCGAGTCGTATGGAGCTAGCTCCCCGCGACATCACCTCCAGAGCGATTGCCTGCGAGCTGCGGGGAGGCCGGGGCGTGCATCTCGACGGCAGAGCAGGTGGCCCGTTTGTGCATTTGGACGTGCGCCATCTGGGACGCGAGACAATCATGAGCCGGATTCCGTTTGCCTGGGAAGAGTCGCATCGGCTGGCGGGTGTCGATGCGGTGGTTGAGCCGATTCCGGTGCGTCCAACGATTCACTATTCAATGGGCGGCATTCCGGTCAATACAGAGGGTCAGGTTCGCAGCAGCCCGACGGGTCTGGTGGAAGGCTTTTTTGCGGCAGGCGAAACGGCCTGTGTCTCGGTGCATGGCGCCAACCGACTGGGTAGCAATTCGCTGCTGGAATGTGTGGTCTATGGCCGCAGAACTGGCGCAGCTATTGCTGAGTATGTCCAGAAGCGGGTCATGCCTGATCTAGATGAGTCTTACTATTTGACGCAGGCGCAGCAGCAGGTGCAGGCGCTGATCGATCAGTCTGGCGTTCACCGGATTGCTCAGGTGCGCCAGGAGTTTCAGGACTGCATGACGGAATATTGCGGCGTGTTTCGCAGTCAAGCGCTGATGCAGCAGGGGCTAGATAACCTGCGAAGGCTGCGCCAGAAGGCCGAGCAGGTCTATTTAGATGATAAGGGCAAGCTGTTTAACACCGAGCTGATTGAAGCGCTGGAGCTGCAAAGCCTGATGCTGGTAGGGGAAATCATCTTGACCGGGGCGCTGAATCGACAGGAAAGCCGAGGCGCACATTCACGGGAAGACTTTACAGAACGAGACGATGCCAACTTTTTGAAGCATACGCTGGCCTACTATTCGCCTGCCGGAATTGAGGTGAGCTATATGCCAGTGGTGATTAATCGGTTTGAACCGCAGGAGCGTAAGTATTAGGTTAGGTATTAGGCCGAATACTTAGATGAATACTGAACGTGAATATCTCGAGAAATATCTTGAGATATAAAGACGCCGACTCGGCCTAGCCCGCTTTATTAAAGCAAGATTCAGCCTGACAGAGAAGTTCGATAGCCTGCTCGGCGTTGATCAGCCGCTTCAGCACGACGCTACCAATGGAGCGGCTCGCCGGATTGCTCAGCGCCTCATTCACAGGCTGCACCTCGACCATAATCACCGCTTCTTCAACGCGATAGAGCCAAAGCCGTTCGGCGTTTTCGAGAATGCAGAGGTCTGTCTGCTGAATCTCAGGCTTGCGTCGCCATGCACCTTCGTTCCACAGGCCGCCAAATTCCCAAACCCGACCCACAGCCCAGCCTTCTGATAGGAAAAAATATTTCACCTGACTCGGCTCATCCAAACAATTCTCTCATTATGCCTGTCCAGATGCATTTGGTCGATTGGCAGATCGCTCTGCTGCCGCTTTTTCAAAGATATCGAGCTGAGCCGAGTCAGGTGAATTTTGAGTCTTGGTCTGACTGCCCGCATATTTTGCCGCTTTCTCCTGAGCGCCCTGCCGCAGCCCCACCGCAATTTTGGAATGCTTTTCGATCTGCCCTAGCACCTGTCTAGCGCGCTGAATCACCACCGCAGGCAGTCCCGCCAGTCGCCCTGCCTCAATGCCGTAGGAGCGATCTGCCCCGCCCGGACGCACCTGATGCAGAAAAATAATCTGATCCGGCAGCTCTTTGACCACCACCTGATAGTTGGCGATGTTTGGCAAAATGGCAGCTAGCTCGTTCAGCTCGTGGTAGTGCGTCGCAAAAATCGTGCGGGCGCGCAATTCCCCGGCCAGATATTCGGCCACCGCCCAGGCAATCGAAAGCCCGTCAAACGTTGCTGTGCCCCGACCAATTTCATCGAGCAGCACCAGAGAGCGGTCACTGGCGTGATTCAGAATATTCGCCGTCTCGTTCATTTCCACCATGAAGGTAGACTGCCCGGTAGCCAGATCGTCCACGGCTCCCACCCGCGTGAAAATTCGGTCACAGATGCTCAGACTCGCCGCTGCTGCCGGCACAAAGCTACCCACCTGCGCCATCAGCTGGATCAAGCCCACCTGCCGCAAATAGCAGCTCTTGCCGCTAGCGTTGGGGCCAGTGAGGATGATTAAATCGGGCTGAGATATCTCCGTATGGCCTAGCTCCGTCGAGTTGGGCACAAAAAAGCCGGCAGGCAGCGACTGCTCCACCACCGGATGCCGACCGTCTGTGATGCTGATTTGGCGGGTACTCGTCATCTGAGGACGACAGTAGCCTTGATAGACAGCCACTTCGGCCAGGGCGCAGAGGACATCTAGCGCTGCAACGGCCTGGGCGACACGGCGAATTGGGTCAGCCAAGCGCGTCACCCCTTGGCGCTGCGTCAGAAAGATTTCGTATTCCAGCTTGCCCAGAGCGCTGCGGGCGTTGAAAATTGCCGCTTCACGGTCTTTGAGTTCGCTGGTGATGTAGCGCTCTTCGTTCGTTAAAGTCTGTTTGCGGGTGTAGCCTTCGGGTGGACGCTCGCTAGACTTGGCGCGTGAGATGCTGATGTAGTAGCCAAAGGCTTTGTTGTAGCTGACTTTGAGGCTGGAAATGCCGGTGCGCTGGCGTTCGGTGACTTCGAGCTGGGCGATCCACTGCTCGTCTGACTCAATCTGCTGGCGCAGTGCGTCGAGTTGCGGATTGACCCCAACGCGAATCAGATTGCCCTCGGTGAGCTGGATGGGCGGACTCTCAACGAGATGTGCCTTGAGCTGCTGGCCGAGCGCCTCTAACTCTGGCGGCACTTGCTGCAAGCAGGTCAGGTACGGCGAACGCGCGGCGCTGACTAATGCCGCTAGCTCTGGCAGGCGCTCCAGCGAATCCGCTAGCGCCACCAGATCGCGAGCGTTGGCTGTGCCGGAACCTGCCCGTCCAGTCAGGCGCTCCATATCGTAAATCTGCTTCAGCAAGAGCTGCAACGCCTGCCGCAGCGAGCCATTTTCAACCAGTTCTTGGACAGTCTCCTGTCTGGCCTGAATTGCAGCTAAATCCAGCAATGGTTGCAACAGCCAGCGCCTTAGCGCCCGTCCACCCATCGCCGTGACGCTGCGATCTAGTGCCCAGAGCAAGGAGCCGTGAAAGCTGCCGTCTCGACAGGTCTGGGTGATCTCCAAGTTGCGGCGGGTCTGGTGATCCAGCACCAGATATTCGCTGAGGCTGTAAGTGCTCAATAGCTGGAGCAAAATTATCGGCGCGGCTGTGGCTGTAGCTGTGGCTGTGGCTGTAGCTGTGGCTGCATTTGCGGCTCCTTTCCAGGTGTCCTCCAGATAGTCGAGCAGTCCGCCTGCTGCGGCTACCGCCAGCGGCAAATGCGCGCAGCCTAAGCCTTCCAATGAGCGCAGCCGAAACCGCTCCAGCAGCTTTTGACGTGCTTCGTTCACTAAAAACGGCTGCTGCGGGCGCGGCGTATAGCAAAACTGCGGCGGCAGATATTCGGGCAGATTGGCGTTCGGCTGTCCCGGGGCCTGCCCCGGAGCCTGTCCCGGACGCAAGAGCCGTCCCAAATCGACCGCACCCGGCAGCAGCACCTCCGAGGGCTGGAGCCGCATCAGCTCTTGGGTCAGCTGCTCTAGCCCTTCTGCCTGCGTAGTCAGAAATTCGCCCGTCGAAACGTCAGCATAGGCCAAGCCCCAGTGGGTTCCAGCAATCATCACCGCCGCCAAAAAGTTATTTTTGCGGGCGCTGAGCATCCCCTCTTCCAGCACCGTACCGGGCGTGATCACCCGTGTTACTTCCCGCTGCACCAGTCGCCCCTGCACGTCAGCCGCATCTTCAGTCTGGTCGCAGATGGCCACCGCATAGCCGCGCTCAACCAGCAGCACGCAGTAGCGATCCAGCGCATGGTGTGGGATGCCGGAAAGCGGCACTTTACCTACGGCTTTGCCGCCGTCTTTGGCGGTTAGCACTAGCTCCAGCTCGCGGGAAATGGTGATTGCGTCCTGGAAAAAAGTCTCGAAAAAATCGCCGACTCTGTAAAGCAGCAGTGCCTGCGGATACTGGTCTTTGAGTTCGGCGTAGTGCCGCAGCATGGGGGTCAGATCGGCTCGGTTGACAGCCTGATGATCGGGGTAGCGGACAGCATGCTTGACCAGTCGATTGGGCAGATCGCCGAACTGAGGGGTAGCGGACAGATCGGGGCTGGAGTCAGAATGAGCGCTCATGCAGGTGCCAAAAAATCGGGAGCCAGAGTCTTCTATCTTGGCGTAAGTTGCTGATTTCTGCCGAGTCTGGCGCTATATCTCGGCTAGATCACAAGTGTGACATTCAGTGCCTCATCTGCAATCCAGCCTGCAAGTTTTAGAGCTGCTAGCAGTTGGGCGGCTCTACTTCGTTGGGGGTCAAAACAGAGTTGGGGTCAAAACAGACGGTGAGCAGAGTCGGTTTGCCGATTAGCCGCCCTAGCTTCGCCTTGTGGGATTCTGCCTCGTTGCGTCGATGAAACCTGTCTACTAGCTTGCGGCCTCCAGGGGCATAAAACCAAACTTCCCAAACGCCTCTTTTCATGGGTTTTTCTAATTGCTAAAGGATTCAGAAGCTCCAAGACCTCTGCAATTAGATTATCGAATCTGGCTACTATTGGCATCCAATGGTTGCCACTGGCTATTATTAGCTACCAAAAGCGCGTTAAAGTATTGATCTATATGCCGTTTGGTACAATTTTGATGCACCTAGATTCCGTAAATGATTTGCCTCGTAAACTGTCGCGTGTCCATACGCCTTTGCCTGAAGATACCTTGCAGCGTCTAGAACAGTTGGCTGACTCTGAGGCTCGCCCTGTTGCAAATATGGCCTCTGTGCTAGTTCAGGCAGCGTTAGAGCTAATCGATCAGCAGGGGTTTCGCTTAGTTGAAGGTAAATTGAGAAAGATTTCTTTTGAGCCAACTGAAACAGACAAATCAAACTAAGCTCATGTCTAATGCGACCCTGCTCACTCAGCTTGCATCATACTCACCCTGGGATGAATCTGAAGCCAGGTATCATGCGGCATTCCTCGATCTGCTGCGTACTGACGCTGCCTTTGACCGCAACTCCTACGAACCCGGTCACATCACGGGCAGCACATGGATTCTGGCTGAAGACACTGGGCGAATCGCGTTAATCTACCACGGTCGGCTAGAGCGCTGGTTGCAGCCCGGAGGCCATGTCGAACCCGGAGAAACAGACGGCATTGGCACGGCATTACGGGAAGCCAGAGAAGAGCTAGGCTTGGTACTTGATCCAGAGCGAGCTAGCCTATTTGATCTCGACGTACATCAAATTCCGGCCACTGCAACTCAGCCCAGCCACTTTCACTATGATCTACGCTATCTCTGCTTCACCAAGCAGCAGCCGTTAATCTCAGATTCCGATGCAGCGCGGGCTGAGTGGTTCACAGCAGTAGAGTTAGAGGCAATGGGGCTGGATGCAGGAATGCGGCGCATGTTTAAAAAAGGGCAGCACCGCTAGCTTAGAACAGGCAACCGCTGCTTATTGCCCTCACTGTATTCCAAGTCATAGTTCCAAGTCATACAGGATCCCAAGTCTACGGGCTAGCAGCCTGTGGGTCTTCTGGAGGCTACTTTGGTCGTCCTAACCAGGCATCTTGCCTACTTTCATCAAACCAATCCTCTTGTGCTTGAGTGATATTAGATTGATATTCCAACAGATGTTCCAACCTTGGATCAACGCCGCCTATGGTAACGCTCATACTTTCAGAAAAACAAAGCTGTTAACCTTTCTACTTAGACTATAGGAATTTAATCACAATTTGTATTGAACGTGATCAATACGCAGCGGGATATAAAGTAAAAAGCATATAATTGTGACCAAGAGTATGAACTGTTGGCACAACTTTAATCCAGCAAATTCAATATCTCTTTAAATATCCAAGACCTCTACCGCTGCATTCAGGAGGATAGATCAATGCGCTTTACAACAACTAACCAAACCTGGAGGCAGAAGTTTCAAGCGAATTCTTCCATCTGGGGGTTTGCTGTTCCTATGGTTCTGTGGGGCGACGATGCTGCTGATTATTATGCTGTCTTTTGCGCGTGGCTAATTTGCAAGAAACAAGAAAATAGTTGGGGGCAAAATAGTTGGGGGCAGTACCGCTGCATCTCATGCATCTCACAGAGCATCCCTGCGGTTCATCGACTCAATCAGCTCTTCCACCTCTTCAGACTCAGAAGCCGTCTGAATCTGCGCCTTAAACCACTCTAGCTCCTCCGGCTCAATCTGCTGTGACTGAAAAACCAGCAGCGTTCCAGCAACGCGGGCTAGAGTAATTGGCGCATAGTCAATATGGCTCAGCAGGGACACAGATTCCCGGTAGAGCTGAGCTGCTGTCTCCAAAGCAATCGGTCTTCCCATTTGAACCGCAATATCTTGGAGGCTCTGCTGAATGGTGAGCTGAAGCGGGTCATCGTTGGCTGAATGCATCATCAGTTCCGCAGGCGGCTCACAGCATTGACAGCTCGCCGATCACTTCCAAGCGCTTGTACTGCCCCAGCGCCATGAAGGTTTCGGTAAGCTGCTCTTCTAGGGTGGGCGTGATCCAACCCATCTGCTTTAGCAGATAGATGGCAGCTGCATGTTTAGCGCGTTTTGCCCCGTCGAGCACCTTAATTGCCAGCCCCAGCCCTTCCCCGACGCGACCGACGCACTGAATCCCCTCTGCCCCAGACTTGCTGACAATTTCGCCTTCCGAGAGCCGCATTAGCTCGCTGTCAAAGCCGCCCTCTCCAGAAACCAGATTCGGGTGATGCGTCATGGCTCGCACAATTCGCTCTAGATCCAGGCTGTTGCCGGAGGCCAAATGGGCATAGAGCGTCGCCATCTGCGCCAGCTGCATAAAATAGGTGGGCGCGCCGCAGTCATCATGCGCGTTGATAAACTCTGCTGAGGGCATTCGCAGCAGCTCCGAAACCTTGCTCAAAATCAGCGACTGCACCGGATGATTATGCTGAAGATAGGTGGTCAACGGGAAGTTGCGCTGCCGACAGACAGCCAGCATTCCGGCATGTTTGCCAGAGCAGTTGTGCTCCAACGGGCTGCGCTTGCCGGGTGGGGTAGGGCATTGCAGCGCCGAAGGCTCAATGTCACTGCGCCAGAGAATATTAAACGCCTGCCTAGCCTGTACTGTCGTGCCCTGATGCGAGGCGCACATAATCGCCAAGTCGCGGTCATTGAGTCCGTAGCGGTCGAGCGTGCCAGTGGAGGTAACGGCTAGCGCCTGAAATGGCTTCAGCGCCGAGCGGATGAACGCGCCCGTTTCGGGACTGCCTGCAATATAGAGCGTGCGTCCGCGCTGATCGGCCACAACCGCCTGTACGTGATGCACCGATTCGACAATGCCTTCTCTTAAAAGCCGGACTTCGAGTTCTGCGGACTGCGTGCGTTTTCCCCTATTCATAGCCATGACTGTGCCACAATCTGGCTACTCGAACAAGCAATTGACATAAAAAAAGAATCATCCAAACGGGAATCGAGCTTACAAAAACAACCAAATCATGGCGTTGGCCAGCAGCAGGGAAGAGAGTCCAATAAAGGTGAGCTGAATCCGCCGCAGCAGCGCCCGAATTTCATAGTTGACAATCAGCCGGTCGCGCTGCCAAACCTCAGCCGGCTTTTGCCAGCACTGCCCATCATACCAGCCCGACTCTTCGTAAAAGATGGTTTCTTGCGAGAGGCGATTGCAAACGTAAATCCAGCCCAGGTAGAGCCGCACCAGCGTCAGCGCCGGAATCACCATTGCCCCCGCCCCGGCGCTCAGCAAAAACTGCACTGGATATTTGGCAAATGGGAAGCTAACTGCCGCCACCGGAGCCGAGATCAGCCAGCTCAGCAGCCAGAGGATCACAATCGGCTTGAGATATCCAGCCCAACCCAGCGTTGCCCAGCGAAAAAACCAGGACTCCTTCAGCTCCTGATACTCATTGAGCGGCTGTTGCTCAGCCGGAACCGGACAGACGGGGGCAGAAGGATTCATGCTAGTCGCTGGGCTCAGAGCTATGACATTCTTAATTTAGCGAATCTCCGACGATTGCGATAGGCCAGGATTGCGCTGACGCGCTTTAGAGAGTGACTTGGAGAGCGAAAAGTCCATCTGCTCTGCATGTCCCCAAAAGGCTTCGAGGCTGTAGAATTCGCGCTCGTTGGGCATGAAGATATGCGCGATCACGTCGCCGTAGTCAATCAGCACCCAGGTGCCCTCTCCCTGTCCTTCCACCCGAAACGGACGCTGCTGCCAGTCTGTCTCGACCGTATCTTGAATTGAGCGGGCAATGGCGCGCACCTGGACGCTGGAAAACCCGGTGACAATCACAAAATAGTCGGCAATATAAGAGACATCTGCCACGTTGAGCAAGGCAATATTCGCGCCTTTGCGGTCATCTGCGGCTTGGGCGATAGCAATGGCTAACTCGCGACTCTGGGCATCGGTGCGCGTCACGGCCTGGAACTCTGACGGGTCTGGAGCCAGCAATTCTAGGCTGTCGAGGTTGGCGGGGGAGATAGGGGTATTTGTCATTCAGAAAGTAGGTCTCCTTAAAGGGTTGCTTGGGACTGGACAACAGGTGTGAACTCTATCGGTCACTTCATCGGTCTACAACATCCTGAACTGAACTGAATCGCTGCCAAAAGTTGATAGGCGGTCATGAATCGGCAGAGCCAAACCGCCCAATCAATTTAATTGAGCTTGATTGAGCTTAATTGAGCCGCAAGCATTCGGCATCGCTGAGAAAATAAATTTGCTGGCGCTGCGCAGGCTTCACCCGCAGCGGCTGAGCCTGCCAGTTGAACTGAGCGTTTTGCTGTGAGAGCGTTTTGCTGTGAGAACTCACCCATGCAGTTGCGCTACCGCCGCTGAACGTCGAGGCTAAGGGCTATCATTTCAGGCCGTTGTAGCGACATCATTTGGCGATATCACCTGACCTGTGCTCTCATTCTAGATCAACTTTATGGCGCTAGCAGATTGGCATCGCAAACCGAAATATTTAGCGGCTGTATTAACTGCTCAGGATTCAGCGGCTCAGGCGGCAACCATTTTTTCCAGCGCTTGCAGCAGCACTTGTTCATTGAACGGCTTAGAGAAATAGGCGGTCGCGCCCAGACTCAGGGCAAGCTGGCGGTGTTTGTCGCTGCTGCGGGTGGTTAGCATTGCAACGGGCAGCTGCTCGTACACCGGATCGGCCTTGAGGCGAGCCAGAAACCCGTAGCCGTCCAGTCGCGGCATTTCGATATCACAAACCACCGCCTGCACCGTCACATCCACCAGCTTATCGAGCGCATCCTGTCCGTCTCTGGCCTGAATTACCCGGTAGCCTGCTTTTTCCAACGTGAGCGCCAAAAAGCGGCGGACGTTGATCGAGTCGTCCACAATCAGCACCGTTGAGCTAGGCTTGGCGGTGGCACGCAGGGTGGCATTTGAAACCATTGCCAGCTGTTGCTGCGCCAGAATATCGAGCTGTGACCGCTGAGCGCTGACCAGCCAGCGCAGCAGATCGGGCACGCTGACCAGCGGCACCACGCGCCCATCTCCCAAAATCGTACAGTTGCTAAATCCGGGCGGCAGGGCAGGGCCACCCTGAATTTTGCGGATCGCCACCTCCTGCTCGCCCCAGCAGCGATCTACTTCTAGCCCCACCGTTTGACTGCCCTGCGGCAGCAGCAGTACGGTCGGCACGCGCACCGCCGCAGTCCCCTCCGGGCTGTCTACTAGCCGCGCACAGTTAAAGCTGAGCCACTGCCGCAGCCGCAACAGCTGCACCATGCCGCCCTGCCAGGTAAAGGCTTCGTTGCCCGCCGTGGCGATCACCTGCTCAGGGGCTAGCATAATCATCTCCTGGATGGCGGTAGTGGGGAAGGCCATCATCAACCCGTCGCTTTCGATCAGCAGCACGCGCATCACCGAAAGCGTAAACGGCACCGAGAGCGTAAAGGTTGTGCCCCGTCCGGCCTCAGTTTCCACCTTGATTTCGCCCTGCACCTGTTTTAAGCGCTCCCGCACCACATCCATGCCGATGCCGCGTCCAGAGAGCGCCGTCACCTGATCGCTGGTGCTGAATCCGGGTTCAAAAATTAGCGAGAGCAGATCTTCGTCGCTGGCCGCCGCCAGCAGCAGCTCATCTAGTCCCATCTGCCGCGCCCGACTGCGAACTTTTTCGAGCGGAATGCCGCCGCCGTCGTCACTGAGCGTAATCAGGGTGCGGCTTTGGCTGTGCGTGGCGCGGATCGTGATGTTGCCCTGTTCGGGTTTATTGCGGCTCTGGCGCAGCTCTGGCGGCTCAATGCCGTGGTCAAAGGCGTTTCGCACAAGATGCATCAGCGGCTCGCTCAGCGCTTCGAGGATATTGCGGTCAATCAGCGTGTTCGCGCCCTCCACCTGGAGCTGGACGGGCTTGCCGTACTGTAAAGACAGCTCGCGCAGGGCACGCGGGAAGCGGTCGATGATGTCTGAAAGCGGGCGCATCCGCACCTGCGAGAGCCGCGTCTGGAGCTGACGGGCTGTTTTATTTAGCTCGCGAGCAGTCTGTTCGGCTTCATCTAGTCCTAGCTCCAGGTCACTGCTGACCTCCTGGATCTGCACCACCGTTTCCATCACCTCTTGCGAGAGCAGATGCAGTTCGTCGTAGCGGTCGAGTTCAAGCGCATCAAAACGGCCATCAACTCGGCTGGCGCGCAGCTCATCGTGGGCAAAGGCGGTACTCAGGTCAGGCTTTTGCGCTACTTTGTCATAGATGTCGCGCAGCTCGGTGTTTGACGAATCTAGGATATGAATCCGCTCAGCCAGCGTTTTCATCAGGCCGCGCAGCCGCTTGAGGTTAATGTCGAGGCCGTTGCGTTCAATGGTGAGTTCGCCAAACAGATCGTTGAGCCGATCGAGATGCTTGACAGGCACGCGCACGCTGTTCTCGCTAGCTTCGGACGGCTGACCGGACTGAGTGCTGGTTTGGGCGCTGGTTTGGGTGCTGGTTTGGGTGCTGGTTTGAAGGCTGGGCTGGAGATCGGGTTGGAAATCGGATTGGCCGTTCAGCTTGGCATCTGCCAAACTCATCTCGGACAGCAGTTCTGGCAGCGTCTCCAGAGGCTCTGGGTGAATCACCACTGACTCGACGGGCAGACTGGCTGCTGCCTCCCAATTAATTCCAGGCAGACTCAGCCGATCTGGCAGCGCATTGAGGTGTCCGGTCAGCACGAGTGCCTGCGAGCGTCGCCAGGACTGGAGCGCAGCTTCGGCAATGGCGCTGACCTGAGCGGGAGCGGCTGCAAGGTGCTGAGCAACCGACTCGCAGAGCTGCACAAACGCTGGCAGCTGGAGCATTTCGCCCAGACCACCCAGTGTCTCGGCCAGTTCGCTGAGACGCTCGGCTAGCTCAGGCTCGGTCACTGTCGCCTCAAACTGGGTCAGGCTCTCTTCTATTTCGGTTTGAAACAGCATCGGCACGATGTCCTGGCCTTCTTCGGGCGACAGGATGGAAAAGGCATCTTCATCCTGGGGGTCGCCAAGCTGCTCATGCAGCTGGTCAAAAATCGGCTGCGCCTGCTCCGTCAGCCAGTCGGCAGTTACAGGCTGGCCGTGCCGTTCCGCTGCGGCCACCTGATGCAGTCGCTCCGCGGCGCTCAGCAGCAGATTTTCGAGCGGTGCGTCCACGACAGTTTTCTGGATTTTCAGCACCTTCAGCGAATCCTCCAGATGATGCGCCAAATCGCTGAGCACCTCAAAGCCCATCATGCCCGCGCCGCCTTTGATCGAGTGGGCAGCTCGCAGCGCGGCATTGATCCGGTCGGCTTCGCCGCTCTGGCTAAGTCCGACCAGCGCGGTTTCTAGCGTGCCGATATATTCCTGGGCTTCGTCGAGAAATTGGAGCTGAATTTCTTGTTCTCGGTTCATCTGCTTAGCTGCCTGCGGTGCGTTGATTGGGAATGCTGGTTGATCGGGCTGTTGAGCGGATTCACCTCTAGCGATCCTCTAGCTCTCCACCTTGAAGGTTTCCACCGAAGCTCTCAGCTCCTGGGCAATGGCGACCGTTTGCTGAATCGCGGCAGCAACCTGCTGCGAAGACTGCGAGGTATGCTCAGAGACCAGCGCCGTCTGCTGGATCAGCGCTGAAACGGCGCTAGAGGTGGAGACCTGCGAAACGGTCGCTTCTGAAATCATCTGCACCAGGCCGTCAATCTGGCGCGAGACTTCCAAAATCTGGCTGAGGCTATGCTTGGCTTCTTCCGCCAGCCGGGTGCCTTCCACCACCTGCAAAGTGCTCTGCTCCATGGCCTCCACCACCTGCGTGGTTTCCCGCTGAATCGTCGCCACCACTTTTTCAATTTCCTGGGTGGCCTCTGCCGAACGCGCCGCCAGATCGCCCACCTCTTCGGCCACAATTGCAAACCCCCGACCGTCTTCACCTGCTCGCGCTGCCTCAATTCCGGCGTTGATCGCCAGCAGGTTGGTTTGCAGCGCGATCTGGTTAATCAGCGACACGACTTTAGAAATCTGCTGCGAGGACTCGCCCAGCCGCTTCACTTTTTTGGCCGTATCGCCAATCGTCTCTCGCAGGCTAAGGATGTTATGCACGGTCATCTCCATCGCCATGCCGCCCGTCTCCGCCGTGATGGAGGCCGTGCGCGCCACCTGCGCCGCCTGTCGAGCGTTATCGGCCACCGCCTGAATCGAGTGGGTCATCTGCTCGACCGAGGCCAGGGTCTGCGTGGTCTCGCTGGCCTGCTGAGCGGCTTCGTCGGCCAGACGGCGAATCGCGTCTTCGTTTTGCCCCAGGGCGCTGTTCACCTGCATCGCCGACTGCTTCACCTGGGTCACAATCTGCCGCAGACTCTCGATAATTGCATTGAAAAAGTCTGCCACCGTGCCAATTTCACCCGGCGTGACCTCAGCCCGCACAGTCAGGTCGCCCTCCGCCGCGCCCTCTACGTGGCTGAGCAAATCGACGAGATGCTTTTGCCAGGTTTCCTGCTGCTGCCGTCGCTGCTCCAAGAGGCTTTCGGCTTCTTGCCGCGCCTGCTCCTCTTGACTCAGCAGATTGGCCTGCTCCAGCGCAAAGCCCATCTGAATGGCAATCTGCCGCATAAACCGAATGTCAGCATCCTGCCACTGACGCGGCGCAGAACACTGGTGGGCGATCAGCAGCCCCAGCAGCTTTTCTTTCACCAGAATCGGCGCGACCAGATTGGCTTTGATTTGAAACGCCTCAAGCTGCTGAATATGACAGTCGGTGAGGCCAGCCTGCCGAATGTCGGCAGTTGCCTGGACACGACCTTTGCGGTATTTTTCCACATACTTATCGGCAAAGCAGGGGTCGGTGATCTGCTCTCCCAACGCGGCTAGATAGTCATCATCAACCGATTCGGCCACAATTCGGCCTTCCCAGCTCTCGTTAAATAAATAAACTACCGTGCGGTCGGTGGCCAAAATCTGGCGGGTTTCTTGCAGCGCAATATTAAAAATCTGCTGCTGTTCCAGGGTTTCGCGCATCCGAAACACGGTGGCGTTGAGCTGACGTTCGCGTTCGACGGTAATCTGCTGCTGCGTCATCAAGTCGGCCTGCCAGATCGCATAGCCTACCTGAGTTGAGAGCTGATGCATCAGCTCAACGTCGCTGGGCAGCCAGAGCCGAGGGCTGGCGCACTGGTGAGCGCAGAGCAGTCCCAGCAGTTCCTCACCCACCAAAATCGGCGCGACAATATTGGCCTGCACCTCCAGCCGCTCTAAGATTTCGCAGTGGCAGCGCGACAAGCTAGCCGTCGCCAAATTTTCCACCATCGAAATCCGACCCGTGCGGTAGCGCTCCAGCGACACCGGGTTCAGCGGGTCAAGAATCGTCCGACTCAGCGCCTTAATCCAGCCATCGCCCACCGATTCTGCCGCGATCTCGCCGCCTGTGAAGTCGGAGTTGAAGCGATAGATCACCACCCGGTCGGTTTCCAGCAGCGCTCTTGCGCCCGCCACCGTGGTTGCCAAAATCGTCTCAATATCTAGCGACTGGCGAATCTGCATGGTCACCTCGGCGAGCAGCTTGGCGCGTTCGGTAGCCTGCTGCTGCGAATCGTTTTGGTCGCGCCACTGCCGCTCTGAATGCGTCACGCTGTCAGCCAGCTCATTAAAGGCCAGCGCCAGTTCGCCTACCTCATCTTGCGCCGTAACGCTAGCGCGCACCCGCCGATCCCCCGCAAACTGCCGCGTGGTCTGCCGCAGCTGCCGAATTGGTCGGACGATGGAGTGCCCTAGCAGCGAAGCCAACAGCAGATCGAACAGCAGGATCAGCGCGCCCAGCCCCAGCCCCAGCCCTAGCAGGGTTTTGAGCAGATGATTGAGTCCAGTCTCAGAGCTGCCGCGCACCAGCACCGCCACAGGATTGCCTTTTGCGTCGGGCATTGCTCTTGCCGCAGCGCTGTAGGTCTGTCCTGCAATCTGCAAGCGCTCAGTCTGGCTGCTGTCTAGGCCGTTGCTAGCCGCCTCCAGCAAACCTGCATCCGGCAGCGGCACTTGGAACTCAGCCTGCGTGATATCAGTAGCTTCGCCTAAATTCTGGCTGGCAACCAAGCTGAAGCTGCCGTCAGACTGGCGGGCATAGATGCCGCTGTAGCCGCCCAGCAACGTTAGCATCTGGTTGACGACAGCGGATTGATTCAGTGGTTCGCTGCCCACTAGCACGCCCAGCACCGTCTGAGTCTCCGGGTCGCGGACTGGAGTCAGGCTGTAGCGCAGCAGATCGGCTCCGTTGGGTAAGCTAGACTGCCCTGCTCGCAGTTCAGTCGCCTGAAGCTCACGCGGATTGGCCAAAACCGAACTCACCAGCCCGCCTGGGTTAAATGTTTTGTCAACCGGACTAGCGCTGGCAATCACCTGCCCGTCGCTAGCTACCAGGGTGAGCGAGTCGAGCCCTTGCGCCTTCTGCTCGGCTTTTAAGAGCTTCTGTGCCACCTGCACCAGCTCCGGTGAAGCGGAGCGAACCGCGCTGTAGTCTTTGGCTAGAGCAACCAGCGCCGGGCTGTTCGCCTGTCCCCGCAGACTAGTCAACATCTGCGCTTGCTCCAGAGCATAGAGCTGCTGCATCACGCCTAGCTCGGTCTGCGCCTGCCGCTCTAGCCTGGCTCGTCCCCCCCAAAGCAGCAGCGCCGCCCCCGCAGCCGTCAAGCCGAGAACGGTGAGCAGATTGGTCGCTAAAAGCGTCAAAAAGGGCTTGCGACGAATCGGCAAATGACCAAACCAGCTGTCCATCGAGACAGCCGACTCGGTCAGAGCGGCCTCAGCCGAGGGATTCAGATTAGGCCGATAGGGCGCTAACTCTTCAGGCTGCGATTGACCATTCAGCGATTCGCGAAATTTTGTTGTCATAGGACGTGCAGAAAGAATTCAATCAGGACAAGATAGGAACTCGCGGATACTGGGCAAACAGCAGAACTTTAGGCAGGCAGGGAATTCTGCATCACGGGCGCTTGCAAAATAGCTTCAGCATCGAGCAGCAGCAGAATTTCTTGAGTCTGCCCCTGTTTCAGCAGCGCGCAGCCTTGCAGGTAGGGCAGCAGAGCCAGACTCATTTGGCCAATGGGCGACTGCACTGCATCAGCGGCAATCTTCACCATGCCTTCAATCTGCCGCACGGCCAGCCCCACCTGCACAAGCCCCACCTGAATCAGCAAAATGCTGTACTGCACCGTCGCCGCGTCAAACACCGCAATCCCCAAAAGCTGCGCCAGATCCAGTACCCAAACCACCTGATTGCGCCGATTGGTCAGTCCCAAGACGGGCGCGGGCATATTGGGCATCGCCGTCAGCTGACGGGCCGGCAACAAAAATGCCTCCTGCACCGACCGCACGGCCAGAGCCGCAGGCACGTTGGCCTCCAGCCGAAATTTGAGGTAGCTCTCTTCTCCAGCGTCGGACTGAACCAGTGCCCCAGCAGGCAGTTCCCCTTTTGCAGCCCCGGTTGCGGCTCCGGTTGCGGCTCCATGCATAGAGCGCTGCATATCAGCGGACGAGAGATTGGATGGCATGAATCAGCTCCTCTCTAGTAAAAGGCTTGGTCATATAAATCGTGGCACCCTGCTTCAGTCCCCAGAGCCGATCAACATACTGATCTTTAGAGCTGCAAATCACGACCGGAACTTCTGCGGTTTCGGGATGGCGCTTTAAGCTGCGACATAGCTCAAATCCGCTCATTCCAGGCATCACAATATCGGTAACGATCACGTCTGGCCTTTGAAGCAGCGCTCTATCAAATCCCTCCTTGGCGTTCTCAGCATCAATCACCTGGTATCCTCCCTGGCGCAGATAGTGACCCAGCAGCTCTCGCTCTGATGGCGTATCCTCGACGATTAAAACTGTGATAACACCAGATTCTCTACTCGATTGCTTTAAGATATTCATCAAGATATTCAAAATAATTCAAATAGATCTAGGCAAATTTAAGCTCGGCAAATTTAAGAGAGATGCTTGAACACCATCTTGACTAAATCGGGCTGCGTGAACGGCTTGGTCAAATAGCCTGATGCGCCGACTAGCTTTGCTTTGGCGCGATCAATAAAGCCGCTGTTACTGGTCACCATAATCACGGGCGTGCGCCGAAAGCTGGGATGTTTCCGCAGCAGCGAACATAGCTCGTAGCCGTCTAGATTGGGCATGGTGACATCGAGCAAGATCAAGTCGGGCTTGCTGCGGATCACCTGCATCAGCGCTTTAACTGGATCATTGATCATAATCACCGCAACGTTTTCATCGTTGAGATAGGCGTTGATAGACTTCAAGATGGTTGGGCTATCGTCGATGCAAGCAATTTTGTACGGGGCGTTGCCTCGAGGCGAATTGGCAGGCGGATTGACAGCCTGATTGCCAACCTGATTGCCAACCTGATTGACAGACAGACTGGCAAGCGGGCTAGGCTCCAGAGTCACGGCAATTGAGCGGGCTGAACTCTGCTGCGCCAACGCTGAGAGCGAATAGGAGCTTGTTGTATTCAAAGCGGTAGTGCGAGGCTGGGCTGTCAGACCTGCGGCTTGTCGCTGTCGCAATCGACTCTGACAGAACTGCATCAGAGAAGGCAAGTCAAAATGGCAAAAGCTGTCGGGATCTTGCTCAAATGGAATCAGCTTGCAGTCCCCTTCCGGGACGCTCAGCAGGGATTCTAGAACCTCTTTGGCAATTTCTTCGATTAAAATGGCGGCCTGTGCCGGATTGAGATGGCGCTGCTCGACGAGCCAGCTCACAGCCTGATAGTCGCGGCAGGTGGAAGCAGCCATTTCTTGAGTTGGCGCTTCAAACATGAGTCTGGCCTGAATCCGAATCGCGCTGACCAGCGTTGGCACTTGGACGCTCAGCCGCCGCAAATACCGATCGAAGCGCCCAAACGGGTCAATTGAATTGGATGCGTAGATTAATTTGCCTTGCTTCAAATAGATAAACCAGGACACCAGACCGCCTGAAATGCAGAGGCAGCCGTCTGTATGTCCCTCTACGCACTGAGTCAGCAGACGAGAAAGTGGAAACTCGCGGGAAAACCGATTGTGATTCATCAGGAACAGACCTGCGTAAACTTCTGCTAACGCTGCAACGACTCAACGCTGTTCTAGCCTGATCGCAATCGTAAGGGAGAAGAACGGCAGTCTTCGGACTACAATCGCCTGCTTCGCTCACTCTGAGAGTTGCTATTTCTAAAGGTTCTCTGAGGTTCCCTACCGTGAGAATCGCTCTCGATTAGCTCTGGAAAGGGCGAAGCAGTGGAAACTACAGGGAAAAAATCACGGGGAGAAGGTTAACTGGCCTCGCGGAAAGTAGCTGTAAGTAAAGTTAGCTACAATTTTTTACCCTGATTCAGTAGTTTTACAGGATTGCCACACTATGTTAAACAGCCTATCAGATGTTTTGGGGCTTTGGGAGACTTCACAAAAAATTCATCCGCTAGATCTAGCAGGCTGTCAGGGCAGGCCAAAGCCGCAGAAACCGCAAAAAAGGGGCAGGCTCTCACCTGTCCCTTCTCTAGCAAATTCACTGAATGCTGGCTCTCAGTAATTACCCTGAGTCAACAGCCCTAATTCACCTTCCCTAATTCACCTTCCCTAATTCACCTTCCCTAACTCAACCGCTCTTAAGACCTGCCGCGCTATTCTTCCTGCTTCAGCAGCTTGCGATAAAACCCCTGTGGAAAGTCTGCTGTGCGGCTGCTCTTAAAGCCAAACAGGACTTCAATCAAAAAATCGACGAACTCAAAGTTAGCCATAATCACCTCGTAGCTCAGCTCAGCGTTGCCGTCAAACTGCATTCGACAGCGGGTTAAGTCGGCTGGAATCGAGGAGATGCTCCAGGTTGCCAAGAACGGAATGCTCTCACCGCCCTCAATTTTGCGCGAGCCTTCCAAATTGCCCATTTGGTAAAGGCTAATGGCTAAGGGCAAGGCGCTGCGCTTGCGACCCTGGTAATAGGGAGAATAGACGCTGACATCTTTTTGATTCGCAGGCTGGAGTTTCTCTAGCGACATGCTCAAACCTTCCTCAATTTCCGCTAAGTTTGGGGTGGATTGGGGAGAAGCTGGGTTCAAACCCAGATTTCTTGCACCCTAGCAGCTAGTATTCCCTATCCAGGATATTCTGGCGCAGTTTAAGCCAAAATTATCGAGCCAAAGCAGCTGATTGCTTATGAATTTCTGCATTGAGTCAGCAGATCAGGCCAGTGCATTAGGCCAGTGCATTAGGCCAGTACCCGTTCGGCACCTCCAGAGTTGCCTAAAATCAAGGTAGTCCAGTTTAGCTGACGGAGTTGAACCCTTGCAGTCTCTTCAAGTCGTGGTGATCGGCGGCGGCGCAGCCGGATTTTGGGCGGCGATTGCCTGCGCCGAGGCCCATCCTCAGGCTCAGGTGACGTTACTGGAGGCTCGCCAGCCGTTGGCCAAAGTCAGGATTTCGGGCGGCGGACGCTGCAATGTGACCCATGCCTGCTTTGAGCCTGCGACCTTAGTGCAGCAGTATCCGCGCGGCGGCAAGGCACTACGCGGTGCATTTACGCGCTTTCAGCCCAAAGATACCATCGCCTGGTTTGCGCGGCATGGCGTTCAGCTCAAAACCGAGAGCGATGGCCGTATGTTCCCCATCACCGACGACTCGGAAACTATCGTCAGCTGCCTGCTTCAAGCAGCCCGTCAGGCCGGAGTCGAAATCTATACGGCCTCGCCTGTACAGCAGCTAGAGCAGACGCAGCGCGGCTTTGAGGTGCTCTTGAAATCAGGACGACATCTCCCTGCTCATCGCTTGTTGTTGGCCACAGGCAGCAGTCCGCAGGGGCATGAGCTGGCTCGCGGATTAGGCCATAGCATTGAGCCGCCTGTGCCTTCGCTCTTTACGTTTAACATCCCAGATCTAAATCTGCACGAGCTGGCAGGTGTAGCTGTCGAAACTGCTGAGGTGAAACTGCTGACCCCTAAGCTAGAGCAGTTGGGAGCAGTGCTGGTGACGCACTGGGGCTTGAGCGGGCCAGCTGTGCTAAAGCTCTCGGCCTGGGGGGCGCGAATCCTGCATCAGCAGCGCTATCGAGCTGAGCTACAAATCAACTGGCTGCCGACCGATACGCTAGAAAGCTCACGGCAGGTTTTGCTGACGACCAAGCTTCAGCAACCGAAAAAGACGCTGGCCGGGTTCTGCCCGGTTGAGCTGCCGCGTCGGTTCTGGCAGTATCTTGTCAGCCGCGCTGAGGTTGACCCAGAGCGGCGCTGGGCAGAGCTATCCAAGCTGCAAGTTCAGGCGCTGCTGCGGGAGCTGCATCAAGGGCGATACCAGATCCAGGGCAAGAGTATCTTCAAAGATGAGTTTGTCACCTGCGGGGGCGTGCGGCTCCAGGAGGTTGACTTCAAAACCATGCAGAGTCGCCTCTGTCCAGGGCTGTTTTTTGCAGGCGAAGTGCTAGATATTGACGGCGTGACGGGCGGCTTCAATTTTCAGAGTGCTTGGACAACAGGCTGGCTGGCTGGTCAGGCGATTGGTGCAGGCTGACGGCTGGTTGACGGCTGGTTGACAAGAATCTTCGGGATATAAATTTGTAACTCCATATATACAAAGATGTAATTATCTAAGTCAAATCTTTAGACTACAGAGCTAATCGATCCGGATATAAAGCTAGAGCATTGCGAGTAGAGCATCAGCACCATGCTCCATCTAGTCAATCCCGCGATCAGGTGCTAAAAATAGCGAAACCGAGTAGTGCCCTGAAGGGCAGGGAGAGTAGGAACTAAAGGAGCCGAAAGCTAGATTTCCCAAAGGTTCTATGCCTTTGATTCAGCTTCTACCCTTACCTTCAGTGCGAGTCTTAGAACCGGTATCGAGCGGTGCAAACAAATCTTAGGCTCGCCTGCCTGAAGCGCTATAGACCAAGCGCTATGAGAAAATCAGGCTGGGCAATTTCTCCGATGATCTCAAACGATGGGGCACCTGAGAATCGCTCTTTACAGATCGCTTAAAATTGCTAAATTGTGCCAACCGCCATGTCTGATTCTGTGAATCCTGCCGCTAGCCCTTCTGATATCAGTGTTACTGTCCCAGCCACAACAGCCAATCTCGGCCCCGGCTTTGACTGCCTGGGAGCAGCATTGCCGCTTTACAATCGCTTTCAGTTTCGGCTAACCCCAAATCAGCCACTCAAAATTACGGCCACAGGCTTGAATGCTGAGCGGGTTACCACCGATGAGCGCAACTTGGCCTATCAGGCTTTTAACCATTTCTATCAGCAGCTCGGTCAACAACCCCCGTCAGTGCATTTAGCGATTCAGCTAGCTGTGCCTCTGGCGCGCGGGTTGGGCAGTTCGGCAACGGCAATCATAGGCGGGCTAGTCGGCGCTAACTGCCTCGCGGGTTCACCGCTAGCCCAATCTGAAATTATGGCGCTGGCGATTGCGCTCGAAGGCCATCCCGACAACGTTGTGCCTGCTCTGCTGGGCGGCTGTCAGCTCACGACTCGCCGCATCGACGAGAGCTGGCTCGTCTGCGATCTGCCCTGGCATCCCAATTTGGTTTCCGTGGTCGCTATTCCTGACTTTGAGCTTTCCACCAGCGAAGCCCGCCGCGTTCTGCCCAGGTACTATGAGCGTCAAGATGCAATTTTTAACGCGGCGCACTTGGGTCTACTGCTGCGAGCGCTGCAAGTTGGCGAACCAGACTGGCTAGAGGCTGCCCTGCAAGATCGGATCCATCAGCCGTTCCGTCAACCGCTGATTGCTGGCTTTGAGGCAGTGCAGGCGGCGGCTTTAGCGGCTGGCGCTTATGGCTTGGTGATCAGCGGTGCAGGGCCAAGTCTGCTAGCGTTAGCTAACATCAGCAAGGCAGACCAAGTGCAGAGCGCCATGCAGCTCGCTTGGCAAAACCTAGGAATTCAGGCAGAGGCTCATATTTTGCCACTTGAGAGCTGCGGAGCCACCGTGCATTCAACGCATCCAGCTTGAGCGCATTCAGCTTGAGTTGAACCCAGGTTTAGCATCAGTCAAGCGGCTACTGTCACCGCGGCTACTGTCACCTATTGGCGGCTAGATTGCTGGACAGGATAAGCAGCAGTCTGGACTTCAATGCGTTCGTCGCGTCCCTCTCGCTTCAGCTCGACTTGCAGCTTATTGCCAACTTGAGAAGCCTCAACCACCTTTTGCAGTTCCTCTGCGGTCGCCACATCTTGGCCGTTGATCCGCTTCACGACATCACCAGCTTTCATCCCCGCTCGATCGGCAGGTGAGCCGCTGACGACCTGAACCACCAGCACACCCTGCTCCTCGCTAATCTGTAAATCTGCGTTGGGATTGCTGTTAATTTCCTGCTTCACCTGCGGCGTGAGGGTCGTCATCTGCACGCCCAAGTAGGCGTGTTCAGCTTTACCTTTGGTAGCGAGCTGATTGGCAATTCGCTGCAAGGTGTTGCTGGGAATGGCAAATCCGATTCCCTGAGCGTCAGCTCGGATGGCGGTATTCATGCCGATCACCTCGCCGCGTTCGTTGAGCAGCGGGCCGCCGGAATTGCCGGGATTAATCGCGGCATCAGTCTGGATGAAGTCCACCCGCTTGTCTGGGATGCCCGCTGCATTGCTGGATCTGCCGGTAGCGCTGATAATCCCAACCGTTACCGTATTGTCGAGACCAAGCGGGTTGCCAATCGCAATCGCCCATTCGCCTGCCCGAATTTGCTCTGAGTCGCTGAGCGGCGCAACCGGCAGATTTTCGGCCTCAACCTTGATTACCGCTACATCTGTCACCGAATCATTGCCCAAGACGCGGCCTTGCAGCTTGCGGCCATCTTTCAGCGTCACCTCTACCGTGTCAGCCCCTTCCACCACATGCGAGTTTGTGATGATTTGCCCATCGCTGCTGACAATAAAGCCAGACCCCAAACCTCGCTCTGTGCGTTCACTGGGCTGCTGCTGCTGTCCAAAGAAGTCGCGCAGCGGATCGCTACCTGAAAAGGAGTTGGAGCGACGGCTGACGGTGCGAGAGGCATCAATCCGCACCACGGCAGGCCCAACCTGATTGACAACGTTCGTCACAAAGTTAGGACTCGTTGCGGCGGCAGGGGCGGCTTGAGCAATGGGTGAGGATGAGCCAGAGGATAAGCCACCCTCAGCGGTCTGCGCTGCAACGACCGGCGTGGCCTGAGGGGGAACCGTCACGGGGCTGCGCGAGAAGTATGAACCAGCCGTTCCAACTCCCACACCAAGACAAATTAAGCCTAGCGAACGTCCTGCCGTCGAGCGGCTCCACTGGGAAATTTGGCTGAGGGGATGCCGCTTGGCTCGATCTTTGGACGGCGTGAAGTCAGAGGGTTCGTCGGCATTGCGAGGATTCATGGTTAAAGACCTGCTGTATTGCTGTATTAAAGTAGAGTGTGGCTGGAGCGTTACTGAATCTGGAGGTAGAGAGCTACCTTAGATTTGCTCGATAATCCTTACTCTAGCGAAGCTATATATCTATAGTATGACGGCGGTATGGAGACTCAGTTGCAGGTTGAAAGAGGAACGAGGACTGAGGACTAGAAGATGATGGCGCAGGTTCAGCAGGCAGCAGCCTATTAAAGCTTATCTAAGCAGCAGTTATCTGACAGGCCTTTTTAAGAGGTCATTTCTTCAGACGGCAACTCAAACGAGGCTTCAACCGTTTTCAATTCCAGCATATCTGGCTCAGAGTAGCGGCGATGCTTGAGCTGAGAAAAGATGCGATAGGCGGTCATATCGGCCTCAATCTGCTGGCGTGAGCAGGATTCGCTCATATTGACCAGGTTGTACTCAATATTTTCCGTATAGATGGCGGTGATGATCCGGAACATTTCAAAGAAGTTGACCACCCACTGACATTCTTCCTCTGAGTAACTGGAGTAGTAGCGGATTAGATCGGCAATTCGGGCTTCCAGATGGGTGCGAGCATAGCGACAGATCAAGATAATCTTGAGCAGCACCACGACCAGCGTCAGCGAATTGCCCTGTGACAGCAGCAGCACAAACAGCGAAGAAGGCTCCTGATGGTTTTCAGTGGTTAGATACTCCAGCACCCGATTGGCAGTCCGCAAAATTAAGGCGTTATTGATCGGCTTGTCATCATGCTCTGCATAGAGCGACTCCAGCTTTTCGGCGAGCTGGCTCTTGAGAATGCTGGCAAATTCGTCCTTCTCGACCGAGAAAATCAGATATTCCAGCAGGCTCTGCTTAAATGCCCTGTAACTGGAGTTCTGTGTCTGGTTGATGAAAATATGGGCAATGTTGGGGTAGCTAAAAAAGCCACGTTTGGCGACAATACGCTTGATCAAGCGCAACACGTCATCCCCCAGGCTGGTCGGGTTGTCAAACTTGCGGTCTTTAGGAATCACCTCTGGCGGCAGGGACGCCTGGGAGCTGGCGGTATACATTGCCAGATCGAACTTAAACTTCTCCTTCAGCTTGCGCGACAGATTGCGGGCAGCCTGCCGTTGCTCCATCGGATTTTCCAGGTTGATATACTGTGGCACCAGCAGATAAGAGGCATAGCGCTGGCTCCAGTGCAGTCGGTCATCGTAGCGAGCCGTGAACAGCTTCAGCTCTTGAAAGTCTGGGCTTGCGATGAAATTTCGTAGCCATTCGCGCAGCCGCTTCAGCGTCGGCGAAATTGTATGTTTGTAGAGAATCGGATCTGAGAAAAGCTGAAGCAGCTGCTGGATGGACTCACGGTTGCGGGTGATGTCCCAGTTGTTGATCAGAATGTAGCAAGAGCGCTTCAGCGTATGCTGAAACTCCTGCTCCTGATTGGCAAAGACAATCTCATAAAGATAGGGCAGCGTGTTGGAGCTAACCGTATCAGAATGGTGGATAAACAGATGCCGAAATTCCTTTAAAACGTCTTCAGGCGGCCAGTTTTTGACAATTTCTAATAAAAACTCGTAGATCGCTTCTTGCGCCTTGGGGAGATTACGCCGAGACTGCTTCAGCTGACCTGGAGGCTGAAGCGATGGATGGGTGGGCAACTTGTCTCCAAACATAGTGGCGTTAAAAATTTAAGTCTACAAGCATCCTAGGTACAAGTAACCCAGGCTAAACCCGAACCCAGAAATCGCTGCTCAATGTCAATGCTGCAATCATAGGCTGCAATCATAGAACGACGTTCTCTGAATCTATGGCAATCCTGGTGGAAAAGTCGGGGAGAGCGTTAAGAGTCTGTAAAATAAAATATGTCAGATTCAGCCCTAGCAGCTCTTCCAAACCCCCTCTAGGCAATTCACGAAAGCCCATAGCTGAAGCCAGATTCAGCCTATGCACCCAAGATACTGTAGATCAAAGTCTATGTCATCTTTAACACCTGGTATTCACAGTCTCTTGACCTGAGAAATATCAGCTTGACAAAAAATTTCGCTTACATTCATTAGGCTTCATACAGGCTTCTGTATAGAGCCTATAGAAAAAATAAATAAGCTACCTTGCAGACTGAGGAGAGCAAGGCAGGCAATACCGTTAGCGAGCAGTTTTTATACCAGATTTGCGAAAATTCAGTGCCGATTTTGGTCTAATCACCAGATCTGGATACATGAGGTGTCAGAATCCAGCAGATGTCTAAAAACGCAGCAGCACTGCTAGGCCACCTAAAAACCTGACTACCTCAGCTATATCGACTGATTCGACTGCTCTAGCACCCGATAGATTTAGTAAAAATTTAGTAAGTAGGGGCAGAGGGACTTGAACCCTCACGATTATTCATCAACGGATTTTCACCTTCCTACAGCTTTCGCTGCAACCCTGAACCAATCTGGTCAAGATCTTGAAGATTGGACTCTCCCTTTACCCTCGTCTGCACGTTAGGGTAGCTCCCGTCGAGTCTCTGCACCTTCTAGAGTTGCCTCAGCCACTTGGCTTGGCGCTTCTAGCTTGGCTCAGGATTGCCCTGTCAAAAACCCTGCGATTTCCGATTTAGGTTTCCCTGAGTTTGAGAGCGGCCACTTGATGAGTTTCTCCATCAAGGCTCAGTTTTCTAAGTCCGCAGCGTCTACCATTCCGCCATGCCCCCATGGTGAGCAGCCAGCTTCGCCAGTTTCAGCTGATGGCTCTCTATTATAGAACCTCTGTTGTTTCCAGCGCTAGCTGCGACTAGCCCCCTACCATACCAGAATGCAGAGGCCAAATGCAAACCATGCCCGAACCTGTCTAGCTAAAACCGCACGCCGACTCCGCCTTGGACTGAAGCTGCTGTCGCGTTACTGTTCTTGTAAGCATCAAACGCAATAATGGCGTTGCCAAACAGCACCACATTGCTATACGGGAAGCTGTGGTCGATGCCGGGTTGCAGCACAAAAGCCGTCTGGTTTCCGACAGGTGAAGCGTTTTGGTCGCTGTCCTGGATTGCGGCCCCGACCCCGACATAAGCGTCAGTCTGCCAGTTGAGCGGCAAGTCATAGGAGACGGTTGGCACAAAAGCTGTACTTTGGCCAATCAAAGCCTGAGCGCGAATTGAGATCGGCACTTCTAAAAACTTATAGCGGAATGCAATCACGCCGCCGCCGCTGCCGCCATCGCCGCTAGTTGGATTGTCGGTCACGCCAAAAGAACCGCCAATGCCGATGTAGCTCCCGTAGGCAGCCTGGGCAGAAGCATCCGAAGCATGTGCCAGCAGCACTCCCAGTCCAATGATGCTGCCCAGAGCCACTTTCCAACCAGTCAATCGGCTAAGTGACTGGCCTAACCGTTCAAAATTCGCCATAAAGATGAGCCTCCTCGCGATGAGACTGAAATAAATTCATCAAACGATAGCTCAGTTTGTCCAGAATGCTACTGAAAGTTTTAGCCAAGTTTTCGGCTCGGTTTCGTCAGATCTGGATCGCTGTGAGCTATTAATATTCTACAAGAGAAAATTAGAAGCCGAGTCATATAGCTGGGGATTGGGTTGAAGCAACGACATAGACTGCGAGTCTATTAGGTAGAATAAGATGATAAAGCTTCACAAAGCTTAGCACAGGCGCTTTTGAGCCATTTTTGACCCTGGTTTTTGCCCTGCACCATGCTTGACTCCTTCCAAACTGCGCTCTACCACCTCGAACAGTTTGCTGACGGGTTGGTAGCCAATCAGCTGACGCACCTGACTCCGCTCAGCGTCGGGATTATTTTTGCGGCGGGGCTGCTAACGAGCCTCACGCCCTGTATGCTCTCGATGCTGCCAATTACGATTGGCTACATTGGCAGTCGAGAGAACCAGAGTCGCGCTCAGGCTGCGATGCAGTCAACCTGGTTTGCACTAGGGCTGGCAACGACGCTGGCGGGGCTGGGCATTCTGGCGGCGGTGGTGGGCAAGGTCTACGGTCAGGTGGGGATTGGCCTGCCAATTTTGGTGAGCCTAATTGCAATTTTGATGGGGCTGAATTTGCTGGAAGCGCTGCCGCTGCGGCTACCAGCCTGGGGCGGCATGGACTGGATCTCGGCAGATCTGCCCGAAGGTCTGCGCTCTTATCTGATTGGCCTGACGTTTGGGCTGGTAGCCTCTCCTTGCAGTACTCCCGTCTTGGCAACGCTGCTGGCCTGGATTTCCAGTACGCAAGATCCAGTGCTGGGGAGCCTGCTGCTGCTGGCCTACGCCACAGGCTACGTTGCGCCATTGATTTTAGCGGGCACGTTCACCGCCTCGATTAAGAAAATTTTGGAGCTGCGTCGCTGGTCAGGCTGGATCACACCTACCAGCGGCGCGCTATTGGTTGGCTTCGGCGTATTTTCGCTGCTGTTTCGGCTTTTTCCTTCAGGCATCGCCTGACCGCATCACATGGCTTTAGAACCTGCTCCCCAGACTTTTAATCTCAGCCTCAGCTTGCGCCGCTACTTTAAGCGGGAGCTGGTGCCGCTGCTAGCTGATTTGCGGCTGGCAATTGTGCTTCTGCTGACAATTGCGGCATTTAGCGTTAGCGGTACAGTGATTGAACAGGGGCAGAGTCAGGCCTTTTATCAGGCCAATTACCCGGAGCATCCGGCGCTGTTTGGCTTTTTGAGCTGGCGACTGATCCTGCTGCTGGGACTCGATCAGGTCTATCGCACCTGGTGGTTTTTGGCGCTGCTAATTCTGTTTGGAGCCAGCCTCACCACCTGCACGTTTCAGCGGCAGATTCCGGCGCTGCGCTGGTTTTCGCGCACCTGGAACTTCTACAGCCAGCCGCGTCAGTTCCAGAAGTTTGCCCTCAGCGCTGAGCTGCCCCAAACCCAGATGTCGCAGCTCTTGCCGCTCTTGCAGCAACGTCGTTACAAAGTGTTCCAAGAAGGCGACAAGCTCTACGCGCACAAGGGAATTGTCGGGCGGATTGGGCCAATCTTGGTTCATGCCAGCATGTTGCTGATTTTGCTGGGCGCAATTTTGGGGTCAATGACGGGCTTTTTCGCCCAGGAAATGGTGCCCAGCGGCAAGACGTTTCAGGTGCGAAATGTGTTTGATGCGGGGCCTTGGGCGGCGGCTCAAATCCCTAAAGACTGGTCGGTGAAGGTGAATCGGTTCTGGATTGACTATACACCCGATGGCACAATCGACCAGTTCTACTCTGATCTCTCGGTGCTCGATCAGTCTGGTCAAGAAATCGACCGCCAGACGATTCACGTCAACAAACCGCTGCGACACAAAGGTGTGACGCTCTATCAGGCCGACTGGTCGGTAGCAGCACTGCGGTTTCACCTGAATAATAGCCCAGTCTTAGAGCTGCCGATGGCTCCGCTCGAAGCAGGCGGTGGACGACTTTGGGGCACCTGGCTTCCTACCAAGCCCGACTTGAGCGAAGGGGTTTCGGTTGTCACCAAAGATTTGCAGGGAATTTTGCTGATCTACGATATGCAAGGCAAGTTGATTGCTACGGTGCGGCAAGGCATGTCAGTCGAGGTGAATGGCGTGACGCTCTCGATTGTGGAGCTGGTGGGCAGCACGGGGCTGCAAATCAAAGCCGATCCAGGAATTCCGCTAGTCTACACGGGCTTTGGTCTGCTGATGCTGGGCGTGATGCTTAGCTATGTTTCGCACTCGCAAATTTGGGCGCTGCAAACCGCAGACAGCTTTTATTTGGGCGGCAGAACCAACCGAGCGCAGGTGATGTTTGAGCGCGAAATGCTGACGTTGCTTGAACAGCTGGCGCCTGCTTCGCCTGCGGAAAGCAAAGCTGGCACCAGAATCTAAATTTCAAAGACTGTAAAAGCCTAGACCACGAACTGCATCAGCCAGAAAGCCAGTCCGGCACTGCCCAGCGGCACCGTCAAATTGTCGATACCCAATTTTGAGAAAGCTTCTAGCAGCGCTGCCGCTACTGCCACAAGGATTGCCACTAGCCAAATCTGCCAGAGATTGCCATAGACCGCCAGCAAAACCAAACTGCTGACCAAACTGCTGACTATCAACATGGTCAAGCTGCCTTCCCAGCTCTTTTGAATCCCGCCTAGGCTATACGGATGCCGTCCCCAGCGCTGGCCAATCAGAGCGGCAAAGCCATCACCCCAGGTCATCACCAGCACGCCCAATACGGCAAACTGCGGCGCAGTCTGCCAGAAGCAGGCAATTAGCACCCCAATGCTGACTGCATAGAAAAACGTGCCCAGGCTCTTGCGACCAACGCTGTTGATCCCCGGCAGAAGCGGCAGCCGATAGGAGAGCAGCGTCACCAGGCTAAACAGCACCGACGCGCCGATCCCCACAGCCGCCGGAAGCTTTAGCCACCAGGCAAACAGAATCACGTTGCCCGTGCCAATATGCACGACTTTACGAATCACTTCCGGCTCAACGACTTTCCAGGCTTGAAGGCTAAAGGCCAAAAGCACCACAAAGCCTACCCAGGCCGCAGCAAGGCCGATTTGCAGCCAGAGGGTTGGTTCTGTCAGCTGAGCCAGTTCATCGAATACTAGTTCATCGAACAACGGTAGATCCTGCAAACCGATATTTTTCATACTGTAGAGGATCTTGTTCCCGCCTGAGCAGCACCGCCATTCACAGCCGTCATTCACAGCCGTCATTCACAGCCGCCATCGGGCTCAGGGTTCTATACTAAGCTCTGTAAGATCCAAAGCCAGATTGAATCAGAATTCATTATGAAAGTAGCGGTAACAGGTGCAACCGGATTTGTCGGCAGTCGGCTGGTCGCAAAGCTTCAGCAATCCGGGGAGCAGGTTCTAGTGCTGACTCGAAACCCAGCCAAGGCCGAGCAGATCTTTTCCAAAGCTGCTTTTCCTACCGTCGAAATTATCGCCTATCAGCCGCTGCAATCCGGCGATTGGCAGAGTCGCATCTCAGGCTGTGAGGGCGTAGTGAATCTGGCTGGCGCACCGATTGCCGAGAGCCGCTGGACGGCAGAACGCAAGCAAGAGATTCTAGAGAGCCGTACGATTGGCACAGCCAAGATTGTGGAAGCGATTGCCCAGGCCCGCGACAAGCCTACCGTGCTCGTCAACTCCTCGGCCATCGGCTACTACGGCACCAGCGAAACAGCGGTGTTTGACGAAACCAGCCCCGCCGGAACCGATTTTTTGGCGCAGGTCTGCCAAGCCTGGGAAGCCGAGGCCGAGCACGTGAAAGCGTCCGGCACCCGGCTCGTAATTTTACGAACTGGCATTGTAGTTGGTGCAGGCGGCGCAGTCGCTAAAATGATGCTGCCGTTTCAACTCTTTGCAGGGGGGCCCTTGGGCAGCGGCAAACAGTGGTTCTCCTGGATTCACATTGATGACCTGGTCAGCTTGATTGTGCAGGCATTGTGTCAGCCTGATCTAGAAGGCGTTTTGAATGCCACAGCGCCACAGCCCGTCAAAATGGCAGAACTCTGCCGAGCTTTAGGAGAAGTTCTGGGTCGCCCCTCTTGGCTGCCTGTCCCGGCGTTTGCGCTGGAGGCACTGCTGGGCGATGCGGCGAAGGTGGTGCTGGAAGGGCAACAGGTGTTGCCTCAAAAGACTCAGGCCGCAGGCTTTGACTTTCAGTATTCAGCTATTCAGCCAGCCCTGCAAGATGTGCTGCGCTAAAGTTTCGACTCTAGGCACAGGCTATTCAGCCAGGTTTCGCAGCCGGATCAGCTGGCGGCGCATCTGCGGCGAGGCTTCCACTTCAGGCAGCTCCTGCGCCTCGACCTGAGACTGGACTGACTCCAGGTATTCATCAGCCCCATACGAAAAAGCATCTAGCAGCAGATCCAAAAGCTGCTCCCGATTTTTCAACACCTGCTTCTCTTCAATCAGTCTAAACTTGAGCCGAATCTCACAGTCATAGACAGCAAACTTGGACTCGAATGACTGTGGCTCCACAGAATTGGGGTTCATTTGAGGTAATCACACCTTAAGTTGAGCTGAGTGAGAGCCTGAAGCAAATCAGGCATCGTGAGGCAGTAAGGGCGGCAAACAGATTAAACAGATCGGTAACCAGATCAGAGAGGTGACTGTGACAGAAGTAAATCTGCGCCATTTATGAACGCAAGTTTTGCAGAACTGTGAGGTCGAAAAATAGATCGTTGGGGCGTTAATGATCTACAACTTAGCATTCCCAAAAAGTTAATCAGATCCGCTAACTTGCTGAACTGCTGCTGTTTAGATCTCAAGTCAAACCGTCATTGGAGGAAGCCAGTAATTTATAGATATCACTATTGAATGGTTTGCGGCAGAAGGTTTTGTGAATTATCTATGAGGATTGATGCTGCCTTTGTAAGCACTTTCTATAGCTGTCTCGCTATTTAATTCGACTTAAGTTTCTGTATTATTAAAAATACGATTTCTGCATTCTCAGCATGTATTTTTTAATGCTGAAAGCAGTCCTTACAGTCTTATTTTGAGCTGTGGTTTAAGCACGGTTTGATACCTGTAGCGACATCCGTAGTCGGATTGACAGAGTAATTAGCGCGGATGAATCATCATAGATTACCTACCTAAGGCTGGCTGATAGCCCAATGCAGCTCAACAGTAAGCAGCGCACGATCTGGTCACCGCTCAGCACAGGTAGTTTTAATACATTCTTGATATATCAGTTTTGATACATCAGTATGACGTTTGGAAATGGCACTCCAAAAGATGCCTGCCACTACTCGGCTGGTTTGATACCTTCAGGCTTGATCCCGCAGCGGCGCAGCATTGCCATAAACTCAGGCAGCGTTAGGGCATCAACCCGACAGCCGCCTCGTTCAGCAGCCAACCCCAGGTTCCCCAGCTTCAGCGCCTCGCTGCGCGGCAGCTGCCAGAACCAGTAGGCAGGCAGATGCCCATACTCTGCGCTGGGTGAGTAGTTGAGCTGAGCGTAAAACTTATAAAACTTCAGCGGCTCGATCCACCAGTCAACTTTCTGACTGAACAAAAGTGCTTGCTCAATTTGCTTAGCCTGATCCTGCTGGAGCGCATCGTCTGAGAGCTTGCCGTAGAGTGCTAGCTGCCGCCCAAAGCCAAACCTATAGGCGCTACTCTGACTCCAGAGCCGATCAATTGCCTGGATCGCCGCTCGGTCTAGCTCGGTTTTAGGAAATTCCCGCAAAGCCGTCACATCTAGCCAGCTTTGCACAGGCTGGATCACCTTCAGCAAAATATCGTGCGTTTGCTGATCAGCCGCCTCATATGCCGCCTTGCCCAACTGAGCGACTAGTGCTTCAAAAGAGTTGCTGAGACTGGGATCGTAGGCTGGCAGACCTGAGTTGGCGGCTGTAGCTGCTGCCACCGTTGCGATGTCCTCTGAAGCCAGAGCCGGAGGCTGGCTGCGAACAAACTCTTCGCTTAGCTCATCTTCAACGGCTGCGGCATCGCTCTGAGTGAGACCCAATATCTGAGCTAGCTTGTTCAACTCTGCCCTAATTTCTGTAGTCAGCAGGGGATCATTCAAGTAGGCTTCCCGCAGCACCTGCTTGTATTTTTCGCGGCGGCTGGCTGTATCGGGCGACTGCAAAATAGCCTGTGGAGCAAGAATTGTAGAAATGATCGAAGCCGGGACTTCTGGGATAACCTGTCGCTCAGCTGAAGCAGGTGGCTCACTGCGTAGCCGACGAGGCTGTGATCGAGCGACTGCGCGATGGGAAGCAGGTTTAGAAGGCGCTAGCTCAGATGCGGTGGCAGACGGCGAGGCAGGCCAGTCCCTCTGCTCTGGGCTCTCTAGCTTATCAGCCTCAGCTGCTTGATGCATCACGTCCTGCTCAATTGCCCTCGCCTGATCAGGCAACAGCCGCAGCAGCATTCGATTGGTTTCGAGCGCCTCTCGCTCATCTGCGGAGAGGCTGCCGCTATGGCGATATTGCTGCACTAGCGCTCGATAGGACTCTTCAGGCGTACTCATGGTGAGAGTGATAGCTAAAAGTTATGCAGAGGAAATTGCTCCAGATCTTAGCGTTAGCTCACGGCGTTGCACCAATAATTGAGCTGCCTATGACCAGTCTGCGGCATCTGCGGCATCTTGAGCCACCAAATGCTGCTTGACCGTTTTCCAGTCAATCTGCTCGGCATGCAAATCTTGGATCAGCCGCCCCTGCTGCAACGCTAGAAGGCGACTGCAAAACTGCTGCAAAATATCAAGCTGATGATTCACCATGACGATAGCGGTTGAGCCGTCAGCCAGTAGTTTTAGCAGCAGCAAGAGCTGTTCGGCGCGCCCAGCATCGAGAGCAGAGGTAGGTTCATCTAGCAGCAGCACTTTGGGCTGAGCAATCACGGCTCGCGCGATGGACACCCACTGCCGCTGCCCAACTGAGAGCTGAATTTCGCCACGCTCTAGCCAGTCTGCTGGAATCTGAAACTGATCTAGCCCAGTTTGAATGCGTCGCTCAAGAGTGGGCTGATCCAGTCCGCGCAATCGCAGTGGATAAGCCAAAGCCTGCCGCACCGTCATGCCCAGCAGCCGCGACTCTTGCGGTACAAGCATCACCTGCTGCCTCAGCTCCACTACAGGCAGCTGATCGAGCAGCTGGTTTCGATAGAAGATCTGGCCGCTTACAGGCTGAGCCAGCCGATTGAGGAGCCGCAGCAGCGAGGTTTTGCCAGCCCCAGCCGCGCCAACAATGCCCAGACGATCCGTCTCAAATAGCTCAAACGAAATATCTTGCAACAGATATGTATCGCTCAGAGCTACGCCTCCAGGGCTTTTAAATCTGACATGCTCTAGGCGCAGACTGCTGGGATGGTCGGGTGGCAAAACAACAAGACTGAAAAGGTGCGCTTAGATCTTAGCTTGGACTAGGCCAGCGCCACGCCGATCGTCCAGAAATCAATCAGCAATAGCAAAAGAGTCAGGATCAACAAAAACAGATACATCCAGGGTTGAGCCAGCAGGCGCACATCGCTGGTGTCGATTCCGGTCTGAGCCTCGACAATCCGCACGAGTTCTGCGAAGCCTGCCACCCGCATTGGCAGTAGGTAGGCCAGTCCAGTCTGACTCAAGAAATAGTAGACAATGCCGCCCTGCCCGGTCGAGCGCGGCTTGAGCGCCTTGATCTCTATCCAGGGCAACGACCAGCCGCGCCGAAAAATTGACTTCGCCCAGCCAGGATAGGTCACCTGAATTCCCTGCTGATCCAAAATCACCCGTTCGCTTAAGGCCGCATACAGCGTTACAGCTCCCAGAACGAGTCCCAAAATCAGCAGCGCAGGCGGAACAGGTGCGGCAGTTTTTTGTGCCAGGAAGGGCAAAGGGACGGTCAGCGCCGCGTAGAACAGCAGCAGCGTGATCTGAATCAGTGGCGACAGCCGAAAGACGCGCTGCTCTAGCCCAGAATTTGGCTCAAGTTTTGGCTCGAGTTTTGGCTCAGGTTTTGGCTCAGAGATGGAGGACAAGGGTGACTTTCCGCTTGGGTTGCTCAACTGGGTTGCTCTAGCAGTGTAGCAACTGCTGCCTGCTGCAAGACCATTCGATTCGGAGCGCTTCGCGCTAAGGCAGATATTTTTGCACCACCGTCCAGCCCGTCCAGCTGACGGCAGCTAGCCCCAGCAGCAGCAGTAGGTTCGTGCCCAGATGCAGCGAACGTGCCCAAGGGCGCTGTGGGCTGATGCGGATCGCGCTCCAGCCTGAGAGCAGCGTCAGGCCAACGACCGTTAGCCCAGTCACCAGATGCGGTGAATGCCCTAGCGATCCGTAGTAGCCCAGTGTCCCGACTAGCCCGACCGCTAGCAGCAGCACCACCAAGCCGACAAGAGCGCCACCCGTAATTAGATGCAGAGGTCGCAGCCAGCCCGGACGGCTTGAATGCTCCGACTGCCGATGGCTCACAAACAGCCAGCTACCAGTCGTGGCCAGCAGTAAATAAGCCGAGAGAGACAGCCCCATTGACCAGGCGGCAATCCGCCAGAGCCACAGGAAAGAGGGAAGATTCAATGCAGCAACTAGCATTTTGGTTTCAGGGCAACGCTGCTTTTTAGCCTATCGCTAATTGGCCGATTGCTAAGCTGGAACATCGGGGTTGAGATCATCCGGCAGAATTCGCAGCCGTACCCGTTGCGAGAAGCTGCCATCTGGATCGCCCAGATCGACTTCCAGCAGATCCTGGGTGAGTGGCGCAACCTGATCGAGCAAGGCGCGCAGGTTAGGCGTACTGGCTCCGCTATCGAGATACAGCCGATCCGCCAAATTATTCAAGCGTCTCCAGGCAGCATGAAGCTTGATGACTGACTGCTCCAGCTGCGAAGCCTGATTGACCAAATCGGCAGCGCTGCTCAAGCATCCGACTCGCAGCGCTTCTTCCAGCGCCGACTCAAGATCGATGGAAGAGTGATTAAGCGCCTGCACCTGCACCGCCGCCGCCAGATACTTAGCCAGATAACGAGCTTCCACGGTCGCCTGCTTGACCGTATCCACATCGGGATTGGCAGTGATTCCATCCTGAATCGCGGTCTGATGCAGGGGCGGCAGTTTTTCCAGTTCGCGCACTAGCGGCGTTAAATAGCGCGTTGGGATGGCGCTGCTGGCCGCCTTCTCCTTCACCACAAGCGGCAGCAGATCGGAGGACATGGTTGTCCATTCGTCTTGAATCTGGCGCACTTCTCGGCGGGTAATCTGGGGCGCAGCTTCTCCGGAGGGTTCGTTGACCAAGTCACAGACCATTTGCTGCACTTCTATGGCGGCCTGAGCCGTTTCGATAAATGCCCGCTTGCTGAAACAGTTAACCGCTTCGGGTTGCAGCATCCCGTCTTGCAGCAAAGTATCAGCGCTGTTGGCTAGCTCAATCAGCGAATAAGCCTGTGTCTTGCTAATTTCGCGGTCGTTCAGCCAGCTCAAAAAACCGCTGCCGCGTCCATCGCCGCCTTGCTTTTCGCGGTCGCGCACCGTCCGTAGAATCCGGCCTCGCCAGATTTCGGTCTGCAAGTCGAAGCGGTCGCAGATCTGCCAAGCCGTGGACACCTGATGCAGAAAGTCGGTCTCGGACAGCTGCAAGTCTTCCGGATTGGGAAGGTCTAGGCTGAAGGTCGTCGGATCAACTTCGTTGCTCCAGTTAGGTCGAGCTGAACGCGCCTGGGCTTGCTTGGAGGCCGCAGCATTAACAAGGTGAATAGATTGGGATGGGTGAAACGCCTGAACCATGAAACCTGCTCTAAAACAGCCGGATCATTATGGCATGGCCTACTGCAAATGCACCAAAATAGCGCTATATCTGGCGGCTGGCGAGTTTCTACGCTCAAGAGTCCACTGTCTCCAGCCTCCAGCTCTGCTGCCTCTAGAGTTTTGCTATCTCCTGTAATGCTTGAGCCAAGCTCTCAGCTCGCCGCCCCACCCACTAGCTGCACGAACCACCGCAGCAGCCGGAAGGATAGATAGGCGCAGAGTACCAGTGCCAAAGCCAGCCCAGCAATCAGCAGCAGAGCAAACCAGCGATTTTTGGCGGACTGAGGCTGGGGCAGATCGAGATGTTGCTCGAGCAGCGTGATGTTGCGAACGTTAGATTTCCAAGTTGCATCAAACAGATCGCCTACACCTGGAACAGTTCCGGCAATTGTTTCCAGCAGCACGTTAAAAGCCATTGTCCCCAGCGTCGATTTGGAGGCTCCCATTTGAGCTGCCTCCAGGACAATAAAAGCAGACATCATCAACCCCATGGTATCGCCGCCGCCCGGAATCAGGCCGATAATGGGATCTATTCCAATCCGGAAGGCCGTGCCCGGAATTTTAATGGCGCTATCGAGCAGCTGACTCAGCCGCCGCAGTCGCTGCATTTTGGCAGCTCGGCCAGCAGACTTTAAGGGGCGCTGAGCACCAAGCCGACTTAAGGCTTCAGCAGAGGATTCGACAGGCCGATTTGGCCGGGATTTGAAAGAGTCTGGCATTTGCAGGATGCACCTCAGCGCCAAAGGGAAGCTATGCTACTGCTGGTGATTATGCCGCAATTTTCGTTGAGCTTGCTATTTGACCCCTCCTGGTGCGCTGCGTCGCTTGGCTTGGCTGCGCTACTAGACTATGGCCTGGGAGATCCCTGGGGCTGGCTGCATCCGGTGCAAGTGATGGGGCAGTATATTCAGCGCTACAGTCAGTTTTGCCTCAAACGGCTGTCAAGACCGCTGCTGCTGAAGATAGCCGGGGTTGGCCTAGCGCTGACCACAGTTGGCCTGAGCACTTTGGCTGGATGGCTGACGCTGCTGGCAGCGAGCTATCTGCATCCGGCTCTTGGCTGGATGGCCGAAGTTGTGCTGCTGGCAAGCTGCTTTGCGGGGCGTAGCCTGCGCGATGCGGCAACAGCCGTTCTGCAACCTCTAGCAGCAGGTGATTTACAAGGTGCGCGGACGCTGCTGAGCCGCTATGTTGGACGGGATACTGCCGAGCTGCCCGCTACCGAAATTCTGCGGGCGGTGCTAGAAACCGTCACTGAAAATGCCACCGATGGGGTGATGGCTCCGCTGTTTTACGCCAGCTTGGGCTCTATTTTACCGCTGGGAGCTGCACCTGTTGCTTTGGCCTACAAGGCAGCCAGTACGCTAGATTCAATGGTGGGCTACCGGGACGCGCCCTATGCTAATTTAGGCTGGTTCAGCGCCAGACTCGAAGATCATCTCACCTGGTTGCCTTGCCGCTTGCATGTACTGACTTTGGCGCTAATCTCAGGGCAACCTCGGCGGGTGCTGCGGCTCTGTGCGCGCGATGGACATAAAGATTCAAGTCCCAACTCTGGCTGGAGTGAAACTGCCTATGCGGCAGCACTGGGCGTTCAGGTTGGGGGCATGAATCGATACCGAGGTCTGCTGAAGCAAAAGCCGCTGCTGGGTGATCCAATTCAGCCGATCACGCCCGACACAGTCTTGGCGGCGACCCGCCTGACGAGGCACTGTTTTCTGCTGTGGCTCAGCCTATTTGCACTCGTCTCTGCCAATGCCGTTCTGCATTGATCCAAGAATCGTCTTGACATTGACGCAGCGTACACTGCCACCGTCAACTGGAGAGGTCACTACAATTGTCATGATGCCAGCTTCTTCGGTTGGTGAAGCAGCGGTGCCAATATCGACGTTGCCCCGATCGTCAAATACTAGGCAGTTAACAGCATTTGCGGCACAGCCCGCGCTGCTGATTCGGCTAATCACCTCTAGCCCGTAAGTTTTGTTGGTACGCTTATCGGCCTGTACCTGCCCATCTAATGTTTGACTGATACTGCCGGTTTGAATGATTGGCAAGGCATTGGCAGGCGTGATGAAGTTAACAACCTGTCTTTGACGGGTCTGCATCGCCTGCGTCTGAGCCTGCCTGAGCAACTGCAAGATCTGATCTCGGCCTGCATCAGCGCGACGGTTGTTGACGAATGTGAGCCAGCTTGGAGCCGCAATCAAAGCCAGGATTGAAGCCATGACAACTACGACAAGCAGCTCAAATAGCGTGAATCCAGCGGTAGAGTGACGAGTGGCGTTTCGCATGTGCTTACTGTGCTTTGCTTACTTGCTTTGCTTTACTTGCTACGTGCTTACTGCGCTTTGCTGATTGCGCTGAGAACCTATTCGCCAATTGGGCTACGACCCAAAACGCTACGGTTTAAGACGCGAGTCTGAACCGTTGGCAAAACGTCTTGATCATTTCTGCCAGCTCCCTGTACGCCCGGTCTGCCCACAGCGCTGCCGCGCAGAAATAGCAGCACGTCTCGATATTGAGTGGGGTCAGCCTGCCCAGCGCTGGTTCCAGTCGTTGCAGTCTGAGAGAAGACACAGGCATAGAAACTGCGCACCCCTTGAGGCGCAGTCTTGGGCGAGATGTCATAGGAGCCAGCCGTGGTAGTGCCTGTCGCTCCGCCCGCAGGGCAAAAGCCAGTTTGGCTGACCTCTGTAGTCAAACTTGCATCAAAGCTCACAAAGTCCACCAGCGTAAAAGCCTGTCCGGTTGGGCGAGCTGCCTGTAAATTCCGTACCCCAGATGTTGGGTTCGCCCAAGGCCATGTGGCAAAGTTGCGGTTCTCGCCAGGATCAACATAGCCCACAGTCAGGTTACCGCTAGCGTCAAACTGACTCAGAACATAGCGCGTGATCCGAGATTGGCCTTTCCAGACGGAGTTGGCAGCTTTGGGCGCTAGCGAATAGACGACCAGCGCATAGGATTGACCGTTCAAGCAAGCTACCCCATCAATCGTTGCAGTTGAGCTAGCACATTTCTGCTTGACCGCTTCTGGAAAAGTTTGGAGTTTCCAAAAGGCCAGTACTGGCACAGCGCCATTGCTGCTGACTGAAGCGGGCAGATAGTCAGCGAAAGGTTTGTTGGTGGTGTTGAGATTGCTCCTGCTGTTTTCCAAATAGGTGCCGGGATAGGTGTACACCGACTCTCGTAGCTCTGCGGCCATGTAGTCGAGTGCCATCTGCATTTCGCGCTGGGTTTCAGCCCGCGAAGCCTCGCGTTGGTCAGAGGTCATCATTTGGATGACAATAAAACTCAGTCCAGCGACAATCCCGCCTGCAATAGCTGTTACCACTAGCAGCTCGACCAGCGTAAACCCTTGCATGCTGCGACGAGTTTTGTGATGCTGAGATTTCAGGAAGGTTTTTTGGAGGCGAGAGAGAAGAGATTTAGCCATGGTGAGTTAACTCAAAGATGCAAGGCGGGTAGAGGCAATGGGGCATTCAGCATATTTAGTGACGACAGCAGTGACCGCCGCTTTAGTTACAGCCAGCAATTTGTTTTTTGTCGGCATCGGTAGCATATTCACACAGCACTTCTGAGCGCTCGCCCCAGGAAATTTCTTTGTAAACTACGGCGAGTGGATTACTAGCTTGCTGTCCCTGCCCAATGGTCAAGCCAAAAGACGCTGGCTCTACTTTCAAATTACCGCCAGTCAGCGTCTTGTTCGTATCTACCAGCTTTGAGTAAACTCGCACGCCTAGATTGAAACGAGCGGGTCTTCTCTGGGCTGCGGTTTTCTGCAATTCGGCTGTAGTATAACTGCTGCTGTTCCGAAACACCTGCATGAAGAAATCTGGATCGCAGTCCCCGTCTACATCAATCGGCAGGGCATCGGTAACGGGTAGCTGTTGATCAGCGTAGCGCGTGTAGCCGGAGTATTTACTGGCTGGGCAAGCCGTACCAGTGCTGCGTGTAGTCTCAATGTAGTTTGCAATCTTAGTAGGGACAGGGACAGTCCCAATATTTGGCTGTCCTGCGTCGGTCGGCAACAGACTATTTTTATGCAGGCCGCGCTGCACGAGCGTATTGATCCGGTCTATTTCGTCTTGCGCCACCTGCAATGCCTGTTCGCCTCTGCGGGTTTGAACTCGGCTCGCGGTTGCAATCAGCAGCGGCGGTGTCACCATCGCAATGGTGATACCAATCAGCATAATGGCCACCAGACATTCCAGAATGGTCAGCCCCTGCTGCGAACTCTGGCTGCGCCGCAGCAACTGCCGCAGCAGCAAGGTTTTTGGGGATGTCATGACTGGCAGCATATACGCTTCCTCAGTAAAGGGTGATGGATCAAAGGGTGATGAACCTGAAATTCTGGAATCTGCATCCCCTTCACCAGCGAGCAAAAGTGAGCAAAGGAGATGCAGGGCGTTAGGTGGGGCAACCCGGTGCAGGTCTACTGGGTACAGCAGGCACTTTGGCGCAGAGGTTGCGGATATAGGGATCATTGGCCGCAGGTTCGCTGTAAAACTCGCTACGGGTGTTTTCGGAGAACTGGAAGCGGGCAGCCACCGGGGAAGTTTTGCCATACTTCAGCGCCGGATCATAGCCCCAGCGTCGATTGGGGGGGGCATAGTAGGAAATCCACTCGTTGTTGCCGCTACCCGCTACCGGAGCGGGAGAGCCGACCTGCCAGTTTTCCTGGTCAAAGGGAGCCGTGCCGTAAGAGCTGAAGTTGAGCTGCAAAAAGGCACCTGAGATAAACAGGTCATCACCACCCCAGTTCTCGTTAAAACGAGGGAAGTTGTGCAGTCCACCGTAGGACTGACCTTTGCGAGAGGGCACCAGGTTGCTGACAAGGATCATATTCATCCGAGTCTCAACGGCTGGCGAGGGCGATTTGCCAGCTGTATTGTCTTTTGCTGTAGCATAGGTGCCCTGGTACTTCTCAATTGTCCCAGCTGTATCTCTCCAGTTAATCGGCCTGCCATCTCGTGAGAAGAAGATGGGCGACTCGCCTTCATCTAGACTGTGGGCAACCGTGGCTGTTCGCACTCCGCCTGGGAAGCTATCCGCCACGTTCGCTCGCTGCCAAGTCACGCCTCGCGCTGTCGCACCGTTGGCCACTGGCGTTCTGGGGCGAGTCTGGTTGAAGTAGGAGCTTTGCTGGGCATTAGTACAGCCATAGCGGTTTCTGAGCCAGACTGGCAGGGTTGCCGTGCCGATGTTTGATAGCCCGTCTTCAATGCTGCCGTCGCAGAAGTTAGCAGAGAGTAAGGTCACAGCATCCGCGACAACTTCACTGGGTCGCCACTGATCCTTCGTAATCTCAGCAAAGCTCGTATCCGGCGTTTTGCGGTCGTAGAAATTGTTATACCGACCAGTACCATCAAAGGTCAGCTGCTCCGTAAACTCTTCTAGTCGGGTGCCGCCACCGTTCTGGTGCAGGTTGAAGTCACCTTGCACATAGGCCGCATCGTCAGTGATAAACGAGAGTCCCAAGCCTTCGTCGCCAGCCCGATTGAGACTTGCGCCTCTGATCAGTCGGAAGCCATAAGGACGACGATCCGGATCAGGGTAGTAATCGACGGGTTTTGGCGTGATCAAGTTGTTGTCGTTCAACGGCGGATCAACTGAGCGATAGGCGTTATTGCTGTGCGTGTTCATCTGACAGGTCGGCGCAGCCAACTTCGCATCATCGTCGCAAGATGCCCAGGTGGCGGCATTTGGCCGCACAATGTTCCCCTCTGAGATGGCATCTTCGCGGAAGGCATAGACTACCGCCTTTTTGGGTAGCCACCAGTCTGAGCCAATTGCGGTGGTTCGCATCAAGTCGAGGTCGAGGTTGAGCGCTCGCACCGGCATCAGCTCACGTCCGTTGTAGAACACAGTATCTTTGAACGCGACTCGCACCAGCTGCCCCACTCTTGGAATTTGGAAGCTAGTCGTGCTGTTTTGCGGCTCAGAGCAGCGTGCCCCAGTAGTTAGGTCATTTCTACAGATTTTAATCAGATTAAAGGCGCTGCTGTTAGGCGTTGATCCAGAGGTGGGGGTGCCGTTGGCATTGGGTAACACCCAGTTGCTGCCGCCTCCCAGGGTGACACCGAGGCGAGTCAGCGTCCGAGGCTGGAGAGCGATATCCGCTGGGCGCACCACGCGGTAGGTGGTGTCACCGTTCGCATCAGCGATAAACGAGGCAATCGAGGCACCGCTGGTTTCCCTGTCACGCACCTTGCTGTCTTCTTCTGGATCCGCAAGATCTTTATGGCTGACAAAGCCACTGGCATAGGCTTGATCAAGCGTCAGCCCAGAGAGAGCTAGGTTGCTGCCATCGGCTTTGGCTGGTGCAGCGGGGAAGAGCGAGTAGAGGATGGGATAGCGAGGTCGGGTTGAGCAAAAGCGGTGCAGTGGATCTGACCAGACTTGAGGCTCATTAGGCGCTGGCGTTCCGGCGCTGCTCAGAATATTGATTTTGCCAGCCGGATCATTGATCCAGCCCGTCACGCCACCCGCATCTACCGGCAGGCCACAGTCGCCTAGAGGGGCAAAGCTGTAGGCATCTGATGTCCCATTGCTGTTGCTGTCCTCGCCGTTGCGGCCATAGAAGCCCCAAGTCCGGTCGCGGGCAACCTGCTCTTTGGCAATGGTTAGCTGAGCCAATTCAATGCTGCGATTCAGCGATAGCCGCATCTGAACCTGCTCAGCAGCCGTCAGGCCACTATTGACAATCTCATCCCGCCAGCGCTCCAGAAGCCGGACGTAGGTTTCTGGATTGTTAGATCCGTTGGCATCCCAGGCCATGAAGTTCATCCCGCGCTGGTTTAGCCCGGAGGGGGTCAGATCTCTGAGGCTGTTCACAAACGTCAGCGGCGGTCGCTGACCTTTCGGAATTTTCTGGTATGAGATAGAAGCGGGAACAGTGCCCACGGCAGGCAAATCTGTTGCAGTGCCGTTGATCAACCCTTTGATGATGTGGTCAATCACGCGGATTTGACCTCTTAAGCCTGCGCTGTAGGCCGGGAGCGCCACAGTGGCCGCATTCACCGTCAGGTTATTACCCGTGGCCAGCGCCCGATCTTGAACCCCCAGAATACTCTTAGCCGGATCGGCATCGGTCAAGCTGGGCTTATCTACACCAAAAGCAGTCTGGACATTGAATTTCTCTAGATAGTCGAGGTTGTAGGCCAACATGCCCAGCGTACAGGCTGCCGTATGCAGTGTTGTCTTGTCGGCAGGACTGAGATTGTCGTAGCTGGTGCCGCTGTCCAGCAACTTGAAAACCTGCCGCAGCGTCGAATAGTTGCCCCACATCGCCATTGCGGGATAGGGGTGGACTCTGCCGCGCTCTTGGGTGGGCTTGAAGGAGGGCGCGCCGCCCAGAGGATCGCCCGCATAGTTAGCTAGGTTTCGCAAGGCCAGCATCGTCGGGCTGGTGAGGTTGCTAAATTCAGTTACTCTCGGAATCTCAAACTCCCAGCCGTTGGTACCGCGTCCCCGCAGGAAATCGGTGATGACGGTATCTACGGGCTTGTCGGTATAGCCGGGAATCAAATCGGTGGGGAGGCCAAAAGCCAAGTTCTCAAACGTGGAGCTGCGATCTAGTGTCGTTGGGGTTCCGGGGTGAACCGTCGTGGCTAAGCAAGCATCAGGAAAATCACGTGTTGCTCCTGTTGTATCCGCCGAGTTGTGGTAGATTGCCGTTGCCTGAACTGACGCCAAGTTATCCCAGAGCGTCTTACGCTGACGGTCTTCGTTGCAGCGGTCACCAGAGGTACAGCCAGCTGGCCAGGGCATTAGCGGCTCTGTGTCGTTGCCGATCTTGACTCTGTTTTCATTGGTACCAGGGCCACCCCAGCCCGCCGGATCCCCTAGCTCCAGCCGCTGTCCGACAATCAGTCTTAGCCCGTCTACTCTGGCGCGACGTTCCCAGTAGCCGTCAAGACCCACGTTGTCGCTGTCGGTGCCAGGAGTTGGGTCGCTGCCCGTCAAGACCTCCACGCCCACAATCGGCTCCCCAATTTTTGCGGTCGCTTCTGTGCCCGCCTTGTCTTTATCTGTTACCCCGATGGGCAGCGCATCGGGTCCCCAAGTGGGTCTTGGCCCCCAGCGGTTATCGGCCCGAAAGGTGTCATCCAGGTTGGGGGTAGTATTCTCTGTAATGTTAGTAAATCGACCGTTCCCGTTAGCGCTGAACTCGCCGTTAGGCCAATTGCCTGCCTCGTTGGTCACCGGGGTGATGGCAGCGTTGCGAGTGCGCGTTAGTCCTTGAGTTTGCAGCACAACTGGCTCAGCCGCAAAGTCAACCGGGGTGAATCTTTGCTGATCGACAGAATCGGTATCCGATTTCATGACCCGATTTGGGTTGAGAGCACCGCCGCCCGTGACCAGATCGAAGGTGGGATCGCCGCTGAAGTTATCGTCTCGCACGGTGCCGACAATAAAACGCCCTTTAAAGCCCGGATAGTTTGGCTTGTTTGCCTGGTCTTCAGGAATCAAACGAGCCGTGATGTCAGAAGCGCCCTTGTCGTTAATGCAGGATTCTGTCGAACTGACTAAATAGCCCCGGAATTTGTCGCTGCCACCGACAATCAGGTTGCTTTCCGTATGCATCGCCCCGTTCCAGTTGAAGACCGGCCCTGGAAAGATCTCTAGATCGTAGCGGAACCAAGCTGCCCATTTGAAGCCGCGTGTGGCTTCCCGGTCTTGCTGAAACTCTAGCGTTGCGACCGTGCCGTTGGGATTATTCGGGACGACATAAGCATCTACCTGGAAATTCTTCCGGATCTTGGTGGTATCGCGCTGATCGACAAACCATCCCGCCTCTTGAGTTTGGCGATCGCCGCCGCCAGCTGTGACGTTACGCTGACAGAGATTGGTTGTTTGGTTGGTGTTGCTCAACGGCGCATTGCGGATAAATAGCTTGGAGGCACGACTCTGCCAGCCTGCTGACTGTGAATTGCGGAGTGAGTCATTGCCGGTTGCGTTAGGCGGGGGCGTTTGAAAGATAATGGAATAAACTGCCCAGCCGTCTTCTTTGCCATCTGTTTTGCCATCGCCGTTTAGATCAATCGGATAGCGCCAAGCGTTATCCCTACGGCCATCGGCAGCGCCTGTAGTACCACCAATATCAAGGCGCTCCTCACCCGGAAACGTATAGGGATCAAAGTCGCTACCTTGCGGAAACTTCGCAACAGCTGTGCCGTTCACTGGCTGCCCGTCATTTAACATCATGGCTACGAGCTGATCGCCCGAAGGCACACCGCCGCCCCGCGTATCTTTGCGGGAATCTAACAGGAACTCAATTTTGCTTCTAGCGCGATCAATCACAGGAGTTGCAGCATTGGAAACCACCTGCTGCTGCCGATCTACAATCGCCTGCTGCGAGCGCGTGAAGGTGCGATAGCCGATAGCCCCTACCGTCAAGACAACAACCAGCAGCAGCAAAATCGTGGTTGGCAGCACAAAACCCGCTTGTGAAGCGGGTCGTCGGCCAAGTCGCAGCCAGCCACGCAACAGCCCGCTCACCAGCCCTTTGGTCAGCCCACGGGCAATTCGGCCAACTTGCCGGAGGAGCACTTGGGCTGCCCTGATTATCTTTGGGGTTGACATAGTGATTTCCTGTCAGATGAAATATTGAAACGGTAAGATGCCGGGTAAGGCAGTTAATGAGGCAGTCGCAGGTGATGAATTGCGAGTGGCTAGAGCCATGACTAGAGCCATGATGAGAGGCCATCATAAAAGCCTCAATCATCGCTAATTTTACTAAAAACTTACAATTCGATTCATTTTGCGATCACTGTCCTAGCAAGATCAGCCCTGTAGAATCAACCGGGAAAACACGACTAGCAAAATTACTGGGAAGCAGAACCTTGTGGCCAAGAGTGAGGGGTTACCGGGAGCCTTCACGTTCACACTTTCGACAGAGCTATCCCTGACGCAAAACTTTTTATACAGACCAATCCAGCTTGATGCAGCCCCTAAGAAGCTGTTTGTAAAAGAGTATGAAGAACCTTGCAACCCTTGCAGGACAGGCTCTTCGAATATTTAGTTCAATTGTTCTAAAAACACCGGAAAGCCTTGCATGACTAAGGGATACACATTCTTTTACAAACAGCTTCTAAGACTGAGCGCTGACCTTGTGAAAAGGGTTGCCCAGATAGATTACCCATCTTGATCAGGTAAACGATCAGGTTATCTACTAGATTTGAGGGTAGCAGATCCGGCAATCTTCAGACTGCAAAAATAGCGTAAAACCCATCACAAAAACGAGCAGCTTTTATAAAAACTGCCCGCCCTGTGCAAATTTAATCTCGAATCGGTAGAAGCTAGACCCGCTAGGCTAAAAGGCTAGGGTGTGAATAAGCCTCAGACAACCTAGACCTTCAAACTAGACCTTAGCGAGATTGATACCTGCCTTTTTGGCCATCGCATGTAGCCCCTTGGTTTCTAAGGTTTTAATTGCTTTGGTTGAAAGCCGCAGTTTGATCCAGCGCTTCTCCTGAGGTGACCAAACCCGCTTTTCTTGAAGATTTGCGCCCTGCATTTTCTTCGTGCGCCGATGCGAGTGAGAAACCGCGAAGGCGTTGTTGGCTTGCTTGCCAGTGAGTACACATTTACGAGCCATAGTTTTGCCAGATCCGAAATAACTGTCTGAAATTAACTGTCTGAAAAATGCAAAAGCCCCCAGTCTGTTGAACCAGACTGCTGAAATTATCTATCAGCACGGACATAGCATCTCATTGTAGCTATCAGCGCAGATTGCTGCACCAAAAATTTGGTCAACCGCTGCTGAAATTAGCCGTCAAACTGGTCACTAAACTAGCTGCCAGACAGCTGTAGTTAGCAAAAGACTCATGAGTTAGCAAAAGACTCATGAGAGCCTACGTAGTCTAAGCTACAATAGATTGCTGAGGTGTCAAGTCAGCGGTCATTGAGCGCAGCAGCCTGCCAATCGTTAATTCATGCGTCAGAGCGACTTCAGAGAGGAATCGTCACCAGAGCTTGTACTTGCCCTTACTATGCTAGACAAAGCTTTAGATAAAGCAGGATTTGAAGGAGAAGTTTCGCAATGCTAAGCTTCTGGACGCGCTGTTGGCCTCGCTGGAGCAGTTTAACGGCTAGACTGACTGCCAGATCGAACAGACCCAGACGATTGCCGCTCTTAGTGGAAACCTACGAGGTGTTCAGTTCCGCCTCGGTAGATGAGCTATGGGGGAAAGTGATGAACCTAGCCGATATGTCCTGGCATCCTCTGCTGGCAAAAACAAACGTCCCCTATGGCCTCATCCCCAAACCCGGCTTAATTTTCCAGGCCGTCAGCCGCCTGTCGCCGATTCCAATCAAGATCTTCGTAGAGCGCGTTTCACCTGGAGAGTTACTCAGTGTCCGGGTTCTGGCAATTCCAGGATTAGAAGAGCGCGTTACTTACCGGATTGAGTCTACCGTTTGCGGCACCTGCGTCTCATATTCGGTGACGCTAAAAGGTTGGCTCTCACCCTTGATCTGGTCCATTACGCAGCCCTATGCCGCTAAAGTAGCGCGCGAACTCGCCCTAGCCGCCGAACAAGAGCGCTATGAGCTTCCTGTAAAGCTCCGGCAGCGACCCAGTCTCGACTGGTTGGGTGGGCTGATCCTGATGGTCAGCCTTACAGAAATATTGGATCTGGCCTCCGGATTCAGATTCAGCTAGGGGCAGCCAAGGGCTAAAATGAGATTCAGAGAAGCTGCTTGAAGAGCGACTCAAAACAGCGCAATGGCTTGCTAAGTTGCCAGATGGAGAACAAAATGCTGACGACGCTAGATGCTAGCCAAGTTTTAGAGGTCCTGCGTCCGGTGCAAGATCCGGAGCTACACAGGAGCCTAGTTGAACTCAATATGATCCGCAACGTGCGGGTGCAGGGGAGCAAGGTCAGCTTCACGCTGGTGCTAACAACGCCCGCCTGTCCGCTGCGGCAATTTATCGTTGAAGACTGCGAGCGAGCCGTGAAGACCTTGCCGGGAGTCGAGACTGTCACAGTAGAAGTCACCGCTGAAACGCCGCAGCAAAAAGCCCTGCCTGATCGGACTGGCATTGCCGGGGTGAAAAATATTTTGGCTGTTTCTAGCGGCAAAGGGGGCGTGGGCAAAAGCACAGTGGCTGTGAATGTCGCGGTGGCGCTGGCGCTGGCGGGCGCAAAGGTTGGCTTAATTGATGCTGATATCTATGGCCCCAATACCCCGACAATGCTGGGCTTGACCCAGGCCAAAGTCAGCGTCCAGCAGGGCACGAACGGCGAGGTGATTGAACCCGCCTTTAACTATGGGGTTAAGCTGATTTCAATGGGCTTCTTGATCGATCCAGATCAGCCGGTCATCTGGCGCGGCCCAATGCTCAACGGGATTATTCGTCAGTTTCTCTATCAGGCGACTTGGGGCGAGCTAGACTATTTGATTGTCGATATGCCGCCCGGCACAGGCGACGCGCAGCTGACGCTGGCTCAGGCTGTGCCGATGGCCGGAGTTGTAATTGTCACCACGCCCCAGACCGTGGCGCTTCAGGATGCGCGGCGCGGCCTGCGGATGTTCCAGCAGATGCAGGTGCCGGTGCTGGGCATCGTTGAGAACATGAGCTACTTTATCCCGCCCGACCTGCCCGATCGTCAGTACGACCTGTTTGGCTCTGGCGGCGGCGAAAGAACTGCCAAAGAGCTGGATTTACCGCTGCTGGGCTGCGTGCCGCTAGAAATGCTGCTGCGCGAGGGTGGTGATCGGGGCGTACCGATTGTGATTGAGCGGCCTGAGTCAGCTTCGGCGCAAGCGTTGATCCAGATTGCCCAGCAGATTGCGGCCAGAGTTTCGATTGCAGCCTTAAGTTAGCCTGGGGAAAAAGAGCGCCATGCTGCAAAAATCGCTGAGTCGAATTAGCTGGAAGTCTCTGATTCAGCCCTGGCAGGAGCTAGACTGGCTCCTATTTTTACTACCTGTGGGGCTGATGCTGTTTGGTGGCATCACAATTCGCAGTACGCAGATGCATCTGGGGTTGACCGTTTGGTGGCAGCACTGGGTGACGGGCGCAATCGGGACAGTTCTGGCACTGCTGCTGGCTCGCTGGCGCTACGAAAATCTGCTGCAGTGGCGCTGGATTATCTATGCGATCACGAATATTACGCTGCTGATTGTGATTTTCGTGGGCACGACAGCGAACGGGGCGCAGAGTTGGGTGACAGTGGGTAGCTTCAACCTCCAGCCCTCTGAGTTTGCCAAAGTAGCGATGATTATTGTGCTGGCATCAGTTCTGCATGAAGCGGGAGCCAGATCGCTAGGAACGGTGTTCAAAGCGCTGGCAGTTACGGCCTTGCCAGGAGTTCTCATCTTGCTCCAGCCGGATCTGGGCACTTCTTTGGTGTTTGGAGCCATCACGATTGGAATGCTCTATTGGGCGAATGCCAATCCGGGCTGGCTAATTTTGCTGGTTTCGCCTATCGTTTCAGCTGTTCTGTTTGGTATCTTCCTACCGGGCTGGGTGGCCTGGGTATCGCTGATGGTGCTGATGGCTTGGCGAACCTTACCCTGGGCGATTTCGGGGAGCTTTGTGGCAGCGGTGGTCAACCTGACAGCAGGCGGGCTGGGCAGCTTTGTCTGGCAGCATGTACTCAAAGCCTATCAGCGGGATCGGCTGACGCTGTTTCTCGATCCAGACAAAGATCCGCTGGGCGGCGGCTATCATCTGATTCAGTCCCGGATTGCGATTGGGGCAGGGCAGCTGACTGGACGCGGACTCAACCAGGGTACTCAGACGCAGCTTAACTTTATCCCGGAGCAACATACCGACTTTATCTTCTCGGCAATTGGCGAAGAGTTTGGCTTTGTGGGCTGTCTGCTGGTGCTAGCCGTGTTTTGGCTGATTTGCCTGCGGCTAGTAATTATTGCCCAAAACGCTAAAGATAACTTTGGGTCGCTGCTGGCAATTGGCGTGCTCTCAATGATTGTGTTTCAGGTGCTGATCAACATTGGTATGACGATTGGGCTAGCGCCAATTACGGGCATTCCGCTACCCTGGCTGAGCTATGGGCGATCGGCACTGCTGACCAACTTTATGGCGCTGGGCATTGTCGAATCAGTCAGCAACTATCGGCATCGGCTCAAGTTCTAGACCAAGCAGCCCGAAGCGACCCGGGCACTCTCGATTGGCTTTCCCAATCGCTCAGAATGCCGTAAGCTAGACGAGAAGTAGGTTTAGAGCAAATTGGTGGCGTTATGATGATTTTGCCTGGGTCAGCCGTGCGCGTCAAAAACAATGCCGACATCTACTATGGCTATCAAGGTCTGGTGCAGCGGATCAGCAGCGGCAGCGCTGCCGTGCTGTTTGAAGGCGGCAACTGGGACAAGCTGGTGACGTTTCGGCTCTCAGAGATAGAGCTAGTCGATGCCACTGCTGGGCGCGGTAAGAAATAAGCTACAAAAATAGAGCCATAAAGCAAGTTATGCGCCTGCCTTTGCCGCAGTTCAGCGTCTCCAATCGGCATCCCAGCTACATCGCTGAGGTGATTGAAACCGCCACGACCGAATTTTTGGCGCAGTGCCTAGAGCCAGAAGATCTCAGCTTTGCGACGATGCCGCCGTTTGGCAGCTGGGTCAAGGCCAACGACGAAGATTCGGGCAGCCAGATCTATGCGGTAATTTACCACGTCACGACTAGCCCGATTGATTCAGTGCATCGGGCGAGGGCGCTGGGGCTGTCTTTGCCGGAGCTGCGCGAACAGCAGCCGCAGATTTTTGCGATGCTTAAAACCGAGTTTCGCGCCGTGATTGTCGGCTATCAGCCGCTGGCAGTGAACCGCAACGGATCAAGCCATAGGGAGCTTGACAAGGCGGTCTATCAGCATTTGCCGCCGCGTCCGCCGCAGGTGCATCAGGCGGTCTATTACTGCGAGCCGGACGAAATTATTCACTTCAGCGAACAGCTCGACTTTTTCAGGACGCTGCTGCAAACCCAGGGTGCGCCAGATAGCCTCGCTGCTGCTGTTCTACGCGAGATCTATCGGCTGCGGCAGGCGGATCGAGATTGGCTGGTGCAGGCAGGTCGCAATCTGAGCCTGCTGCTGAAAGATGACTACGATCGGCTGCGCGTGATTTTAAACCAGGTTCATCTTTAAGAATCTCTCAAGAGGCGATGCTGATGAGGTTCTGACAGATCAGGTCTGAACGGCTCTAGGCAACTTTGAGGCAGCTGGTAAGATAATCTTGCGCTGGTTGATGGCATCTACTGTTGCGAGCGCGAGCATCTCACCTTTCACCCCCTGCCTCTGCCATGCACCTAGAACCGCTTGCTTCGTTTGTGATTTTGCTGGCGGTAATCTTAATTCTGCCAATCTGCTTTGAGCGGCTGCGGCTGCCGGGTCTGCTGGGACTGCTGCTGGCAGGTGTTGTGTTGGGTGAGCATGGGCTGCAAGTGCTCAGCAGCGAGTCCGAAACGATCCGGCTGCTGTCGGGAATTGGCGTGATCTATCTGCTGTTTGTCTCAGGGCTAGAGATCGATCTGGCGCAGTTTCAGGCTACCCGCAGCCGCTCAGCAGGCTTTGGGATGCTGACTTTTGCGATACCGATGGTGATGGGCATAGGAGTGGGGCGGCTGTTTGGCTTTGACTGGAACGCTTCAGTGCTGATTGGCTCTCTATTTGCCTCGCATACGCTGCTCGCTTACCCAATCATCAGCCGCTTGGGCGTGATTACCAACGAAGCCGTGACGGTGACAATTGGCGCGACCATTTTCACGGACGTGGGAGCACTGCTGGTGCTGGCGATTTGCGTTGGGATTAACAAGGGTAGCTTTAGCGCTCTGAGCTTAGTAAGCCTGCTGCTGTCGCTGATGATCTATTCGGCGCTGGTGCTGTTTGGGCTGCACTGGCTGGGTAAAGCGGTTTTTCAGCGCTCTGGAGACCAGGAGGCGGTGCAGTTTTTGTTTGTGCTACTGGCCGTGTTTTCGGCAGCGCTGGGTGCAGAGCTGATTGGCGTTGAAAAGATTGTCGGGGCGTTTTTGGCTGGGCTAGCGGTGAATGGCCTGGTCAGTGAAGGCACAGTCAAAGAGAAGATTCTCTTCGTCGGCAACGTTTTATTCATTCCAATTTTCTTTGTAGATATTGGCCTGCTGATTGATCTGCCTGCCTTCGCGCGCAGCATTGGATCGCTGGGGCTGACGCTGGCGATTGTGGCTGGCCTGATCCTCAGCAAATTCTTGGCAGCCTTCTGCGCCCAAATGCTCTACCGCTATAGCTGGCGCGAGGGCATCACGATGTGGTCGCTCTCTTTGCCGCAGGTGGCCGCGACACTGGCTGCAACTTTTGTTGGCTACCGAGAAGGAATGCTGAGCGAAGGCGTTTTGAATAGCGTGATTGTGCTGATGCTGGTGACGGCGACATTGGGTCCGCTAATTACATCTCGGGCGGCAGCGGGGCTAATTCCCCAGCTTGAAGTCGCCAAAGCGCTGGAAAGTGACCTAGACATCAGGCCTGAAGCTGATTTGACAGTAGTTGTACCAGTCTACAACCCAAACACCCAGCGTGATTTGATTCATTTTGGAGCGCTGCTGACCGGGCGGGGGGCTGGCTCGCTGATGCCGTTGGCAATTGCGGCGGCTCAGGCGCATCTGGACATTCCGGAGCTAGAAAATGCCTTTCAGCGCAGTCAGGAGCTGCTGGCGAGAGCCGTGACGCTGGGACGGGAGTTTGGGGCGAAAGTGCAGCCGCTGCTGCGAATTGATGACGATATTGCTCAAGGGATCAGCCGCGCCAGTCGGGAGCAGCAGGCCAGCCTGATTGTGATTGGCTGGAGCGGCAAAACTGGGCTGCAAACCAAGCTGTTTGGCTCACTGATTGAGCAGGTGCTCTGGTCTGCGCATTGCCCGGTGGCGGTTACCAAGCTACTTAGCTCGCCCGACCAGATTCGGCAAATCCTAGTGCCGATTGAAATTCCAGATCGAGAAGCGCTGCTGGCCTTGCAGTTTGCCGCCAAGCTAGCGCAGGCTAATCAAGCTAGCATTACGCTGCTGCATGTGGTGGTGCCAGCTGTCTCGGATGAACGTGCGGATTGGATCGAAGCACAGTTCAACGGATTGGTGGCTCAGATGAAGCAGCCAGCACAGGTGAAGCTGGTTTGCTCTAGAGATGTTGTCGGCGCGATTGTTCAGCAGGCGCAGAGTAGCGATCTGGTGATTTTGCGCGCCTCGCGCCGACGCACGGGCAGCTTGGGAGAGGTGAAACTGGGCGAACTGACCGCTCCCATTTTGGCGCAGCTGCATTGCTCAGTCGTCATGCTGGGCGAACCACAGCACCATATGCCATAGCACCATACGATGGTATGACTCGCACCAGTTTGACTCACGTCGGTTTAACCTATGGCTCCACATCCGTCACCCGCCAGCTCAGCTTGAGATTTAGCCAGAAGTTCCAGAGCGTTACCAGCGCAATTGCCATCAGGTTGGCCAGATAGCGGTTGAGTCCCAGCTGATTGAACAGCAAATTTAGCAGCAGTACGTTCAGAAAAATCCCGACCAGGCAGATGGCATTGAACTTGAGAAATCGCTTCAGCCGCTTGCGCCAGCCGCTCTGACGGCTAGAAATATCGCCAAATGTCCAGCGATCGTTCCAGAGAAAATTATTGATTACCGCTACCTCGGAGGCCAGGATCTTGCTGCGGGTCAGCCCCCAGTCTAGCGTGGTCGGATCGCTGAGCAGGTAGAGCATCGCCATATCGACAAATACACCGCTCAGCCCCACCAAGCCAAACCGCAAAAACCGCTGGAGTTGATATTTCTGCCGCAGCCGGGTGATGCGGCCACCGGAGCGCAGCTTGGCTAGATGCAGCAGATAGTCAAGATACTGCCGCCAAGTGACTTTGCTTTCACCCTGCTTACGCTCCTGGAACACATAGCCCACTTCCGCCACCTGCTGGATCTGGCCGCGACCCAAAACTTCCAGCAAAATTTTGTAGCCTAGTGGGTTCATGATCCGTCCGGCGATGGCGCTGCGCCGCACCAGAAAATAGCCGCTCATGGGATCAGAGACTCGCCCAACGACGCTGGGCAAAATCAGCAGACCCAGCACCTGCGCCCCGCGAGACAAAAACCGCCGCACCGGACTCCACTCGCTAACTCCGCCGCCTTCAATATGCCGACTGGCTACCGCCAAGTCTGCGCTCTGCATGGCCTGCAAGAGCTGGAGCAAAACTTCCGGCGGGTGCTGCAAGTCGCCGTCAATCACGCCCAGGATTTTGCCACGCGCCACCTGCCAGCCGCGAATTACGGCAGTCGAAAGCCCGCGCTCAGTTTGGCGACGCATGACTCGCAGCTGCGGATATTGGGGAGTGAGCTGCTGAGCGACTTTCCAGGTCTGGTCTGGGCTGTCGTCATCCACCACAATCAGCTCGTAGGCCAAGGGAATCGCCTGATCGAGCAGATGAGTGAGCTGCTGCAAAATCCGGCTGATGTTTTGGGCTTCGTTGTAGGTGGGGATAATCAGCGAAAAAGCGAGCGGTTCGCTGAGCGTGGCGGATGACTCAGGACTCTCCGGCACGCAGAGATCTGAGGTTGGGATAGCCAGCAGTTTGGAAGGGGGAAATGCACTCATTCAAAAGGGGTGGGTTTCATCCCGGATTCACTAGAATGACGACGGTAAGGCTGATCAGGTTGCTGAGAGGCTGACTCAGCTTAGTGCAGTTCCAGATCAAGATTATTATTCGTTCAACCTAGAATAGCTCATGCCTCACCCGACTTACTCAAAAAGCCCGACTGGCTGGCGTTTTTGGCCGCTGTTGCTGGGAATCTGTCTAATTGCAGGCGTGATTTTGCGGGGTGTTAATCTGACGCAAAAGCCCTACTGGTATGACGAAACCTACACGTCGCTGCGGATTTCCGGCTACAGCGAGACGGAGGTCGTCCAGGCAATTTCGAGCGATCAAGTCATTAGCGTTGAGAAGCTCGCGCTCTATCAGCGTTTGAGCGAGCGCAGGATAACCGACACAGTGCGCGGTTTGGCGCAGGAAGAACCTCAGCATACGCCACTCTATTTTGTCTTGGTGCGAATTTGGGCAGAGATCTTTGGCGACTCGATTGCGGCAGTTCGCAGCCTGTCGGTGCTGTTGAGTCTGCTGGCACTGCCCGCGATGGCTTGGCTTTGTTGGGAGCTGTTTGGCTCAGCGCTGGCGGCTTGGCTAGGGGCAGTGCTGCTGGCCGTCTCACCGTTTCAGGTGATCTATGCTCAAGAAGCTCGACCCACGGCGCTCTGGACGCTGACCATTTTGCTCTCTAGTGCGGCGCTGCTGCGTGCTATGCGGCTGAAAACGGCTCGCAGCTGGTGGCTTTATGGTGGTTTGTTGAGCATCACTCTCTACAGCTACCTCTTTTCCGGGCTGGTGGCTATTGCCCACAGTGTTTACGCAATCGGACTTTACGTGATCGGGCGGGAACGTCACGTAAACTCAACGCTGCGCTGGTTTGGCGGCATGATGGCGCTTGGCCTGCTGCTGTTTTCACCCTGGCTGCTGACAGTAGCGACCAACTCAGATCAAGTCAGTACGGTCACAGGCTGGATGACGACCGAGAATCGGCCTGGGCTGCTGGAGATGGTGAAGCTCTGGGGCTATCACCTCAGCCTGTCGTTTGTAGATCGCGGAGAGCTAAACTTACCGTTGGGACTGCGGCTGCTGTTTCTGCTGTTTCAGGCCGCCGTGCGGCTTACTGTTCTGTATGCGCTCTATGTTCTATGGCGATATGCGCCGCTTCGCACCTGGCTATTTGTAGCTCTGCTGATTGGCATTCCAGCGCTGGCGCTAACTCTGCCAGATCTGCTGCTGGGGGGCAAGCGTTCGACCATTCCGCGCTACTTTGTGCCCGTTTATCTTGGGTTGGAGCTGGCGGTGGTCTATCTGATGCAGCACTATTCATCGGCAGGTTCGGCTAGCTCGACGGAGACGACCAGCTTGCCCCCGACAAAAGCTCAGCGGCTCAGGCTCTGGCGAAGATTTTGGCAAAGCGCATTTGGCATCGTTTTGGCTGCAGGTCTTAGCGCTTCGGTGCTGATTGCTCAGTCGCCTGCCTGGTGGAACAAAGGCCACCACAGCCGTCTGCTGGATCTGGTCGCTCAAATCAACGTCACTGAGCGGCCGCTAGTGGTCAGCAACGCCGAGCTGGGTGATTTGCTGGCTCTCAGCCACTACCTCGATCCAAAAGCGCGGCTGCTGCTCCAGCCCACCTGCTTCGCCTGCGCGTTCAACCGGGATCAAGATCAGCTCAGCCTGCCTGAAATTCCGTCCGGCTACAGCGACGTATTTCTCTACAATCCACGTCCCTCAACATCCTGGCTGGCACAGCTAGAGCAGTCCAATCAATTTGAAACAATCTCTCGCGTCACCGATAACTGGTATCGCGAATACTGGCTGTGGAAAAAGCGCTAGCTTGCAGAGATTTTAGCTTTCAGAGATTCTAGCTTTCAGAGATTAACCGTCTGCCCCGTTGTGGCTGAGCAATGCGCTGCGTCGGCCACCTTGAGCGCATAGAGACTGTCGGCCAGCGAGACGTAGAGCGGTGCGCCCGTGATCAGATGATCTAGCACCATCGCAGTGTCTTTGGCAAATAGGCCGCGCCGACTGCCAAGCTGCAGCGGTTCACTCTGATCCGGCAACACCAGCTTGCCCTGCTCGCCTTCCACAAAAATGCCGCCGCGCTCCGCCTGAATTTCTAGGGTGCGGCTGCTCTGCCAGACTGTTTCGCCCTTGCCGTAAATCAGATCGGCCACCAGGCCGCTCATAAACCGCAGCTGTGCGGTGCAGAGGCAGGCCGCAAAAAACTCTGGCGTTGCGCCCTGCCAATACTGCGCCTGACAGCTGACGGTGGCCACGTTCCCAAACAAGTTGATCAGCCGATGCAGCCGCGAGAGCGCCCCTACCAGCGGAAAGCCAAACTGCTCGTAGGCATAAGTCCATTTGTTGGGAGCCGGATGCTGGGCGTTGAGATTGGCGTACCGCACATAAAAGGGCGTGCCAATGGTGGGGAGCGCCTGCCTAACTGCCTGATGGATGCCGCTCAATAGCTCGATATGCTCCACATGCAGCAGCCGATTTTGGGTCTGGGATAGCTCGACGAGGGCGGCGGCTTCGCTCCAGCTCAAGGCCAGCGGATACTCCACCACCACATGCCGCTCAGCCTGAAGCGCGTTTCTGACCATGGCGGCATGATCGGCATTCACCGAGGCGATAATCACCAAATCTAAGTCAGGACGATGCAGCAGATCCAGCCAAGCCGTCAGCGGCTCAGCTCCATAGGCTTGACAGAACTCGCGGGTTTTTTCCAGGCTGCGACCCGCTACGGCTACCAGCTTGGCGCGTGAATCGGCCATCAGGCTTTCCGCTCTGGCTTTAGCCGCATAGCCCGTCCCAATTAATCCGACTCGAATTGAATACATCTGCCTGATTCCACTTGCTCTAGCAATTTCCGCTATGGTAAATATTACGATCTGTGAAGCCACTTAAGCGATTCAGTTGAGCAATCAGTCGAGCAATTATTCGAGCTAAAGCACTATGGAATCTACGCTGGAAGTCACGTTAGGCTCAACTGGGCTGGCTGTAACGCCGCTGGGTATTGGCACCTGGGCTTGGGGCGACAAACTGTTTTGGAGCTACGGCAGAGACTATCATGCGTCCGAGCTGCAAGCTGCTTTTAAGACGGCGCTCGATCTGGGCGTTGGCTTCTTCGACACGGCTGAAATCTACGGCATGGGCGAGTCTGAGCGGCTGCTGGGGCAGTTCATACAGCAGGAGGAATCTCCAGATCAACCTGTGATCATCGCCACTAAATATTTTCCGCTGCCTTGGCGGTTTAGCGCTGATGCCGTAGCCGATGCCCTCACCGCCAGCCTGAAGCGGTTGCAGTTGCCGACGGTCGATCTCTATCAGGTGCATTGGCCGTTCGATTTTTTCATGGGACAAACGACCTTGATGCAGGCCTTGGCAGACGAAGTGCAGCAGGGACGAATCAGAGCCGTTGGCGTGAGCAACTATTCGGCAGCACAAATGCGGGAGGCGCACCGCACTTTGGCGCGTCGAGGCGTGCCGCTGGCCGTAAATCAAATGCAGTATTCGCTGCTGGCGCGGCAGATTGAGCAGAACGGCGTATTGCAGACCGCCCGCGACCTCAGCGTGACGATTCTGGCCTACAGTCCGCTGGCACAGGGCTTGCTGACCGGGAAGTATACCGCCACCAACTATCAGCCGCCCACCGGAGCCCGCCGCTTTGACCCGCGCTTTAGCCAGAGCGGTTTGCAAAAGTTGAGTCCGCTGTTCCAGAGTTTGACCCACATTGGCGCAAATCACGACCGCACGCCTGCCCAAGTGGCGCTGAACTGGCTGATTGCTCAGGGCAATGTGATTCCGATCCCCGGCGCCAAAACTGCCGAGCAGGTGCGGCAAAATGCAGGTGCGCTGGGCTGGTCGCTATCCGCCGCAGAGCTGGATCAGCTCGCCACAGTTAGTCAGGCTTAAACTCAGGCTTAAGATCAGGCTTAAAGTCAGAACTGTTCGTCCCGGAACTGAAGATTTTCCAGCATGATGGTTGAGCGGGGTTCAAAGCCGTCGGTATACTCAGCCGGATAATGTGTCAGCGCATAGAACGCTCGCCCCTTGTAGTCGCCAATGTAAATTGACCCAACGAAATTCTGCTTGTCGGTCTTCTGCTGATAGATCAACTTCTCGCTCGCCCAGCTGTAGCTAACGATATTGGTGCGATCCACCAGGCTCCAGCGATTGCTGGCCAGCAGTCCGGACTCATCCAGCAAAAGCCGCCGCATCTCTTCGAGGCTGGTTTGGCGAGCGGGCAGAAAAATCTGCACGTAGGCGGTCTGATCCTTTTTGCCTTTGGGACTGAAAAAAAACTGCGACACCGTGCCCTGTTCAGATTCATTAACTTCCGACTGGAAGTCTTGGGTGGGCACGTAGGTTGTGAAAGGCAGCGGTGCTTTGTCAAACAAGTTCAGCTCTATTTCAACCACCGTGCCTTCGATGGTCATCGGCATGACGCGCGTATCGGGGCGGCCATTCGGCGGCAGAGAGACAACCGGACTAGCGACCGTCGGAGCAGTCGGAGCATTAGAGGGGCTGCTCGCTGGCGATTCTGGTGCGGGCGGCTGCGAATTTGACTGCAAAATGGTGCAGCCACTCAGCAGGCCAAATCCGAGAGCGGCTAGGGCAATTGTCCAACGCAGCATCATGAAAACCTTCTCCTTCCGGCCTCATTCCACCACAAAATTCACCAATTTACCAGGCACGACAATCACCTTCTTGATTTCTTTACCTGCGATAAATTTTTGCGCTAGCTCGGAGTCATGGGCATATCGCTCAAGCTGGGCTTTGTCGGCCTGAGCTGGAACCTGAATAGTGCCGCGCGTTTTACCCATGACCTGAATCACCAGCGCAATCTCATCTACAACCAGCGCCGTCGGGTCAGCTTCCGGCCAAGGCTGCTGATGCACCGAGCCAGACTGACCGAGATGCTGCCAGAGTTCCTCAGCAATATGCGGCGCAAACGGAGCCAGCAGCTTCAGCAGCATGTAAATCCCTTCTGCATAGACTGGCGAAGTTTTGCAGGGCGCGTCGGTTAAAGCGTTGCTCAGCTTCATCAGCTCTGAAATGGCCGTGTTGAACTGGTAGTCACCCTCTAGGTCTTCGGTGATCCGAGCGATAGCGTTGTGGATAGCGTAGCGCAGCTCTTTTTCAGTTTTTTTGAGGCCGGCGGCAGATGGCTCTGAAGGGGTTGTCGCTGCAAATTCCGTCACCAAACGCCAGATCCGGTTCAAGAAGCGAAACTGCCCTTCCACATCCGCATCGTCCCACTCCAGATCCTTCTCAGGCGGCGCTTTAAACAAAATAAACATGCGGGCAGTGTCAGCTCCATATTTGCCCAAGACCTGCGCCGGGTCGATGCCGTTGTACTTTGACTTCGACATCTTTTCAAACACGACTTCCAGCGGCTCCCCGGTTTCAGGATCTTTTGGCTCCTCCAGGTTGAGCAAATCGGGCGCGAAATATTTGCCCGTCTGCGGATTTTTGTAGGCCGCCGCCTGCACCATGCCCTGCGTTAGCAAGCGCTTAAACGGCTCGTCAAAGTTCAGTAAGCCCCGGTCGCGCAGCACTTTAGTAAAAAAGCGCGAGTAGAGCAGATGCAAAATTGCATGTTCGATGCCGCCCACATATTGATCGACGGGCATCCAGTCATTGGTTTTGGCCGAGTCAAAGGCTTGCTGCTCGTTGCAGGCATCTGGATAGCGCAGGTAGTACCAGGACGAACACATGAAAGTGTCCATCGTGTCGGTTTCGCGGCGGGCGGGTTCACCGCAGCTCGGGCAAGGCACATTGATCCAGGCATCCAGCTTGGCCAGAGGCGAACCCGCCCGCCCGGACAGTTCGACATTTTCAGGAAGCTGCACGGGCAGCTCGGCTTCCGGCACAGGCACAATGCCGCAGCTTGGGCAATGCACCACCGGAATCGGGCAGCCCCAGTAGCGCTGTCGGGAAATTAACCAGTCGCGCAGCCGATAGTTGGCCATGCCCTGACCTTTGCCCTGATCCTCTAGCCATCGTACTGCCGCCGCCACGCTCTGCCCTGCCCCCTTGCCTGCTGGGATGCCGTCCAGCGGCTCGGAATGCACCATCACGCCTGTGCCTATGTAGGCGGCAGTCATGCTGTCGGCGGTGAGCGGCTCAGAATCAGGCGGCTGGATAACCGGGACAATCGGCAGATCGAACTTGCGAGCAAAGTCAAAGTCGCGCAGGTCATGCGCCGGAACCGCCATAATTGCACCTGTGCCGTAGCCCATCAGCACATAGTCGGCGATCCAGATGGGGATGCGCTCGCCGTTTACCGGATTGATCGCAGAACTGCCCGTCCAGACCCCAGTTTTCTCGCGGTCTTCTGCCGTCCGGTCGATTTCGCTTTTGCCTGCGGCCTCGGCCTGATAGCGCTGCACGGATTCAGCCTGTGCTGGCATGGTCAGCTTTTCGACCAGCGGATGTTCCGGTGCTAGCACCATGAAGGTCGCGCCCCAAAGCGTGTCGGGGCGGGTAGTAAAGATGGGCAGTGCGTCACCCGCTTCAGTCGTGAAGACCACTTCAGCTCCAGTCGATTTGCCGATCCAGTTTTCCTGCATCAGCCGCACCCGCTCTGGCCAGCCGTCAAGCTGATCGAGGTCTTGGAGGAGCTGCTCGGCATAGTCGGTGATTTTGAAAAACCACTGCGTTAACAGCCGCCGCTCAACTTTTGCCCCCGATCGCCAAGAGCGGCCTTCACTGTCTACCTGCTCGTTCGCCAGCACTGTCTGGTCAATTGGATCCCAGTTGACGGCGGCGGCTTTTTGATAAGCCAAGCCTGCTTTTAGAAACTCTAGAAAAATCCACTGCGTCCAGCGGTAGTAGTCCGGCGAACAGGTCGCCACCTCGCGGTTCCAGTCGTAGGATAGCCCCAAGCGCTGAAGCTGTCGCCGCATCTGGGCAATATTCTCATACGTCCACTTGGCCGGATGCACACCCCGATCAATCGCCGCATTCTCGGCAGGCAGGCCAAAAGCATCCCAGCCCATCGGATGCAGCACCCGATAGCCCTGCATTCGCCGCACCCGCGCCAGCACATCGGTGATGCTGTAGTTGCGGACATGCCCCATATGCAGGTTTCCGGACGGATAGGGAAACATCGACAGCGCATAAAATTTGGGCTTTGTGCTATCTTCAGGAGTCAAATCGGCTCCCTGCTCGGCCCAATACTGCTGCCACTTATCCTCAATTTCTGCCGGATTGTAACGGGACTCCACGGACTGAACTCCTCTGGCTGACGGTTGGCTGAACAATGCTAAACAATGTGCTAGACGGTCTAGAACAATGCGGATAATATCTACACCATTCTAGAGGAATGTTGAAACGAGCAGAACGGCCAATTTGAACCGGAACCTACACCGAGAGAGAACTATGTTTGGAGCATCCAGTCGAGCATCTGGCCAAAGATCTGACCTGATATCTGGCAGACCCTTCAGCGTATTTGTCTACGGCACGCTGAAGCCCGGTGAGGAAAACTATGAGCGCTATTGCAAAAAATGGGTGACGCAGGCCAGAGCTGCCACCGTGAAAGGGGAACTCTTCGACCTACCGTTTGGCTATCCGGCACTCACGCCTGGAAATAGCTTAGTCCACGGCTATCTGCTCTCGTTTGTCGATCCCGCAGTTCTGACCATGCTGGACGAGCTAGAAGACTATGATCCAAACCGTCCGCTCAACCAAAACGAATATCTGCGGGTGAAAACCCAAGCGTTTAGCCTAAACCACCGTCCGCTGGGGCAAGCCTGGGTCTATCAAATGCAGCCAGAGCGAGTTGCCCAGTCTAGAGGCATTCGGCTACTTGAAGGGAGCTGGAGCAACCAAGCGCCGTTTCAGCAGGTTAGCCTCTAGCTTTGGCAGCTTAAATCTAGCGGAGCGCTCCAGGTTTCTGAGTCGTTCTGGGAATTGCAATCGGCGGCTGGTTCAGCGCAATCATCAGGCCGTCGCTGGGGACTTCCTCAGTCGTTGCGCGCTGAGAGCCAGAGCGCTGAGCTACAGAAGGGCTGTAAGGCTCTGGCGGCATCGCGTTAAATAATACGCCAATCAGCAGACCAGCCGCAGCTAAGCCACCCCAGGCCAGTCGGCGCGGCTGACGTTCGACCCTTGCCGTAACGCGATCCACGAGCTGGTCAATGTTTTGGCTGGGCTGAGCAATTGGCAGCGTTTGTAGCCCTTGACGCAGGCTCTGAAGCCGACTGTAGAGCCGCTGGGTTTGTGGATCAGTTGCTAGCCAGCTCTCAACCTGTCGGCGTTCGGCAGCGGTCACTTCGCCATCTAGATAGGCGCTGAGCAACTCAAACTGGTCACGCTGAATCAGGGAACAGCAGTCAGAATTTGGCTCAGCACCTTGACAGTCGGCTTGACAATCAGCCTGCCAAGCGCCCTGATCTAAATCTTGGGCGGCATCTGCTCCAAGCTCTCTGCCGCGTTTGCCAAACTCATCAAAATGGTGGGTCATTTCCGAAATCTCTAGAACTAAAGCGCTTGATTAAACCTTGATCCAACAAACTTAGATCCAACAAACTTATCGCTCTCAAAACTGCTGACACCCTCAGCACTAGATTCAGGAACAGGTGGCGCTAAAATCGCGTAACCGTGGCAACTATAGCATTTGCACCGCTGATTTTGATCAGGGCTAATCGACCTGGTTTCAGGCTCTGCCTATACTTCGCTCTATGCTTCAATGTAGTGCTGTAGCTGCTCCTGCAACCGCTGACGTGCCCTGGCAATTCTCGACTTTACGGTTCCCAACGAAACGCCTGTGATCTCAGCAATTTCTTCATAGGCCATGCCTTCAATTTCGCGCAGCACAATCGTGGTACGAAAAACCTCAGGCAGATCGGCAATGGCCTGTCGGAGCTGCTCGTAGAACTCCTGCGTAGCCAGCTCTTCAGCAGGGCCAGGCGCATCGGCGGCAATTTCCCAGTCCAGCTCGCCGTCTTCCAGCATCCGGGGCGCGTCCAGCGAGAGCGGCTGGCTGTTGCGCTTGCGTTTCCGCAGCTCGTCGTAAAACAGATTGGTCGCAATCCGGCTCAGCCAGCCCCGGAATTTGACGGGTTCTTGCAGGCGCTTGATGTTGCGATAGACGCGAATCCAAACTTCTTGGGAAAGATCGGCGCGGTCGCTCCAGTCCGGGGCAAGATGGTAGAGCAGTTTTTCGACATGGGCATGATAGCGACGCATCAGTTCGGCAAACAGCGTCTTGCCGGGACGTAGCCCCACCTGACATTGCAAGATCAAGTCGTAGTTGGAGAGACGATCGACAGGAACGGACAGCGGCGGCGTGATCGCCTCGACAGCTGACCAGGATACGGGTAGAGATTCGCTGCTCATGGACAAAAGCTGGCTTTGAGGAGTTTGTTTAGGAGACGCTGACATAAGCGGTGGGGTTCCCTCGGTGAGTGAGCAAATAACCAGGCGTAAAGCTGCAAACCTGTAGCTGTTTGAGTAGCTGTTTGAGTCTATATAAGACTACGAATTCAGCACTCTGATAGATTTTGATCTGGCGAAGAGCGGTTCGCGTCCACCGGTAGGACGGTTTTCAGGCCGGACATCGAGCATAGACAGACAGGAAGTGCTTTGTCCAAATCGCCCCGCCCAAATCGCCCCGCCCAAATCACCCCGCCCAAATCGCCCCACTTTGAGCTATTAATCTAGTTAACCTAGCGTTTAGACCCGTTTGGAGAGTCATCATGCCAGATCAAGCTGAGTCATTAATCCAAGTCACGTTTTACTACCTCAACGGTCAAAATGAATCGTTTACCGTGCCGCGTAACCCAGACGACGATGAAACCAACCAGGATGCTCAGATGGAATTTCGCCATCTGCTGCAAAAAGACTGGTGGGTGATGCAGCTTGAAGATCAAACCGTGATGGTGAATATGGCAAATGTAGCCAAGGTAGAAGTTCGACCTTCCCTAGGGCAACAGCGCGGCGAGGGCATATTCCTGAATGCTGAAAGAATCACAGCGCTAAATCGCGGCCGCTAGCGGCCCATTAGCCAGCGAGCTAACCCGAATCTAGCTCACTGTCTGGATCGCGGATTACATTAAGATAAATTACAATCTCCTCAAGAAATCTATGCCCGCTATCCTGCCCGCCACCCTGCCCGCCACCGTCAGCTTTCTGCGAGCCACCTCTTACGAATCCGCCAGTCTAGATGCGGCACTCCGCCAGGTTCTAGCGCCGCTGGGCGGCATCTCGGCCTTTGTCACACCGGGCGATCGAGTGCTGCTCAAGCCCAATCTGCTGACGGGGGCGCGTCCCGGCAAAGAATGCACCACCCGCCCCGAAATTGTTTACTGCGTCGCCAAGCTGGTGATGGAGGCAGGCGGTAAGCCGTTTGTTGGCGACAGTCCAGCATTTGGCAGCGCTAGAGGCGTGGCGATTGCTAGCGGCTACCAGGCGATTTTAGACGAGCTGAATCTACCGATTATCGACTTTCAGGGCAGGCGTTACGAGGCGGATCAGGACTTCAACCATCTGCTGCTCTCCAAAGAGGCGATGGAAGCTGACGTGGTGATCAATCTGCCCAAAGTCAAATCGCATGTGCAGCTGACGCTGACGCTGGGCGTCAAAAACCTGTTTGGCTGCGTTCCGGGCAAAATGAAAGCCTGGTGGCATATGGAGGCCGGACAGGACAGCGCTCGCTTCGGCAAAATGCTGGTGGAGACTGCTCGCATCATCGCCCCAGATCTGACCATTTTGGACGGCATCATCGGCCACGAAGGAAATGGGCCAAGTCAGGGAGAGCCGCGTCTGCTAGGGCTGTTGGCTGCTTCAAATCACGTGTTTGCCCTCGATCGAGCCATGCTGGAGGTGCTGGCGGTTGAGCCAAGCCAAGTGCCGACGGTGGCGGCCTCTCAGCAGCTCGGACTCTGCCCGCGGCTGGCTGGGATTCAGTTTCCGCTGCTTGCACCTGCCCAACTGCGAGTCGCAGACTGGAAGCTGCCTGAGCGTCTGATGCCGATTGACTTTGGCCTGCCGCGTGTGATCAAATCCACCTTCCGGCATCTCTACATCCGGTTTATCAAAGAGCCATTCATGGCTTACGGCGCTCGCTAGGCACTCAACCCAACTTCAGGCTGTGCCTCTGGTGCGTCCAAGATCGACTCTAGCTGACGCGATTCACCGCTAGTGACAATCGCGATGCCGGGGTTGACAATGCCGCCCGAGACGATCATTTTGAAGGCATCTTCAATCGAGAGGCTCAGGCTCATCGTCTCGCGCTCTGGCACAATCGCGTACCAGCCGGTCGTGGGATTGGGCGTGCTGGGAATAAACAGACTCAGCATCGCCTCAGAAAACTGTGTCTGGATCTGCGGCGTGAGTGTACCCGTCACAAAAGCAATCGCCCAGACTCCTGAGCGCGGGTATTCTACCAGCACCACGCGCCGAAAGCGGCTGTTTGAGTCACGCAGCAGGGTTGCAAGTAACTGCTGGAGCGGTTTATAAACCGCTCCAGCCAGCGGAATCGCTTGTAGCAGCCGCTCGCCCACTTCCAGCAGCCAGCGACCCGCGATATTGCGTGCCATCAAGCCAATCAGCAGAATGCTCAGCAGCGGTGCGGCCAGTCCTACGGCCAGATTCAGCAAATTCAGCAGAATTGGATTCAGATTGTCAAACGGGTTGAGCTGCTTGGGGATGCGGGTCAGTAGGTCAATTGCCCAGGCTGCCACCGTCACCGACAGCCAAATCGTTGTGGCAATCGGGATCGCTACCAGCAGTCCGGCAATCAGGTCATTTTTTAAGTCTTGCTTCAACCGCTGCAATAACGACATGCTTTACCTCTACCGCTTTGGGTATTATTGCTGCGGGCATCACCACTGCGGACAGTAACAACAGGATGCCGCTCAATCGCTGCAATCTCTCTTACTTGTAAAGCTTATTAAGAATTGTTTCAAGTCTTGAGTAAAAAATCATCCGGCTCTGGCTGGAGCAGAACCGGCACCCCGTTGAGTTCGGGATCGAGCTGAGGCACTGGCAAATGCCGAATTTCCCAGACCTTCAGCAAAATCAAATATTCGTAGAAAGCTTGCAGTAGACACCAGTGAAAGCCCGCCGCGCCGTCCCAGCAGCCGCCCAGCCCAAAATACATGTAGAGAAATCGCACGATCGGACGCAGCGGCAGACGCAGCGACAGATTTTTGAGGGCGCGACGACGCTCAACTTCGGTTTTGCCAAACAGCAAATCCCGCCAGTTCACCGAGCCAGTTTCGAGCTGCCGCAGGGTTTCAGTGGCCTCATCGCTAGAGTAGCGGTTGTGCTTGTCAATCCAGCGGCTGAAGCCTTTGCCAGAGGTGTAGTGCGGGTAGGTTTCGCGCAAAAAACCGGTTGCGCCCGTGCAGACTTCACGCTCAGTATGGCCATAGTCCTCAAACCAGACCTGTCCATGCCGAAACAGCCGCATCTGGTAGCGCGGATATTGAGTGCAGCGCCGAATCCAGCGTCCCATAAACATGACCCGCTCAGCCACGTAGTAGCCCACGTACTGCGGCTGAGCCTGTTGAACCTGAATAGTTCGCAGGCATTCCTGAAATAAACCTGGAGTCATCCGCTCGTCAGCCTCCAAGATGTAGACCCACTCGTGCTTAGGCGGCACAGACTCCAGCATCCAGCTTCGCTGCTTGCCGTGGCTCTCAAAGACATGCTGAATCACCCGCACCGGATAGCGTCGGGCAATTTCTACCGTGCGGTCGCTGCTGTAAGAGTCAATGACGATCACGTCTTCTGACAGTAAGGCCGACTCAATGCAGGCGGCAATTTCCAGCTCTTCGTTGTGGGTGAGGATGTAGATTGAGAACATATTGTTGCGTTGAAGACTGAACTACTGCTGGCGCAGATTGCGAAGTCCGCTCCAGCCGACTGTAATAAAACCAATCGCTAGCAGCAGGCTGCCAATCCCAATCCGCAGACCCGACTTCAAATCCTCGGTTTTGCGCGCTTCTAGAGCAGTTTTCTTGCGTAGCTCGATCTGCGTCTTCACCTGCTTACGAAGTTCTTCTTCTTGCTGAGCGAGAAATGGCTCAACTGAATCAGGCTTGGCCTTGAACGCTTTGATCTTGTCGGCTTGCTCCTGCGTGAGCTGACTACCGCTAATCAGCTGGTTGAGCTGATCTTCGTTGGCGGTCATGAGCTGGCTAATCTGCTGCCGTCGGGCTTCAACCTCTTGCGTCACCTGATCGCTCAACTGCGTTTCGGCGGCCTCACCTTGCTCGTTGACCTCTTCGAGCGCGGCTTGGTTAGACTGCCCAACATTATAGAGATGCAGCGGAAAGGCCAGCACATAGACCAATCCCAGCAGACTAGAGAGCGCTAGCGCCCAGAATCGCGGAGTTTGCCAGATGGCTCGCCGCTCGCTGCGGCCTTCTAAAGCTGACTCCATGCCGCGATCTAGGCCGCTATCAAGGCCGTAGCCCGTCAGGAATATCACAATTCCGACCAGCGGCACAATGCCCCGATCAACAATAGAAGTGACAAAATCAATCTGCCACTGCCGATCGCCCATTTGATACGGGATGGACAGAATCAAAATGTCAAATAGAGCCGCCAGGGTAATCACCAGACCCGCAATCTTGAGAATGCGGGCAATCTGCACGGGCAGAGAGCGATGGCTAGATAGTTTTTTAGAAGTCATGGCAATTCAAACTCAACAGCTCAGCGCGAAAAATGGGCTTAGGCTTCATTAAACATGATGCTGCGCCTGTAGCGGCAGTCGCCTCAGCCTAGAATGCCCGACCCAATCTTGAGTTCAACAGGCTAAGCGCCGCCAAATCTACAATCTTTAAGAAATTAGATCAATTCTCTGAGGTCGCCCCAGATTGACTAAAGTGAGTGAGATTGAAATTGCAACCGCTCCAACCCACTCGCTTAACTTTTAGAATTCGTACAAACAATACAGAGCCATCAAGCCATGACTCAGCACGTTGAGGTTTTAACAGATAAATCGGCGCTGGTGGAACGCGCTTTGGAAATTGTCCTAGAACAAGCCCAAATTGCGATCGCTGAACGCGGTTTATTTACCATTGCGCTGGCAGGCGGCAGCACACCCAAGCCGCTCTATGAAGCTTTGGCGCAGCAAGATCTGCCCTGGAACCAGATTCAGGTGCTCTGGGGAGACGAGCGCTATGTGCCGCCCGATCATCCAGACAGCAACGAGGGCATGGCGCGTCGGGCCTGGTTAGAGCATGTGCCGATTCCAGCCGCCAACATTCACCCGATGCCAACCGATGAGGCCGAGCCGAGCCGAGCGGCAGAGCGCTACGAACAGATGCTTCAGCAACTTTTTGGGATCTCGTTCGGCAGCTTTCCTAAGCTAGATGTCGTTCTGCTGGGGATTGGCGACGATGGGCATACGGCCTCGCTGTTTCCGCAGACTGAGGCGCTCCAGGTAACCGATCGCCTGGTTACAGTGGGGAACAAAGACGGCCAGCCTCGCATTACCTTCACTGCGCCCCTGATTAACCAAGCACGATGTGTCATTTTCATGGTGGCTGGAGCTAGCAAGCGGGCAGCGCTAGCCGAGATCTTTGCGGTTGAGGCAGACGACATGAGCTATCCGGCGCGGTTGATTCGGCCTGATGGAGCGCTCTGGTGGCTACTGGATCAAGCGGCAGGGGAGAAACTAGCGCCGAGGGCTTAGAAAGCCGCAAGAGTTTAATTAAAAATTTAACTTAAGAATTTAAGGAATCAACCGGAGTCGAGCTGTATTCAGTAAAATTCAGCCAGCTAGCTTTGGCACGGATCGTATGATGGAAGCGCAAATTGGCGTATTGTGCTTTTTAGAGTGGGTGACTCTGCGTGACCGTTTACCGTGACCGCTCACTGTCCCGACGAGGCTTGAGGAAGAAGTTGCATGATCGTATGTCCCAATTGCAGCCATCAAAATCCAGATGCGGCAATTCAGTGTGAAGCTTGCTATACACCGCTGCCCGCCATGACCACCTGCCCAAGCTGCGGGGCTGCGGTGCAAACAGACGCGAGCTTTTGCGGTCAGTGTGGTTTCAATCTACAGGCGGCTCAGGAGCGTCCTGCTGCGCCAAATGCCCTGCCCGATTTGGCTGAATTGAACATCCCGCCGCTTGTGTCCCCCGATCCGCTGGTTGAGGCTGGCAAGTTTGAGGCAACTCTAACGAGTGCCACTCAGTCCAACCTGCTGGAATCTGACCCGTCAGCATCTAACCTGCCCCTCTCTGAATTGCCCCCAATAGCAGCTATGCCAGAACCAGAACCCAATCCAGAAGCGAACTCAGAAGCAAACCCAGAAAGCAATCTAGAAGCCGCGCTGCCCAGCGAACCTGAGCTGCCGCCCGCAGCACCCGTCAAGCCTGCCGTGCCTGCCAGCAATTCGCAGACTCAGCTACAAACCCAGACGGCACAGCTCTTGCATGTGCAGACCAACACAACCGTCGAGCTGCCCAGCACGCTAGCTGTCATTCATATTGGCAAGCCCAACGACCGCATCCCGCCCGATGTGGATGTGTCGGGCTATCCGCACTCTGAGATTGTGTCGCGGATTCACGCCGATATTCGGGTTGAGGGCGATATTTACTACATTGAAGACGTGGGTAGCTCAAACGGCACCTACATTAACAACGCGCCTCTGCCCAGCGGCAACCGCCATCGTCTGCGTCCGGGAGACCGAATTGCCTTAGGCAAGGGAGACAAAGTTACCTTTTTGTTTCAGGTTTCCTAATCATGGTTCCTGAGACCATTTCCTGATGATTTTTCTTGACTATCCATTGGTTGGTAGTCAAACAGCATAGGATATAAAGGATCTGAGACAACACCATTTAGCTAGCGGCGACTCTGTTTCTAACGTATAGTGCCTGTGTGATCATTCTCTCTCTGCTGCATCCGATTAAGCAAATTCCAGTTCAGCTCTGGACGTTTCCCAATGAGTCTGTGATCCGCGTTGGGCGAGCTACAGACAACCAGGTGATTCTCTACAGCGCTGTAGTTTCGCGGCGGCATGTCGAGCTGCGACGCACGGGGCTGACTTGGGAAGTCGTCAATCTGGGCACAAACGGCACCTATCTAGACGGAAAGCGGATTAGCCAAACCGCCTTGATGGACGGAGCCGTGATTCGTCTGGCTCGTTCTGGCCCAAATATTCAGGTGCGAATTGGCGAAGCCGCCTACCGCGAAATGTTGGAGACGGTGCCTGCTACATTAATGGGACATCAGCGCTCTGGCGAGCCAAACCTGCCAACTGAAATTACTAGCCGTCCGTCTGGGCTAGAGGCTGATTTGGATGAAAGTATTGAGCTAATCGACCCGGAATCAGACCCGCTCAATCCAGATGCGCCCCAGTTAGAGCAGCCAGAAGCCAGCTTCAGCCTGGATGACTTTTAGACGCGCCCTTCGCTCTAGGCTTTATCACCCCAATTTTTTACTCCGGTCTTCCTTCTGCTTGGGTAGCTATGCAAATTTACTTGGATTACAGTGCCACAACTCCCCCTCGCCCCGAGGTGATTGCGCTGATGCAGTCTGTTTTGGCCGCAGAATGGGGCAATCCCTCTAGCCTGCACGACTGGGGCGCAAGAGCCGCAACGGTGCTAGAGCGCGCTCGGATGCAGGTGGCCAGCTTGCTGAATGCCTCACCAGAGACGATTTTATTTACCTCCGGCGGCACGGAAGCAGACAACCTGGCAATTTTGGGCATCACCCGGCATTACGCTCAGCCCCAGCATTTGATCATTTCTAGCGTCGAGCATTCGGCTGTTTCAGAGCCAGCACGGATCTTAGAGCAGCAGGGCTGGCAGGTGACTCGGCTGCCGGTTGACCGTGTCGGACGGGTCGATCCGCTGGATCTAAAGGCCGCTTTGACTGCTAACACGGTGCTGGTTTCGGTGATCTACGGTCAGAGCGAGGTGGGGACGCTTCAGCCGATTCAGGCGCTGAGTCAGATTGCTAGAGCACATGGGGCTTTGTTCCATACGGACGCAGTGCAGGTGGCTGGACGCTTACCCATTGATCTGCAAACTTTGCCCGTTGATCTGCTCTCGGTTTCTAGCCATAAGCTGTATGGGCCACAGGGAGCCGGGGCACTGTACTGTCGGGCTGGGCTGGAACTAGTGCCCTTGCTGGCAGGCGGTGGGCAGGAGTCTGGCGTTCGCTCTGGCACGCAGGCACTGCCGAATATTGCTGGATTTGGGCTGGCCGCAGAGCTGGCAGAACAAGAACTTAGCTCGGAAGCCGCGCGGTTGAGCCAGCTGCGCGACGCTTTGTTTGAACAGCTGGCCGATCTGGAGGCTCTGGCGGTAACGGGCGACCGCTGGCACAGACTGTTGCACCACGCCAGCTTTTACCTACGCTCGGCAGATGGCGAGCAGATCAGCGGCAAAACCCTGGTGCGGCAGATGAACCTGGCAGGGATTGGCATCAGCTCTGGCTCAGCCTGCAACAGCGGTAAGCTCATTCCCAGCCCGACCCTGCTGGCCATGGGATATAGCGCGAGAGCCGCCAAATCAGGCATTCGGCTCTCGCTGGGACGCAGCACAACTCAAGCCGATATTGACTGGACGGTAATCGTGCTGAAGCAGGTGATTGAGCGGCTCTCCCCCAGACTGGCGCTTTGCTAAATTGGGGCTGAATGGCGCTGGGGGGTGGGATGCAGCTTTCCTGATTTTCTGGGTAATATATTTGGACAGTGGTTCTCATACGGTGATTCTTATGCAGTGGCTCTCAGTGGCTCCTGTAATGTTGTCAAACTGCATAGGCCTGACCGACAGATTCGACCGATCTTTTATTCTGAAGCGCCCTCATGCAGACCGCTGCCTTTAACGAACTTTTTCCGCTGTTTAATGCAGCTAGCCCCGAAACCGTAGACTGGCTGCTCTCGATTGCGGTCGAGCATGACTATCCAGCCGATCGCGCTGTGCTGATGGAAGATGCCTGGGGCAACGCGGTTTATTTCATCGAGTCGGGTTGGGTCAAGGTACGGCGGCACGGCGGTGAAGAGGTGAACACGCTGGCGATTCTGGGGAGAGGAGATTTCTTTGGCGAAATGGCGATCCTTGATGAGTCGCCCCGCTCCACTGACGTGGTCGCGCTCTCCTCGGTGCATCTGCTCAGCATTTCGGCGCAGCGCTTCATCCAAACCCTGTTTCGGGACTCGCAGCTGCATCACCGGATGCTCCAGCTGATGGTGCGTCGCCTACGCCAGACCAACTATCGGTTCCAGCTGCGCCATCAGCCGCCCGCGATTAAGCTAGTGAATACGCTGGTGGCTTTGGGAGAGAGCTACGGCTCGCCCAGCGAATACGGCACCGAAATCTACAACATTCCTTTCAAAGATCTCGCAGATGTCAGCGACATTACGGTGGAAGAAGCCACCAAAATTATGGAAAAGCTGAGCAGCAAAGGCTGGATTCGGATTGCGCCAGGGCGGCAGGCAATCTATCTGGCGCATCTGAAACAGTTGAACCATATTGCGGGTCGCGGCTAACGGGTCGTAGGCCAGAGAAGGCCAGAGAAGAATTGTCGAATTCTGGCGATAGCTGATAGGGTTGAACCACGCCTGCATGCGGGCTGTCTATCCTGATCTCTACCGCTAACCTTCACCGTCACAGACTTGCCATGACAGAAACGACTCAGCTGCGTCCGGTGACTGCGGCTCAGCCTCGCCTCAACCTGCACTACTGGGTGGCTATGCCCCAGCCAGCGTCACATCTGCTGGAGGTAACGCTTCAGGTCAGCGGTTGGGATGCGCCGCAGCTCGACCTCAAGATGCCCGTCTGGACACCTGGCTCCTATCTGGTACGCGAGTATGCACGGCATGTCCAAAATTTCCAAACCGAGCGCCCCTGGCAAAAGCTGGCCAAAAACCACTGGCAGATAGAAACCGCAGGCGTGAGCGACGTGACCCTACGCTATCAGGTTTTTGCCAACGAGCTGACCGTACGCACTAATCATCTCGATACCAGCCACGCTTTTTTCAACGGCGCAGCCCTGTTTTTTTATCTGCCCGGATTGCAGCAGCAGCCAATCCGGATCACGATCCAGCCGCCGACCGACTGGCAGATTGCCACCGCTCTGCCGCCCGTAACTGATCAAACCAACACGTTTGAAGCCGCTGATTTTGACCAGCTCGTTGATTCACCGTTTGAGATCGGCTTGCACCAGCGCTACGAGTTTGAGGCATTGGGGAAGCCGCATCAGTTCGTGATCTGGGGGCAGAGCAACGCGCAGCCCGCTCAGCTGATCGCTGACACCCAAAAAATTATCCAGGTTGAGGCCGAGCTATTTGGCGGCTTGCCCTACGAGCGATATCTGTTCATTCTGCATCAGACGGCTCAGGGCTTTGGTGGACTAGAGCATAAAGACTCCTGCGCCTTGATCTATCCGCGCTTTGGCTTTCGCTCAGAAGAGAGCTATCAACGGTTTATGCAGCTCGTGGCGCATGAGTTCTTTCACCTCTGGAACGTCAAGCGGATTCGCCCCAAAGGGCTAGAGGCGTTTGACTATGAGGCGGAAAACTACACGCCCTCGCTCTGGTTTTGTGAAGGCACGACCAGCTACTACGACGTCATGCTGCCGCTGCGGGCTGGGATTTATGATGCGCGAACGGCTATCAAGCTGTTGGGCAAAGAGATTAGCCGATTTTTGACCACGCCCGGTCGGCTGGTGCAGCCACTGGGCGAATCCAGCTTTGATGCCTGGATCAAGCTCTATCGGCGCGATAGCAACAGCGACAACAATCAGATTTCTTACTATCTCAAGGGCGAAATGCTGTCTCTGATTTTGGATCTGCTGATCCGAGCCAAGCACGACAATCGTCGCTCTCTAGATGACGTGCTGCGGCAGCTCTGGCAGCAGTTTGGTCAGCCAGAGGTGGGCTTTACGCCTGAGCAGCTTCAGATGGCGATTGAGTCGGTGGCTGGCGCTGAGTTGAGCGATCTGTTTGAGCTGGGTCTGCACAGCACACAAGAGCTGCCGCTAGCGGAGTATCTAGAGCCATTTGGGCTGAAGATTCTGCCCGAAGATACGAGCGCCGCGCCACCCCATCTCGGATTGAAGATTGCAGAAGGCGGACGCGAGCTGGTTCGCGCCGTGGAGTTTGGCTCGCCTGCCCAGCAAGCCGGGATTGATCCTGACGACGAGCTGCTGGCGCTTGACGGCTTTCGGGTCAGGGGCAGCCAGTTGGCCGAGCGACTGAAGCAGTACCGCCCCCAGGATACCGTTCAGCTCACCCTGTTTCACCAAGACGAGCTGCGGACTTACGCAGTTAAGCTGGGCGAGCCGCAGCCGCAGAGCTATCAGCTGGTAGCGGTAGAATCTGCCTCTGAGCAGCAGTCGCGCAATTTTGCAGGCTGGCTGGGAGCGCCCTTAACCAGTCTGGCTCCAGCCTGAAGTGAAGTTTTTAGCAGGGATGCTCCAGAAATCTGGTATTTTGCAAGATTGAGGAGTAGGATGTCAGCTGTCATTCGCTGTTGTTCTCTGGACTGCTGTTCAGCGGTTTATTCAACTTTCGGCAATTTGCGGGTGTGGCGCATCTGGAGATGAAGGCGCAGATGGCAGATGAATCACGCATGGATGATGGTCTGATAAGTGGGGGAAGCTATGGCCGAAGACTACAGAGCGCCTGACGCGCCTGATCGCAAACGCCGCCGACCGAAACCCGCTAGACCGCCGCGCAAGGCGGCAAGCTCTGCTGCATCTCAGGCGAGCGCTGATCTGAAGGTCAGGGATACGGCCTCGACTCGCCGCTGGCGTCTGCCTCGCAGCTGGCTGTTTTGGGGCGGTACAGCCATGGTGGCCTTTAGTAGCCTCGGCCTTTTGTCGGCCACAGCCCTGCTGAGACTGCCCAGCCTGCCCAACTGTCCGGCAATCTTCTGGCCGACCGCCTCGGCTTCACTGCGGCTCTACTGCGCTCAGCTAGCGGCTGACAAACGCACGCCTAAAGACCTGCTCTACGCCATTTCGCTAGTCAAGGATCTGCCGCAAGATCATCCGCTGCGCCCGGAGATCGATCACAACATTGAAGTCTGGTCCAACGAAATGCTCGAGCTGGGCGAAGCATCGTTCCAGGCTGGAGATTTGAAGCAAGCCATTGAAACGGCCCAGAAAATCCCGGCTGACAGCTCAGCCCACCAGCTAGTAGACCCCAAAATCGAGCAGTGGCAGGCAACCTGGGACAAGGCAGAGGACATATACAAGCAGGCGGAGACGGCGCTCAAAGATCAAGATCTGCGGCAGGCGTTTCGGACGGCTACTCAGCTTTTGGGGATTGGCAACCAGTACTGGGAAAATACGAAGTACCGAGAGCTAAACGATCTGATCACCACCACGCGACTTGACAGCAACAAAATTGACAAGGCCAAAGGGCTGTCTGATCAGGGCGGGCTGACTAATCTGCTGGCTGCAATCAAGCTGATGGAAGAGATTAAGCCAGAGAGCCGCCTGTTTTCACGAGCGCAAGAGATGATCGCCAGATTTGGCCGGGATATGCTTGACCTAGCAGATGCCGCCCTCGATCGCCGCGACTATGACCAGGCGCTGAGAATTACGAGCCAGATTCCCAGCAAAGCGAACCTGCAAGCCGAGATCCGCGACTTCAACATGATTGCCGAGGCGCAGTCTCAGGCCTGGAACGGCACCGTCTCAGATCTAGAAACCGCGATTGTGGCCGTGCAGCGGATCAATCGCGACCGACCGCTCTACGGCAAGGCACAGCAGCTGATCAGCAGTTGGCAGGCCGAAATCAAAGACGTGACGGTGCTCGACCGCGCCAAGCAAATTGCTCAACCCGGCGCTGAGAGCGATTTAACCGCCGCCATTGCCGAAGCGCAGCGCATTCCGTTTGGCAATCCGCTGCGCGAACAGGCCGAAAAGTCGATCCAGCAGTGGCAGCGCCAGATTGAAACTGCCGCAGATCAGCCCTATCTAGATCGCGCCGAGCAGTTAGCCAGCAGCGGCGACCTCCAGGCGGCGATTGGCGAAGCAAGCCGCATTAGCCCAGGACGCGCCCTCTACGATCAGGCTGGTCGCCGAATCGACGACTGGACGAGCCAGATGCAGCGATTGCAGGATCAGCCTCAGCTTGATCGGGCACGCCAACTGGCCGAAGGCGGCGATTTGAACGGCGCAATTCAGGTGGCGCGCCAGATCGGCAGCGGTCGTGCCTTAACTCAGGTAGCCAGAGCTGACATTGACCGCTGGTCAGATCAGCTTCAGCAGTCGCAAGATCAGCCCCGATTAGAGCAGGCTCGTCAGCTGGCTGCTCAGGGCAATTTTCAAGAAGCGATCCGACAAGCCGAGCTAATTCCGCCAGATCGGCAGCTTTATGACCAGGCGCAGGCTGAGATTCAAACCTGGCGCAGCCAAACTCGCGGTACAGATCAGCTTGCCCAAGCCTATAGCGCGGCGCAAGTGGGCAGTCCGGCGATGCTCTCTGCCGCAATCGAAATAGCTGATCAGGTGGGCGAGAACAACCCGACGCGGCGCGAAGCCAACCGCATGATCGACCAGTGGAGCTATCAAATTCTGCAAATCGCTCAGTCGCAGGCGGACTCGAATCCGACAGATGCCATTGCTATTGCCAACCGGATTCCGGCTAACAGCGCCGCCTATGCTGAGGCGCAGCGCGCGATTCAGGCTTGGCAACAGCGCCGCTAGTCTGGTCTGGCACTCATGCTTATAAAGTCAGGCGTATAAAGCTAGGCGTGTAAAACTAAGCGTAGTAGGACTCGTACCAATCCACGAAGCGGGCAATGCCGGTTTCGATTGGGGTTGTGGGTCTAAATCCTACGTCGCGCATCAGCGCATCGACATCGGCATAGGTGATTGGCACGTCACCGGGCTGCATGGGCAGAAATTTCTTTTGAGCCGTTTGGCCAAGCGCTGTTTCTACGACCTCAATGAAGTGCGCCAGAGTCACCGGGCGATTGTTGCCAATGTTGTAAAGCCTATAGGGTGCGCTATTTTCAGTCGCTACTGGAGCCTGCCGCATGACGCGCAGCACCCCCTCAATTACGTCATCAATATAGGTGAAGTCGCGCTGCATATCGCCGTGGTTGTAGACCTCGATCGGTTGGCCTGCCTTAATCGCCTTGACGAACTTGAAGTAAGCCATATCAGGCCGACCCCAAGGTCCGTAGACCGTGAAGAAGCGCAGCCCGGTGGTCGGGATCTGGTAGAGATGGCTGTAGGTGTAGGCCATCAGCTCGTTAGCTTTTTTGGTGGCCGCATAGAGCGAAATTGGGTGGTCAACGCTGTCGTCAGTCGCAAACGGCACTTTCGGATTGATGCCATAGACCGAGCTGGAGGAGGCATAGACCAGGTGCTGCACCTGCTGCTGCCGACAGCCTTCTAGCAGGTTTACAAACCCGACTAGGTTGCTGTCGGCATAGGCATGAGGATTGGTCAGCGAGTAGCGCACGCCTGCCTGAGCCGCCAGATTCACCACGCAGTCGAAGGGATGAGCCTCAAACAGGCTGGCCATTCCCGCCCGGTCGCTCAGATCGAGATACTGAAAGCTAAATCCGGACTGTGGCTGAAGCTGCGCTAGGCGAGCTTTCTTGAGATTGACATCGTAGTAGTCGTTCAGGTTGTCGATGCCACAAACCTGAATGCCTTCTGCCAATAGCCGCTGAGCCAGATGGTAGCCAATGAATCCCGCAACGCCGGTGACAAGTGCTCGCATAGTCTTTCAATCAACTGGGGTGAATCTGGGGTGAATCGGCAGTTCAAGGTTGCCTGACTCTAGGGTTGCCAGAATCAAGCCAAAATTACCAGATGCTTGCTAGAGCTTCAGTTCTCGCATGATGTCTTGAGCATGGCTCTCGGTTTGAATGCTGGTGTAGACCTGGCTAATTTTGCCGCTGCCGTCAATCACATAGGTCACCCGCTTGGCATAGCCGCCACCATCGACATCATAGGCTTTGGTGAGTGAGCCACCGACATCAGCTAGCAGCGGAAACGGCAGGCTAAATTTATCGGTAAACTGCTGGTGCGAGGCTTCGCTGTCCATGCTCACGCCGAGCACCACCACGTCTTTGCCCTGATAGTCGCCGTAGGCATCGCGGAAGCTGCAAGCTTCTTTGGTGCAGCCAGGAGTGTCATCTTTGGGATAAAAGTAGAGCACCACCGTTTTTCCGGCAAAGTCAGAGAGGGACACTGGACTGCCGCTGGTGTCATTCACGGTAAAGCTGGGAGCTGTATCACCGATTGATAAAGGCATAATTCTCTCCTGGTGGTAATAGAGTTTGCAGATAGTATTGCTTTCAAGTCAATTGCTCAAACAGCATCGGATTGAGCTGACCTTTCTGCAAGTTTTCTCGCAAGAGTTCCAAGTTCAAATCTTAACAAAAATGGCACTCACCCTAGTAGTCCGAGAGAGGCACTTTGCCTAGTTCAATGCCGGTAGTGTCATTTATTGAAGGACAGAGGAAAAAGCCTGCTTTTGAGAGCTTTGTCAGCCAAGACTTCTGAAATTGATGATTATTCTCTATCCTTTAACAAGTATCACTACCCAATATTTCTGCGCCATGCATCGGGATAAGGGGAATAGCTATCCAGCGGCGATGCGGACATTAGCGCTTAAGTGGATACAGATCTTGTTTCGCTGTTGAGCGGAGAGCTATATGATGAAGCAAAATGTTTAGTAGCACTAGAATGCAATAATTTACTAATTGCGAAGATTATAGATAGCAAGCAATAAGTGAAGAGAATACAGTTGCTAAATTCAGTTAAAAAAGAGAATATGGATAAGAATAATTTTCTTACCATGACCATAACAAGGTAAGTTGACTTGGGCAGTTGATGAGAGCGAGAATTGATGAACGGCAAGATTTCAAACCCTACTTGACTCCGTTCGGCTCAGAGATTATGTTGTACCGCGCCGCTTACGTAACTTATCCTTCACGCTCACTTTCATACTGAAAAGGCAGCGCAACTCTACCGTGAAAGCTATGATACCGTCTAGAAAAATGCTCCAAATATGGACTAGCTAAAATTGCTCTGCGTTTAACCATACCAAGTTCGATTTGACGATATAAAGTTGATGCATCCATACCAAGAACCTTTTTGAAATCAGCAGTAAGTTCAGGTAAACCTTCTTGCTCTACCTCACATTCAGGGGGAATCTTTTCAAAAAAATAAAATCTTTCATGGCGATGAGCAACAACCAATTCCCACTCCTTCCGGTTCATTCCGTCTGTGCTTCTAATTGATTCCGCTGTTCCTATTTCACACAAAACGATCGAATTCAAAAGCTTAGCTGGGTTATTATTAATTCCTCTAGCTTTATAATCCCAATCGAGGTCACAATCTTGTGTAATGACGATTGAGTATGGATGAATGATGGGCGTAAAAGATAACTCCTGAAGCTCTTTCGGTATTTCATCAATAACAGGGTTATATTGAACCACGCCTGTCACAATTTCTCCTTGCCTCAGCGAGGAACCTTTATCTGATGCTTGGTAGATAGCCCGTTCTTCCATGCGGTGATTTACCAAACAATCTAAGGTTCTAAAACAATAGGTGGTCTGACCTGCATAGCACTCAACTTGCCTCTAATAGTACTAGCAGGGATCGTAGGTAGCTCGGCTTGAGGAAAGCGATTTGTATAGAAGCGATAAATTCCTTCCAACTCCTCAGAAGCTTCTTCTAGAGCAGATTCAGGCAATGTCTGAATAATAAGTAAGCATTTTAGTAACAGCATCAACTTGTCTGGCGACAAGCGATGTGAATCAGTTCTAAAAGATAAAGATGAGCCAGACATCATCAAATCAAAGGAAGAGTATTGAATTACGATAGCCTTGCCACTTTCTCTATCGAAAACCACATTATTGGAAGTAGTACCTGATGAAGTTTGACTATGCTTGTACTGATACTGATTCAACTGATTGGGGTTGCATGGCATTATGGAGGGTATCTGTGATGCTCCACCTAAAGAGCCTTCCGGCAGACTGATTGAACTGATTGAGTACGTTCCAGACATCTTTATTACCCTCTATCTTCTGTTCTGTGTAAAAGTCGGCATCAAACAGGTAAGCAATCTCATCACTGCTGCCCTGTGCTTCTTTAACATTCACCAATCCATGATTCAGATTAATTTGCCCAATTTCCGTTTTCAAAACTAAACTCTTTACTATTGTTTGAATTGAGGAAGAAAAATTCGCCTCATATAGTTCTGAAGCAATATGTTCAGCTATTAACTCCGACCAGTTTTTATCTTCAATTCCAAGTTTTGAGCGAATAATTAAGTCTTGGTAACGAAGTCCAATTCTTGTATAAAAGGATGGCTTATAGATCGCTTCAAAAATCCCTAGAGCCTCCTCTAAACGCTGTTTAAATTGCTCATAATGCTCATATGAGGAAGTAGTTAAAGCAATAAAATCCTTATTAAGGGAGAGGCTCCATCTCTGGTCTTCTGATTTAAAGTTATAAGCAACGTCACTTTGCAGAGGTAGTCCTAGTTGCTGTACAACCTGTGAGATTTCGGATGGAAGTTGCGCCCTAGTCGTCTCAAAAAGAGGATATTTAAATCTAATCGTATCCTGAAACTCAACTGGCTCTTGGTGAGAAATCTTGAGTATGGGCGGAAAACGCAATTGACAGACAACCTCTACAAGAGGGTTGCGCTTGTAAATTACACGCTCAAACTCAGGCAAGTTCATCAAAATCTGCTATACGCCTCAAGACTACTACATCAGCTCTAGTTTAAACTGCCGAGCTACCTCTTTACCAGTAGTTTCAATCACTCTTTACTACAATTGTGGTCTAACTTTAACCATCTCAGCGAACTTTTAGAGCAACACCCGACCAATAACCTCTCGGTTACTGCCCTAAGCAACAGCTCCAGCAGCCCAACTATTAATAGACTGAAAATCTCCGCCTAAGATCCCGTAATAGCTGGATAGGCAAAGTGAGTCGCCATAACACATTACTTAGGCAGCATCTTTCCGTATAATACGCTTCCTTGCCCCGTTAAGCAGAAGTTTTCCGCATATCGTTACAGGTGAAGCTAAAGGCAAACTGCTCTCTGTCTCAGAAGCAAGATAGCCTCAAATGAGCTGTCTGCCTAGCCCAATCTCACCAAACGTAAAAATTCTCTCATGCCCACTTGCGCTCAGCCAGAGTTTCGGTTTATGATTCACCACACTGATTGCGTGGAGCGGTCAGGACAGGAAAGCTTAAGGCGTCGCTGACTAGAAGTGGTGGAACACGACTAGCCAGCTAACCCGACTTCCCGATAGGCACGGGAGGCAAGGCTGAGTCGATTTTACATCGCGCTCGCTTCGTTCACGCATGTGGTCAGGTGACTCAACGCCTTAGGCTTTCAAAGCCATACCCAAAAATACGAGGCAAATATCATGTCTACAGAGTTCAACGAGCGTCTGCCGGAGTCGCTTGGCCATCAGGCGCAGATTTGGATTGTCGGGACGCGAGAGCAGGTGAACCACATCATCAGCGAAATGTACGTCAGGCAGATGATTACCGACCGCAGCCAATTCTCGCCAATGGTTCCTGCACCGTTCGCGCAGGGTAAATTCATGAGCGTACTGCTGCGATAGTCGTGAGCGGGTGAGGTGCAGCTATCTTTGGCGCTGCACCTCACCCCAGTTATTTCAAGGCACAGCTCAAAACTCAGAGAGCTTTTGCTTTTGGACGCGGTAGACCCCAAACAGCAAACCAGCAGCCAGAATTAGCAGCAGCCACTCCGACGGTTCGGGCGTGGCCGAAACTGCTAGCGGCGCGCTGGGTTGAGGCAGCGCCTGATCTTCCACCTCGCGATTAAAACGATCCTTGTCCTGCTCGGCCTGCCTCAGCGCCTGCCGCTGCGCGTCGTTGACCAGCACCAGCATGGAAGAGTAGGGCGAGACAATCCCGTACTGTTTGGTGATGGCGTGGATGCTGTCCAGCTCTTGGAGCTGATCCGGCTTCACATACTGACTCAGGTGCGTCACCCATTGGCGAGCCGCCAGCGCCTCAAAGTTTGGATCAGTTTTGGCATCAGGCAGCGGCGTTTTGGCCAGATACCAGGCATAGCCGTCCACCAGATTTAGCCGCGTCGTGTTGGATCCCAGACTCGGCTGCGTCCCCAAGCGCTGCATGACTGGCTCTAGCTGCGTCGCCACGCCGCCGCCGCTGTTTTGGATTGCGGCCAGAGTCGCGTCGTCGTAGGCAGACTGCAAGCCGCCCAGATGCACCATCCAGAGTGGGGCAGAGAGATCCAGCGCGGCAGGTTGATCAGCAGTCAGCTCGTAGCTTCCGGCATCGGTGAGCAGCAGTACTGCGTCATAGGCGCTGTCGCCGCGCAGGTCGAGGAACTGTTGCAGCATCTGGCTGGGGGCAATTGTGCCGTAGAAGCTGGACTGAGTCAGCTGCTTCAGGTCGTCTAGGCGGCGCGGCTGGGCCGGAGATGCAGCCGTCAGGTAGAGATCGGCGCTGTTTTGAGTCAGGACGTGAGACTGAAGCCACTGGAAGCTCTGCTGCACCTCGGCTGAGTGAGCGTTCATGCTGTAGGAGCCGTCCAACAAAATCGCAAATCGCTGGCCTTGGGGCAGCTTGTAGTCGCTGGCGGCAAAGGGTTGGGCAATAATTTGCGCCTCTGAATCACTCCCTGAATCACTCCCTGAATCACTCCCTGAATCACTCCCTGAATCACTCCCTGAATCACTCCCTGAATCACTCCCTGAATCACTGCCCCAAGACAACGGCATCTGATGCGCGACAGGCTGAAACGGCTTGGCAGCAGGCGCTTTGGGAAACCAGGTATCGCTAGCGACCGACTTACCGTTCAGCTGCCGCTGCGTGCGGTTTGTCCAGAAGATGTTGCGGCGTTCGTGCAGCTCTGGCAATGCCCAGCCGTCTGGCTGCTGCAAGACTTTGTAGGTGAGCCAGAGATGCATCTGCCCCTGACCCAGCGGCGGAATTGGGAAGGCACGCAGCCGATATTGGCGTGGGCCGACCTGCTCCAAAAGCGCCGGATCTTGGCGACGAGTTACCTCAGCGTTGTAGACCTGCTGCGCCGCGCCGCGTGGCGAGACTGAGAAAGCATAGCGCTGGCTGCGGTCATCCGTTTCGCCCAGCCAGAGTCCGGTGATCACGGCGCTTTCGGGCAGCGAAAAGAAGTAGAGAATTTCCTGCTGATCGAGCGTTTTGTTTTCGTAGACTTCATGCAGCTCTACCTCCGCCCAGTCGCCTTGCGGAGTCAGCTTGAGCTGCTGCTGCGCCAGCCAAACCCGCTCCTCGTTGACATCGTTCAGTCCAGCTTTGGCCTCGCTACGGTTAAACGTAGACTCCAGCGCGTTTTGGATCGCCGGCTTCTCGCCCCGCAAAATCGGCGTATCAAAAAACTGGCCGTAGAGGGCGCTGGCTTTGTCGGCATCGAGATTGGCATCGCCGGGATAGGTAAACGGCGAGAGCAGCAGGCCATAGGCTTGCTGAAGCGCAAATGCCCAGCTTTCTGGAGCCTGAATCGCGCGATACATCTGGTAGATATGCCCGTTCTCAGCCAGCTGACTAGCCTGACGCGGATAACGATACCGAGCCAGATAAGCATTCACCAGCCCTTGCCGAATCACACCTTGCTGTTGCAATAATTCTTGCTGAGCTTGCGGCGTGGCAGCAGGAGCAGCCAGCAGCTTGAAGGCTGTCAACTGCGGTGGCTGATTCAGCGTGAGAAATAGCCCCAGGCCGCCCACAGCCACGCCCGCCGTCAGCAGCCCCGCCCAGATCCGTCGTTCGCCAAACGAGCGCACCGTCTGCCACCAAGCTTGGCCGTAAATCCAGAGCGCCCCCAGAGGCGACAGCAGCAGCCCCAGAAAAATGATCCAGATGGGCAGCAAGATACCGGCATAGAGAAAGAGCAGCATCACCTGAGGCAGAGAGAAGATCAGCGCCGAAATGGAAAGCCAGCTCAGCGGCAGCAGATAGAAGCTGATTAGAGCCGTGCCGTAAACGGCCAGCACCAGCATCAGCGAGAAGCCAATCAAGTAGCCAATGTTTAAGTAGCCAATATCGGCAGTGCCGCTGTGCGGCTGCATTGGGTCAATCGCGTCGAGATGCTGCTGATAGAGCCAGTGGCACAAGCTGAAAATGCCAACCAATCCAGCGGCCAGAAACAGCGTTGTGCCCGGAGTCAGGTCGCGCAGCCAAAAGAAGCGCAGGGTGCAGAGTGCCAGCAGCGGTGCTTCAACGCCCCAAAACAGCTGCGGCAGCGAGAGACGGCGCTTTTGTTTGGGCAGTACGCCAACAGTCGCGCAGGCAGTCGGCACACCCACCAAGCCAACAAACGGCAGGAAAAAGTCCCAGGGCACCAGACCCGACATCAAATCGCCAATCAAGGCAAGGCCAATGAACGGCAGCAGCCCCAAATAGGCCACCAGCAGCAGCGAGGCATTGAACGCCCAGAAAAAAGCCTGCGAGAAGAACCGCTTGCAGATCCAAGTGCAGATCTCGAAGCCAAGCTGAAGCAGCGAAACGAAAGGTGACTTCATATGCTCAGGAGAAATATATCTGGAAGGAATAGTTGGAGGAATGGATTAGCTGTTGAGCTGCTATTGAGCCGCTATTGAGCTGCCAGTACAGACTGCACCTGATTGAGAAACGCCTGAACCTGCGGCGATTCGGGCGAGTAGGGCTGGTCAAACAAAACCGAAACCATCGTCCAAGCAGGCTCCTGCCGCGACAGCTCTGCCCAGAGCCGATCCAGGTAGCTGTCGGTAGTGCGGTGGGGCGACTGAAACCAGTAAGCAGCGGCTTGCTGGGTTGCATCCTGCTTCAGCGACAGCCAGCGACCCAGCACCGCATCCGTTAGCTGCTGCTGCCGCATTTGGTTAATCTCAAAACCGCTGCTGATATAGCAAAGCTCTGGCGAATGGTGCGCCTGCCAAGTTGGGCTAGCCACCAAAATCATCGAGCCAGCAATCCCCTCAAAGTCGAACCGCTGTTTTTCGGCAGTCACGCCGTCATAGCTGACAAAAAAAGCCTGCTCCGGCTGACTCAGCGCCATCGGCTCCACCTGCATAGCAGCAGGCCAACTCAGATGTGCCAGCGCGGGCTGAACGGGTAGAACTGCGGCTGGACGCGGCAGAAAACTGAGCAGCAGCAAGACGGCAATCAGCCCAGCCAACAGCTTCGGACTCGCGGGTTGAGCAGGCCGAGCTATGGCCTGCACTGGCGCGCGAGCCTTCTCAGCTTGCGGCACCCAGCGCAGCAGCCCCCAAGCCAGCAGCGACACGGTAACAAAGCTGACCAGTCCCAGCGGCATATGCAGCAGGTCAGCCAGCGCGGGCTGGCGGAGCACGTTGGTCAGCAGCACCAGACTCAAAACGCGCATCACGTTGGCGCTCACCAGCAGCCCCCAATTGGCACAGCAGACCAGCAGCCAGCGCCAGCCGAGTTTGCGCCCCTCTAGCCCCGTCATCGCCAGCAGCAGCACCGTCCCCATCCAGAGGCTCTTGAGGCCGCTGCAAGGCAGATCCACCTGGGCAATGCCCGTATCCAGCACAATAATATCTGCCGATGAGAGCGCCGTGATCTGCCAGGTATTGAGAATCGCCTCGACCGCCTGAGCGGTGAGAATCCGCGCCGGAAAGCCCAGCCCCGTCGTGAACTGAAGCCAGAACGGCACCACCGCCGCTACAGTAGCCGCCACAGGCAGCCCTCTGCGCCAAGTCGCTGGATGCAAAAACAGTCCGGCTAGTCCATAGCTGCCCAGCAGAAACAGCAGCCCCGGAATCTGCTCAAAGGCCAGCAGCCAGCGCGATCCCAGCGCCAAGAGCGCACTTCCCAGCAGCAGCACCAGCGGAAAGAGCCGCAGCTGAGCCGCCAATACGGGCAGCGGACGGCGAACGGCCAGCCAGCCCAGCAGCAGCGCCACCGCCGCCAAAAAAAGCTGATTAAACCGGGGTAAACCTAGCAGCGACTCGCCAAACCAGGTCAGCGTCGAGGCGTTCAGCCAGAGCCAGCTTAGAACCAGCAGGCCAACTAGCAGCAGGGTCAGTCGTTCAGTCGCTCGCAGCTTCACTCCGACCTGCGGAGGTTGGGCTAAATCATGCGTCATGCGTTTTTTCTCCTTGAAATAACAAACGCTTTGGTTACGCTTCAGGTGGCCGGAGCGGCTCACCTGTGATGCCCTGATCTAATGCCCTGATCTAAATACCAGTATCAAAAGTTTCTTTGACTACAGAGGATGCCGTTACGATTCCTGAAACGTAGTCAAAGATTGGGGGTAGGAACTTTGACCAATAGCTGTTAGGGTTTTTAAATGCAAGACCCATAAGGTTTTCTGACTCGGTATGCAGCTATTGCTTTGGCCCGGTAAGCCCTATCCGTTGGGAGCCACCTGGGATGGGGAAGGTACAAACTTCGCCCTATTCTCAGAGCGGGCGACTCAGGTGGCGCTCTGCCTGTACGATGCTGAAGGCCACGAAACCTGCATTCCGCTGGTGGAGGTCAGCAATTTTGTCTGGCATGGCTACGCGCCGTTTGTGAAGCCGGGGCAGCGCTACGGTTTCCGTGTGGACGGGCCGTATGACCCTAAGGCCGGGGATCGGTTTAATCGGCATAAGCTGCTGATTGACCCCTACGCCAAAGCTCTAGAGGGTGACATTGAATTTGGCGAAGAAATTTTTGGCTACTGCTGGGAGCATCCCGACGGTGATTTTTCATTCTCGGAGCTAGACAGCGCCAACTTCCTGCCCAAAGCCATCGTCATTGACGAGCTGTTTGACTGGGGCGACGATACGCTTCTGCAAACCCCCTTCCACGAAACAGTCATCTATGAGACGCATGTGCGCGGCTTTACGAAGCTACACCCAGAGATCCCAGAGCCGCTGCGCGGCACCTATGCAGGACTGGCACATCCGGCAGTCATCGCCCACCTCAAGCAGTTGGGCATCACCGCCGTTGAGCTGCTGCCCGTGCATCACTTTATGGCCAATCCCGGCCATTTAGCCAAGCAGGGACTCCGCAACTACTGGGGCTATGACTCGATCTGCTACCTAGCTCCCTACTCCGGCTACAGCGCCAGCGGGACGCAAGGCCAGCAGGTGGTGGAGTTTAAGCAGATGGTGAAGACGCTGCATGAGGCCGGGATCGAGGTGATTCTAGATGTCGTTTACAACCACACGGGCGAAGGCAATCATCTGGGGCCGACAATCTCGCTGCGCGGCATCGACAACAGCGCCTACTACCGACTCGTCGAAGACAATCTGCACTACTACATGGACTTCACGGGCTGCGGCAACTCGCTAAACGTGCGGCATCCGCAGGTGCTCAAGCTGATTATGGACAGCCTGCGCTACTGGGTACTGGAGATGCATGTAGACGGCTTCCGGTTTGATCTGGCCTCGGCGCTGGCTCGCGAGCTGTATGCGGTCGATCGGCTTTCTGCTTTTTTTGACATTATTCACCAAGACCCGGTGCTGGCCGACGTGAAGCTAATTGCCGAACCCTGGGACGTGGGCGAGGGCGGCTATCAGGTGGGCGAATTTCCGCTGCTCTGGTCAGAATGGAACGACAAATGCCGCGACACGGTGCGCGACTTCTGGCGCGGCGAGGATAGCCTGCTGGCCGATTTTGCCTATCGTTTTACCGGCAGCTCTGATCTGTACAAAAACAATGGCCGCAACCCCAGCGCCAGCATCAATTTCATCACGGCGCATGACGGCTTTACGCTGCGCGATTTGGTCAGCTACAACGAAAAGCACAATGAGGCCAATGGCGAAGGCAACCGCGACGGCAGCAGCCACAACAGCTCCTGGAACTGCGGCGTGGAAGGCGAGACGGATGACCCGAAGATTTTGCAGCTCCGGCGGCAGCAGCAGCGCAATTTCTTAGTGACACTCTTGCTCTCTCAGGGCGTGCCGATGCTGCTATATGGCGACGAGATGGGTCGGACGCAGGGCGGCAACAACAATCCTTACTGTCAGGACAACGAGATTTCCTGGGTGGACTGGAGCCTGGAAGCGGCGGATCAAAACCTCCTAAATTTCACCAAAGCGCTGATCGAGTTTCGGCGGCAGCATCCGGTGTTTCGGCGGCGCAAATGGTTTCAAGGCCGCGCCATTTTCGGCAGCGAAGCCAACGACATCGCCTGGTTTAATCCCAACGGCAGCGAAATGAACAGCCAGCAGTGGGAAAGCGACTTCGCCAAAGCGGTCAGCATTTTCTTGAACGGCGAAGAGATTGCCACGCCGGGAACACGCGGCGAACGCATCCTCGACGACAGCTTCCTGCTGTTTTTTAACGCCCACTACGAGCCGCTGAAGTTTGCGATCCCCGACTCGCTCGACGCAAACTGGGCGATTGTCATTGACACCTCCGCTGATTTCATTGGTTTAACCGAGCGCTGCTATCAAGAATCTGAAGTCGCAGCGCGTTCGGTGCTGGTGTTGCAGCGCTTGGCCTAAGCAATCCAACTCAGGATAGATATTCAGGTTGCACAATGCGTGTTAAGAAACATAAAGTCTCCTGTACATCTTCTCCTGCACATCTACAGCGGTAAGCCCCATGCAAGTTGGTTCTCAGTATCTCGGCAACGGTCGATCCAAATTCACGGTTTGGGCACCTCAGCTGGAACAAGTCGCCGTTCATTTGGTTGCGCCGACCGATCAGCTCATTCCCTTGCAGCAAGACGAGCGCGGCTACTGGCAGGGAGAAGCTGAAGCTGAACCGGGAGCGCTCTATTTTTATCAGCTAGAGGGCACCGATCGACCTGATCCCGCTTCGCAGTCGCAGCCGCAGGGCGTGCATGGCGCTTCAGAAATCGTAGATCACAGCTTTGACTGGACAGATCACGACTGGAAAAATATCTCGCTGGGCGATATGGTGATCTACGAGCTGCATGTCGGCACGTTTACGCCAGAGGGAACATTTGAAGCAATTATCTCGCGTATTCCAGAGCTGCTAGATTTGGGCGTGAATGCAATCGAGCTAATGCCAATTGCTCAGTTTCCGGGCGACCGCAACTGGGGCTATGACGGCACCTATCTCTATGCGGTGCAAAATTCTTATGGCGGCGTGCAAAGCCTGAAGCGGCTGATTGATGCCTGCCACCAGCAGGGGATGGCCGTGTTTTTGGATGTGGTCTACAACCACTTTGGCCCAGAGGGTAACTACATCGGCTGCTATGGGCCTTACTTCACCGACAAATATCATTCGCTTTGGGGCGACGCCATTAATTTCGACGCAGCCTATAGCTATGCAGTCCGCGACTTCTTCATCCAAAACGTACTTTACTGGTTCCGCGAGTTTCATTTCGACGCACTGCGGCTGGATGCCACTGACCATATCTTGGATCACAGTTCTCAGCACTTTCTGCAAGAAATGGCCACGGCTGTGAGCGAATTTGAGCAGCAGCAGGGGCGTGAGTTTTATCTAACGGCTGAAAGCGACCTGAACGATCCGCGCTGGATTCGGCCTCAAGAGCAAGGCGGCTTCGGCCTAGATGCTCAGTGGAACGATGAATTTCACCATGCGCTGCATGCGCTCGTCACCGGCGAAACAATGGGCTACTACAAAGATTTTGGTAGCCTGGAGCAGGTTGCTAAGGCCTATACGCACAATTTTGTTTACACCGGAGAATTTTCAGCTAATCGCCAGAAGCATCACGGCGCTGATCCCTGCGACCGCTCACCTCGACAGTTTGTGGTCTGCACTCAAAATCATGATCAGGTGGGCAACCGGATTCTGGGTGACCGACTTTGCCACAGCATTTCGTTTGAAACCGAGAAGCTGCTGGCGGCGGCGTTGCTGCTTTCGCCCTCCATTCCGTTAATTTTTATGGGACAGGAATATGGGGAGACTGCGCCGTTTCAGTACTTTGTGAGCCATAGCGATCCCGACTTGGTGGCCGCAGTTCGCAAGGGTCGCAAAGAAGAGTTTGCGGCGTTCCACATGGTGGGCGAAGCGCCCGATCCGCAGTCCGAAGAAACCTTTCAAAAATCCAAGCTCAACTGGGAGATGCTCAACATTGGCAACAATCATCTCCTCTGGCGGTTTTATCAAACCCTGCTGCGGCTGCGGCGCGAACTGCCAGCGTTGCAAAGCTCAGAGCGTCAGCATCTCGAAGCTAGCGTGATTGAGTCAGGACAGATGTTGAAGCTGCGGCGCTGGCACGAGAATTCTCAGGTTTTGTGCTTGCTGAACTTCAATCACCAAGTGAGTTCCATTACAGTAGATTTGCCGGACGCTGTCTCCGCTCAGAGCTGGAAAAAGTTGTTGAACTCTGCTGATTTAGACTGGGGTGGTCAAGGTTCTGATCTACCTGAGCGACTCCCAGCTGATGCAGCCAGCTCAAAGATCTCGCTGACGCTAGCGCCTCAGACTGTCGTCATCTATGGCTTGTCATAGCGGTAAGCTGTGCTTAAACATACCAGCTGAGTTCGGCTCCTCGCAAGACAATTCTCGGATTTATGAGTATGCTCCTATTAAACTGAGCGCGACTGAACCAATGTTCTTTGCCCAAGCCCAAGCCTCTGAGATGCGTTGGCTATTTCGCGGCACAATTTGCTTCTAGCATGTTCCCGCTTCGTCTCGCAGATCTGAACCTATGATGAAAATTCCTCTAGCTACCTACCGAATTCAGTTTCACGCTGGATTCAACTTTCGTGCTGCTCAAGCCATCGTGCCTTATTTAGCAGAGCTGGGAATCTCTGATCTATACGCATCGCCGATCTTCACAGCTAGGACAGGCAGCACGCACGGATATGACGTTGTGAATCCAGGCCAGATTAATCCTGAACTGGGTGGCGAATCAGAGTTTGCAGCATTGAGCGCTGAGCTAACGCAGGCTGGAATTGGCTGGATACAGGATATTGTTCCCAATCATATGGCGTTCGATAGCCAGAATGATATGCTGGTGGATGTGCTAGAGAACGGGCCAGATTCGCCCTTCCACAACTTTTTTGACATCGACTGGAATCACTTTTATGGCGGTATCAAGGGGCGATTACTGGCACCTTTTTTAGGCAGATTTTACGGTGATTGCTTAGAGAACGGCGAACTTCAGCTGCGCTACGATCAAGAGGGGCTGTCAGTTAATTATTACAACTGGCGATTTCCGCTGCGGATTGAGACCTACAGCAACGTCCTGATGTATGACTTGGCGCGGCTACGCGAACAGCTAGGGCGCAATCATCCCAGCTTTGTCAAGCTCTTGGGTGCGCTCTATATGCTGAAATACGTTCCGGCAGGTGAGGAGAGCCGCGAGCGCTATGACCAAATTTCCTTCGTGAAGCAAATGCTCTGGGAGCTGTGGAATGACAGCCCGGAGGTGCAGCAATTTATTGAAGAGAATATCCAAATTCTCAACGGCGAACCCGGAAAACCAGAGAGCTATAATCTGCTGGACGCTCTGCTCTGCGATCAGTTTTTTCGACTCTCCTATTGGAAAGTGGGCAACGAGGAGCTAAACTACCGCAGATTCTTCACGGTGAACGAATTAATTTCACTCAAGGTCGAAGATCAAGCAGTCTTTGATACAATACATGCCTATGTTTTTGTACTAATTCGGGAAGGTAAAATTAACGGTCTGCGAATTGATCATATTGACGGTCTGTATGACCCAACTGAATATATCAAGCGCATTCGTCAGCAGATGCCCGATCTCTATCTGGTTGTCGAAAAAATCCTAGAGTCAAACGAAGATCTACCGCTCAACTGGTCGATTCAGGGTACGACGGGCTATGACTTCATGAACAAGGTGAACGGCCTGTTTTGCCAGCAGGAACACAAAGCTGAATTCACCAATCTGTACTCTCAATTTATCGGCAGCTCAACGTCTTGCGAAACGCTGATTGACCAGAACAAGCGGCTGATTATCGGCAAGCATATGACGGGCGATATCGACAATCTGGCGCATCTGCTGAATGACCTTTCAGACCGCTACCGCTACGCCAGCGACTTCACGATGTATGGCCTAAAGCGGGCGCTGGTCGAAATTCTGGCGCTGTTTCCAGTTTACCGCACCTACATCAGCCGCGAAGGATCGCGCAAGGCTGACCAGGAAATGCTGACGCGAGTGATCGCCAACGCCAAAGAAAACAACTCCAGCTTTACCAACGAGCTGTACTTCATTGAGAAGTTTATGACGCTGGAGTTTGACGAACACCTCAGCGCCGAAGACAGAGACCAGTGGCTACATTTCATTATGCGGCTTCAGCAATACACGGGGCCATTAATGGCCAAAGGCATCGAAGATACGGTGATGTATGTCTATAACCGCCTGCTGTCACTGAACGAAGTCGGCTCTGCACCCTGTGAATTCGGCGTTTCGGTTGAAGAGTTTCATGCCTACAATCAGTCTCGCGCTCAGCAGTGGCCGCATGCCATGAACGCTACCGCAACGCATGACACCAAACGCGGTGAAGATGCGCGGGCACGCCTGAATGTACTCTCTGAGCTACCGCAAGAATGGCAACAGCAGATACGCCACTGGAGCGAACTCAATGAGCCAACGAAAGTACTGGTGAACGGTAGAGCAATGCCAGATCGCAACGCTGAATACTTTCTCTACCAAACTTTGCTAGGTGCGTTTCCGTTTGATCCAGCTGACTATCCCCAGTTTATTGAGCGAGTTAAGGACTACATAATTAAAGCGAGCCGTGAGGCCAAAGTATATACCTCATGGCAGCGTTCAGACCAAGAATATGAAACGGCATTTTTGCAATTTATTGATCAAATTTGCAAACCGGAGAGCATATTTCTAGAGGCTTTTCAGTCCTTCCAGCGTAAGGTGCAGCACTACGGTATCTTCAACTCACTGTCACAGACCTTGCTCAAAATTGCCTCTCCCGGCGTTCCCGACTTCTATCAAGGTGCAGAACTCTGGGATTTGAGCTTAGTTGATCCGGATAACCGCCGCCCTGTAGACTACGAAAAGCGCTGGAACTACCTGCAAGCAATCAAGTCAAGCATTGAGAATGACTTGCCCAGTCTCATGGCAGAACTGCTGCAAAATCCTGACGATGGCCGCATCAAGCTATTTTTGATCTATCAAGTGCTCAAAGCCCGCCGCGCTCAGCCCGATCTATTCCAGCGCGGCAGCTACGAAAGCCTGACGGTAGTGGGCAGTCTCAAGCCGCATGTGGTGGCCTTCACACGCATGTTGGGCAATCAGCAGGCGATGATTATTGTGCCGCGATTGCTGACTGCTCTAATACCGGTGGGCGAGTTGCCGCTGGGCGAGCAGGTCTGGCATGAAACCCGCATCTTGCAGCCGCCCGTATGCTCCACGGTTTGGCAAGATGCAATTTCAGGTCAAGTCATTCAGGGTGAAGATACACTCTGGCTGAAAGATATTCTCAGTCAGTTTCCAGTCGCGCTACTGCTGAGTGAAGTCCCCGTTGCGTCGAAGCCGTCAGCGACAGATGTGGCAGCTTAGACGCGGCAGAATAACAGAGCTGGCAGAATAGAAGTAACGCCAAAGCTGAAGGAGGGACAATGTCCACAGAAATCTCTACAGAAATCTCTACAGAAATTCCTACGGGGACAGCGGCAGGGCCGAACTACTCGGCGATTGCGCCAGAGTGGCAGCCTCCCGTCCCCCCCAGCGATCTGATTTTTGATGATGGAGTGCCCTTGGAATCCAACCGTCACCGAATTGCGATGAATGTCTTGATTGACGCAGCTCTCAACGCACTGCAAGATCGCCCCAACTCGTTTGTCGGCGGCAATATGTTTGTCTACTATAGCCGCGAACAGGCGATGAATCGCGACTTTAGAGGCCCCGATTTTTTTGCCGTGCTGGATGTGGATGGCAATCGCGAGCGGCAGGGCTGGGTGCTCTGGGAGGAGTCAGGCCGCTATCCTGATGTAATTGTTGAGCTGATGTCCCCTTCGACCACCCAGATCGATCTAGGCGTGAAGAAACTGCTGTATGAGCGCACCTTTCACACTGCCGAATACTACGTCTATGACCCATTTAATCCCAGATCTCTGGCTGGTTGGCGGCTAGACAATTCTCAGTCATACCAAGCCTGCGAGCCGAATCAGCAGGGTTGGCTCTGGTGCGAAAAACTAGGTCTTTGGCTAGGGACTTGGGACGGCTGTCTGCGGCGAGAGCCTGTGACTGGCACGGTGGCCTGGCTGCGCTTTTATCACCCAGATGGAAGTCTGGTGCTGCTGCCCGAAGAAATTGCCCAACAGGCGCAAGAGCGAGCTGACCAAGCTGAAGAGCGAGCTGACCAGGCTGAAGAACGAGCTGCACGCTTAGCGGCTCGGCTGCAAGCCTTGGGCGAAGATCCTGCCCTGTAGCAGTCGCGCCCCCGCCCCCCTACGCTCCTACCCTACGCTATCCCTACGCTACAGTGAATAGGCTCATCACCTAGAGTCTGGACATGACTACTGCTCCGCTGCCTGAAGCCGAATTGCGTCGCCCGCGCCCAACCGATCTACGCCTGTTCAAAATCCTGATTCCGCACGCCAAACGCAACCTGAAGCTGCTGGTTGTCTCGTTGCTGCTGCTGATCCCGCTGGCATTGGCCGGGGCAGTGCAGCCGATTATTATTGGGCAAGCGGTGGCGCTGGCCAAGCAAGAACCGGTGATGGGCTTTTTGCAGGGCAAGTCGCTGGTGAACGGCGCACAGCTACTGATCTGGCTGCTGGTGCTGACGCAGGCCGTGCAGCTAGCCTTCAGCGGCATTCAGGGTTTTTTGATCCAGAAGGTGGGGCAGCGGATCACGGCCAGTATTCGAGATGATTTGTTTGGTCACGTCACATCGTTAGCCACCCGGTTTTTTGACCGTACCCCCGTTGGCCGACTGATCACCCGTCTCACCAGCGATGTGGATGCGCTGGGGGACGTGTTTTCGACTGGAGCGATCGGCGCGATCAGTGATTTGCTCACCATGTTGGTGATCTTGGTAGTGATGTTTTCGCTCCAGTGGCAGCTGGCGCTTTTGCTGCTCGCGCTGCTGCTGCCGGTGACGGGTTTAATTATCTACTTTCAGCAGCAGTACCGGGTTGCCAACTACCGCTCGCGTGAGGAGCTGTCAACGCTTAACTCGACGCTACAAGAGAACATTGTCGGCATTAATGTGGTGCAGCTGTTTCGGCGCGAGAAGTTTAACGCCGAGCTGTTTAAAACAATCAATCTGCGCTATGTCAAAGAGGTAGACCGCACTATTTTCTTTGACTCGGCGGTTTCGGCGACGCTGGAGTGGATTGCCCTGGCAGCGATTGGCGGCGTGCTTTGGCTGGGAAGCCTGCTGGTGCAGGGGAACGAGCTGGAATTTGGGATTCTGACCTCGTTTATTTTGTTTGCCCAGCGTCTGTTTGATCCGCTACGGCAGTTTGCTGAACGGTTTACGGCGATTCAGGCCGGACTGACTGCATTGGAGCGAGTCAGCGATATTTTGAATGAGCCAATTGAGATTCGCGATCCGGTGCGGCTGGCGGGTCAGCCGAGTTCTGCGGCGCAACCCCGCACGGCAGCCAGCGAGATCCGATTCGAGCATGTCTCGTTTGGCTACAAAACCGACGATCTGGTGCTGCGCGATCTGAATTTTACGATTCGTCCCGGCGAGAAGGTGGCGCTGGTCGGTCCAACGGGAGCCGGCAAAAGCTCGATTATCCGCCTGCTCTGCCGCCTCTATGAAGTCACCGAGGGCAGCATTCTGCTCGACGGTCAGGATATCCGCGAGATGGCTCAGGCCGATCTGCGGCAGCAGATGGCGGTGATTTTGCAGGACGGCTTTTTGTTTGCCGGAAACGTGAAGGGCAACATTACGCTGGGTGAGCCTTACAGCCTGGAGCAGGTCAAAACTGCTGCGGCCCAAACCAACGTGGCGCAGTTTATTGAGCGCCTGCCACAGGGCTACGACACTGAACTGCGGCAGCGGGGCACCAATCTTTCGGGAGGCGAAAAGCAGCTCTTAGCCTTTGCACGAGCGGCTATTCGCAACCCCAGCATTCTGGTGCTGGATGAGGCTACAGCCAATCTGGATGTGGGCACTGAGTCGATCATTCAAGAGGCGCTCGAAACGCTACTCACAGGCCGCACGGCGATTATTATTGCCCATCGGCTCTCGACGATTCGCAGCGTTGATCGGATTCTGGTGCTGAAGCGCGGCGAGCTGGTTGAATCCGGCAACCACGACGAGCTGCTGGCTCAGGACGGGCTGTATGCCAGCCTGTATCGCCTGCAAATGCTGGAAGCCTAGACCGCTCAGACCGAAACTGTGGCCTGCACCTCGGTAGCCTGCATCTCAGTGGCCTGCATCTCGGTAGCCTGCTCGGCAGATTCACCTGAGTCAAGAGAGCCCTGCACCGTCAGCACCGAACAGGGCGCGTGATGCTGCACGTAGCTGCTGACGCTGCCCGACAACAGCTCACTCAGGCCGCTGCGACCTCGCCGCCCCATCATAATCAGGCTAGCATTCCAGCTGCGCGCCATAGAGCAAATGCTGTGTCCGGCCTCGCCCCGTACCTGCACCGCCTCGGTGGGAACACCTGCCGCGAGGGCGGTGGCTCGATAGGAGCGCAGCAGCGATAAGCTCTCAGTTTGAATCGCCTGCCACTGCTTGAGCTGAAGATCGAGCGCATCAGGCGTAAATATTGGGTAAGCGCCCCGCACCGCAAAGATTGGGCTAGGGTAGCTAGACTCAACAGGCGAAACGGCCTGGATCAGCATCAAGTGACTATTCAGCGGTTTTGCTAGCTCAATAGCCGCATTTACTACCTGCTGAGCGCTGTTTGACTGATCAAAGGCAACCAGAATTTTTCTGAACATAAGTCCTCCATCGAGCTGTGTTTTTGAAAGCAAAAAACAAAGCAAACAGTAGTTTGCGAGAGTATAGATTCAGCGCAATACCGTCGTTACAATAAGTTTCCGAATGGTCTTCACACTAATATTTTCCTATATTTTTCATATATTTGCTCTATATACTGGCATTCTAAACAAAGTTCAAATCAAACATGACTGATTTCAACAAAACTTGAGCATTATCTGAGCATTCAGCTCCAAGGCATGACCAAAAGCCAAATGACCAAAAGCCAAATGACCAAAAGCTTAATATCAGATTAAGAGTGACTAAGCTATCTTTCGTGAATTTAAAACCTCCGATATACTTGCCAGAAATCAGGTTTTAGGTTTAGAGATATTTCAGCACTTGATTCAGCTTGAGCCGTGCTGGGTCAGCTGACGCGCTAAGATTTAAGCGGTTTTGCAATCGATACGGACTTGAAACTGTGGTGAAGCTGAAATTGGCTCAGAGATTGGCTCAAATGAATCCTAAAACGACAGGTAAAGCAGCAAAGCGACTGCTGAGTTCGGTGATGATGGTGTCGCTGCTGGTGGCTTGCAGCAGGCCAGAGCAGGCAGGTGGCCCGCCTGGAGCTGGTCAGGCACTGCCGGTCAAGATAGCCGAGCTAGATGCGAGTCCGGTCGAAGACGGCTCTGAGTTTGTGGGGACGCTGGAAGCCGCCCAGAAGGTGACGCTTCAGCCTCAGACTCAGGGGCGCGTCAAGGAGGTGTTTGTGGCCAACGGTGATCGGGTGACGCAGGGCACGCCAATCCTGTCGCTCAGCATCGACCAGTCGCAGGCCAATGTCGATACGGCCAGAGCGGGCGTGAGTTCAGCCCAAGCCAGCGTCAGTGCTGCCCAAGCCGCCAAAGGCACCGCCGAAGCGCGCTTGCAGGCATCCCAAGCCGACCAGGCCAGAGCCGCCGCCGACCTACAGCTCCAGCAAACTGAATTTAGCCGCACCTCGGCGCTGGTGGCCGAGGGCGCGCAGTCGCAGCAGCAGCTTGACGTGGCGCGGCGCAACCTAGACGCAGCCCGTGCCGCCGAAGCCGCCGCCAGAAAGCAGGTGGCCGCCGCGCAAGCCTCAGTCAACGAGGCGCAGTCGGGCATCGCGCGGGCGCAGTCGGGCGTCAGAGAGGCCGAGTCACGGGTGGCCTCCCAGAGCGTCGAGCTAGATTTCAGACAGGTGGTCGCGCCGATGACGGGCATTGTCGGATCTTTTCCGGTCAAGCCGGGAGACTTTGTCACCCCCCAGACCACCCTGACCACCCTGACCAGCAACGATCAGCTGGACATGCGGATCTCGGTGCCCTCCAACTATTCCGATCGGATGCGGATTGGTCTGCCCGTGCAGCTGATTGACCCCAGCACCAAGAAGTCGTTGGGCACCGGCAGCATTTCCTTTATTTCGCCCCAGGTGGAGGCTGGTGCGCAGTCAATTTTAACCAAAGCCCGCTTTCAGAATTCCGGCAATTTGCGGGACGGACAATTTGTCCAGTCCAGAATCGTCTGGGACAAAACCACGGGTATCTTAGTGCCCACCACGGCGATCACGCGGGTGGGCGGACAGGCTTTTGTCTATGCGGTTGAGGAGAAGCCCGCTGAAGGCGACAGCCCTGCCCAGACGATTGTGGCACAGCGCCCGGTGCGGCTTGGCAGTATCCAGGGCAATAGCTACGTGGTGCTAGATGGACTAAAGCCCGGAGACAAAATCGCCACGACCAATATCTTAAGGCTGCGAGATGGCGCGCCAGTTCAGCCCGAAGCCGAGTCGTCACCCTCACCCTCACCCTAAGGAACCCGAAGCTCCATGGCTTTGTTCTCAATTGCTGATACGTTTATTAAGCGCCCGGTCTTGACCACGGTCTGCACGGTTTTGATTGTGCTGCTGGGCGGCCTCTGTATTCCGCTGCTGCCCGTGGTCAACCTGCCGGACATTGCCCCGATTCAGGTGCAAGTCACCAGCGTCTATCCGGGAGCCGATGCCCAAACCGTCGAGACGACCGTTACCTCGACGCTGGAGCGGGGGATCAACGGTGTTGAGAATATGGAGTACATCACCTCACAGAGCACGAATACCGGGGTCAGCGCCATTCAGGTGTTCTTTGGCACCAACACCGACAGAAACATCAACCAGGTCAACGTCCAGAACCGGGTTGGGCAGAATGAGTCCACCCTGCCAGAGAGCGTTAGACAGATTGGCACCACCGTCCGAACCGCCTCCAGCAGCATTTTGCTGGTCTATGGCTTCAGCGCCAGAGACAATATCTACGACCAGGAATTTATCAGCAACTATGTCGATCTCTACATCACCGACGCGCTGAGGCGCGTCCCCGGCGTGGCCGATCTCGCCCTGCTGGGTGAGCGCAAATACGCGATGCGGCTCTGGCTGAACCCGAATGCGATGGCTTCCCGCAACCTGACCATGCTCGATGTTTCCACGGCGCTGCGGTCGCAAAATATTCAGGTTGGGGCTGGCTCCATTGCCGGTCAGCCCTCAGAAGAAAACCTGCCCTACAGCTTTCCGCTGCGCGTTTCGGGGCAGATGCAGACCGAAGCTGAGTTTGGTGAGCTGGTGCTCAGAACCAACTCAGACGGCAGCTTGGTGCGGGTGAAAGATGTAGGGCGGGTGGAGCTGGGAGCCGAGAACTACGAAACCAACGTCTTGGCCAACGGTCAGCCCGGCGTAGCGCTGCCGATCTATCAGCAGCCGGGCAGCAACGCTATTGATGTGGCCAACAAGATCAAAGAGACCATCGCCGAGCTAGAGCGCGACTTTCCCCCCGGCTTGCAGCAGTCGCTGGTCTATGACACCACCACCTTTATTGCCTCCTCCCAGGAAGAGGTGCTAGAGACGCTGATTTTAGCAATTCTGCTGGTGGTGCTGGTGATTTTCATCTTTTTGCAAGACTGGCGCACCACGCTGATTCCGGCGGTAGCGATTCCGGTCTCGCTGATTGGCACCATGGCCTTTGCCAAGCTGCTAGGGTTTTCCATCAACACGCTGACAATGTTTGGGCTGGTGCTGGCCACCGGGCTGGTCGTCGATGACGGCATTGTGGTGGTGGAAGGAATTGTCGCCAAAATCGAGCAGGGAATCCCCACCAAGCAGGCCGCCTATGAAGCGATGCAGGAGTTGAGCGGGGCGATAATTGCGACTTCGCTGGTGGTAATCGCGGTCTTTTTGCCCGTCACCTTCTTTCCGGGCGCGACGGGGATCATGTATCAGCAGTTCGCCCTGATCATTATCTTCTCGGTCGTGATTTCCACCTTCAACGCCCTCAGCTTTTCGCCCAGTATGTCGGCCATTTTGCTGAAGCGAAAGCAAGAAGGGCACGGCCCGCTGGCCTGGTTTTTCCGCAAGTTTAACCAGGGCTTCGACTGGGTGCTGGATCGCTATCGCAGCCTGCTGGAGTTTTTGATACGGATTCGGCTCATTGTAATCGCGCTGTTTGTCTTGGGACTGTTTGCCACCTATCTAGTCTATAACGCAGTCCCCAGCGGCTTTATCCCCGAAGAAGATCAGGGCTTGCTGATCGGAATTATCCAGGCTCCTGAGGGCGTATCGCTCAGCTACAGCAACGAGATTGCCGCCGACATTTACAAAGTTCTGGCCGCAGAGCCAGAGATCGCGCCCCTCTCCGACGTGATCGAACCGGGGGCAGAGCCAACGGGCACAGCCGCCGCCAGAAGCGAGGAAGAGCTAGCCGCCAAGCTCACTGTGATCGCCACTGGCTTTGGTCTAGAAGGCAACGGCTCAAATCGAGGCACCTTCTTTGTGCGGCTCAAAGACTGGAGTGAGCGCACTGCCCCCGACCAGTCTGCTCGCGCCGTTGCCGGTCGGCTCAACCGGGCGTTTGCGGGCAACAGGGCGGGCTTTATTCAGGTGTTTAGTCCGCCTGCTGTGCCCGGATTTAGCGCGACAGGCGGCTTTGAGTTCCTGCTTCAGGAGCGCTCCGGCAGGCTCAACTTTGACGAATTTTTGGCGGCAGCTCAAGAAATTATTGCCAAAGCCAACCAGAACCCGGCCTTGAGCGGCGTGTTTACCCAGTTCACCGCCAGCACACCCCAGTACCAAATCGACATCGACCGCCAGCAGCTCAACGCCCAGAACGTCGATTTTGGACAGGCACTCGCCACCATTTCAGCCTCGTTTGGCGGTCAGTATGTCAACGACTTTACGCTGGGTCAGCGCAGCTATCGAGTCTATGTCCAGTCGGACGAACCCTACCGCAGCCAGCTGCAAAACCTGGAGCAGCTGTTTGTGCGCTCCCGCAGTGGGGATATGGTGCGCCTCAGCACGGTGGCCAGCGTTGCCGAGATTACTGGCCCCTCGGTGATTCCGCGCTTTAACGTGTTTCGCTCGATCAAGATTCAGGGCAACCCGGCTCCGGGCTACAGTTCTGGGCAGGCGATTGCCGCCATGCAGCAGACCTTTGCCGAAGTCGCGCCGCCGGGACTGGGCTATGACTGGACAGGGCTGTCACGCGAAGAGGTGAATTCCAGCGGACAGGCGGGCGTGATCTTTCTGTTTGGCATCATTGTCGTCTTTCTGGTGCTGGCGGCACAGTACGAGAACTATGTTGATCCGGTGATTATTTTGCTGACGGTGCCGTTCGCGGTGCTGGGGGCGATGATATTCCTGGCGCTCGACCCGCGCGGTCTGTCTAATGACCTCTATGCCCAAATCGCGCTGGTGATGCTGATTGGCCTCGCCGCCAAAAACGCCATCCTGATCGTCGAGTTTGCCAACCAGGCGCGCGACCAGGGCATGGGGCTGGCCAAAGCGGCTGTCTATGCGGCACGCGAACGCTTTCGGCCCATTCTGATGACTGCGCTCTCCGCCGCCGTTGGCTTCTTCCCGCTGCTGACTGCCTCTGGGGCTGGAGCCGCTAGCCGCTGGTCGCTGGGGATGGCGGTGTTTGGCGGTCTGCTGGTAGCGACCCTGGTCAACTATTTGGTAACGCCAGTGCTCTATGTGGTGATCAAAAATCTGAGCGAGAGAGCCTTTGGCGGCAGCCGGGGCGATCCACCAGAATCCCCCGGCCAGTCAGAACCGCAGCCGCCACTATCCCTAGAACCGGTTCCGGAACTGCCTCAGCCTGCACCCCAGCATCTACAGGAAGGCGATAATCCCGCTTAATCCAGGAGAAACCCATGAACATGCGGCAGGTTTGCGGCTCGGCAGTGGTGTCAGGATTGATCGGCGCAGCAGTCGGTCTAGGCATCGCCAAGATTGCTGCCCCCGAATTTGTCAGCAGGCAGTATCAGGAGTTGCCCGCTCGCTATCCTATCTATGGCGCGATTGCGGGAGCAATTGTTGGAGGCTGTCAATGCGCGATCTTGCAGATCAAAAAGCAGCGTGATCAAGAAGATCTAGAAGGTCGCTAGCGGGCTACTGCTTCATCTGCCAGGTTTAATCTGCCAGGTTTGATCTGCCGCGAGCAGCAACGTCTGCTGATGGTAAGCGGCCAGCGTCTCTCGATGCCCAACGCTGAGGAAGGTCATGTGGCTAGCCTGAAGCTGCTGGTAGAGCTGGGCTTCATTCTCCGCATCTAGAGCGCTGGTGGCCTCGTCTAAGATGGCATAGGCGGGCTGATTCAGCAGCAGTCGGGCAAAGCTGAGTCGCTGCTGCTCACCCGCTGAGAGCAGATCGCTCCAGTCATGTTCGGCCTCAAAGCCGCCAAACCGCTCGGCCAAGTCAGCCAGATTCACCTGCTCCAACGCCTGCTGTAGCTCTGAGTTATCCAGCTCTTTGCTGCTAGGGTAAAGCAACTGTTCCCGCAATGTACCCGCTACCATATAAGGCCGCTGCGGCAGAAACAGGATTTTATCGGCGGCTGGTCGGATAATCGTCCCGGTTCCAGAGTCCCACAGTCCGGCAATTGAGCGCAGCAGCGAACTTTTGCCGCAGCCGCTCGGCCCCATCACCAGCAGCCCTTGCTCCCTAGACAACTCCAGCGTCAGATCCTTGATCAGCCAGCGCTGCTGATTTGGGGTCTGGAGGCTGAGCTGCTCCAATGCCAAGCGGTCGGCAGTGACGGTTTGAATAGTGGTTTGAGTAGTGGCCGATTCAGGCGCTTCTAGAAAAGCCGCAAAGCTGTAGAGCCGCTCGATGCCTGCGCCAAAGGTAGTCAAAGACTGAAACCGCGCCACCACCAGATTCAGCGAGAAAAACACCCGCACAAACGCCCCCTGTGCCTCGCTGACTTTGCCGACTTCGATTTCGCCTGCAAAAATCGCCGGAGCAACCACGATTGCGGGCAGCACAAACGGAATAAACTCATAGGCGTTGGTGAGCACGTTCAAGTTCAGCTCCCAGACCAGCAGCCGCTTGACGTTGTCAAATACGGCCAGAAACCGCTGCTTCACCTGATTGGCCTCCCGCTCTTCACCCCGATAAAAGGCAATTGCTTCGGCGTTTTCGCGGATTCGCACTAGGCTAAAGCGCAGGTCGGCCTCTTTTTTGAGCTGCTCGAAGTTGAGTCGCACCAGCGGCTTGCCAAATACAAAGGTAGTCACCAGCGTTCCCAGCAGCGCATACAGCACCAAAAACAGCACAAGCGACCGGGAAATGCCCCAGAGTACGCCGCTAAAAGCCACCACCGACAGCACCGACTCCACCAAAATCAGCAGAAAGGTGAGCGATTCCTGGGTAAAGCTGCGGACATCTTCGGCAATTCGCTGGTCGGGGTTGTCGATGGCGGCGGCGGTTTCAGAGAGCCCTGCCTGTAGCTGGTAGTAGGCGCGGTTGGCGCAGTAGTTGTCCACAAACCGCTCGGTCAACCAGAGTCGCCAGTTGAGGCTGAGGCGGTCGCGCAGATATTGATAGCCAGAGAGCAGCGGCGCGTAGATCACCAAGACCCCAATGAAGATCAGCACGGTCTGCCAGAAGCGCGGTTCATCTTGGGCTGAGAGTGCCGAAATCAGCACGCCGCGCTTGTTGTTGAGTAAAACGCTGAGTCCGGTATAGGCCAGCAGGCAGACCACGACGGCCAGCAGCAGTCCTCTAGCCTGCCACTTCTGGTCACCCTGCCAATAGGTCTTGGCAATCACCCAGAACTGCTGAAATACTTTGAAATTAAGTCGATCCATCTGCTCCTCGCGGCTTTGATTCAATCTATCTCAAACCGCAAGTGGCTTCAACTTGCCATAGAGGTATCCGGCAAATCGCAATCTGCGGAATAATGCGGAATAATAAGTAATCAGGGGATGTCTGGATGCAGAGCGGAGAATTTCTAAAGTCGTAAGGGTTTGGATGGGATGATCACGAGTCTCAATATTCACTATACTCAGCCATCTGATCTCCTAGAGATTCAGCAGCGCTTCCAGCATCACCCCGCCGACAAAACGCTGATTCAGATCTTTTCCGGGCAGGTTACCAAGCCGGAAATTGAGCAGCTGCTTCAAGATCTTAAAGCGCTGTTTCCAGGGGTGCCGATCCTGGGCGCGACCACAGCAGGTGAAATCTTAGAGGGCAAGATTCAAGAGCACAGCGTCGTGCTGAACTTCTGTTTTTTTGATGCTACAGCAGTACAAACCGCAATCATTGACGAGTATGACGATCTGCACCAAGCCGGAAAGACCCTAGCGCTTGCTTTGAAGCCTGCCAACCCTCAGGCAATCATCCTGCTGGGCTGCGGTCTTAAAGATCGACGAACTGTGGATGCGACCGCGCTGCTGAACGCCCTCTACGCGGAGTTTCCCGCAGCAATCATTGCCGGAGCGCAGGCCGGGGACAACGGACAGGGGATGATTTCCTATGTCTTTACGGAAAATGGGATCACCGCTCAGGGGGCGGTAACCGCAGCGCTCTCTGGGGAGTCTCTGGCTGTCCATAACAGCTACAATCTGAGCTGGGTGCCGATTGGCAAGAAATTCACGATTACGAAAGCGGTTGGTTCGCGGGTTTACAGCATCGATAATCAGTCCCCGCTCAATCTGTATAACCACTATTTAGGGACGGAGGTCGTGCAGGGTTTACCACTGTCTGCGGCAGATTTCCCCTTAATTATTGAGCATGATGGCATTCCGATGGCAATTCACGCCATGGGGGTGAATGAAGACGGCTCGTTTGACTATATTCATTCTTTTCACTCAGGCGAACAGGTTCAGTTTGGCTTCTGTCATTCTGGCCTGCTGGCTATCGCTGCAAAGCAGACCTCTGATGCCTTGAGAGCATATCCTGCACAGGCTGCTTTCATATACTCCTGCGTCTCTCGAAAATGGATTCTGGGTCAGGATATCAACGTTGAGATTGCCCCAATTGCCAATCTTGCCCCAACGGCAGGTTTCTTCGCTTACGGCGAGTATTTCACACATTCTGATCTGGGTAAATGTTTGTTCTTTAGTCAGACGATGACAGTTCTCACCCTGGCAGAGCTGGATAAACCGGAGGCAGCAGTTCTGGCCGATCAGCTCAAGCCGTTGATTACCGCAGAGGAGTCAAAACAGCTGAAGACGCTGCGGGTGCTGCATCGCCTTGTTGAGAGATCTGCCCATGAAATTGAGATAATCAATCACAAGCTGTCAGAAATGGCGCATGAGGACTTCCTAACGGGTCTGTTTAATCGCCGCCATTTTGATCAACAGTTCACCGCTGAGTTTAGGCGTGCTCAAAGATCTGGCGAGCCGCTCTCCTTGATTTTGCTAGATGTCGATGCCTTCAAGCTCTACAACGACACCTATGGCCATGTCAAAGGAGATAGCTGCCTGCGAGCTGTGGCGGCTGTCCTCAAACAGGTTCCTCAGCGTCCCGGCGATTCTGTCTCACGCTACGGGGGCGAAGAATTCGTCTGCATCCTGCCCAACACCGACTTTGACGGCGCAATGCTCCTAGCAGAAAAGATTCGTCAAGATGTGAGCAGACTGGCAATTCCGCACTCAACGTCAGCTATCTCTAGTTACTTAACGGTGTCAATTGGGGTACAAACCGCCGAGCAGATCACAGAGGGGCAAACGCCAGAGCTGCTGATCTCGATGTGTGATCAGCAACTCTATGCCGCAAAGATGAACGGTCGAAACAGAACCTGTGGGAGCAGGTCGTCCTTTTAGTCAAAATAACCTATCGAGGTAGGCGACAAGGCAGATTACCCTGCTTGCTTTTGAAAGAATTTGCTATAATTTGCTACGGTATGCTGGTGTAGCTCAGTTGGTAGAGCAGCGGTTTTGTAAACCGCCGGTCGCAAGTTCGAGTCTTGTCACCAGCTTTTGACTTCATGCAAGGCAGAATCAGCAAAGCTGCCGCATCAGCTAGTCCTATCCCAAACCGCATCATTTTGATTGGGTTGATTTGGAGCTTTCAGAGATGTCGGCAGAAGATCTGTCCGCAAAAAGTCTCTCTGCCTGAGTTCAGCGACTCGCTCTATCTACTCTATAGCAAAGATAAAAATCTTTTATGGCAAAATCCTCTCTGCTGAGAGATTCAGTCAGTATCGCGATTGAGAGTAGCGTAAGATCAGAGACATTAAGGAAATCTAATCGTCGCTAGAGCCAAATCTCAACGCAGGTGATTTAGGAGAATCGCTGGCATCTTTTTTGGTAGCCTGCACGATTGCAGTGATTATTCTTTAATTCATGTATAAAGCACTTTAGTTCACTTTAAGTTTAAGACTGAGCGACCCTTCATTTACCGTTGCGTTATATGTCAATCACCAATCTGATTCGTTTTAATAATTTGCGAGGCGACATCTTTGGCGGTGTCACTGCCGCAATTGTCTCATTGCCGCTGGCTCTGGCCTTTGGAGTCGCCTCTGGCGTTGGGCCAATTGGCGGGCTGTATGGTGCCATCTGCGTCGGCTTTTTTGCTGCACTATTTGGCGGCACACCTACTTTAATTTCAGAACCCACCGGGCCGATGACGGTGGTGATGACGACGATTGTGGCCGGACTGATTGCCACAAACCCGGAAAACGGCTTGGCAATGGCCTTTACGGTGGTGATGCTAGCAGGGTTATTTCAGATCATCTTTGGCATTTTCAGACTGGGAAAATATATTACGCTGATGCCCTACAGCGTTATCTCTGGCTTTATGTCGGGGATTGGGGTGATTCTGGTGATTTTGCAGATCGCGCCATTTTTGGGGCAGCCTGCACCCAAAGGCGGCGTATTGGGAACCGTGATGGCGATCCCGCAGCTGTTGGCCAACATCAATCCGCCTGAGGCGGTTTTGGGGGCGATCACGCTGGCAATTATCTTCTTGATGCCCAAGAAAATTAAGCGCATCGTGCCGCCACAGCTGGTAGCACTGATTGTCGGCACGGTAGTCTCTCTGACGATTTTTCAGAATGCCGAGATTCGGCGGATTGGCGAAATCCCGGTGGGGCTACCGCCACTGCAAATCCCGACGTTTAGCCCCGGTCAGCTGACGGTGATGCTGGTGAACGCGGTGATGCTGGGTATGTTGGGCTGCATTGATACGCTGCTGACAGCGGTTGTGGCGGACAGCCTGACGCGGACAGAGCATAAATCTGACAAAGAGCTGATTGGTCAGGGAATTGGCAATATTGTCTCAGGGCTGTGCGGCGGCTTGCCCGGTGCAGGAGCCACAATGGGCACGGTCGTTAATATTCAGACGGGCGCGACCTCGGCGCTGTCTGGTCTAACGCGAGCGCTAGTGCTGTTGGTGGTGGTGCTAGGAGCCGCGAAGCTGACGCAGCCGATTCCGATGGCGGTGCTGGCCGGAATTGCCCTCAAGGTCGGACTTGACATTCTCGACTGGAGCTTTTTGAAACGCTCCCACAAGGTCTCGTTGAAAGGCTCCCTGATTATGTACGGGGTGCTGTTTTTAACAGTGTTTGTAGATCTGATTGTGGCAGTGGGTGTGGGCGTGTTCGTTGCCAATATCCTGACGATTCAGCAGCTGAGCGAGGTGCGCGCCTCAGACGTGAAGCTGATTTCGGATACTGACGATGATGTTCATCTCAGCGATGTTGAAAAGCAGCTGCTGGACAAAGGGCAAGGGCGCGTTTTGCTATTTTGCCTGAGTGGGCCGATGATTTTTGGGCTCTCTAAGGCGATCTCGCGGGAGCATAACGCCATGAAGGCTGCTGACGCGCTGATAGTCGATCTGACTGAAGTGCCTTCCATGGGCGTAACAGCAGCACTAGCCATTGAAAACGTGATTCGAGATGCCTACGAGAAGGGTCTACAGCTCTATCTGGTGGGAGCTAGCGCCAAGGTGCAGCGCCGTTTGCAAAAGCTAGGTTTGTTTGAGCTGCTGCCCGCTGAGCATGTTCTAGATGACCGCACGATTGCGCTGCAACAGGCTGTTGATCATCTTTACGAGAAAGAGGTGGTGGGCTGAGCACCACCAGCAGCTCAACGCCCAGAACGTCGATTTTGGACAGGTGCTCGTCACCCTTTCAGCTGGGTTTGGCGGTCAGTAGCTCAACGACTTGATGCGGGATCAGCACAGCTACCGCGTCAGAGTCGAGCACAAATGCCCCTCCTCGATTCGACATTCCTTCTGCCGAGCCAGATCATGGAAGATCTCTCCTAGATACTGCCTCAACCCTTTGTACATCGCTTTGCGTCGATACTTTGGAATAAACGGTCGTGCGTTAGATGAGTGTGGGAAAACCTGTAATAGTTGCTAGAAGTTCCACCAACACGGGGTTTGGTGGAAAAAGGATCAGAGGCTCAAAGCTTTGATAAATCAGGAACCCACATTCATTTGATGCACGACCTCTTTTTTCAGCTTCTTCATCCTGCCCTTCAGGGCAGTACCCTGCCGCCGGTAGAAGCGGTGCAAAAATACACTGGAAGAACACTGACGGGAGAATCACGAGTTGCTTGATGGCAGCTTCAAACTTGAGCGGACTGAATTTGAGTGGGAATACGTAGCTAGGGCGATCTCTAGGCGATTAAGATATTTTTTGAATTAACTTGAGAGATGAAACTATAAATTTTCTCAAACAAAATCGGTGCTTAAATTAAGTTCAATCAGCTAGGTATGGCAGAAATACTTAGCTAGAGCGGTTTAGAGCAGTTTTGCTAAAGGCTAAGGTGCAGCCAAAATTTCCGTGTTTCTGCTCGCTCGTTTTGCTTACATTTGATTCCATACTGCAAAAAGTGATGATGTTAGACAACAGGAAAAACCGATGAAACTTGTTAAGAGCGTAGTCTCAGCCGCAACACTTGCAGCAATCGCCACCGTGGCCACTGCTGGCTCTGCAGCAGCAATTTCTTTTAATATTACGAACGGGATTAACAATCCGTTCACGAACGCCTCGAATCAGGGTGCTTACTCTGACTTCGCAGGCCGAAAAGGGGTTACGACTGTTGACTTCAACTCTGGGTTTGACAGCGGTGCCACGTCAGTGGATATCAAAGGTCAAGATGGCAGCAAATTCATGACCTACAATTTCAGCAATGGAGCTGCCACTTCCTCTGGCAAAACGGGTGTCTACAGCGACAAGTGGGCACCTGCTGGTGCAAACGGTGAAGTGAACACCTCCAAGTATCTGGCTGTGTTTAAGGGCAACACCGTGACGATGACCTTTCAAAAAACAATGAACTACTTTGGGATTGACTGGGGCGCAATCAGCGGCGGCAACATTTTTTCGTTCTTCCGCAACGGTAGCCTAGTCAACTCCTTCAGCACAGCAGATGTGAATCCGGTTGCGCCAGTTCGCGCCAGTCAGCACGGCGGCGAAGGTAATGGCTACCTACATTTCTACTCAACCAGCGCTAGCGATATCTTTGACGAAATCCGCATCACTCAACTGGGCGGCGGCGGCTTTGAGTCGGATAACCACTCATTCCAAGAAGGCACGGGTGCGTTCAACGCCAAAGACGTGCCGGAACCGACCGTGACGCTGGGCTTGATGGCGATGGGCGGTGCATTCCTTCTGAAGCGCAACCGCAAGCAGACAGCCTAGTTCGGCTTTGAGTCAAGGTGCAGCTGATAGGACGCAATATAGCGATAGCCTGAGATTGACAGATCGATAAACTGATAGGGTGGGCGGCGGCTCGCCCTTTTTTGCGGCAATTTTATGAAGGTTTGGGACAGATAGCAAATCCTTGATTTCGCAGGACAATAGCGCTGGGCTGAGATAGATGCAAAGCTAAGTACAGGACAAAAGTTATAAAGCTTGCTGGAACTGGGGTTGATGCTGCTCAATATTCAATAGCACCCTCCGCAGATAGTCAAAGCGATACCGAAAGATACTCTTGGCTTTTCGTCCATGCTTTTTGACCTCAATCGGCTGCTGCTCGGCTAACCATTCCCCAGCTAGAAAGGGTGAACGAAAAAAAGCGCGGTGTCCAAAGAGTAGGCTATTTGTACCAAAAATCATGCCAACGCTGCGAGCCACTTAAGTAACAAGCGCGCAATGACATGACAAACACTCCAAGGCAAACGACCCTCTGATTATCCCTCCTTTCCACAGGTTTAACCCACTACCAACGAAGTGTTATGACAAGATAGCGACACGAGGAGCCAAGCCCACCATTCCCCCTCGCAAAGATGCCGTGCGTTGGGAGGACGAACTAGATTGCCAGCAAGAGCATCCCCGCAACCAAGTGCTCGAACGGATTGACCAAGTGGGACGGCAACAATGGAAGCAAGAAAGTGGCTACCATCGACGTTCCCTCGCAGAGACGACCATGTTTCGCTGCAAAACCATCTTTGGCGCAACGTTACGTCGTCGCCTGTTTGCGAATCAAGCCGTTGAATTATTCCTCAAATGTGCGGCACTCAATCGCATGATTCAACTCGGTAAGCCCAATAGCTGCAAAGTGGAAATCTAAGTCTGAGGAGTTGAGCAAGAGTAGTTCTCAAATTATTTATGCAACAAAGCCCACCCGACTTACAGACTGGATCTGAGCGACTGATGAGCCAGATGGATCAGTTTGTCTGTCCAGCTATGCATCAGCTAAATTTACAGAGTATATTTTCTTCTGCCCAGAGTGATAAAATCTGTGAAATCCAGTCCGTGAAGATGAACCCTGAGTCAATAGAGTCAGAACACCTTGACGCTGCACCCAAATTAACGCTGAAATTGGCTATATGTCTTGGACGATAGCCTGGATAGCTCCCTGCGGTTTTGATGAGGACTTGGTGAATGAAGCGGAAAGGATTTGCCCCACAGCAGAAAGAACGAGCCGATCTGACCTCGGTACAGCGTCGCGAAGCGCAGGGCGAGGAGCAGGCTGAGCGGTCAGCTGAGCAGTCAGAAGTGGCCGTAACCATTCTGCTCGCAGGTGGGCAACAGTACAGCGTCGTAGTTGCGCCCAATGATGCGCTGCTGCAAGACCTCTATCAAACCATGATGGCTGAGTCTGGCAGCATCCAAAAGCTATTTCAGATTTCGCTGAATCAAGGGCAGGCAATGCTGACGTTTCACAGCAGTCAGCTCGTCGGCGTGATCACCGAGCCACCGCTGCTCATTGAGCAGAATCCGCAGCATCTCAAGCAGGATCCAAAGAATCTGAACGGCAGCATACCGCCAGTCAGCCCGCTCGCTGCTACCAGCCCGCTCGTTTCGGAATACTGGCAGCTCGACAATTTTTTGAGCGCAGAAGAACACCGAGGTTTGCTGAACTACGTTAAACAGCATGAGCTGGAGTTTGTACCCACATCCACCTTTACTGGCGTTGAAAACTACCGTGAGTCGGTTGTACTGTACTCGTTCCCTGAATATGCAGCGCTGATTAGCAAGCGGATTCACGCCATCTTACCCGATCTGATTCGCAAGTTTGAGCTGCCGCCATTTGTGATCTCGCAAATTGAGGCGCAGCTCACGGCTCACAACGACGGTCAGTTCTACAAAATCCATAACGACAACGGCAGCGAAGACACAGCCACCCGCGAACTCACCTACGTTTACTATTTCTATCAAGAGCCGAAACCTTTCACGGGCGGCGAGCTGCGGATCTACGACAGCCAGATCCAAAACAACTATTACGTGCAGGCCGACAGCTCCAAAACCGTAGAACCGCGCAACAACAGCATCGTATTCTTCCTCAGCCGCTACATGCACGAAGTTCTGCCGATTCGCTGCCCTTCCGGCAGGTTCGCCGACAGTCGCTTTACGATTAACGGCTGGATTCGCCGCTAAATTTCTAAATCTTGGCTAGGCAGCAGAATGGAGGCAGAACGATAATTAGAGCGTTTTGAAAAGTTATGCTTGGCGAACAGTGACATTGGGAACTTTCTTTTAAGCGACTAAAAAAGGCGAGATCGCCAGTGCTGCAAGCAATCTCACCTTCTCATAGGAAAGAGCAGTAGTCTTTAACGCGCTGCGGCATTCGCAGTCAAATCTGTTTCAACTTCAGCTGAGGTAATTTTAGGCTTGGGCATTAAGCGCTTGCCAAACTTAGCGTAGAGAGCCGGAATCACTAGCAAAGTCAACGCTGTAGAGGTGAACAAGCCTCCTAACACCACAATTGCTAAGGGCTGCAAGATTTCATTTCCGGCTCCGCTAGCAATTGCCAAGGGCAGCATTCCCAAGGCCGATGTGAGGGCAGTCATTAAAATAGCATTCACTCGGTCTAGAGAGCCGTTGACAATCACCTCTTTGATCGGCATTCCTTGAGCAAATTTGCTGTTGTAGTTATCGACTAGCAATAGGCCGTTCCGAACAGCAACTCCGAAGAGCGTGATGAATCCGATTAAAGAAGCGATTGAAATCACGCCGCCACTCAAAGCGATCGAAATGATCCCGCCTACCAATGCCAACGGCAAATTAATCATGATGGCAATTGTAGCAGGCAGTGATTTAACTGAGAAGAACATCAGTACTGCAATGACAATTGCGGCCAAAATGCTGTACCACAGCAGGCTATTGCTGGCTCGCTGCTCTGATTCAAACTGGCCGCCGTACTGGATAAAGTAGCCGTTAGGCAACTGCACTTTCTGCTGAATTTGCGCTTGAATATCGCTGACAACACTGCCTAGATCGCGGTCTGCAACGTTGGCTGAAACCACAATCAGCCGCGACACATCTTCCCGATTCACCACATTTGCTCCCATGCCGTAGTCTACTTTGGCAACAGCGCTGAGCGGAATGATCTGCCCTGTGGGGGTGGAAATGGGAATCGCGCGCATGGCATCCAAACTATTGCGTGCAGTCTCCGTCAGCGAAACCGAAATATCAATCAACTGCTGATTTTCTGCTACCTGCGACACAACACGACCGTTCAGCGCCGTTTCCACGACATCGGACAGTTGCGCCATACTCAAGCCATAGGTCGCTGCGGCAGCACGATCATATTGGATTTGCACCTGACGAATTGGCAGTTGGGGTTCAAGCTGCAAATCCACTACCCCAGCAATCGGCTGGATGGTGTCGCGCACCTGTTCCCCAATCCGGCGCAGTTCGGCTAGATCTGCACCAAAGATTTTCACAGCAATTGCGCTTCTTACCCCAGAGAGCACTTCATCCATGCGGTGAGAGATAAATCCACCGATATTGGGAACAACGCCCGGCAGTTTGAGGAAGGCTTCGCGGAGCTGTTTGATGCTGGCTTCGCGGTCTTGCAGCGCCCCATCGCTAAGTTCTACATCCACATGCGCCATACTGACTCCTGCTCCATCTGCATCGCCAGGAGCGCGTCCTGCTCGTACTTGCACCCATTCGTAGAGAGGATTATCTTGGAAAGATTTGGAAACTGCTATCCCGGCTCGGTTGGTCATATCCAGCGACACGCCGGGAAACAGCACCATGGAGTTGACCATCGATTTTTCCTGAAATTCCGGCAGGAAGACTCGTCCCAGAGAAGGCACGAGCGCAAATGCCGCAACGAACGCCGCGAGCGCCAACCCCAAAATTAGCTGGGGCGAGCGCAAAGATAAATCCAGCAGCGGGCGATACAGTCGCTCTGCCCAACGCGAAACAAACGTCCCTTCTTGCGGCAGAGTTTGGTTGGCGAGCAGAATTGCACATAAAGCTGGGGAAAGCGTCATGGCAACCAAAGTAGAAGCGCCAATCGAGAGCAAATAGGCCAACCCCATTGGCGCAAAAATCCGGCCTTCTACACCCGTCAAACTGAAAATTGGTGCAAACACGACAATGATAATTACCGTGGAAAAAATCACGGCTAGCCTCACTTCTACAGAGGTGTCGTAGACAACCTGGAAGGGGTGCTTGGGATTGCCTTGAGCTTGATTGGTTCGGAGTCCGCGATAGCAGTTTTCCATATCCACAATCGAGTCGTCTACGACAGAACCAATTGCAACGACTAATCCGCCCAATGTCATCGTGTTAATGCCCAAGCCAAATGCTTTCATGAACATTAACCCAATCAGCAGAGACAACGGAATTGCGCTGAGCGTGATTACAGCCGTGCGCCAATTCATCAAAAATAGCAGCATGATCACTGACACGATGATTATGCCTTCAATCAACGAACCGCTGACGTTACGGATCGCTGTATCAATAAAGTTGGCCTGACGGAACGTGCGCGCCATCTGGACATCGGCAGGAAACGTCGGCTGTAACGACTGTATGACCGTTTCTACGGCTTTGGTGACGGACGGCGTATCAACCTGAGGCTGTTTGCTAATCATCATCACAACCGCAGGTCGTCCGTTGAAGCTAGCATCACCACGTTTTAGGGCGGCTCCTGTCTGCACGGTCGCCACGTCTTGTAGCAAAACTGGATTGCCATCTTGAACTTTCACCACCGACTGCTGCAAATCATCAATCGAGGTTACCTGCCCAATCCCGCGTACCAATAGCTCTTGCCCGCCGCCAATTAGAAAGCCACCCGGAGCGTTCGAGTTTGCGCCCCTAGCCGCATCGGCAACTTCGGTGAGGGAAACAGCTTTTGATCGCAGCTTGATTGGATCAACCAGCACTTGCTCCTGCCGTTCATCGCCGCCATAGACCGTGACTTGAGTGACTCCCGGCACGGACAAAATTTGGTTGCTGAGGGTGCTATCTACCAGACGACGCAGATCCATCAGCGAAGTCTGCCCCGGCTCAGCGACTGTAAAGGCATACTGCAAAATTGTCCCCAACGGCGAGGCCAAGGGCGAGATCTCTGGCGGATGCACGCCCTCAGGGAGCTGACTTGTCACCTGTTGCATACGCTCCGTCACTGACTGCCGCGCCTGATAGATATCGGCATCTTGATCAAATACCACCTGCACCATCGACAACCCGACTTTTGAAGAGGAACGTACTGTTGTCACCCCTGGCAAACCGTTGACAGCGCTTTCAATTGGAACCGTAATTTGCGATTCTACTTCCTCTGGAGCCAGCCCAGAGGCTTCGGTGTGGATATCGACTTGAGGAGGCGCAAATTCGGGGAATACATCGAGCGGCATCTGGGTGAGGCTAAAGACACCCCAGAGCGTAATTAAAATGGCGCAGATGACAATTAGCCACCGTTGGGCAATCGAGTTTTTGAGAATCTGATTGAGAATTGAGTTGGACATCTGGATTAGAAGCCTCCTTTTTTGTTCGAGAAGCCGCTCTTCTTCCGGCGATTGCCACCCACAGCGATAGCTCCGGCCAGCAAGACAATCCCTCCAATCGCTCCGAGGATGCCTACTGGCAGTCCGCCTTTTTCCTCTGGGGCTACGGGCTGACTGGGTAACTGAGCAATCTCACCGGGTTGCTGAGCCATATTGCCAGCGGGATCATGGTTGTGAGCAATTCCCTGGGCATCGGCTTGAGCGTGAGCGGCAGTTTGAGCGGCAGTTTGAGCGGCAGTCTGAGGCGAAGCGAGCGCGGCAGGACTGGCGGCGGTATCAGGAGCTTGCGTTTTGCGAGACTCAGCATAGAGCGATAGGCTGCCCTGCGTGACCAGATTTTCCCCAACCGATAGTCCGTCCGTCACTTGAATCAGTTCGCCCTGAGTCGCGCTTGTCGTAACGGGAACTGGCTCATAGAAACCGTCATATTGCACAAAGACGAGCTGCTTTCCGTCTGCATCTACCAGTGCGGTGACGGGCACCATCACGGCTGCGCTGCCATCACCAGACGCAGCAATGGGTGACACTACAATCCCTAGCAGCTGGTCGGTTTCAGTATTGACTTTGACGCGCTGAACGCCACCCTGCGCCTGAAATTCATCGCCATGCCCAACGTGAGCCACCACAGCGGTGGGGCTGCTCAGGACTAAACTGACGGCAAGCATGGAGCTAATGAGTAAAAGGGGTTTCATGGTATCTCCTCACGCTGACGCGGGGCTGAACAACTTCGATAGTTTGCTACAGGGCAGATGAAAATCAGGTGAAATCGCAGCGCTTCCGATAAAATAAGGCTCGTAGTTGATTCTCCTGCCGCAATGCGAGTTCTGCTAGTGGAAGATGAAGCAGATTTAGGGCTGGCAGTTAAGCAAGTCTTGATCAACGAAAAATATGTTGTAGACCGGGTGCCGGATGGGATTCAGGCTTGGCACTGTCTGGAAAGTCAGTGGACAGACTACAGCGTGGCAATTGTTGATTGGCTGTTGCCGGAGCTATCGGGGCTAGAGCTATGCCAACGGCTGAGACAACGCCAAAATCCGCTGCCTGTGCTGATGCTGACTGCGCTGGGGCAACCAGAAAACCGCGTCACCGGACTGGATGCCGGAGCTGATGATTACCTAGTCAAACCCTTTGTCATGTCAGAACTACTGGCGAGACTGCGGGCGCTCCAGCGGCGCTCCCCCCAACTTCAGTCGCAGAACTTGACTGTCGGCACATTCACCCTAGACTACGCCAACAGTGCGCTGCACGTTGGGCTAGCTCCAACCCTACAGACTATTCCTTTAACCATGAAAGAATTTCAAATGCTGGCCTACCTGATGCAAAATCCCAACCGCATTCTGGCAGGCAGCAAAATTCGGCAGCAGCTTTGGGATCTAGAAGCAGATCCAATTAGCAATGTTGTCGCAGCTCAAATTCGCCTGCTGCGACGCAAGTTGGCAAGCTATAGCTGTGATTGTCCCATCGAAACCATTCCCGGCCAGGGCTATCGATTTAATCTATGCTCATGAGCTGCCCATAGTTTATCCATGAATAGTCACCAGCTTTTTCGCCGCAGCCGCCTTCGTTTAGCGGTTTGGTATGCGTTGGTCATGGGGGTGATTCTGAGTCTGTCTGGGTTCGGGATGTACCGGGCGCTGGTTCAGGCGAACTGGGCTGCCTTAGAACGGGAAATTGAGGCGATTGCCGGAACGCTGCATGACAGCCTAGAACCCATGCTGCCTGCTTCCGAAAGTCCAACGGCGACCTTACAGCAGATCTTTCCGGAGCTTTGCCTAGTTGAACGACCCTGTGACCCTAACCCTACCTTAATTCAGCGGCATACGATTGGACTCAGCGACCGCACCACCTACTATATTCGCCTATTTGATCACCAGGGAAAACTCCTGGCTTTTTCGCCAAATCAGCCCTTACAGTTCCTGCCAACGCTCAACCCAACGCCTTGGCAAACCTTCCGCGCGTCTAACGGCAATCGCTATCATCAGTTCACCACAATTTTGCATAGCGCTACTGGTAATCATGATCCTCGCAATCATCCGTCCTGGGGCTATCTCCAAATTGGCCGTACCCTAGCCCCCCTAGATGCCGAGGCTCAGCGAATTCGGTGGATTGTGACGATTGGTTTCCCAGTTGCGCTGGGACTCGTTGCGGCCTCTAGCTGGTGGCTGTCTGGTTTGGCGATGCAGCCAATCTATCAATCCTATCAGCAGCAGCAGCAGTTTACCGCCGATGCCGCCCACGAATTGCGCTCGCCCTTGGCTAGCCTCTTGGCCACAGTCGAAGCAGCGCTACGGTTGCCGCCCTCTGATCAGCAAAATCTCCCAGCAATGCTCCAAACCATTGAGCGACAGGGACGACGCTTGAGCTTGTTGATTACAGACTTACTCTTCCTGACCAGTCTGGAACACCAATCGTCACCCCAACCGTTTCAACCCTGTTGCCTCAATGATTTAATTGGCGATTTGACTGAAGAATTTTTGGAGCTGGCAACAGGCGCTAACGTTCAGCTAGCGAGCCAAATTCCCCAGCAAGAATTCTATGTTTTGGGTAACGAATCTCAGCTTTACCGTCTTTTCTCAAACTTAATTGCAAACGCAATCAAATACACGCCGAGCGGTGGTCATGTCATCGTGAGCTTAACAGCCCGCGAACGGATGGCGCTGATTGCCGTCAAAGATACGGGCATTGGGATTGCGGCAGAGAAACAGGCCCGGATTTTTGATCGCTTTTATCGCGTGGATAGCGCTCGCGCTCGTAAAACAGGAGGAACTGGATTAGGACTAACGATTGCTCAAGCAGTAGCTCAAGCCCATGAGTCTAGAATCTATGTGCAGAGCCATGTTGGGATCGGCAGCCTGTTCACGGTTGCTTTGCCAATTTATCAATCCAGCAGTGAGAGAGAGTCGCTTCAGCCCTGGGCAACTCACATTAACGCGCCCTAGCCGCAACCGCCTCCAAAAAACGGTCATGTTTTAAATGTGTTGTTCTTCTTCAAGAAACCTGCTGAAATAGAAGTCCATTCAGGCATCGACAGCCATGAATTTAGAAGCCCTGCATTGTCCAACTGTAAGGGAACTGATGTGATCAAACATGGAACGAGTGCTGTCGGGAAACAACATTATCGCTGTCAAAGTTCTGAGTGTCAAAAGAAGACCTTTTCGAGACTATAGTTACGAATCATACCTGCCCTGCCGCAGGTGAAGAAAATCAGCGATATGGCGCTGAATGGTAGTGGGATTTGAGATACTGCTCGTGTATGAGGGATTAGTCTCAACACGGTGATTAACACTTAGAAAAAGCCCCTGAACTCCAAGCCAACAATGAAGCCGTGTTGACCACTCTAAAGCCGACTCAAACGATTGTCCGTCTTTGCCTTCTCAGAAATCCGACTGTGGAATCAGAAGTTGATTTATCCCAGTTCTATACGGCTGATTGAGGCTCATAGAAAAGAGACTTACCTGTTGCGTTACATAGTGTTGGAAAACGCAATACCCAGAAGATTGAGCGGAAGCATTTACCCTTGCGAACCAGGATGAAACGACTGGCATGTAAGGCAAATTGTTTTTCAAAGTCTATCTTGATGCATGATGTGGTCATTGGACTGTTCATTCAGCGCTTCGGATTTGGAGATCAGTCCAAATCAATAACGAGACGTTCAAAGCACGACCCTATTCTGATTCGCTAGGCTGCGATTTGGCGCGGCTAGTTTTGGTGGTTTTAGAAGCAGCTGATTTTTTTGCTGCTGTCTTAGCTTTGGTGGTTTGGGCTTTAGTCGTTTTACTGGCTGAACTTTTGGCCGCAGTTTTGCCAGTAGGTTTAGCAGCAGTCTTGGTAGTTTTTGAGGCTGTAGATTTGGCTGCTGTAGATTTGGCTGTAGATTTAGCGCCCGTTTTGCCAGCACCGCGACTTGTCTTCTTACTGCCTGCTTTTTCGGCTAACGCCTGCACCGCCACATCCATTTGGATTGCCTCAACGGTTTGGCCTTCGGGCAGCGAGGCGTTAATTTTGCCGTGCTTCAGGTAAGGGCCATAGGGGCCATCGTAGATATTGACAGGTTCGCCGTCAGTCGGATGAGCGCCCAGTTCACGCAGGGGTTTGGCCGCCGCTTTGCGCCCGCGTCCCGCTTTCGGTTCAGCCAACAGCTCCAGCGCTCGCTCCAGCGTCACCGTCAGCACGTCATCTTCTTTTTTCAGGGAGCGGTAGTCTTTGCCCTCCTTGCCTTGGTCATGCACCACATAGGGGCCAAACCGTCCCAGATTCGCCTGAACTTTCGCGCCCGTTTCCGGGTGACTGCCCAGCAGACGCGGCAGCGCCAGCAGACCCACTGCCGTCTCTAGGGTCACGTCCTGCGGGTTCATGCCTTTGGGCAGCGAGGCGCGTTTGGGCTTGGGGTTGGCTTCCGACTCATCGCCAAGCTGGACATAGGGACCGTAGGGGCCAATCAGCTGATAGATCGGCTCACCAGTTTCGGGGTGGAAGCCGACTTTTTCAGGGCCTTCGGTTTTTTGGCGCAGCAGCACTTCCACCTGCTCGGGGTCGAGGTCGCCAGGAGTCACGTCATGCGGCAGAGTCGCCTTCACCTGCTCTTCGCCTTGCCCGACTTCGATATAGGCACCGTAGCGACCAATCCGCACCTTCGCGTCGATTCCTTCGAGCTGGACGGTGCGGGCTTCGGTCGGGTCAATTTGGTCTTCCTGCTGCTTCACCTGCGTGGCAAGTCCGGCATCGCCTCGGTAGAAGTTGTTCAAGTAGGGGAGCCACTGGGCTTCGCCGGTCGAGATTTCGTCGAGGGTTTGCTCCATCCGGGCGGTGAAGCTAGTGTCAACGAGATCGGGAAAATGCTTTTCTAGCAGCGCCGTGACGGCAAAGGCAGTAAAGCTGGGCACTAGGCTGTTGTTGACCATCTGGGCATAGCCCCGGTCGATGATTGTGCCAATGATGCTGGCGTAGGTGCTGGGACGACCAATCCCTTCGCTCTCCAGCGTCTTGACCAGCGAGGCTTCGGTGAAGCGGGCGGGCGGCTGGGTTTCGTGGGGAATCGGCTCTAGCGCCTCGCAGGTCGGCTGATCCCCGACTTTTAAAGCAGGCAGAATGACTTCCTGATCCTCAATAGCGGCGGTCGGATCGTCAGAGCCTTCGACATAGGCGCGGAAGAAGCCCGCAAAGTCAATGCGCTTGCCGGTAGCGCGGAAGCCAGCGTCGCTTGCCTCAATCTGCACCGTGACGTTGGTTTGACGGACTTCGGCCATTTGGGTCGCAACGGTGCGCTTCCAGATCAGGTCATAGAGGCGCAGCTCGCGGTCTTTGAGTCCAGTTTGCTGCGGCGTACGGAAGCTGTTTCCGGCAGGTCGAATCGCCTCGTGGGCTTCCTGTGCGCCTTTGGCTTTGGTGATATATTGGCGCGGTTCGGGGCTGAGGTAGCTGCTGCCATACATTTCCTCTACGCAGGAGCGGGCGGCAGAAATCGCCTGCTGCGACAGGTTGGTGGAGTCGGTTCGCATGTAGGTGATGTAGCCCTGCTCGTAGAGGTTTTGGGCGGTTCGCATCGTTTCGCGGGCGGAGAGCCGCAGCTTGCGGTTGGACTCCTGCTGGAGCGTCGAGGTGGTGAAGGGCGGTGAAGGCTTGCGGGTGGAGGCGCGCTCTTCCAGGTTAGTGACTTTCCAGGTTTCGCTCAGCAGGCGGGTTTGCAGCTCGTGGGCTGCGGTTTCGCCCAGCAGCAGCACCTGCCGCCCACTCAAAATCTGGCCGGTGGTTTCGTCAAAGTCGCTGCCAGTGGCGATGCGTCTGCCGCCCAGGGTGACCAGCTTTGCCTCAAACGGCGCTTTGTCCTGGCTGAGGCTGGCCTTCAAGTCCCAGTAGGCTCCCTTGCGGAAGGCGCGGCGCTGTCGTTCACGTGTCACCAGCAGCCGCACCGCCACCGACTGCACCCGACCCGCCGATAGCCCCCAGGCAATTTTTTTCCAGAGCAGCGGTGAGAGCGTATAGCCCACCAGCCTGTCTAAAATGCGGCGAGTTTCCTGGGCGCGCACCACATGCTCATCCACCATTCGACAGTCTTGCAGCGCCGCCTGAATTGCCTCTTCGGTGATCTCATGAAACACCATCCGCTTGATCGGCACTTTCGGCTGAAGCACTTGCAGCAGATGCCAGCTAATACTCTCACCCTCGCGGTCTTCGTCAGTTGCCAGCAGCAGCTCGTCCGCGTTTTTCAGCGCCTCTTTTAGCGCTTTGACGACCTTCTTTTTATCCTGCGGGATCACATAGAGCGGCTCAAAGTCACTCTCGACGTTAACGCCAATTTTGGCCCAGTCTTCGCCTTTGACATTGGCTGGGATTTCGCTGGCCGACTGCGGCAGGTCCCGCACGTGACCCATTGAGGCTTCAACCTGATAGCCAGCGGGCAGGTAGTTGCGGATGGTGCGGGCTTTGGTGGGGGATTCGACGATAACAAGGCTAGACATAGGTCGATCGCGTGCTGGGACAGCTACTTATCAGGTGAACAGGTGAATATTGGCAGGTGACAATGGGTCAGGCTCAGGGCAATCAGGGCAAGTTGAACCGGGATGCTGCCAGCTCCCATCTAACCTATCTATAGTCGATATCAGCAGAAATGCAAACTAGCAGCCTAATTGTGATGAAACTGACCTCAGATTAGCCGGATCTAGGCGCTATGATGCTCAATGAAGGATTTTTTAATGATCAATTTAGCCTGAACGCTCAGAAAAGCGCCAATCAAACCTCACGTTTCCTCTCGACTTCCTCTACTCTAATAGAGAGATTCTAAAATCCCGTAAACTTCCGCTTGCACTCAAAAACTGCTAAACGATTATGGATTTTGCCGATCTAGTTGCTCAGCTTAATACTGGCGTCATCCTGCCCGAAGGAATTGTGATTGCCACCCTGCTCGTGGTTCTAGTAGGTGACTTGATTGTGGGTCGTACCTCGGCTCGCTGGACGCCTTACGTCACGATTGCCGGACTTTTGGCAGCGTTTGTGGCCCTTTGCTTGCAGTGGGGCAATGCTGAGCCGATTTCGTTTTTGGGCGCGTACAACGGCGATGCGCTCAGCATGGTCTTCCGAGGGATTATTCTGCTCTCAGCAGTTTTAACGACGCTGATTACCGTGCGCTACATCGAGCAGTCGGGTACGGCGCTGGCTGAGTTTCTGGTGATCATGCTAACCGCAACCATTGGCGGCATGTTTCTCTCTGGAGCCAACGAGCTGGTGATGATTTTTGTCTCGCTGGAGACTTTGAGTATTTCGTCGTATTTGCTCACGGGCTACATGAAGCGCGACCCCCGCTCCAATGAGGCAGCGCTGAAATATTTGCTAATTGGCGCAGCGAGTGCAGCCATTTTCCTCTACGGCGTGTCGCTGCTCTATGGACTGTCCGGCGGCGAAACCAAGCTGACGCTGATTACGGCCTCGATTATCAACAAAACAGGCGCAGGCTCGCTAGGAGCGGTGATTGCGCTGGTGTTCGTGATTGCCGGGATCGCCTTTAAGCTGGCGGCTGTACCATTTCACCAGTGGACTCCCGATGTCTACGAAGGCTCGCCCACGCCCGTGGTGGCGTTTCTGTCGGTGGGATCAAAGGCGGCAGGTTTTGCCTTGGCGACGCGGCTGCTGGTCAGCGCTTTCCCGACGGTTTCGGAGCAGTGGCATTTTGTGCTGACGGCATTGGCGCTCTTGAGCATGGTGCTGGGCAACGTGGTGGCGCTGGCGCAGACTAGCATGAAGCGAATGCTAGCCTACAGCTCGATTGCTCAGGCGGGCTTCGTGCTGATTGGTCTGGTGATTGGCACTGAGGCGGGCTTTTCCAGCATGTTGTTCTACCTGATGGTCTACCTGTTCATGAACTTTGGCGGCTTCGCCTGCATCATTCTGTTCAGCCTCAGAACCGGAACCGACGAAATCAGCGAATACAGCGGACTCTACCAAAAAGACCCCTTGCTGACGCTCTGCCTCAGCCTTTGCCTGCTGTCGCTGGGCGGGATTCCGCCGCTGGCTGGCTTCTTCGGCAAAATTTATCTGTTCTGGGCGGGCTGGCAGGCAGGAGCCTACACGCTGGTGCTGGTGGGCTTGTTTACCAGCGTCATCTCGATTTACTACTACATCCGCGTCGTCAAGATGATGGTGGTCAAAGAACCTGAAGAAATGTCGGATGCGGTGAAGAACTACCCCGAAATCCGCTGGGATCTACCCGGAATGCGGCCTTTGCAGGTGGGCTTGGTGATTTGCCTGGTGACAACCACAGTGGCTGGCATTCTCTCCAACCCGCTGTTTAACTTGGCGAACAGCGCCGTTGAGCAGACAGCTTTCTTACAGTCCGAAATCTCGACGGTTGCCGCCCATAAACTGGTCAAACCAACTGCGCCACTGGCAGCTACCACCAAAGCTCCGGCGGAAATTCGACCGCTGCAATTTTTGAACAAGTAGTGAGCAGGCTCGTTACTGGGTGAGGAGAACTCAAATGGCATCGCAGTTTCCTGAGCAGCTTCAGGCATTACCCAAATTTGGCGGGTCATTTGAGGCATTCAAGCTAGCCGCAAAAGACGGTGATGTGCTGTTCGCCTCCTAGTAAGCTGATCTTGATCATGGATGGTGAAGAGAGGCGCTATGGAATGGGCGACTGGTATCACGTCGCGGCTCACGCAGCTCGATTTGAGCAGGCACCTTCTGAAATCGAATTTTAGTTTTATCCAAAGCAGCCTAGCCTGTAATTCTGCCCGTCAGCGGTGAACTAGCGCTGGCCGCAGACTTGATTGGAATCCGCCCAGCCAGATAGGCCATGCGTCCAGCCGCCGCCGCCATGCCCATTGCCTGCGCCATCAACGCCGGGTTTTCAGCCTGGGCGATGGCGGTGTTAATCAGCAGCGCGTCAGCTCCCATCTCCATTGCTTGCGCCGCTTCACTCGGCGTGCCAATTCCGGCATCAACCACCACAGGCACGGTCGCGTTTTCGATAATAATTTGGATATTGGCCGTGTTTTGGATGCCCTGTCCCGATCCAATCGGCGAACCCAGCGGCATCACCGTAACGCAGCCTGCTTCTTCAAGACGTTTGGCCAAGAGCGGGTCGGCGTTGATGTAAGGCAATACGGCAAACCCTTCTTTCACTAGCTGTTCGGCGGCTTCTAGAGTGCCAATTGGGTCGGGCAGCAGATATTTGGCATCTGGAATTACCTCCAGCTTCACGAAGTTATTCTCCTCCTGACCCAGCAGCTTTGCCATTTCGCGCCCCAAACGCGCCACCCGCACCGCCTCTTCTGCCGTTTTGCAGCCCGCCGTATTGGGCAGCATCCAGATTTTCTGCCAGTCCAGCGCTTCGGCTAGCCCTTCGTGACCGGGGGCGTTGGTCTGGACGCGACGCACAGCCACCGTGACAATTTCGCAGGCGCTAGCCATCACGCTTTGCCGCATCTGATCAAAGTTGCGATATTTGCCCGTCCCGGTCATCAGCCGCGAGCGGAAGCTGCGTCCGGCAATCACGAGCGGCTTAGGGTCATTGGGTAGCTCAAGTAGACTGGCAAGTAGACTAGGAGGAGCGACAGGCGCAGGCGTTTGCAGCATGGTGGGTTGTGTGATAGAAAGCTGAGTGGGCGCATAGAATCGCTGCCAGGAAAAATGCTGAAGCAGCGGATCGCTCAGCTGCTTCCAGATTAAATCGGCCAGCAGCTGAGCGGTGATTGGCGTGAGCAGAATGCCGTTGCGGTAATGCCCCGTCGCCAGAGTCAGATTATCACAGAGACTTGAGCCGAGAATCGGTAGCTGATCCGGCGTGGCGGGTCGAAAGCCCCACCAGCATTCTTGAATTGGCAAATCTTGCAGCATGGGACAGAGCCGCAGCGCCGCATTTAGCAGAGTTTGCAGGCCACCGGCAGTATTCTGCGGCGTGAAGCCGACCGATTCGCTGGTGGCTCCAACCACAATCCGGCCATCCTGACGCGGCACAATATAGACTTCTTCGCCATAGAGCACCCGATGTAGCCTCTCGCTCCGCAAATCTCCAGCCTGTAAAGCCAGCATCTGTCCCTTGCGCGGCTGTACCGGCACTGGCAGCACTGCCTGCGACCAGGCTCCAGTCGCCAGCAGATAGTGACCTGCCTGCCAGTCGCCAGCGGTTGTTTTGAGTGCCTCCACTCGTCCGTGACGCTGCTGAATTGCCGTCACCGTCACCCCTTCCTGGATCTGCACGCCCAGACTTTGCGCCGCCTGTCGCAAGGTCACTGCCAGAGCGCGATTATCGACCTGCCCTTCTTCCGGGAACCACCAGCCACCGACTATTTCTGGGCTGAGTCCGGGCTGAGCCGTCTGAATTGCTGAGCGATCCAGCCAAATTTGTGAAGCTGAGCTGACTGGGTGAGGGCTGATTGGATGGGTGGGTAACTCAAACAGCGGAGCCAAGATACCGCAAGCCCAATAGTTAGCCGACGATCCACTCAGGCTTTCGAGTTTGCTCACCCAGTCTGGATAGAGCGCCAAACTGCGTTGGCAAAGCTCTCGCATCGGGCTGTCGGGAATGGCCTCAGCGCCCGGAGCCAGCATTCCAGCCGCCGCATGGCTGGCAGCCTCTTGAAAATCCCGACTCAGCACCGTGACAGTGGCGCCTCTCAGCCTCAGCTCAACGGCAGTTGCTAAGCCAATTACGCCGCCGCCTATGATCAAAACATCGCTAGTTGGATTCATGCCGCACAATCTCAGAGAAGCAGAGATTTTCCCCTCACTTTTCATTTTGAATGATTTCTGCGCTTCAAAGCCTACCACCAGGCAGAAACCGGCGGCTCTGTCGGCTGAATGGGCTGAACGGGCTGACCCGGTCGGGCTGGCTGGACGGGTCGAGTTGGCTGAATGGGCTGAATGGGCTGAATGGGCTGAACGGGTCGAACTGGAGTTGGGCTGGGGAGAGCAGGATTGGGAATTGGCTCTCCGTAAGGAGCATAGGGATCGTAAGGCTGAGTTGGGGCAGGCTGTATGCTGGGCTGCACCGCACTGGGCGGGACTGACGGAGTCGGGACTGAGGGCGCTGGCACCGTGAGGCTGGGAGTTGGCGTGGGTAAAGTTGGCGTAGGTAGTGCGGGAGTGGGTAGCGGCGGAATGGGACTGGCAGGAGTTGGAGCTGCCGGTGGCAGAGTCGGAGTTGTCTGGGCTGAATTCAAGGCTTCTAGCAGTATCCCTAAAATGTCCACCGGCAGATTTTGCCACCCGGGTTGCACTGACCCTGGATCTGTGGTTGAGCCGGGTACCCAATCCCAAAATGAGTTTGCAGCTGAATTAGAGTCAGATCGATTGGCAAATAGCCGATTGCTCAGCAAAACAATGATTGCCACCATCGCGCTAATAGCTAGCATTCGCGGTACGCCTTCGAGCGGCCTCATCGCGTTGAATACAAAGAACATGAAAATCACGCCCGCGATGCCGGCTGCAATCAGCATCGGCTCAGACAAACCCATGATGCACCTCCCGATCTAGGTTTGAGCATCTAGCTTGATGAGGCTAGAGATCTCTCGGCTTTTCTACCAGAGACACTTATAGTCTACGCAGTCGCAGTTACCATCGGCGCAAGGTGACGCGCTAGGAATGCCCGGACGCTGGGATGGGGTTTGAGCAGGTGGGGGCAGGCTAGGCTGGACAGCAGGGGCGCTAGGTAAGGGCGACGGAGAGGCTGATGCAGACGGCGAAGCCTGAGTCGTGGGCAGAACGGATGGCGAAGCCTGAGTCGTCGGCGGTAGGGTGGGCGATGGCGTAACGGATGGCGCAACAGAAGGCGAGGTGGGAGCGGGGGAGGGTTCCAGATCAACAGCAGTGCAGGGCGATCCGGCCAGCTGCCCAATCCAGCAGTTGATCGAACAGCTGTTAGGATACAGCTCACAGATCCTTGAGAGTGCCACAACCAGCATGGCGACACCCAGCGCGCCCAGCACCCAGCGTGCCAGACCTTTCCATATCGCGCCGCCCAGCAGTAGCCCTAGACCGACGATGAACGAAACTGCAAGCGCTTCCACTGGCAAACTCTCCCGACCGTTGAGCTTATTTTAACTTTTATTAGAAGAAAAACCGATTACCTATTCTTTGCTGTCTCTCGGTCTTCTCTCGGTCTTCTGCATATTTACAGGCTGCATATTCTGCCTGAATCTGCTGGAGATTTGCCGGTTGATTTAGCCGTTCAGTGACAGAATAGAAACACAGAAGATGCGGGTTTTTGAATCAAATCTGCCGCCAATTTGCTGCTTTAATGCTGTTCTATGAATTCTCCCAAGATCTGGATTTACGACACCACTCTGCGAGACGGCGCTCAGCGCGAGGGGCTGTCACTCTCACTCGAAGACAAGCTACGGATTGCGCGGCAGCTCGACCGACTGGGGATTCCATTTATTGAAGGCGGTTGGCCGGGAGCCAACCCCAAAGACGTGCAGTTTTTTTGGCAGCTTAAAGAAGAGCCGCTGACTCAGGCCGAAGTCGTAGCCTTTTGCTCCACCCGTCGTCCGCATCGCCCAGCCGCCGAAGATCCGGGCTTGCAGGATGTGCTGGCTGCCGGAACCCGTTGGATCACGCTGTTTGGCAAATCCTGGGATCTGCATGTTGTGGAAGGACTAAAAACAACGCTGGCCGAAAATCTGGCGATGATTCAAGACACGATTGTCTATTTTCGTGGCCAAGAGCGGCGGGTGATCTACGATGCCGAGCATTGGTTTGATGGCTATAAGCAAAACCCCAGCTACGCGCTGCAAACCCTGGAAGCCGCGATCCGGGGCGGGGCAGAATGGCTGGTGCTCTGCGACACAAACGGCGGTACGCTGCCCCACGAGATTCAGACGATTGTGCAGGCGGTGGTGCAGTTTGTGCAGAAGTCTGGGCAAAAGTTTAGGCAGGACAATGCCCAAACTTCTGGAGAGCCTGTCCCTCAAATTGGCATCCATACCCACAACGATTCCGGCACGGCAGTTGCCAACGCAATGGCGGCGGTGATGGAAGGAGCCAGAATGGTGCAGGGGACGATCAACGGCTATGGCGAACGCTGCGGCAACGCCAACCTCTGTACGCTGATTCCCAATCTCCAGCTGAAGCTGGGCTACTCCTGCGTTGAGTCCAGTCAGCTCGCTCAGCTCTCGGCCTCTAGCCGCCTGATTAGCGAGGTGGTGAATCTAGCGCCCGACGATCACGCGCCGTTTGTCGGGCTGTCGGCCTTTGCCCACAAGGGCGGCATTCACGTCAGCGCTGTGGAGCGCAACCCGCTCACCTACGAGCATATTGCCCCAGAGCTGGTCGGCAACGTCCGCCGGATTGTAATTTCTGACCAGGCAGGCTTGAGCAACGTCCTCTCGAAAGCCCGCAGCTTCGGCATTGATCTCGATAAGCAAGATCCGACCTGCCGCCAGATTTTGCAGCACCTCAAAACTCTCGAAAATCAGGGCTATCAGTTTGAGGCGGCAGAGGCTAGCTTTGAGCTGCTGATGCGTGAAGCGTTGGGACAGCGCCAGCAGTTTTTTACCATCAAAGATTTCCACGTCTACTGCGACATGCTGCGGGACGCGGCGCGGCAGGGCAGTCAGGCGGTGGCCACCATCAAAGTCACCGTCAACGGCAGCGATATTTTAGAGGCCGCAGAAGGAAATGGCCCCGTCTCCGCCCTAGATGGCGCACTCCGCAAAGCTCTAGCCAACGTATATCCAGATATCGACACCTTTCATCTCACCGACTACAAGGTGCGGATCTTAGATGGCACGGCAGGTACATCTGCTAAGACGCGGGTGCTGATTGAGTCGAGCAACGGTCTACAGCGCTGGACAACCGTGGGCGTGTCGAACAACATTATTGAGGCATCCTATCAGGCGGTGGTCGAGGGCCTGGAATATGGCCTGATGCTGCAAAGCCAAGCCAAAGCAGCGCTTGTTAACAATTAGAGTTAACCACTAATTTTTGGCAAGTTCATCATGATTCCATCACTCAACAGAGCCATTCTCTAGATCCGCAAACTGCCTCTACCCATTGTGAGACCTTGCAGCTTTGCAGAGTTTAGCCTTGCGAAAGAGGCTCTGCGGCTCTCAGCTCTCTAAATTGTCTTTTGTACGCTCTGTGAACTCACAAAGGAATCGAAAGATGTCAACTAGTAAATCGAGCAGCAAGCAGTCTGGCAAAGGCAAGCAGGGCTTTGCTGGAATGGATGAGGAAAAGCGCAAGGAAGCGGCGAGCAAAGGCGGCAGCACCAGCAAAAAGGACAGTTCACCTCAGGCTGAGTCCCAAGTTGATGAGGAGACAGACGAGAGCGAAGAGCTAGATGAGCTGCTGAGCCTGTTGGAAGACGATTTAACTGAGCTGGACTCTGATGAGGCCGTTGAGATAATTGACGAATGGGAGGAGATCTTGAGCGAATCGGATGAGCCAGCTTTAAAAGAGATTGGCAAGGGTCTAAAGCAGCTCAAGAAGGCGCTTTCAGCCAGCAAGTCTAAGCCTGCGGATATCGCTGAAGCGCTCACCCACTTGGGTCAGAAAACCGACGAATATGCTAACGAGGCACAGCGCGGCTACAAAACCAAGCTGCATACGCTGGGCAAAGCGCTGAGCAAAGCCGGTAAGGCGTTGGAAGACCAGGCAGAGTAGCTGAGCTTCAGGCTGCTGAATGCTGAGCATCCCCAATTAAAAACTGGAGCGGAGGTAGGTTGCCTCCGCTTTTTTGTGAGTCGTTTGACTTCTAGTTGACTTGATACGAGTTGACTTGATAGAGGTTCTCCTGCACTACAGTGAATTTAGAGTCGTGAATTTAGAGTCACAGGGTTGACAGATCAAAATGGCTGAAGCACTCCGCCAAGATACCATTGCCGCAGTTGCCACTGCGATCGTGCCGCAGCAGGGCAGCGTCGGCATCGTGCGGCTCTCTGGCGCTGAGGCTGTGGCAATTGCGCGGCAATTGTTTCAAGCTCCCGGCCAGCAGGTTTGGGAGAGCCACCGGATTTTGTATGGCTACGTGCGTCAGCCGCAAACTCAGGTAGTGGTGGATGAAGCGCTGCTGCTGCTCATGCTGGCTCCGCGTTCCTATACCCGCGAGGACGTGGTGGAATTTCACTGTCATGGCGGCATTATGGCTGTACAGCAGGTGCTTCAGCTTTGTTTGATGCAGGGGGCAAGGCTGGCTCAGCCCGGTGAGTTTACGCTTAGAGCCTTTTTGAATGGCCGACTTGATTTAACGCAGGCCGAAAGCGTTGCAGATTTGGTGGGAGCCGAGTCGCCGCAGGCTGCTCAGACTGCGTTGGCCGGACTTCAGGGCAAGCTGGCTGAGCCGATCCGTCGCCTGCGCGCTACCTGTCTCGATATTTTAGCCGAGGTGGAAGCCCGAATTGACTTTGCTGACGATTTGCCGCCGTTAGATGAAGTTGCCACGCAGCACCAAATTGCCAGCGCTCTAGCTGAAGTCACCCAAATTTTGGCGACCGCTGAGCGCGGCGAGCTATTGCGAACTGGCCTGAAAATTGCGATTGTCGGTCGCCCTAACGTGGGTAAATCTAGCTTGCTAAATGCCTGGAGCCGCAGTGACCGCGCCATTGTCACCGATCTACCTGGCACAACTCGCGACGTGGTGGATTCGCGGCTGGTGGTGGGTGGCATTCCGGTGCAGGTGCTGGATACTGCTGGCATCCGGGAGGCAATGGATCAAGTGGAGCAGATTGGCGTGGAGCGGTCGCGAGCGGCGGCTCAGGCGGCAGATCTGGTGCTGCTGACGCTGGATGCCGAGGCAGGCTGGACAGAGGCCGACCAGCAGATCTATGAGCAGGTGCAGCATCGTCCGCTGATTGTCGTGCTGAACAAAATTGACCGGGTGAGCCAGCCGCCTCAGCTGCCGATTTCGCCTGTGGTGGAAACTGCAGCGGCCAAAAATCAGGGCATCGAAGCGCTGGAGCAGGCAATTTTGGCGCAGGTGCAGGGCGGATTGCAGGCGGCGGACGTTGATTTGGCAATTAACCAGCGGCAGGCGGCGGCTTTGATTCGGGCGCAGGCGGCTCTAGAGCAGGTGCAGGAAACCGCCCAAAATCAGCTCCCGCTCGACTTCTGGACAATCGATCTGCGGAGCGCAATTCAGGCACTGGGCGAGATCACGGGTGAGGAAATGGTGGAGCAGGCGTTGGATCAGATTTTTAGTCGGTTTTGCATCGGCAAGTAAGGCGGGCTTCGGGCGAGATTTCCGAAACAAATTTGCGGAGAGTGATATGAAACTGGAATCAGGTGGGCAAGTTAGATTCAGGAGTTAGAAACCCACAACCCGCAACTAACGGAGACATTCCAACTATGAAATCTGAACTGCAAGCAAAATTCCTTCACCACCTGATCAGCAAGAAAAAAGGTAACGAAGGTTTCACCCTGATTGAACTGCTCGTCGTTATCATCATCATCGGTATTTTGGCTGCAATCGCACTGCCTTCGTTCCTGAACCAAGCCAACAAAGCCCGTCAGTCTGAAGCTGAGACCTATGTCGGTTCGATGAACCGCGGTCAGCAAGCTTACTACCTGGAAAAGAGCGACTTCGCAACCGACATTGACACGCTGGGTATTGGCGTTCCCACCTCCACCGACTACTACAAGTACGACACCAAAGGCAATGGCGGTGCTGGCACGGCTGCTCAAGCTACCTCCACTGCTGTGAAGAGCAAAGGTACGGTTAAAGAGTACAGCGGTATCGTTTGGCTGACGCAAGATAAGGCATCCAGCAACTACACCAGCTTGGCTAGAGTCTGTGCCAACACCACCACGCCTACAACCAATTGCAACTGATATTGATTGGCTCGTTGATCGATCTGACTAATGTCCTAGCATAATTAGGCATTCAGCATAGAAGGCTACTAGAGAAAACTCTGGTAGCCTTTTTGTTTGAGGATAAGCTTACAATCGCAGTATGTTGATTTTGCTAGACATCTTCTATGACAAAAATCTCAACTTCAGAACGGCTGAGCTTTGATGAGTACCTGGCTTATGACAACGAGACAGATACTCGCTACGAATTAGTAACCGGAGCATTAGTTGAAATGCCGCCTGAAAGCGACGACAACAACGACATCGCCAAACGGCTGCTCGCAGAACTCCTCAAATATTTTCCGATTCATCTCATTGCTTACAAAGATACCGAAATTGAAGTGTCTGGCCGACTGGCAAAATGTTGCTTGCCCGATCTGATGCTGCACACCAAAGCTTCAAAAGTAGCCCTCTTGGGATCTGCCCGTGCTACCCTCACTCGCGATATGTCTCCGCCTGCCCTAATTATTGAGATTGTTTCACCAGGTTCAGCCAATCGTAACCGAGACTATCGCCATAAGCATACAGAATATGCGGCTAGAGGTGTTTCAGAATATTGGATTGTTGATCCAGAACTTCAGCAAATCACTGTCTGCAAATGGCATGACGGTCAGTACGAAGATATGCTGTTCAAGAATCAAGACCATCTCATGTCCGAAACCTTGCTAAACAGCGAGCTGACGGTTGCAGATCTGTTCGGACAACACGGCCTGAAGTAGCTTGACTGGGGAATTATAAAATCATGCCAGTGCTTCACAGTACCAAAGCCGTCTGAACAGACAGAAGCGCTAATCTGCCGATATTATTGAACTCATCCCCCTACGAATCTGTTGATGTCTCAGCCTACTAGTAGCCTCCAGCAGCAAGCTCAGACAGCTCTCGACCAGCAGGAATATAATCAGGCTGCTTTTCTTTACGAACAGCTTGTGGAGCAGGAACCTGAAACGGTTCAGCACGCCTGGTATTTAGGACTGGCACGATTGTTGAGCGGCATGGAGGCCGAAGCACAGTTCACCTGGATGATGGTGCTCTCAGCAGCAGCAGCAGAGCAAGTCGAAGCTTGGACAGTAGAATTAGTCCAAATTTTGCAAACCGCTGTCAATCAGCAAGAAGCTAAAGAAAACTGGCAGATGGCTTGGGCGATCAGACAGCACCTCCGCGAGGTAGCTCCTGCTGATTTGAAAAATTTGCTGCACCTAGTGCAATTAGCGGTAAAGCTAGAGCTATTTGACGGTGACTATTTGGAATCTTTGCAGCTCACGCCACTCTTGCAATCGCAAGCTTTTCTAGAGCTAGACCAGCGTTTCTTGTTCAGCACTGTACTACAGGCGTTAGAGTTTTTCTATCCTGATCCTCGGCTAATTGAATTCACCGAGGCAGCGCTAACCCAGAGTCTTGAACCTAGACTGATTATAGAACTCTGCTCACATGAGGCTGCTCGCAACTACAACAAGAACAACTCAGCATTCGTCGATTTAGTAATCTATCTCAGCGAAATTTGCCTTCGCTACGACTCGAACGAGCTGAATTCATTAAAGCTGCTGAGCACGAGTTATGAAGCAGCAGGTCGTTATGACAAAGCCATAGATATCGCAAGACGCTATGTAGAGGCTTGCCAAACTCCCGAAGATCGAGCGATAGGACTTGGTGTTCTCTGCATCAGGCTGCTCAAAACTGGTCTAGGTTGGGAAGATCTCCATCGTCTATTTGAACAGCAGAAGGCACTGACTGCTCAGCTGGCGACTGACTATCAGTACAATCCAAATCGTCCCTTAGATATTGCTTTGCTCACCTCTAGCTCATTCTACCCCTATTATATCAGCGATAATCCAGTCATACATCGACCTCTACAAAATCAAATTGCAGCTATCTTGCAAACTGATTTACAGCTTCACGCTAAAACTGTGTTTAATGCAAAGCGCAAATCAGAAACTCCGCGCATTAAAACTAATCGCAAGTTGAGAATTGGCTACATCGCGCGGTATATGCAGCAGCATCCAGTCGGCTACATCGCTCGCTGGCTGATGAAGTATCACGACTACGAAAAGTTTGATATCTATACCTATCATTTACATACACAAACTATATCTAATTTTACTGACTATTGGTTCGTCCAGCCCGTAACTCGCTCAGTCAAATTTGAAGACCCTTCCTGGGCTAACATTGCCAAGCATATTGCTGAGAACGACGAGATTGACATCCTCGTTGACCTCGACAGCATCACCTACACCGAAGCCTGCAACGTCATGGCGCTCAAGCCTGCTCCTGTGCAAGTCACCTGGATGGGCTTCGATGCCTCCGGTATCCCAGCCGTCGATTACTACATCGCCGATCCCTACGTGCTGCCAGAATCCGCTCAAGACTATTACAGCGAGACCATCTGGCGATTGCCCAGCACTTATCTGGCCGTCGATGGCTTTGAAGTCGGCGTGCCTACCCTGCGCCGCGACCTGCTCAACATCCCAGCCGATGCCGTGATTTACCTCAGCTCTCAAGATGGCCGCAAGCGCCACCCAGAGATGATCCGCCTTCAGCTGCAAATTCTGCGCGAGCTGCCCAACAGCTACTTGCTGATCAAAGGACTCGGCGATGCAGCCTCCTTGAAGCAGGCCTTTGAGCAAATCGCTGAGTCAGAGGGCGTAGCAGCTGACCGTCTGCGTTTCTTAGGTCGAGATATGGGTGAGCCAACTCATCGCGCCAACTTGGGGATAGCAGATGTGGTGCTGGATACCTACCCCTACAATGGCGCAACGACGACGCTCGAAACACTCTGGATGGGTGTGCCCTTAGTAACACGGGTGGGGCAGCAGTGGGCAGCGCGCAACAGCTACACGATGCTGATGAATGTGGGCGTGAGCGAAGGCATCGCCTGGACGGATGAAGAATATGTCGAGTGGGCTGTGCGGCTGGGCAAAGATGCAGCACTGCGTCACGACATTCAGCTTCGACTGCTGCAATCGCGGCAAACAGCACCGCTGTGGGACACTCGCCAGTTTGCGCGTGAGATGGAAAATGCCTATACTCAGATGTGGCAAAAATATATTGAAAAATAGTGGGAATTATTGAGTCATGCCAGCGCTTCACGTCACGAAAGCCACCCAACGAAAGCCACCTAAACAGGCAGAAGCGCTAATCTGCCGATACTATTGAACTCATCTCCCTATGAATCAGTTGATGTCTCAGCCCACAAGCCCTCTCCAACAACAGGCTCAAATAGCCCTTGCCCAAACTGACTACAGCCGTGCAGCATTTCTCTACGAACAGCTCATGGAGCAGGAACCTGAAACGGTTCAGCACGCTTGGTATTTGGGTTTAGCACGGCTATTGAGCGGTATGGAAGCCGAGGCTCAATTTACCTGGATGATGGCACTCTCAGCAGCGGAGCCAGAGCAGGTCGAAGCTTGGACAGCAGAGTTAGCTCAAATTTTGCAAACTGCCGCCGAACAGCAAGAAGCTGAAGAAAACTGGCAGATGGCTTGGGCAATCCGGCAGCATATCCGAGAAGTTATACCTGCTAATCTAGACAATCTGCTGCATCTCGTCCAGCTAGCTGTCAAACTCAATTTGTTTGATGGTGATTATTTAGAATCTTTAGAATTAACGTCGCTATTAAGCTCTCAAGCTTGGCCTAATCTAGACGAAACGCTGCTTTTAGAGACTGTGCTAATTGCCCTAGAGCAGCAGATTACAGATCCACGAGTCAAAGAGTTTGCTGAAGCTGTCCTAGATCAAGACTTAAATCATGAGCGAGTCGTAGAGCTTTTTTCGATAGCGGCAGATAGTTTCAGCTACCGCAATCTTCGCTTCTCTATCGATCTAGTCATTTACTTGACAGAGGTTTGCCTGCGCTATGAGCCAGAGAATCTTGGCGTTCTGAAGCTGACAGGGAAAATGTATGAACTAGCTGGACGCTATGCAGATGCAATTGAGCTGGCACGGCGCTGTTTGGCAGCTAGTCACACTCCTGAAGAGCAAATGTCGGCTATCGGCTTTCTGGCTGTGCGCCTACTCAAAACCGGATCGTGCTGGGATGAAGTGAGAGCATTATTTGAGCAGCAGAAGCTTTTGATGTCGGCGGTGGTTGGCAACTATGAATATCAACCTAATGATCCATTGGATACAACTCTGCTCACCTTTTGCTCATTCTATCCCTATTACCTCAGCGATAGTCCAGCCATACATCGACCGTTGCAGAACCAGTTAGCAAGTCTGCTACAAGCCGACTTGCAGCTTCAGGCCAAGCATATATTTGAGAGCAAACCAAGAGCGATTTCACTCGGCATTAGAACTAATCGCAAGCTGAGAATTGGCTACATTGCTCGATACATGCAGCAGCATCCAGTCGGCTACATCGCTCGCTGGCTGATGAAGTATCACGACTACGAAAAATTTGATATCTATACCTATCATTTGCACGTCAAAGACGTACTCGAATTCACCGACCATTGGTTTGTTCAGCCCGTGACGCGCTCAGCTAAATTTGAAGATGGGTCTTGGGCTGGGATTGCTAAGCATATTGCTGAGAACGACGAGATTGATATCCTGGTTGACCTCGACAGCATCACCTACACCGAAGCCTGCAACGTCATGGCGCTCAAGCCTGCTCCCGTACAAGTCACCTGGATGGGCTTCGATGCCTCCGGTATCCCAGCCGTCGATTACTACATCGCCGACCCCTATGTGCTGCCAGAATCCGCTCAAGACTATTACAGCGAGACCATCTGGCGATTGCCCAGCACTTATCTGGCCGTCGATGGCTTTGAAGTCGGCGTGCCTACCCTGCGCCGCGACCTGCTCAACATCCCAGCCGATGCCGTGATTTACCTCAGCTCTCAAGATGGCCGCAAGCGCCACCCAGAGATGATCCGCCTTCAGCTGCAAATTCTGCGCGAGCTGCCCAACAGCTACTTGCTGATCAAAGGACTCGGCGATGCAGCCTCCTTGAAGCAGGCCTTTGAGCAAATCGCTGAGTCAGAGGGCGTAGCAGCTGACCGTCTGCGTTTCTTAGGTCGAGATATGGGTGAGCCAACTCATCGCGCCAACTTGGGGATAGCAGATGTGGTGCTGGATACCTACCCCTACAATGGCGCAACGACGACGCTCGAAACACTCTGGATGGGTGTGCCCTTAGTAACACGGGTGGGGCAGCAGTGGGCAGCGCGCAACAGCTACACGATGCTGATGAATGTGGGCGTGAGCGAAGGCATCGCCTGGACGGATGAAGAATATGTCGAGTGGGCTGTACGGCTGGGCAAAGATGCAGCACTGCGTCACGACATTCAGATTCGACTGCTGCAATCTCGCCAGACTGCGCCGCTGTGGGATACCCGTCAATTCGCGCGTGAGATGGAAAATGCCTATACTCAAATGTGGCAGAAATATGTTGAAGGATAAACTGTAAAACCCCATGGAGACTCAAACAATGAACAGCACATCTCTCAGACTACATATCGGCGGCCAAGACCCACATCCAGACTGGAAAATCCTGGATATTGAAGCTCGTCCTGAAGTTGATTTTGTCTGCGATGCCGCCGATTTGAGCCAGTTTGCCGACGGTTCGGTTGAAGCTATCTACGCCAGCCATGTTTTAGAGCATTTTCACTATCTCTTAGGCAATGAGCTAGTCAATACCCTGCGCGAGTGGCACCGCGTACTGCAACCAAACGGCAAGCTGTTTATTAGTGTCCCTAATTTGCAAACACTCTGCTGGCTCTACCTCAATCCAAATCTCGTACCAGAAGAACGCCATCACCTAATGCAAATCATATTTGGAGGACAGACTAACGAATTTGATGTGCATAAAGTAGGTTTTGACCCAGATACATTAGGTTTATATTTAGGTGAGGCTGGATTTCAATCCTATGAAGTAGTCTCTGAATTTAATACGTTTGAAGATTGCAGCAGCCTGCGGTTGCTTGACACCCTGATTAGTCTCAATGCGATTGCCACCAAGTAGCAGATATTCAGATACCCTTGAGTTTAAGCTAAGCTGCGGCTAGCTTTTGGTGGGTGGCAGCTAGGGCAAATCGGTCACCAACATTGCCGGGAAACAGCACCACGGGTAGATTCGGGAACTGAGGATGCTCAGTGGCAGTGGTGATCACCGAAAACAGTCACCTTTAGGGCACTCAATCGTCGTCCCTGCTGCGCTAACCAGCGTCTGGCGGCAGCATTCTCACAATCCTGTTTGTCATGTCCATCTTGGGGCACGATGAATTGGGGCACCAACGGAATCACATGAGCTTGCCCTGGACAGACAATGACCGGCGTGATGACGCTATAGAAATAATGGGTTTCTCCCGACTTCAGGGTGCGGGTTGAACAGTTCGAGCAGTGGATTTGGCTTGAACTAAAAGACTCAGTCCCATCTATGGCAATCAACAGGGTGCCCGCAATCGAACGGAGAGCCTTCTAATAACGGTTCTAGCTCTCTCAGCTCTCTCAGATGTCCTTACCATACTGGCATCTCCAGAACTTGAACAGCTTCTCACCATACTGAGAATTGCTGGAGCAGAGCGAGGCATGGTTTGGCCACGCTGCCAGAAAAGCTGGATCGAGTCTCCATCATGACTGACCTGAAGCCGATGCTTGACCATATCTACAGCATTCCATAGCCGCTTAATGCTCTCAGCATAAACGACTTGGCATTAAATTTCCTCTGCACACTCTACCGCTCCGCCATGCCTCGGCAGATGCGTTAAAATCTGGCGGAGAGCAGCTAGCAATGGGCAGAGGACAGGTGGTTTATGACAAAATTCGTCTTTGTAACGGGTGGCGTGGTGTCGAGCATTGGCAAAGGCATTGTGGCTGCCAGTCTGGGTCGCCTGCTCAAGTCCCGCAGCTATTCAGTCTCGATTTGCTAGTTCAATTTGGCAAAAATGAGCAGGTTGAATGCCCTATGCAGGAGGATTTTGTGATTTTGAAGGTTCAGTGTATTCACAAAAAATATTCAGGCCAATTTTTAGAATGTACAGAACAATGATTGTGGCAATTGCTGGATCAATAGGAACGCCGTGAGCTGTTGCAATAGTAACCAAAGAGACGATCGCCCCAGTGAGCAGTGGAGCACTACCAGGGTTTTTGGTGTATTCCTTGACCTTGCCGCGAAAACCGTCGTCTTCACAGATCTCTCGACGTAGCACTTGGAGTGTCACTTTCCAAAGTGATTGTCCTTTCGGGGCATAGGTTTCAAGATCACCAACACGAGTTGACCAGAGTTCGTCGAAGCTGGCTTCAAGCTCACCTTCATATTTTGCAAGCGTAGCGATTGCGGTTTGAATTTCGTTGATCTCCGAGCTGTCAGGGGCTTGAAAAAGCTGCTGTAATTGTTGAACTTCTGTGATGCTGAGCTGGGTGTTCATGTATTTTCTTGCGTCTAGGAGGAAAGTGAGAATCTCTGAATCAGCTCAGTCGGCGTAAAAATCTGGATGCGATCTACTGGGAAATCCTGCTTGTTGCGTGTTGCGATAGCATCTATCTCATTGATAATCGCCGTACTGTGCTGAATAGCATCTTCAAAATCTTTAATGTCAGAGGCGAGCGCCATCGCAATTACAGACTGATCGACAGCAGCAACTTGGCAAATAGTGACCAATCGCCTCAAAAAATCAAATGCCCAGTCTCGGCCTTTTTGTTTGCGAATAATGTAGTACAGGTCACTCATTGTTGAAGCCGAGACAAAGCCTTCAATCTGCCTCTGCTCAGCCAATTGCAAAACCTGCTCGCTATCCTGTAGGAAGAGATGACGTTCAAGCGCAAAATCCAAAATGACGTTTGTATCGAGTAGAACTTTCACAGGTTGTGCTTTTCTTTTAGAGCTTCCCATCTAGCCTGATCAGGATCAAAGTCATATGGAGCAGGTTGAGTCTTTTCAAAAAGCCCTTCAAATGCCTTGACTCCTGAGGCTCTTCTCTTTGATTGCTCAGGTACTTCGGTCGTTGCTGATTGTAAGATAATTACTTCTACATCACCAGGTGTGAGATCAATTGGCTCTGTGATTACAAGCTGACCGTTTTGATCAATTCTTGCTTTAAGTTTGTAGGCTTGCATAGTAGACTTCCTTTTCTATATTTTATTATTTTATTTATCTTTAACTTAATTTAAATCTTGTTATCTTAAACTTACATATCATATAAACTTGACAATTAGAAATATAGTCTTATCAATCGATCACTTTATTCAAGATTCTTTTGCTTCATTCGTCGTTATCGCTATATTCTGTCTGAATGCAGCTCCGGATAATAGCAGAGCCTTCCTTAGTTATCGAGTAACGTTTGCCATGACGAGCGAAGTAAACTTCAATGTCAGGTTTGCCTCTAAAGTCCCGGAATGCACGTGCTACATTTGTATCTGGTACATCCATATCTCCCTCCTCAGTAAGAATCTTCGCAATTTTTGCAGCTGTTAGTGGGCCTTTTCGGTTGATAGCAGCATATTCAAGTGCCCATAGAATTCTTGGAATCCAGACAGATGAGTGCAGTTTTAGATTACGGGGCAATCGTGGCAGCAATTCAGGTTGAAGTGTAACATCAAAAGATAACTGTTCAATCTCTAAATTCTTTTGATTCAGTTTTTCTTGATTGTATTGGCTGCATGGCAGAAGATTAACATCCCATGAATTTGACCGTGATAAAGTTTCCTGTACCCAGGATTGTATGGAAAACTTTTCTGATAGAAGCTTGTCTTCTCGAACTCTCGCCGCTCCCAAGTAAGCTTCAAAAATTGTGACGGAGTTGGCTGCAACTATGTCAGATAACGATGTGCCCTCTTCAGTACCTGCCTCTGCTGCCTGACGAATAAACTCTTGAGCCAAGTCTGGGGCGTACCAACGGCTAATCAATGCCATTGCTGTACGGTAAACTTTTTGGAGGGCAAGACGCGCAATATGTGCATAACCAATTGAGCTAATGCTCATGCGTATTGAAAGTGTTTCAGAATTTTCTTTTACTGAAGTCAGTAGTCCTTGAGAGGAAAGCGCTTTAAGTGCTTGCTCTACACTATGTGCTGGGTAGCCCCAAGCTGCAAATTTTGCAATAACGGACTCTGTGGCTTCCAAAAGACTTCTATCTGGATGCGATTCATAAGCCCAGCTGTAATAACCTAACAAGCGGAGTCGAAGTGCATGAAGAGGCGGCACATGTGGATCTGCATCAAAAATTTTCTTCAGATCAAGCTGATGATCCAGTTGCCCAGCCATCGCAATGAGTGCTTCTAGCAAGTAGTCAACTGTTGGTTCTGGGGTGGAATTTAAAAGTGTAGTTCCTGATATGAATTCACGTACAATATCTAGTGCAGAGCGTATATTATGTCCTGATAATGCAGACACAACTTCCAGTCCCTCGCGTGGGGAGTCTAGCAATCCTTTCGTAATAATATCAACGACCTTAATTATTTCTTCGGATGAGTTTCCAAATCCCTTAGGTAAATTATTATTTTCTAGACAATGACGAATATACTTGACACGCTGTCGTAGTAATTGGTCAAGAGCAGGTGCCTGAACGTGAAAGACAAATTCCAACGGGCTAGAGCTTAAAAATCCCCTTGATTGGCGACCATCGTTAAACGTATCCTGACGAATGCTGACAATAGCGACTGCTGGAGTCTCCTTAGCAAGACGCAGCGCTAAGCCGTAAATGCAACGTTGATATTTACTCGAAGCTTGGTCAAGATTATCAAGAACTAAGAGAATAGGATACTTCAGCTCGTCTCGACGCTTGAAACGTGCCCTCAGGTGGCGAATGTAATGAATTAGGAATGTAATCGCATCCCTACGATACTCTTGGATAAGCTCATATTCTCTGTGATCCCATTGTTCTGGATTGCGCTTGAAATAGCTTTCTGAACTACTTCGCTCTTTGAAAAGGCAATCGCGCAGCATTGTCTTAAGCGTTGTTTCATTAGCTGGGTCTGCTTCGTTGCGTGCATTTTCTGATACATCATCACGTTTTTTTAGAGTGGAGATAGCTGATTGAGTCAGTTTTTCCAATATGAGAGCTGCTGTTTGCCGTTGAATTTCTTGATCATCAAAATCTTCAAAATTTCCCTGATTCTCCAAATCGACATAAGCAAATATTGCAGCATCACCCTTAGTTTTGTAGTCTACATTTTTTTCATCTGCTGATACCTTGTGCACCTCACGCAAGGCGGCTAGTGTTCGATAAAGAAAAGTTGTTTTGCCAACACCTACATTTCCTACAACTAGAATCGGATATTTGATCTTTCCAGAAATATCAAGACTTTGCAACTGGTCAACGAATGCCTTAGTATTACCTTCGTAGACAGTCTCTCCTCCAACTGTATCACTTGAGAGCGTGTCATTTAATAACCTCTGAAGGCTGCGATTAAAATCAGGTCGGTCTCCTGGCTCTACGTAGCATTTTGCAAGCATTTTAGACCGATCAACACCATGAATTTGCGCGAAGAACTGTAGTCCAATCGCTCGTCTTAAGTCGAGTAGGTCGACTGATACAGGTTTTCTTCTGAGAGTGAGATTTTCACACGGAATAATGGAGCGTGGAATTTCCTGAGGAGTGGGTCGTGCAAGTTGTCGAGACAGTTCTGATGAAACGACTTTGTGAGGCGCTAAACATGCTAAAAATTCATCAAAGTTGGCAGTGAGTGACTCAGAAGAGGGAAATACGATTGCCCGCCCGTCATTCCAACTTTGAGCTTCACTGCTAAGGCCACGAAAGAATATCCACTGATACCCATTCGTAATGCAAGCATAGGGTATTGCTTTATCATTGCAATAGCCTGCGGCTTGCTTCAAGGCATCTTTGAGTGACTTTCCCCCAGTTCTTAGAAGTGTAGTCAATGCTCGGGTTCGTCCAGCTTCAAATTTTGCTTCATCAAGTGTGAACGATGCGCCAGAACGCTTTGCTTCAATAACGAGAGTTGGGTGAGGCGAACAAGGCAGCACGTAATCTACATAGTCACCTGTTCCAGTACTTACCTCCCGATCAAAACCACCAGACTCCCATCCAACTGCTGTAAGAATTCGATCGATGAGATCGCAGCGAGTCTCTGCTTCATTGGGTTCAGAAAGTCGCCTTGTCTCACCAAATTTTTCAAAGGCTTCGATTACAGTCTGCTTGGCAAGATTTGGGTCTATATTTCCCATTGTGAAGACATTATTTCTGATTAAGCTAGCGCACCCGATAGTGTAGATGTGCTCTATCTTAATCGTAACTCCTGCTGGAGGTACATAGTTTGGGCTTCAACCACCTGAATCTTAGCCGAAACCAATCTACATGCTGCCCTCAAAATTATGCAAAAAGCCCTGCCAGCGATTGAAATTACGTTACTTGAGCTGATTAGATACAGGCGGCTCATGAGCCGCCATGCCTCAGCAGATGCGTTAAAATCTGGCGGAGAGCAGCTAGCAATAGGCAGAGGACAGGTGGTTTATGACAAAATTCGTCTTTGTAACGGGTGGCGTGGTGTCGAGCATTGGCAAAGGCATTGTGGCTGCCAGTCTGGGTCGCCTGCTCAAGTCCCGCAGCTATTCGGTTTCCATTTTAAAGCTTGATCCCTACATTAACGTTGATCCTGGCACGATGAGTCCGTTCCAGCATGGCGAGGTGTTTGTGACCCGCGACGGAGCCGAAACCGACCTGGACTTGGGGCACTACGAGCGCTTCACCGACACCTCCATGTCGCGACTCAACAGCGTCACGACTGGCTCTATCTATCAGGCGGTGCTCAACAAAGAGCGGCGGGGCGACTATAACGGCGGCACGGTGCAGGTGATTCCGCATATCACCAATGAAATCAAAGAGCGTATCCTGCGCGTAGCCAAAGACACCCATCCAGACGTGGTGATCATCGAAATTGGCGGCACGGTGGGCGATATTGAGTCGCTGCCGTTTTTGGAGGCAATTCGCCAGTTTCGCAAAGACGTCGGCGGACGCACCCACGTGATCTATGCGCATGTGACGCTAGTGCCCTGGATTCCGGCGGCGGGCGAAATGAAAACCAAGCCGACCCAGCACTCAGTTAAAGAGCTGCGCTCGATTGGTATCCAGCCCGACATTTTGGTTTGCCGCAGTGATCGCCCGCTGCACCCCGGCATCAAAGAAAAGATGTCAGAATTTTGCGATGTGCCTGTCGAATGCGTCATCACCTCGCAGGATGCCACCAGCATCTACGAAGTGCCGCTGAATCTAGAGCGCGAAGGGCTGGCGCATCAGGTGCTCGATCTCTTACAGCTCGAACAGCGTCCGCCTGAACTGCAAGAATGGCAGACTCTCGTTGAGCGACTGCTGCATCCTCAGCGCCGGGTCGAAATCGCGATTGTCGGTAAATACGTGCGGCTAGGCGATGCCTATCTCTCGGTGGTCGAATCTCTGCGCCATGCGGCGATTGCCTGCAACGCTGAGCTGCGCCTGCGCTGGGTCAACTCAGAGGAGATTGAACCACAGACGGTGGAGAAGCTGCTGGCGGGCGTACAGGGCATTGTCGTTCCGGGCGGCTTTGGCTCACGCGGGATTGACGGCAAGATCACCACCATTCGCTATGCTCGCGAACAAAATATCCCGTTTTTGGGACTCTGCTTGGGGATGCAATGTGCCGTGATTGAATGGGCGCGTCATATTGCCCGCCTAGAGGATGCTGACAGCACCGAATTCAATCCTAGCTGCCAAAACCCCGTAATTGCCTTACTCCCCGAACAGCAAGATGTGGTGGATCTAGGCGGTACGATGCGGCTGGGGATCTACGCCTGTCGGATTAGCCCCAACAGTCTGGCCAGCCAGCTGTACCAGGAAGAGGTGGTCTATGAGCGCCATCGTCATCGCTATGAGTTCAACAACGCCTACCGCAGCCTATTTATTGAGTCGGGCTACAGCATTAGTGGAATTTCGCCAGATGGACGGCTGGTAGAGATGATCGAGCTGCCCAATCATCCGTTTTTTATTGCTACTCAGGCACATCCTGAGTTTCAGTCTAGCCCCAGCCGTCCCCACCCGCTGTTCCACGGGCTAATTCGGGCTGCGGTTGGACTGACTGCTGCTGAAATCATAGATGCCGAGAGCCGAGATGCCGACGAAATCTCAGCCGAGCCAAATCCGACAGCAGAACTCCGGCTCGAAGCGACTTCGCTGAGCGAGGTGAACTAGGACGGATGCCGACGGTCGATCGAGATCACAGGCAGATCACATCGGCTTTGATTAGTCTGAGGGTTGCAACTAGCGCCCTGAGGTGACTCTGATGATTAACTTGGCAACATCATCTGCTTCTGCGCTCAACGCTCAGCCGATTCGCAGTACCCAACCTGCTCCACTCAAGCCAACAGCAGCGACGCGCGCCACCCGCAAACGCGCCAGTGCCTCTGCCACAGCCGCGCTCGAAAAGTCGGTGTTTCGGCAGATCAATCGATATCGCCAGCAGCAAGGTCTGGCAGCGCTGAGCACCAACAGCAGCATCACGCGCCAAGCCCGTCGTCACAGCCAGGATATGGCGAACAGTGGCGACATCAGCCACGATGGGTTTGAGGGTCGGGTCAAAACTATCGGCAAGACAATTCGCTACCGCAGCGCTGCCGAAAACGTCGCCTACAATTTTGGGTTTGAGAGTCCCGGCGCTCAGGCTGTGACGGGTTGGCTGAATAGCCCAGGGCATCTAGACAATATTGTCGGCAATTTTAATCTGACCGGGATTGGAGTCGCCAAAAACAGTCGTGGCGAGTACTACTTCACGCAGATTTTTATCAAGCGCTAAGTCGGATGGCTAGTGTTTCACTTCCAGACAACCTGCCCAAACAGCTTCTACAATAGTTGAGATCAATCATGGGGAGCAGGGCCAGAAATCTGTGGAAGAGTTTCAAGTTTGTGACGGCGATCTGTCGGATAGTCTCTTGCAGCAGTACTTGAAAGCCGAGGCACTGGCAGTCGATACTGAAACAATGGGGCTTCTCCCCCAGCGCGATCGGCTCTGTTTGGTGCAGCTCTGCGACCCGACAGGCCTGGTCTGCGCCCTGCGGATTCAGGCGGGGCAAACAGCAGCGCCAAACCTGAAGCAGCTTTTAGAATCGCCCCAGACTGTCAAGGTATTCCACTTTGCGCGGTTTGACCTAGCCACGCTCCGCCACCATCTGCAAATTCAGGTCAATCCAGTATTCTGCACGAAGCTGGCGAGCAAGTTGGCTCGAACCTACAGCCCCAAACATGGCCTGAAAGATGTCGTCCTTGAGCTAGAGCGCGTCGAGTTAGATAAATCAGCACAAAGCTCAGACTGGGGAAATGCCGCCAATCTCTCTGATGAGCAGCTCAAATATGCAGCCAACGACGTGCGCTATTTGCTTAACCTGCGGCTAAAGCTCACTGAAATGCTCAAACGCGAGCAGCGCTGGCAGCTGGCGCAAGACTGTTTTGCCTGTCTGCCAACGATTGCGGCGCTCGATCTGCTGCAATACCAGAATGTGTTTGAGCATTGACGCGCAGCCTGTCGTTTGGCTACTTCAGAGGATCATGAATGTCACCACTAGGCTTTTGAGACAGAATTCTAGCTCTTTGACCGTCATGGTTACAACCGCTTTGAAGTTTTGCATCACGCCGTTTCACCGATATCAATCCTCAACTTTCTTGAGTGCATCTGGCTTATGAGCAGCTTCAGCGCCCGTTTTTTCGCTTTTTACAAGGTATTGCGGCTCTGATGAAGAGGCATTGACCGAGTGCCCCTTAATTTGAATGGGTTCTGTCAACTTTTTCTGAACCGTGCCGACGATTTTCCCTTGGGCGCTCTGCCATTCCACTCTGTCGCCCTTTTTGAATTCGCTGCTCATGAGTTTTCTCTGTCGGTGCCTGTGATTGCTGACTGTGATTATTTGCTCAGGTTAATCAACTCGATAGCCGCAGAGCCTCTATCGAAAGTCAGTATTGCGGCTGGCTGGCGAGGCTGCCAATTTAGAGCCCGCCAATTTCAAGTCACCGCCACCGCCTATAATAATCGATGCTGACTTGCGGATGGCGCGATGACCTCACCCAAAATTATTGTGCTCGATGATGATCCGACCGGATCACAGACGGTTCATAGCTGCTTGCTGCTGATGCGATGGGATGTCGAAACGCTGAAGCTAGGGCTAGCCGATCAGTCGCCAATTTTCTTTGTACTCACCAACAGTCGCGCCATGTCGCCCGAACAGGCGCTGGCCACCGTGCGAGAGGTTTGCCGAAATCTGAAGCAGGCGCTGCAAGAGTCAGAGGTCAAGGAGTTTCTGGTGGTCAGCCGCTCTGACTCGACGCTGCGCGGACATTATCCGCTCGAAACAGATGCGATTGCCGCAGAGCTAGGGGCATTTGACGCTCATTTTCTGACACCTGCCTTTTTTGAGGGCGGGCGTTTTACGAAAGATAGCGTTCACTATTTGCTGGTGAATGGCGTTCCCACTCCCGTTCACCAGACTGAATTTGCTCAAGACTCAGTGTTTGGCTATCGGCACAGCTATCTGCCTGACTACGTGGCCGAAAAAACGCAGGGGAGGATCTCAGCAGAGCAGGTGGAGCGCTTTTTGCTGGGCGAAATTCGCTCAGGTACACTGGAGCGCCTGATGCAGCTACATGACAATCAGTGCGTAGCGGTGGATGCAGAAACTCAGGCGGATCTAGATCGGTTTGCTCAAGATTTATTGACGGCTTCGGCGCAGGGCAAACGCTTTCTGTTTCGTAGCGCGGCAAGTTTACTCACGGCCTTAGCCGCACTGCCGCCTCAGCCCGTGGCCTCAGAGTCAATGGCGCAGTATGTGCGGGGCGGCAAGCCGGGAGCGGTGATTGTCGGGTCGCATGTCAAAAAAACGACTGAGCAGCTAGAAGAACTGCTGAAGCTGCCCGGAACGCAGGCGATTGAGGTCAACGTGGCGGAGCTGCAAGCTCAGCATGACCTGCTCGACCAGACGCTGGCGCAGGCTCACCAGAGTCATGCCGCAGGCCGAACGCCAGTTATTTTTACGAGCCGCCAAGAGCTAAGCTTTGTCGATGCCCAAACTCGACTCGATTTTGGCGTGGCGGTCTCCAAGCTGCTGATGGATATTTTGCGCGGGCTGCCTGCAGATCTGGGCTTTTTGGTCAGCAAGGGCGGCATCACCTCCAACGATACGCTAAGTGACGGACTGGCGCTGCGGTCGGCGCGACTGCTGGGGCAGATTTTGCCGGGGGTTTCGGTGATCACCACTGCCGCTGAGCATCCTCAGTTCCCGAATCTACCCGTGGTGCTGTTTCCCGGCAATGTTGGTGACCGATTTGCCCTAGCTGCCGCCTACCAAAAGCTAACCGCAGCTTAGCTTAAACTCAAGGGCATCTGAACTCGACTTTATCCATTTAGGCCGCGTAGCACAAGAGGCTAGACCAGCAGTCCAGTAGAGCCTGCGGTACTTTTACAATGTTGGTTGTTTGAGTAGAAGTATGAAAAAGTCGCACCTGCCAGAATCGTTGTCGTACAGAGGCTAGAGCATCACTAAAGGTGAGTGAAGATTTCTGATACCAAGCAGATTGCAACCCAGAGTGACGCAAGTTAGAAGGCAGATGATTCGCCAACAGCACCACAATAGAGAACAGTCCAAACAAAGCCGGAGTGGTACGCAAGATCGCTAAAATGTAATAGACAAGACTTAATCTGACACTTCTGATAAACTTACTTTAGAGCAGAGGGGCTTTGTTGCATAAATAATTTGAGAACTACTCTTGCTCAACTCCTCAGACTTAGATTTCCACTTTGCAGCTATTGGGCTTACCAGGGTAGGGCTTCTCAATCGGTGATATTTTACCCCTATCTCGTACTGTTTATGCAACAAAGCCGCTAAAGGGCATGAATCATTGAATGCATCAGAAACGCACTCATTACCAATTGATGGATAAATCTTTTGTTGAAAGTCTCTAGAGATTCTTAAAGGTACACCCATGGGGTTGGTGCATTTTCACTAAATGCCAACTGAAGTAGTCTTTCAACCAGCGTTTGAGGCAAAGCTTTTGCAAATAAATATCCTTGAGCAGCATCACAACCAAGGCTTTTCAGACACTCAAGCTGCTCAGGAGTTTCTACACCTTCTGCAATCGCTTCTAGCCCTAATTGATGAGATAGCGTTAGAATCGCTTTGACGATAGCTAAACTCTCCTCTCCTTGACCTAGACCACTAATAAACGACCGATCAATTTTAAGATGATTGACAGGCAGTCGATGGAGATAACTAAGGGAAGAATAGCCTGTGCCAAAATCATCAATACTTAATTCAATGCCTTTTTCCCTAAGTTTTGTAAGCAATGGAATTAGAAATTCTGAGTTATCCATGAAGACACTCTCAGTCAGGGCTATTTCATTCCAATTGTGAAACTGATATGGTAGTTAGGCCATCTCTCAAACCCTGACCTCGATGCCTCAACTTGCTATCGTCGAAGCCTTTGCCGACCTCTGTGATACTCGTCGCACAG